>NZ_FNNS01000009.1 GCF_900106795.1 Aequorivita viscosa | reverse complement strand
GGGCTTTAAAGCTTTTTTTCGATGATCTCCTTGGCCATCTGGTGGTCAAGGGCCAGAGTGGCATACATCTGCTTGAGCTTGCGATTCTCTTCCTCTAGCTCCTTGAGGCGCTTGAGCTCCTTGGAGTTCATTCCAGCATATCTAGAACGCCACTTATAGAAAGTGGCGGGGCTGACCCCATGCTCACGACTGATCTGGTCGACACTCTTTCCATTGTCGAACTCTTTTAAAATCTTTGCAATCTGTTGTGGTGAAAATTTACTTCGTCTCATAATACTGTTTAAAATTAAGATAATTATTCTACTTTTAAACAGTTCGGTTTAAAGGGAAGCTTACACCTGAGATAATACAAAAGCCTGTTGAATTACACACAATCAACTTACGTGAATCTAAAAACTTTCTTGAAATTCAACATGATAAAAGGAAAGTGTTACAAATTAATTACATTTATGACGATCATACAAATTAATCAAAGCTTCATCAGTTTTGTGTTGCAGTAAATTATTTTTTTTTAAAGTTCAAAACATAATTTAAACTTTACGTATAAGTTGAAAAAAGCTATTATTCAACCTTGGAAAAAAAAGTGCGTAATAGAATTAATATGTCTAATTTGAAAGAATAATTCCTGACGTATTTTTTATTAAGTTGAACTTTTTTAGGCCATATGACATTGCGATTGTATTTATAAGGGTCTTCCTGTTGGGCAAGCATATCTTCTTCGTTTTTAAACATTATGGTAGCTAAACCTGTAATCCCAGGTTTAACCGTTAGTATGATACGGTCTTCACCTTTTAGTTCATCCGCATATCCTTTTACATCGGGACGTGGACCGACTAGACTCATATTCCCCTTTAATACGTTCCAAAGTTGTGGAAGTTCATCAATTTTAAATTTCCGAAGCCATCTTCCTATTTTTGTAATTCGTGGATCATTTGAAGTTGTTAATGTATTGAGGTCCTCAGTACCAACATACATACTTCGGAGTTTATAAATTTTAAACAGTTTCCCATTTTCACCAACTCGATATGAAGTATATATTCCAGAAGCCTTAGCACTTATCATTGCTAGCAAGTAACCGACAATAATCAATGGCAAGAAAACCACACAAGCCACAAAGGCGATGATTACATCGAAGCTTCTCTTTAATAAACGCTGCTGTTTTGTCAAACGAATTAATTGATTTTGAGCAATATGCTTTTCAACCTAAGCACTTACCAGCTTAGAAACCACATCATTTTTTTGTTAAAATAAGGGTTTAAAGTCAATTATTTATAACTGAAACCCTTTGTTCCAATGTTCCGTTTTTACACCAAACTCACTTTTTAATTTCAATACATCGCTTTTAAAGTAATCTACTAAAAATTCCTCACTTTTTTTATCCACAGGAGGTGTTTCTGTTTTAAATTTATTTGTAACACTATGCGCTATTTTCTTAACCCTTGAATTTAATGGTATAATGCTTTTCACAAAGCTGTTTAATTTGCTACGCTCAAAAATGAAGGAAGTTAAGATATTCTTCTTATACAACCCTCCAGGATTAAAGCGTGTTCCAATATTTTCTGGAATAAAGGTGTCATCAACTTCCAAAAAGCTATAAATTTCTTTAATGCCCTTTTCTGGGTTTTGCATAAACTCTTCAAAGGTAACAACTAGGACATCTTCAAACTGACCTTTTAATCTTTTAATATGCTGATAATAAGACGAAATAAACTTATAGTACCAAAAATTAGAGTATCCTTTTTCTTGTCGCTCAGACTCTAGTTGCAAAGCGTCATAAAAACTTTCTGTTTCCCTATTTTCTCTAATTAAATGTAAATAATTTGAGTATGCTCTTTTTATAGGGTCTCGAACCACCACAATCATTTTTGTATCTGCTCCCAATGTGTTTTTTAAATACACTAATCCATCATCATAGAGCGCATAAGTCGGTGAGATATCACCTATTGCTTTTTCAGTTTTTACTGTAGTATATTGAGCCTTATACTCGTTAAAAGTTCTTGTATGAAATTTGTGCATCTCTGCATCCTTAGGCCCCTTATCTTTATGCCTTAAAACTTTATCATATGTGAAATAGTGTAACTCTTTTCTTTTCGGTAAAAACACTTCTGGATGCTCTTCCAAATAATGGTATAGCGAAGTGGTTCCGCATTTAGCGAAGCCTGCGATTGTAAAATTAGGTAGTTTCATTTTTCTTGTTTCCGGTAAAAGTCTCCATAGTAGCAGAAGTTGCGGCACTTATTCCTTCTCTCCAGAATACTTTTTTAATTGTTAAAAGAATTATTTTTAAATCTAATAAGAAGGATAGGTTTTGAGTGTACCACACGTCCAGTTCAAATTTCTTTTCCCACGAAATAGCGTTTCTTCCATTTACTTGCGCCCAACCTGTGATTCCTGGTCGCACATCGTGCCTTTTTGACTGAAAGTCGTTATAAAGCGGAAGGTATTTCACCAGCAATGGTCTAGGACCAACGATTGCCATATCTCCTTTCACTACGTTTATCAACTGAGGCAGTTCATCTATAGAGGTTGATCGCACAAATTTACCAATATTCGTCAGTCGCTTTTCATCTGGTAAAAGCCGGCCTTCAGCATCTATATCATCAGTCATGGTTTTAAACTTAATGATTTTAAAAATATTAGCATTTTTACCTGGCCGTTCTTGAATGAAGAACACATTTCCTTTTTGGGCAATTGCCAATAACAAAGCGATTAAGCCAAGTAAAGGAGATAAAAAAAGTAGAACTAATGACGATGTCAAAAAATCCAGTCCTCTTTTAATGAACCTTTTATACATATAGCGACTGTTTTATATTTGCCACAAAATCTTCAATCAAATTGTCTACGGTATATTTGGGCTGCCAACCGTATGACTTAAACTTATCAATATTGACCATAGAACTTGCTAAAACCTCAACGTTTTCAACAATTTCTAAACCACCTTTTGTTTCATCTTTCTTGACACTAGAAATAACTTTATTACAATACGCTCCCAACGAAATGTTTTCACCCCCAACATTCATCATCAAAGGAAAAGCCTTCGAACTAGAGTTTTCAATTACAAAATGAATGGCGCTAACAACATCTTTTATACTTATTAAGTTCGTATTGTTTGATGGGTTATCAATTTTTATGTTACCACCTTTGAGCAAAACTTCTGGCACCTTTCCAAAAAATCCATTTATCTTATTATTATCCTTCCCGTCCAAAATTCTAGTAAATCTTAAGGAAATCACTTTTGACACTGGTGTATTAGTTCCCAAGGAATTAAAAAATTGTTCACAGATGAACTTCTGATGAGCATAAGCGGTTTTGAGCTTTACTGGTGCAATTTCTGTTTTTTCTTCATTACTCGACTGGCTATATACGGATTGAGAGGATACATTTATTATAACAGGAATGTTTGCACGAGCCATTTTAAGACTTTGTTGATATTGAAAGGTAATAGCCTCGTAGATTTCTTCATCAGGACAATATGCAAGAGCACTTGAAAAGTTTACAAAAACATCAGTTTGACAATATATTGTTTCTAAAAAAGAATCACTGCTTTTATAAACCACAATTCTATTATCGGAAAATCTCTCATTATACTTCCGGTAAGAACTATCTCGACAAATTAAATTGATACGCTCAAAATCATCGTTCTTTTCCAAGAGATCTTCTATAAAGTGCTGACCTACAAACCCACCAGCACCTAATAAGGTATAAGTTTTTTTAGCTGAAAGAGTTTCTTTAGGAATCGTTGTGCAAGCTACTTGTCTTACACCAACTTTATTTATAGAGTAATTTTCGATTCTAGCTGGTTCACCCATAAAATCTTTGACAAGAAAGTCAACTTCATTAAACCCTAAAAGCGCTCTGTTCCCAGTAATCCCCGTAAATCGCATATTCATTTCAAAAAAGAAGATTCCCTTTTCTGTTACTCTACCTTGAATATTAACAGGACCTTTAACACCATTTTCTTCGCATACAGGAACAAATTTCATAATTTCATCTAGATATTCGAACTCCTCTGGCTTAATCGTATTAACAAATATAGGGACACCATCTTTCAAAGTATTTTTAGATATAAAGATACCTGACAGTTTAGATTTTTTAGAGAAAATAAGTTGGATTGATATTTCCGAAAGTTGTACTAGATTACTCTTTGCAACCGCTTTTTTAATCGCTAAGTAATTTTTATCATCTTCCGTTGGAAATAGGTACGGCTGGATTATATCTTCGTCGTTTGCCTGCTCAATTTCGTCAACACTATTGAGTATTAAAATTCCTTGAGAAGCAGATCCTCCCACGGGCTTTACAATAGCTGGAAAAATTGAAGAATCCGGATTTTGTTTGAAAGTTTTTACAGAATATGTAGGTACTATTTTACAATCGTATTTACTAAAATAATCAAACCACTTTTGCTTATCTCTACTTGCAGCAATAATTGTTGGTTCAGAAACGACAACCTCGATGCCATTTTCTTCAAATGACTTAAAGTTTTCTGAAAACAATAATAACTCGTAATCGTGGCCAGGGACTACTATATCTATATTTTCTTTTTTACACAGAGCTATTAAATGATCTATATAATCGTCAGAATATATGCTTGGAACCGTTAAAAACTTATCACAGTATGCATGTGCGTATACATTTCGCTTTCCGTCACAGCCAATAAGTTTATAGCCTTTCACTAAATTTAAAGAATCTATCACCGATTGACCAACACCAGAACCG
This sequence comes from Aequorivita viscosa, assembly GCF_900106795.1. Classification (GTDB taxonomy): domain Bacteria; phylum Bacteroidota; class Bacteroidia; order Flavobacteriales; family Flavobacteriaceae; genus Aequorivita; species Aequorivita viscosa. The sequence continues at coordinate 141,279 of NZ_FNNS01000009.1, read as the reverse complement.
GCACAGGTAATTAATACTGTTATCATAATTTACAATTTTTTATTAACTTGTTTACAACTGTCTCATCAAAATCATCATAAACACCTTGTTCAGGCAGACTATTTAATTCCCCTTCCAAGTTTAAAAACTCTTTAAAATCTTCTATGCTTTTCACATAGAAAAACCCAGTTGTAGCTCTATTATTTTGATCTTTTATCTCGAGGCCTCCCATTTCTATACGGGCAACTCTTTTATTTAGACAAAGCGCTTCGTATAAAACCGATGAATTCTCACCTATTAGATATTTATACCGATTTACAACAACTGCAGAATCGACAGAACGATCATCCATTTTAATATTATCAATTTCAGCTATGGCTTTATATTGTGCTTCTTTATACCCTTCTTGAGGATGTAATCGCAGATGAAATTCATACTCAGAAAACACCTCAGCCAGCTTTAAAACAACATCAAAAAGTTTGAACGTACAGTTGGGTGAAGAAATAACTAGAATACATTTATCTGAGAAGACTGGCTTCTGCAAACTGTTATTTACCATTCGTTTATAACCCCACCCAACGTTAACGATTTTCTCTAAGGGTATATAAAATTGTGATGCTATCCATTTTTTTCCAAATGCTAAAAAATAATCTGGATCCGCCAACGGATGGTATTCGCCTGCATATAAAATTGTATCAGACAAAGTTACCCCGTGCTGCATTTCATAAACTCTTGCATTTACTTTACGAGCTGAAACTATAACGGGAATAAAAGCACCTCTATTAACCACAAACACATTTTTCGCTTGTAGCTTTCGTAATAATATTTTCACAAAAAAATGCTTTGTATAAAACTCCCCCAAATCAATACTAGATTTTATGACAAAAAGAAAACCTACCCCAAAAAGCTCTTTAGCTTTTTTGTAGATTCCCAAGATTGTTTTAACGTAACACAATAAAAATATTGGAAAAAAAACAACCCCTAATATCTTTACTGTTATGTCTATAAAATCGGTCTCAATTGTGTTGTTGTCATGCTTCCTAGGCTTACTATGACTACCGCCCAAGCTACGTTGAAATATCAAAAAATCATTTTTAACATCTGTGTATTCTATCATAGGATCGGTAAACTTATCAAGATAAGTATCATCCAATCTTGCCAACCGCGGAAAAGCATAAATAACATTGCTACAACGTTTAGAACTTAAAAGTAGCTTGATTAATGCTAAAAAGGAATTAAAGTAACTCTTTACTAAAATCGCAATACTAACATCTTCTTTTTTATTACTCTTATTATTAAATTCAGTGTTCTTTTTAAAATAATTTGTTCTCGTTTTAAACCTAAGTACTCGCCATGCAGGAATCCCTAAGATTTTTCCTTCATAAAACCCCAGTTTGCACTCCTTGTTTGCCAACTCCTTTACCCTATAAACTGCCTTCTTCATAATAATCTACCTTTTTACAAATCTATTACGTTAGGCCTATTTATTATAGTTTTTATCTTTATTATTATTTCTTTTATAGCATTCTTGTTCAATAAAACATACACAATAAGAGGTAATGGAAGCAACCATTTAATACTTGACAAAACAACCAAAATAGCTATTATGTAAGGAATAAGTAGACTTAACTGAAAACAATCTGTAAAGTTTTTTGCAAAACCATCCTTTAACCCCATTTGTTTTTTACCGTATTGAACGCACAAGTAAGTATAAAGAATGTAGGTAAATGTTGTTGCCAAAATCACATATTCATAAGTCACCTTAAAAACATGAATTAAAGTGAGGGCTATACTAATATTTACAAGCAAGGCAAATGAGGATATCTTAGCTATTGTTTTTTCTTTGTTTTGAGCCATAAGGTAAGTACCATACCCAAAAGAATTAGTATACAAAACAACAGTCAGCACTGATAATTGAATTACCGTTAAAGCTTGTTCATATTTGGGTACTAGTTCTAAAAATATCGGAAAAATAATTAGTGATAAAAACCCTAACCCAAACGCTAATGAAACATAACTAACTCTAATGCTTTTAATTAAAATCTGGATAGATTGAGAGTCCTCTGATTTAAGTTTGTCTATAATTTTAGGAAAAACAATAAATGTCAGGGCTTGTAAAAATAGCAATACCACGTTTGCCAAGGAGTATGAGAATGTGAAAAATCCAAAATCTTCTACTGAATAATAGATACTAATAATCGTTTTTATTGAAACAATTATCAAATAGAAGCAAATGTTGTATAAGAAAAGGAAAAAACCTTTATTTATTATTGTTTTTAAAACTGAAATAGAAAAAGATCCTTTCCAAGGAATTTTTTTCCCAAATACAAAAATTAAAAGCGCCAAGATATTACCAACTACGTGAGCCCCTAGCAATGCATACACTAGTGTTTTGTCTTTTAAAAAAAAACACGTTATCAACACCAAAATAGGCACTGCAGATTGTTGAAATGCAACTTCAAATAATCGATTCTTAATTCGATAAATATTCATTAATAAAGTATTGAAATGTGTCAGAATAGCAATAAAGCATACGACATAAAACAAAACTCCTACTTCATATTTTTGAAAAAAAGCAATACCAAAAAGGTAGTAATACAGTGCGAAGAGAATAATCATTAAGGAGAGAATAGCTAAGCTAGCTAATGCAGAAACAACTAAGTTTTTTACCTTCTGTTCATTTTCTTTATTCTGAACAATTAAAATATTTACAGCATTAGAAACTCCAAAATTAGAAATTCTGAAGTAATTAATAAGTAAAAGTAAAAACCCCCAAACTCCAAAATAGTATGGACCCAGTTTAACTGCAATAATTATAGAAGATAAAAATTGAAAGAAATAAGTTAAGTACCTTGTTGCAAGGTACATTATAACTTTATTCTTAAAAAGTAATTTAATTTTCCCCATCAACATTTATTGTAAATTCAGTTAAATATATTGAAGACTTTCTCTCAGCATTTTTTGAAGAATGATATGAGACATAATATTTATTTTTAAAGCTCACAATACTTGCATAACCTGTATCACCTCCAGACGGCAAGACAGTATCTTCTTTTAAAGTGCCTTTTATTGGATCTATCCAAACTAGAGATGTTCTTACAGGAAAATAGAGTCTTACACAGGCTAATATTAAACTATCATTTAAAAGTATACCTGAAGGACTACCGATTCTTGTATTTAGATCTTTCCAAGTCCAATCTTGGTATGGAGGACTGGATGTACCTATTAGCGCGGATTTTGATTTCTTGTCTTGTCTAACAAAGGCATAGGAAGTTCTATCTGATGAAAAGAATAACGCTGTTTCATTTGGATAAGAAGCTATATCTGGAAAAAAATTATTCTTAATAGGTTGCCAGGAATCACCCGTTTTTGTTGAATAAATCCTTCCCTGTTTATCATTAGACGAATATCCCACACTATAGATTTTTCCATTGAACTCTGTGGCATTCCATCTCCATGTCCCTAATTCTCTATTTTCTTGAGACCACTCTTCTCCATTTTCAGTCGAATATGAATATGAATATGAAAAATGCTCTGTTTCAGTTCTCGAAACAAAAATCAAGTTTAAATCATTATTATTTATGATAAACTTTGGATCTCTCAAATCTTCTTGTGGTATGCTAATAAACGCAACATCTTCCCAATTCTGAGTATCTTTTGATTTAATAATTCTTATTCCACCATCATAACTGTGATGAGAAGTTCCCTCTCTAAATGCACAATATAAATAGCCGTTATGGCTAACTAATGTTGTAAAGGCACTATGCTCGGCTTTATTCCAAATCAAACTTGTTTTATCTAGTTTTATTTTAGATTGACTAACACAAGACGAAATGATGAAGAAACTAAGTAAAAAATATTTATACATTTGTTTGTCTTTTTAAATAAATATTCTTGCTTATTAAACCAATTATTAAAAATAGATACAAAAATGAATTCTCGAACATCCACGATCTATGCAAGTAGATAATGAGGATAATTAAGGAAATGATTAATCTCTCAAGTTTTTTATCAGAAAAAAACGGGATGCAAATAGTCATTAATAAAGAAAAGCCAAAGCCTATAATTCCATATTTAAAAACCATTCCCCTCCAGTCGGATAAAACACCTAGGTTCGCCATGTACTCTAATCCTTTTCCATACCAAACTGACGGAGTTTCTTTAAAGTTATTGTAAAAGTGAAGTGCTGTTTTACCTGCTCTATCATCTAATACCTCGAATAAAGACAAGCCTGAAGCCTCAAAATTTCTTCCGATGAACAAATAAACGATTTCATCTTTTATATCGTCAAGTAAAAAAAACATTATACTAACAGGGATTAATAAGAACAAGAAGTATTTAAAAATATATGTGTATTTTTTTAAATATAACATTTCATAAAGCCACGCAAAAACCAAGAATATAAGAAAAGTAGGTGAAAAGGTTAATGCTCCAGTAATTATAAGAACCTTTGAAACCTTGTTTAATACAATTTTTTCAAAAATCAGCAATATACCGATGTAAATTGAAAAATGCCCCGGTTCCAAGAAGGGGCCGCAAATACGTGCTATAGTTAATCCCCCCATCTCATATACAGTATTTGTTGACGAAACTACCAATCCATACAACTTATAAAAGCTGCCATCATGCGAATTGGTCATTACTATAGTAAAGCCTGGTATTTTATGATAAGGCAAATTCACACCAATCAAGGTAAGAAAAAAGACAGCTAAGGAAATCCAACAAAAAAATATGATTAATTTTCTAAACTTTAAAAAAATATTCAGAAGAATATTGGCATTGAAGGATAGAATACAAATAAGGCTTAGAAAAGTAATTATTTTCCCAAGTTCATACCCCCGTCCCGAAAACAGCGGCGTACCTAATTGAAGCAATAAAAAAAAAGCGAAGAAAGAAAAAACCAACTTTAATCCTGTCAACTCTAACGATTTCATAATCATCAAAATAACTGTGACTCCAAGCACTGCTATAAAAACAGGTATATTAATATAGCCCGGCCAAATTATCCACATTAAAAATGGATTTAACGAGACAAACAGAGCTATTACGCCTACGTTTGAAGCTAGTTTTTCTATTCGACTTTCTATTGTCATCTAGTTCTTCTTAAGGGGATCTCCTTTTCTATACTCCCTATTTGATCTTTCGCCAAGTAAAGTTTTATAAAACTTAGTGTGTAATCCAACGCCTGGTCTAACAGACCGTACATTCTCTTTGGTAAACACTTCGCCCTTTTTGATGTCTTTAACCGCAAACAAAGATCTTCTTTTATAAATATCTTTTTCCGTTATTTTATAGGAGACTTCTCCCAAAGAGGCTTCTACTAAACGCACTTTATCAACCATTTCCTTAAACTCTTTTGGCTCCATTGAAAAGCTGGAATCTGGCCCATCCAAATTACGATTTAATATAAAGTGCTTCTCAATAACAACAGCACCTAACGCTACTGCCGTTGTAGGAACAATATCACCCATTGTATGATCTGAAAGCCCAATTTTTACGTTGAATCGCTGTTGCATATCAGTTATTGTCGATAGGTTAGCATCCTCAATTTTAGCAGGATATTGAGACGTGCATTTTAGCAAAGTGATATCGTAATTCCCCGCCATTCTACAAGTTTCAACTGCCAAATTTATATCCTCTTCACTAGCAACACCAGTAGATATAATCATCGGTTTCCCTTTTGACGCCGTATATTCAATTAAAGGAATATCAGTAATTTCAAAAGAGGCGATTTTATATAGCGGAACATTTAATGTTTCTAAAAAGTCTACACCTTCTAAATCAAATGGAGAGCTAAAGAAAATAAGCCCATGCTCCTTAGCTGCTTTCTGAATTGGTTTGTGCCAATCATAAGGCAAAGACGCTTCTGTATATAAATCATAAGGTCGTATTCCTTTCCACAATCCTTCTTTCTTAGGACCAAAAAACTCGTTATCAACATCAATAGCCAAAGAATCAGCCGTGTAAGTTTGTACTTTAATAGCGTCTGCTCCAGATTCGGCAGCTGCCTTTACTGTGCGCAATGCCAAGTCTAAATCGTTATTATGATTAGCAGAAAGTTCTGCTATTATAAATGTTCTATTATTCTTCATTTTCTATATTTCTTTTAATGTCTTGAACTGATTGAAGTAAGCCCCACTGTACGGACCAATTTAAGTTAGCTTTAATTTTAGAAACATCCATCTCACTCCCCACAATTCCATCGGGTTTATCTACCAAATATGCTACATTTCCTTCATTCTTAAAAACCTGATTAACAGTTTCAGCAATCACTTTTACAGAATACGACGTTCCTGTTCCTACGTTGAAAGCACCTTCGATTTCATGATTTTTTGCAACATTTGAAATCGCTTCAATCGCATCTTCTATATAAATATATTCTATGGTTGATTTTCCCTGTCCATTAATAGTCAATGTTTCTTTATTACACGCCTTATTCACAAAATCTGTAAACATAAGGCCATCTCTCTCTCCATACCCATATAACCTCGCCAATCTCAAAGAAATGATTCTAGTCGAAATTTTCTTCTGTATGTAACTTAGGTAAATATCTATATTAGCTTTACTTACTCCGTATATAGTTGACGGCGCTGGGGCTTGCGTTTCTTGCAAATCCTTCATAAGTGGATAAACACTTATTGTTGATGTATTGATAAACTTTGGTGTTTCGTTTTTGTTGCAGGCTATAACAAGATTTTCTACTATTTGCAAGTTGGATGAAAAACTGGAGATTTTTAAAGGATCTGTATCGCGCTGCATCAACTGTGAAGCCAAATGAATTACTACTTCTTGATTTTCAAGCAAATTTGTCAGGCTTTCAACAGAATAATCTGTTACCCGCTTATAAATAGTGTCATCTGGGAAACAATCTTTCAGCTTCTCCATAGATCTTCCTATAGCGGTAACAGTATGATTTTCTTTCAAAAGCAAGCGAATAAGGTTTCTGCCTAAAAACCCGGTAGCTCCTGTAATTAAAATTCTCATAAATCAATTTTCGTCATAAATACAATAACCCACTACTTCTAATCGTCCATTAATAGGAACTATACATTCCCCGTCAGTATATCGGTATTCAGCAAAACTCACATCAGGAATTAACTTTAGCTTAGTCATGTCAAACTTTTCAGTTGTGGGTAAATGATAAAATTCTAGAACCCCATGTTTATCAACAATAGATTTATAATTAGACATATCTATTTTTTCACCTAGTAAGCATTTAATAGCAAGTTCTCTCAAATCTACTCCTCTTACTTGTTTTATCAATCTCCAAATATGACAACCATCCAATCGAGGTGCAATTTCAATCACCCTAGGTTGATCTTCCTTAAGCTTCATCTGAATGTAAAGTACTGCATTCTGGATATTAAGAGTTTTAATGATTTTCTCTACGTTAGATTTTGCAATAGCTAATTGTTCTTCATTGATATAGGTAATTGGAATTCTATGTCCTTTTGGCAATCCAAAATGTTCCGTTCCAAAAACAATTCTATCGCTGAATTCATTTAGGATAATCTTTCCGTCTTGCACAATAATATTTGATGAAAACTCAGCTCCATCTAAATATTCTTCTATTATGGCTTCTCCTTCTTTTGAAGACTCAAAAGCCAACTCAAGAGCTCCTAAAAGTGATTCCTTGTCGTTTACCAACTGCACCCCTCTTTGTCCTTGCGAATTCGTAGGCTTAACTACACAAGGAAATATATCCCAATCAACAGAATTTTTGTGTTCCTTGTTGACTTTTGTATATTTAGTAAATCCTATTTCATTTTTATTTAAGAAGTCACGGAACTCGTGTTTGTTGTTGAACAAGTCAATCATCTTACCATCCAACAGGTGTGGCATTCCTAATAATTCAGAAACCTTTGTTGCTGAAGTAATAGCTGAATCAGAAGAAACAGAATAGACAACATCTGCTTTTATATCCTGAGCTAATTTTTTTACTGCTTCAATATCTATTGTATCTACTAAATGAAAATGATCAGCAATATCGCATCCTGGACCCTCTTTTTTGTAACCACAAACATGAGTTTCCCAACCTGTTTCGTTTAGGTAATTTATGATATCTGACTGTGTGGCATTTGTGCCAAGAATAAGAATTCTTTTCATACTATGCGTGATTTTATAATTTTTGCTGTTCTTTCCGCCCCTTTCCCATCAACTGCATCGAATGAGCATTCAGACATTGAATTCAATAAATCTGTATTTTCAATAACATTTCGTATTGAGGCATTAAAAATGTTTTTATCCAAATATTCTATTTTTCCAAGATATCGAGCCGCGCCAATTCTTTCCCACCCACTCGCATTAATATCTTGGTTATCTGCAGTAGAAATCAACAACATTGGTAGTCCCATACATGATGCTTCATAACTTAATGTCCCAGGGGTAAGGATTGCTAAATCACAACGAGCCATAATCTCAAAAACCTTATTTGTGTTTATAAATAACGTTACATTTTTTGATTTTGATACCCAACCTTTAATTTCATTTATTGATGGATTTAATTCGGAAGTAACTATGTTCAGAGATATATTTTTCAAAAATGAGGAGTCCAAATCTGATATACACTTTAAAAGGGCGCCTTTATCATTTCCTCCACCAAAACTAATGAATATTTCGTTTACACTTTTTCTGACCTCAACGTTCTCTCTTCCTCTCCTAAATTGTTCTCCCACTATAGCATATTTTGGACCAAAAAGCATTTTGGTGTTTTTTACTATCAATGGTCTGTAGAGCTCTTCAGTAGCATTTGGGCTTCCATGTAAAACAAAGTCAGAATACAATTTTACTTTAGCGTGTGAATCAAATTGAAGCCATTTAACATTATTTTCATATAGCTCTTTTTGATACTTTTCATCAGCTGTATAATGATCAATAATCAGAAAAGCGTTTTGTTTTTTCACTTCATTAATTAGAAATTTTAATTCCTGAGTTGGCTGAATATCCAACTCAAAAAAATATAGAGACCGAGGTATAACTTCTTTTAACTTATCTTCAATGAATTGGATTATAGTAAGAGGATTATCTGTTTTTATAAAAAAACCTAGTTCAAATCCATTTGAAAACTCATTAGCTAAACAAAGACATCTTGATAGATGGCCCAAACCAAATATTTTTCCAGCGTCAATTCTGAAAAATATTTTTTTCATAAATCGAAGTATTTATATTGAGCGTATGAGCATAAATGGTTCTGCATAATCGTAACCAACATTAACACCCCATCTTTTGGATATTATTCTTAAAGCTTCTGGTGAGCGAGGGTGCGGATATTTTCTACTTTCAAACTCATAATGTTCCATTCCTTTGACTTTGGCTTCTACATTCGCTTCTGAAAGTTCAATAAAAACATTTGGACGAAAATAATTAGGATAATTCGGTGCCTGCCATTCAGTAGAAGACGGAGTTTCAAATGTTAGAACAATTTTAACTATTTCTCCTTGCATCGGTCTAATTGCAGGCATTACTGCATCAAAAGTTACCCTGTGATCAATATTTGTGTCACCACCATGATGTGTGAAAATTACATCTGGTCTAAAATCCTCTTTATCTTTTTCTATAACCTTTACTATATCTAGTAAATCTACTGAATCAAATCTATTATCAGGAAAATCATACCCCTTAATAGAGTCATACCCAACTGCTTTTGCCGCCAAAAGCATATTTTGACTATGAGTATCTAATTCCTTTTTCCACATTTCGGGATTTCTACCATCTGCTCTTGATGTAATTCCTTCACCAAGTATTATTGCTCTAGTTGTTGCATTATATTCAGAGGATAATTTATTTATTGTCCCCCCTAATCCTAATAGTTCATCATCAGGGTGAGCCACGACAACCAATATCCGTTTATTCTTAAGTAACTCTAACATTTTTTATTTTTTTAAAGTGATTTTAACATCTGCATATATCGATTGATCTGCTTTCAAAGATGCTCTCGTAAACTCCATTCGCAAATTGTCTGTTTCAAGAAATGCTTTTGGATAACCTTCTGCATCCAACATTCTGATGTAATCAAAAACTCGGTCCAATTCAGTAAGAGAGTTTATATCACTCTGAGATTGGTTTCTACGTTTAAAAAATGTTGGACTGCCTTCTTGTGGATATGGTTTCAGGTCTAGTTCTACTATTTCTCGAATCATAAGCTCTACAATTTTATTTATTCGGATAAATATCTCCTCTGCAGTTCCTAACAATGACATTTCTTTTTTAAGATAAATATCACCCGCATCAATCTCTTTTGTAACCTTGATAGCAGATACTTTTGTTGCTACGAATTGTCTTTCAATTAAGTTTTGAATAGGACTTCCTCCGCGTCCAAATGGCAAATCAGTTTCGTGAAAAACAACACACTCAAAATTTGAATATATTTCTTGAGGGATATAATATGACCAATGTGGAACAAAAACTTTTAAAGGATTTATCTTTTTTAGATTCTCAAATGTAAAGTCCTCTCTTTTATCTATAAGCAACCAATTAGTTTGTTCATCTTGCAACCTTTCTATCAGACTTTTATTCCATTCCTTTTCAGATATTATTAAGTATGTCTTCATAGTATAATACTTCACATATTTTTAAGCCATTCAAATTTCATCTCGGCTACTTTCCAATCTTCAAAAGTGTCAATATCCTGAACTCGCATCTCACTTATTTCCATCGCATATCGATTTTCTCCAAGCATTTTTTTAACAGATTTAAACCAATAAAACTGCCCTGCATCGTGATATACTGGTTCTAAATCTTGCGAACGTGTTCTTAAAAATTCAGGGTATAAAAAGAAAACCTTTCCACTTTCTTCCATTTTAAATGCTCGCTGAATTGGATACGCAAAACGAACAACAGGTCGAACAGAATCTACATCTTCCTTTAATAACATTTGATATCCTTTATTTAAATCTTCTACAGACATTAACGGAGCTGTTGGGAGAATGCAACAAGCATGTTCAAAAAAAGACTTTTTTGATTCAAATTGATGAAAAACTTCATCAACGACATCTGCCAAAGTTGCAAAATCATTCGCGGTTTCTTTAGATCTAAAAAAAGGAACTTTTGCCCCGTATCTTTTAGCAATTTCAGCGATCTCTTCATCATCAGTAGAAACCATTACTTCGGAAAACAATCCTGACTCTAATGCTGTTTCTATAGAATATGCAATAATAGGCTTGCCTAGAAAATCTCTAATGTTTTTTCTAGGAATACGTTTACTTCCCCCTCTAGCTGGAATAATGCATAAATTACCCATGAAACACTAATACTTTTTTAATTACATAATTCTGTTCCTCATCTGTTAAACTTGGATACATAGGTAAGCTTATGCAGTGGTTATAATAATTTTCGGCCTTAGACAAATCTGCATCTCCATATCCTATTTCCTTATAATAAGGTAACGTATGTACTGGGATATAATGAATTTGAGCGAAAATATTATTCGCTCTCAATGAGTCATACAATCCTTTCCTGTTTTCAACTTCGATAACAAAGAGGTGGTGTGCATTCAATGCTCCATCCGGTAATGATTGAAATTTAATTGCAGTATTTTGAAAAGCTTCTTTATACCTATTCGCTATTTCATTTCGTCTTGCAACACCTTCTATATTTTTCTTAAGCTGTGATAAGCCTAAAGCAGCTTGCATATCAGTTAAACGGTAATTATATCCTAAAGTTTGCATTTCATAATACCATCCACCAGGATCCTCAGACATATTATCTTTAGTTATCCCATGAGAACGATACAGCTTTAGATTGTTATAAATTTCCTCGTCATTAGTAGTTACCATTCCGCCTTCACCACAAGCAATATGCTTTACCGGGTGAAATGAAAAAACAGCACAATCTGCATACTTTCCATTACCGCATTTATTTACTTGCTCTTTTGAATCTATAAAAGATCCTCCTGGAGCGTGTGCCGCATCTTCAATTATCCAAAGCCCATGTTGATCTGCCAAGGATCTGAAACTTTCCAAGTTAACAGGAAGTCCTGCAAAGTCAACAGGAATTATTCCTTTAAAAAACCCCTTCGGCTTACTTTCTATTAGTTTTTTAACTGCATTAATGTCCAACAAATATGTATCTGGATCAATATCTGCAAACCAAACTTCTGCACCACAATAACGAGAAGCATTGGCTGATGCTGCGAACGTAATTGGAGTGGTTATTACGCGGTCGCCTTCTTTTACGCTTAAAGCCATATTTGCTATATGCAACCCAGCCGTAGCATTGCTTACTGCAACAGCATACTTCACATCTACATATTTAGCAAAAGCCTTTTCAAACTCTTCAATTTTTGGACCTTGAGTAAGAAAATCAGATTTAAGCGTTTCTATTACAGCATCAATGTCATCTTGATCAATTTGCTGTCTACCGTACGGTATATTTCTCATTATTTATGCTTTAAAAGATGAATCAACATGTTCAATAATTAAAGATCTTAATGAATCCACAGTTTCCCATTCATCATTAGTCCCTGAATTATAAGCAAATCCGTTTGGAACCTTTTTAGCGTCAAAAGTTTTTACAAAATCATCTAGTTTCCATTTTGGCCTAGAAGGTAAAATTGTATAATATTTACCTAAGTCGTATGTGTAAAAGGAATCTGACGGAGTTATCATTTCTTCGTGTACTTTCTCTCCTGGTCTAATACCTACAACTTTATGTTCACACTCTGGGCCAATAGCTTCTGCTACATCCATAATTTTATATGACGGGATTTTGGGAACAAATATTTCTCCTCCCCATGCATGTTCTAAAGCGTGCATAACCATATCTACACCACCTTGAAGAGATATATTAAAACGTGTCATTTCGGAATCTGTAATAGGCAGTACCCCTTCCTTTTTCATATTTATAAAAAACGGTATAACAGAACCGTTAGACCCCATAACATTCCCATAGCGAACTACAGAAAAACGAATAGGATTCCATCCTGTTATATTATTTGCCGCTACAAATAGCTTGTCTGAAGCTAGCTTAGTCGCTCCATATAAATTAATAGGCGCACAAGCTTTATCAGTAGAAAGTGCTACTACTCGATTAACCCCTGTTTCTAAACAGGCATTAATAACATTCTGAGCTCCATGAATGTTGGTTTTAACACATTCGTCTGGATTGTACTCTGCTATTGGCACATGCTTCATAGCAGCTGCATGAATTACAAAGTCAATATCCTTAAAAGCTCTTTTAAGTCTTTCCGCATCTCTTACATCTCCTATTAAAAAGCGTATTTGCGGAAATTTATCTGATGGATACTCTAGAGCCATCTGAAATTGCTTTTGTTCATCTCGAGAATATATAACCAGTTTTTTAACCTTAGGGTATCTGGATAAAATATGTTGAGTTAAAGCTTTTCCAAGAGAACCTGTGCCTCCAGTAATAAGAATTGATTTATTTTCTAGATCCTTCATTTCTGTATATTATTGATACAATTTAATTTTAAGCTTAAGCACACAGAATTAACTGCCAATAGCATAATACTCAAATCCCATTTTATTTAAAGTTGTTTTATTCAAAATTTTTCGTCCATCAAAAACAAAAGCTGGTTTAATTACCGAGTCGAATATCCGCTTCCAGTCATATTCTTTAAATTCATCCCATTCAGTCAAAATAGCGATCGCATGAGCTTCTTGGCACGCCTCGTATGGGTCCTTAACCACCTTAACTAACCTTCTATTTTCTTCTGGGCTTCTTGTATTTAAATAATCCAAATCTGCATAAATGCGTTCTTGACTCACTTTTGGATCATATACACAGATTTCGGCTTGTTCGTTCAATAATGCATCTGCAACATAAATAGCTGCAGATTCCCTAGTATCATTTGTATCTTTTTTAAAAGCCCAACCCAAGAATGTGATTTTCTTTCCTGAAACCGTGTTATAGAGTGTGCTTACGATATTCTCGGCAAAACGATTCTTTTGGTGGTCATTCATAATAATGACCTGCTCCCAGTAATCAGCGACTTCATTGAGCCCATACGTCTTGGCTATATATACCAGGTTTAAAATATCCTTTTGGAAACAAGAACCCCCGAAACCAACTGACGCTTTTAAAAATTTTGGCCCTATCCGACTATCCATTCCAATAGCGCGGCTTACCTCGTCCACATCGGCTCCCGTTACTTCGCATAATTCAGAAATAGCATTAATCGAAGATACGCGCTGGGCTAAAAAGGCATTTGCAACCAATTTTGACAATTCTGAAGACCACACATTTGTAGTCAATATTCGCTCCCTAGGGATCCAAGAAGCATAAATATCTACCAAGGCGTCGATTGCTTCTTTACCTTCATCACTCTCCTCCCCTCCAATCAACACGCGGTCTGGATTTAACAAATCCTGTACAGCTGTACCTTCAGCTAAAAACTCGGGATTAGAAAGAATCTGGAATTTAATACCATTTCCTGTATTATCTAATATATTTTTAATTGCTTGTGCAGTACGCACTGGTAAGGTCGATTTTTCTATTACGATTTTATCAGTAGTTGCAACTTTAGCAATTTGACGGGCACAAAGCTCTATATATTTTAAATCAGCCGCCATTCCTTTTCCTTTACCGTAGGTTTTGGTCGGCGTATTTACAGATATAAAAATCATTTCAGCTTCATCAATTGCTTTTTCAACATCAGTACTGAAAAACAAATTTTGTCCTCTTGCTTTTTGAACAATTTCCTTTAGTCCTGGCTCATAGATAGGGAGGCCATTCAAATCCTTGTCATTCCAGGCTTTAATACGTTCTTCGTTAATATCAACCACAGTTATTTTAATATCTGGATTCTGAATTGCCAAAACAGACATCGTAGGCCCTCCAACATAACCTGCTCCGATACAACAAATATTTTTAATCTTCATATATTTAAAATTTTAAGCGACTATTTATTACGAATCATTTGTTCCCGAATAACTTTGATTCCCTTTTTTTTTTACATTCTTATACAATCATTCCGGCTGCAACAGTTTCATTTGTGTTATCATCGATCAAAATAACACTCCCAGTAGTACGGTTAGTGCCGTAAGAATCTATCATTAATGGCTTGGTCGTTCTAATGGTCACTCTTCCAATATCATTCATTTCAAAAGTTTCCACTTCCTTAATGCGATCGTACGTGTTAATATCTACTTTGTATAACACATCTTTTATCATTGCTTTTTGCGAGTTTTCCGTATGATAAATGGTGTATTTTGCTCTTGGCTGCGATGGCTTACTGCTCATCCAACACAACATAACATCAAATTCTTGAGAGGTTTCGGGTCTATTGTTGGTTCTAACAATCATATCCCCTCTACTAACATCTATATCATCTTCCAGGGTTATAGAAACAGACATAGGCACATAAGCTTCATCAAGTTCCTGCTCAAACGTATCAATACTTTTTATTTTTGAGGTAAATCCTGAAGGGAGTGAAATAACTTCATCTCCAACCCTAAATATCCCGCTAGCTATTCTACCAGCATACCCTCGATAATCTATAAACCCTTCTCTTTGAGGCCTCAATACAGTTTGCACAGGAAAACGAGCATCGATTTTATTCAAATCATTGGTAATGTGCAATGTTTCAAGTGTATATAGCAAAGCAGCTCCTTTGTACCATTCCATATTCTCAGAACGGTTTACAACGTTATCACCATATAACGCACTTATTGGAATAAAGGTGATGTCTTTGGTAACAAGTTTGGAAGATAGTTTTTCATATTGATTAACAATATCATCATATACCGCTTCATCGTAATTAACCAAATCCATTTTATTGATACACACGACTAAATGTGGTATTTGGAGAAGTGAAGCAATAAAAGAGTGCCTTTTAGTTTGCTCAATAACGCCATGTCGAGCATCAATTAGAATAATAGCTGCATTGGCAGTGGACGCACCCGTAATCATATTTCGAGTATATTGAATATGTCCCGGTGTATCGGCAATTATAAATTTTCTTTTAGGTGTTGTAAAGTATCGATACGCAACATCGATAGTAATACCTTGTTCTCGCTCCTCTCTTAAACCATCTGTAAACATAGCAAGGTCAAGATTATCGTGTCCTTTTTTCTTGCTTGTATTTTCAACAGCAGTCAATTGATCCTCAAATATAGATTTTGAATCATAAAGCAATCTCCCTATTAATGTACTTTTCCCGTCATCAACGCTTCCTGCGGTTGTAAACCGTAATAATTGATTATTATCTACCATCATTTATCCTGAATTTATGCTTTATTCACCTATATACTAATGATAAAGCTTTATTTTTTACGTTTATTTTTTTAGAAATATCCTTGTTTTTTCCTGTCTTCCATTGCTGTTTCAGAACGTTTATCGTCTGTTCGATTACCTCGTTCCGTCATTCTCATAGCCGCTACTTCCGCAACAATTTTTTCAAGCGTGTCGGCATCAGACTCTATTCCTCCGGTAATTGTTATATCTCCAAGGGTTCTAAAACGAATCTTTTTTGTTTCAGTTTTTTCATTAGGTTCTAATTTCAAAAATTCCGAAACAGGAATCCAAGAATCATTCCGCCATACAACTTCACGTTGATGAGCAAAATAGAGGGATGGAATTTTTATGTTTTCACGATTTATATAGTTCCACACATCCATTTCTGTCCAATTACTTATCGGAAAAGCCCGGAAATGTTCGCCTTCAAAATATTTTCCATTCAATAAATTCCATAATTCAGGGCGCTGGTTTTTTGGATCCCATTGTCCAAAATCATCTCGATGTGAAAAGAAACGCTCTTTAGCACGTGCTTTTTCTTCATCGCGTCTTCCTCCACCAATAGCACAATCAATCTTATTGCTTTCTATTGCATCTAAGAGGGTCGTTATTTGAAGTGAGTTTCGAGTAGCATTTTTACCACGTTCTTCTGCAACTCTTCCATTATCTATTGATTCTTGAACAGACCCGACTATTAACTCAACGCCTAAACTTTCAATCAACTCATCTCGAAATTGAATAGTTTCTGGAAAGTTATGACCTGTATCTACGTGAAGTAAAGCAAATGGAATTTTACAAGGATAAAAAGCCTTTTTAGCTAAGTGAGTGAGAAGAATAGAGTCTTTTCCTCCTGAAAATAATATTACTGGATTTTGAAATTGGGCATATACTTCACGAAGTATAAAGATTGCTTCCGATTCCAATTCATCTAAATAATTTAAATAATACTTACTCATGTTATTTCAATTTTTTTCAATACTTGCTTAATGATTATAGTGACACTATCATCTAAACGCTCCTTCGTGGTGTCAATTTCAATTTCGGGATTCAAAGGTACTTCATATGGAGCATTAACTCCAGTAAAGTTCTTTATTTCACCATTCCGCGCTTTTTTGTATAGACCTTTCACATCTCGACGTTCACATTCTGATATAGGCGTGTTTACAAACACTTCAACAAAATTAGATGGTCCAACAATTTTTTTCACGTTCTCCCGATCAACTCTATAAGGTGACACAAAGGAAGCCAACACCACTAATCCTGCATCTAGCATTAAATTGGCGATTTCTCCTATTCTGCGAATATTTTCTGTACGATCCTCTGGAGAAAATGATAAATTTGAATTAATTCCGTTTCTTACATTATCCCCATCTAATAAATAGGTATGAACATTTTTATTGTAAAGTGTTTGCTCAACTGCATTAGCAACTGTAGATTTTCCAGAACCTGAAAGCCCCGTAAACCATATCAATATAGGCTTATGCTTTTTTAAAACACTCCGATTCTCCCGCTTAATATTGAAGTTGTGTTCAAATATATTTTCGTTCATATTTATTATCAATCTTTTAAACCGTAATTAACTTTGTACCAAACTCTTTCATGAATATAATACAATATCGTTTTTGTTAACAGTTCAGACAGCCCTATTTTTAATCCAGCTAAGGGATTTCCAGTTATTATCCAAGAGAGCATCATAGTATCTAATGTTCCAACCGTTCTCCACGTTAACGCTTTAGCGATATGCCTGACTCTGCTTTCTCTAATAATCCCAGCCTTGGTCAAGTTTATTTTAAACCATGCACGTTCGTGAAGGTAGTACAAAATCATTTTTGTAGTAACTTCGGCAAAACCAATCTTCAATCCAGCCCAAAGATCCCCAGTTATGAACCACGATATTAATATTGTATCAAGGGTTCCTACAAAGCGCCACGTTATAGTTTTTGCAATATGTCGTTTTCGTGATCTTCCTAACATTGGTTTTCTAAAAAGTTATTGTTTGAAAAATCGCAAACACCTTTAACTCCAGTCAAATGACTAGCCGCCTGTGAATTGTCTTTCACTAAACATCGTTGTTCTATCACCATATTTATTCTTGAAAAAACATTCATTATAAATTTTCCCAATACCAGGCCACGGCCTGTTCAATTCCATTGTCAATTGTATGACTAGGTTTATATCCCAGCAGTTCTTCAGCCTTAGTAATAGAAGCTAACGAGTGAGGAATATCCCCTTTTCGATTTGGACCGTGCAAAACTTCTACATCTTTGATTTGGTCATCAAAAGCACTTAAATATTTTTTTAGTAGGCTTGTAAGTTGAACCAAAGTAGTTCTATCTCCTACTGCCGTATTATAAACTTGATTTAATGCTTCTTTATTTTTAGTTGTAATAGACAAAAGGTTCATTTGCACCACATTGTCTATGTATGTAAAGTCTCTGGAATAACTTCCATCCCCGTTGATCACAGGGCTTTCATGAGCCATAAACTTTTTAACAAACAAAGGAATTACAGCTGCGTATGCACCATTAGGGTCTTGACGCCTTCCAAAAACATTAAAATATCGTAAACCTATTGTATCAAGACCGTATGTTGTGTGAAAAACTTGAGCATAGAGCTCGTTCACGTATTTAGTAATAGCATAAGGAGATAATGGTTTTCCTATTTTATCTTCCACCTTAGGTAAAGCTTCTGAATCACCATAAGTAGAACTACTAGCAGCATAAACAAAACGCTTTACATTTGCATCTCGAGCTGCAACTAACATATTTAGAAATCCACCAATGTTCACATCGTTTGACGTAATTGGATCATTTATAGATCTAGGAACAGAGCCTAGAGCAGCTTGATGCAAAACAAAATCTTGTTCGCTACAGGCATCGTTACAAGTTTTCAGGTCACGAATATCCCCTTCGATTAGTTGAAAATTTGGATGACTTTGAAAAGGAGCTATATTGTGTTTGTGTCCAGTTGCGAAGTTATCTAGACAAGTAACTTTTACGTTCAAGTCAAGTAAAACCTCACATAGATTAGAGCCTATAAATCCTGCTCCACCAGTCACCAAAACTCGTTGGTTTTTTAATTCTACAAATTGTTCAAAGTTCATTACTGATTTTATTTAAAAATAATATTGAAAAACTAAAGAAGTACAAATAAAAAGGGGATTATAACGAGAAAGCAATCACACTTTCCACTTTTTTAGTTAAAGCCTACCGTCGGCATCACTTAAAACACCTTTAACATCGTAGACAATGGTTACATCGTTTTTCAGACCACTTAAATCCAAGTCTAAAAATTCGTTATGCGCCACCCCTAAAACAATTCCATCAAATTTAATGGCAGGCAGTTCATTATCACAAACAATATTGTATTCATGAAGCACTTCTTCGCTATTTGCCCATGGGTCATACACTTTCACTTTCACCCCATAATCTTCTAAAGCAGCAATAACATCAACTATTTTAGTATTACGCACATCTGGGCAATTTTCTTTAAAGGTTATTCCTAGCATTAAAACTTCAGCACCGTTTATAGAAACTCCTTTTTTAATCATACATTTTACAACTTGAGAAGCAACATATTCTCCCATGGAATCATTCAGGCGGCGTCCTGCTAAAATAATTTCAGGGTGGTAACCACATTCTTGCGCCTTTTGAGCCAAATAGTACGGATCAACCCCAATACAGTGACCACCTACAAGACCTGGCCTAAATGGTAAAAAGTTCCATTTAGTACCCGCAGCTTCTAAGACAGCAAGGGTATCAATTTCCATTAAGTTAAATATTTTAGCTAGCTCATTCACAAAAGCTATATTAATATCTCGTTGAGAATTCTCAATAACCTTTGCAGCTTCTGCTACTTTAATACTTGGAGCTAAATAGGTGCCTGCTGTAATAACGGAAGAATAAATGTGATCAACTTTTTTTGCAGCTTCAGGGGTAGAACCTGCAGTAACTTTAAGGATTTTATCGACAGTATGCTCTTTATCTCCAGGGTTAATACGCTCAGGAGAGTATCCTACAAAGAAATCCTCATTAAAACGAAGATTACTAGCTCTTTCTAAAACTGGAACACACTCATCTTCTGTTACTCCAGGATACACAGTAGACTCATAAATTACAATATCGTCTTTCTTTAAAACTTTACCCACGGTTTCGCTGGCAGCATACAAAGGAGTTAAAATAGGACGTCTATTTTTATCAACAGGGGTTGGCACTGTAACAACAAAGTAATTACACTCTTGGATATCCATTATATCGGAAGTACAAAATAAGCCTTTTGTCATTGGCGCCTTTGACTCTTCAAGTGAGCAAGACCTCAAAGGATTAGATGTAATTAAAACATCTTGTAACACATCGTCATCAACTTCTTTTGTACTATCATGACCTTTTTGCAGTTCTTCTACCCGTCCTCTGTTTATATCAAAGCCTATTACAGGATATTTGGTTGCGAATAGCCTAGCCAAAGGTAAACCTACATATCCAAGACCTATTACAGCTATTTTAATTTCAGAATTCACATCACTCATTGTTGAAGTATCGTTTATTAATTATTTATAATTTTCATTTAAAACTTATTGCCTTTAATAATCGGTCAAAATTTCACAAAACTGCAAAATTAAGCAGTAAGGAAAAATACTAAACGCGATTTACTAAAATATTCTTAGCCAAACCCAATTACATCCATCTATTATAAAGCAGAAGACGATTAAACAACGTTAATCGCACTTCCTACCATAAAATGATTGTTAAGTAAATTTGGTTTATTGTATTTCATTTGGGTTCCAGTAGCTTGATCTACTACTTCTACTCCTACAGCTCTACAAATAGCATGTCCTGCTGCAGTGTCCCATTCCATTGTGGGGGCAAAACGGGGATAGATATGAGCAAGGCCTTCTGCGACCATGCAAAACTTTAGAGAGCTTCCCATGGAAACTATCTCTACTTTGTTCTTTTCTTCAATCTTCGATATAAACCTTTCGGTATCTTCGTTTAAATGTGACCGACTACCTACAACCTTAACGACATCAATAATGGGTTGCGGAGTAATTTGAAATGCCTTTTCATAAATTTCCTCAACGGAAACGTCCTCTGAATCTAGGGTGATTTTTTTGGAAGTTTTATCTATCGAAGTAAAGTATAGTGTTTTCGAAACGGGAACGTAAATTACTCCAAGCACAGGCACACCTTCTTCAACAAGAGCGATATTGACAGTAAACTCTCCATTACGTTTAATAAATTCTTTAGTACCATCTAGTGGATCTACAATCCAACAACGGTTCCAACTTTTTCTATCAACATAAGGCAACTGTCTATTCTCCTCGCTTATAATTGGAATATTAGTAGGTCTAAGGTAAGAATTAATAACGTCGTTCGCATTATTATCCGCAAGAGTTAACGGGGAATCATCTCCTTTAATTTCGACATTAAAATCGGTTCCATAAACTTTTAAAATTTCAATTCCGGCTTTTAATGCGGCTTCAAGTGCCACTGTTAAGTATAATTTCATTGATTGGTTAGTTTTCTTTAGCTTAAAAAACAGCAGATTAAAACAACAACTCTATCCATTACTAATAAAGAACTGTTACTAATTCACCCATCAAGCTATAAAGGGACAAATATAGAAAACAAGGTAGATAAATCTTTATCATTTGGCTTTTAAATTATTAGATGTAATAAATAAAAAAAGACTATAACACTAAAAACCTTGACAATATTGAAAAAGACCCAGTTTGACCATCGTAGAAAAAGCAAATAACAATTTCGATAGATCACTTATTTCAATCTTTAAAAACTAAAAGACACATTTTCGGTGTTTTACAATTTAATCTTGGATCCCGGTTCGCCGACGGGCAGGCTTGGTTCTTGTAACGACAGTGGTCCGCCCGAACGTGCCTTTCCTGCCCGATTGATTACTTTAAGGCTGGCGGGTCTTGTTCCTTTTCGCGGACAATACTGATATAAAATGAAAAAGAGACCTATTGCTAGATCTCTTTTTACATAAACAAATTTTACTTAGCTTACTCTTTCACAATTTTGAAAGTGGAAGAAGCATCCACAACGTTTGCCTGAAGAACATAAGTTCCAGTTGGCAAAGCTGACATATCTAATACAACATTTACGTTTCTTGGCTCAACCTGCATTACAGTTTGACCTAAAAGATTATAAACAATTACACTCTCAATCGATTTAGCAGCAGTTATGGTCAATTGCTCTTTTACTGGATTTGGGAAATAAGTTATTTTCACTAAATTATTACTGCCAATTCCAACAACAGCAGTTGAAAAGCCTATTGCTTGACTTCTTATCACATTTCCTTCACCACAATCTGAAGTAACATAAACATCATAAGCTGTATCTGGCATTAAACCAGTAACTGTAGCACTAGAAGTACCCACAGGAACAGTTTCAGTAGCCACTGGTGTGTCTAGATTCGGATTTGCACCTGCAAGATACACATCTACAGTGTAACCATCGGAAGCAGTATCAGACTCTGTCCAAGACACTGTAACAGATTCATCCGTAATCTCTACAACTTCTATATCGGTTACAACATCACATTCGGCCGCAAAGCCAATATGAATATTATCTACAAATAAGTAGAATTGATCTGCAGATGAATACGCATGGAAACCAAAGTAGTATACTCCATCTTCAGGAGCCATAAATATTATTGACTCCTCGGTTGGTTCTCCTGTATTAATTTCTGTATAATCAGCCAGTTCATTGGTCATATAGGTAGCACCTGGAGCACCGCCATAGGCTACTTTCATTTTTTCAGTGAAACCGTTATCGCTATTACCGTACTTATACGAGATTTTATATTCAATTCCAGCTGTAAGATTTAGACCTTGCGTATAGAACCAAGTGTTTGCATCATTTTGTGACCATTTGTAACGTAACGCTTTACCGGTAAATCCGCTTTGGTTAACATATGAAGTTTCCCAACTACTACTGTTACCTATAGCTTCAGTACTTGTACAAATTGGCAAGTTTGGAGGAGTTGCTCCTTCAAAATCTAACATATAAGGAATGTTCAAAACAACACATTCGGTAACGAAGTAACCTGGACCTGTCCAAATACTAACATCGTCGACACCACAAACACCTCTCACGTAGAATTCGTATTCGGTACTAGCTGTTAAACCAGTGATAGTTGCTTCAGCCACACCACCTGTATGGTTTTGTATTGTTCCTTCAGTTTCTGGATCAAATCCTGGAGCTCCAAAAATAATATCCCATTCTGTTTCAGTTCCCCAAGGAGTCCAACTTACATCGGCAGTAGTTTCTGTAACGCCAATTACAGCAACACCTCTTGGAGGCATACAACTAGGGGTATCAATAATCATTAAGGTATAATCTTCAGCTTCTCCGTAAGCAGAAGTACCACAAGGCTGAGGGTTTGTGTTTAAGAAATCAGCTATAATTCTAATTCTATAGTTACCATTTGCAACATCCATAGGCACAGTAATAGTACCTTGAGCACTTGAGAAATAACCTCCAGAAGCATACACTCTTTCAGAAGCTTCAAATTCCATGTTTCCGTTGTAATCGATAAACATGTTAAATCCATAAGTAGAAGTTCCAGCGTAACTAGCGCTAAAGTCAAAGCTTCCACCTGCGAATGTAGTTACAACCATATCGGTAAAGTTACCATAACCATTTGGCGATAGTCCCGAATTGGTATTGCTAACATTCTGGATAGCTTCTGTAGTTTCAAAGTTATTGATATAGTAAGACGTCGAAGTTGAAGTATACTGGCAATACCCTGTAAAGAAATATTTAGCCGCAGAAAGCGTACTTTCATCACCTGCACCACAAATTGCACGTACATAAAATTCGTATCCAGTATCGCTAATTAACCCTGTAAGAGTTGTTTCTGGAGTGCCATTTACAACAACAGTAGTTCCTTCAGTTTCTGGATCAAAACCTGCTTCACCGTATACAACATTCCATTCTGTTGCCGAACCGTTTTCAGTCCAGCTCACAACAGCTGTGGTTTCAGTAACCTCTCCGACTGTTAAAGCACCAGGACGCAGACATCCACTAGCTTCTTCTACGCTAATATCGTCTAAGGAAATATACCAAGGACTTCCGCTAATAGTACCTTTAATTCCTAAGTAATACACACCAGAAGTTGCAGGGGTAAAGAATTCAGAAAATTCTTGATAGTTTCCATTGACCAAAGGAGTTGAAGGCACAATGGCATTTGTCATTGCTGCTGCGTTATCAACCGTTCCATATGCAGCTAAAATACTTGCATTAGCACCATTGGCACTATCCTGTCTAGCATAAAAGGTTAACATATAAGTAGTTCCTCCTGTAAGATCAAGCGGATAGAACATCCAATCTTCGTTTCCGTATCGTAATGTTACGTTCCAATCTCCAGTATTAGGAGTACGATTATACGTAGTAAACGTATTGTTTAAAGTCCAAGGATTTCCTCCTGTAATAGAGGCTTGTGACCAACATCCAGCGAGTGGCTGATCGTGAGTATAACCTGTTTCAAAACCTTCGTTAAAAGGAATACTTGCTGGCACACACGAAGTTGTAAAACTCATAGGACCTGCCAAGTAACTCTCATCTGTAGGGCTACATATCGCTTTTACATAAAAATCGTAGGTAGTATTAGGGTCTAAACCAGAAAGTGTTGCTTCAGGAGTCGTTAGAACTGGAATTGAAGTTCCTGCCGTAAGCGGGTCAAAATCTGTTAGTCCGTATATCACTTCCCATTCTGTCTCAGCCCCATAAGGAGTCCAAGCAACAACGGCACTTTCGTGTGTAAGTGAAGTAACTACTAAATCACTAACCGGCATACAAGTAGGTTGATCTATCACCATAAGCGTATAATCTTCAGCTTCACCGTATGATGAGGTACCGCAAGGCTGTGGGTTTGTATTTAACCAATCAGCCACTATTCTAATTCTATAATTGCCATTTGGAGTACCAGCGGGAACAGTAATAGTACCTTGTTCACCAGTGCTATAGCCACCGGACGCATGAACTTTTTCAGACTCCTCAAACTCCATGTTTCCGTTATAATCAATCCACATGTTAAATCCGAAACTAGATGTTGAAGAGCTACCATAGCTAACATCAAAATCAAAACTTCCATCAGCCCAAGCCGCCACTATCTTATCGGTAAAATTACCATATCCTCCTGGAGACAACCCAGAGTTCAAATTTGTAATATTCTGCCCACCATCTGTTGTAGAGAAGTTATTTATATAGTAGCTAGTCGTAGTAGATGTATACTCGCAATATCCAGTATAGAAATATTTTGATGAAGAAAGTGTACTCTCATCGCCTGGCGCACAAATAGATCGAACATAAAATTCATAGCCCGTATCTATTGTTAAACCTGTAAGGGTAGTTTGTGGATCATCACTTACTGTAACTGTTGTTCCTTCTGTTAACGGATCAAAACCTGCTATTCCATAAATAACATTCCACTCTGTAGCAGGTCCGTTTGGAGTCCAGCTCACCTCTGCTGTTGTGTCTGTAACTGTTCCAACTGCAAGAGCTCCTGGGCGTAAACATCCAGCAGCTTCTTCAACGCTAATATCGTCTATTGAAAGATACCAAGGACTTGAACTTATTTGTCCTTTTATACCAATATAATAGATCCCAGTATCTGTTGGTGTAAAGAATTCAGAAAACTCTTGATAGTCACCATTAATCACAGGAGTTGACGGAAGGATAGTATTTGTCATCCCTGCAGGAGTATCTGTCAATCCAAAGGCAGCGGCAACACTTGCATTGGCACCATTAGCGCTATCTTGTCTTGCATAAAAACGAAGTTCGTAAGAAGTACCTCCTGTAAGGCTTAAAGGATAAAATATCCAATCTTCATTACCATATCGCAAATAGATATTCCAACCTCCACTTCGTGGCCCACGGTTATAATTAGTTAACGTATTATTTGTAATCCATTCATTTGCGCCTGTTACAGAACTCTGTGACCAACATCCTCCAAGCGGTTGCTGATCTGTAAACGAAGTTTCGAAACCTTCAGTAAATGGAGGAGACGAAATACCACAACTAGTATTATAAGCAACAGGGCCTACAAGAGCACTTTGTTCTCCCACTCCACAAATTGCACGAACATAAAAATCATAAAGTGTATTTGCACTTAGACCTGTTACTGTAAGTCCAGGAGTACCATCGTCATCGAGAATTATTGTTCCTTCAGTATTCGGATTAAAACCTGCAACGCCGTACACCACTTCCCATTCTGTAGCCACACCATTTTCTGCCCAATTTAAATCTGCAGTAGTATCCGTTCCTCCTGTTATAGTAAGGTTAGATGGTCTTGGACAAGCTTCTTGAAGCCCTCCTAAAATAACATTATTAATAAAGTTTGTTCTTGCTTGCGCTGTTGGAGGCGCAGCAGGGTCAGGGTTATCGGTATCACTTCGGAAGTAAATACTTCTTCCAGAACCCATAGCTCCAGTTTTTCCAAAATAATTAGTACAATCAAATCCTGGTTGATTTTCATCAACAGCAACAACAAGATTGTCTACATTATTGTAAGGAAATGGGGTATCAAAGGTTATAAGCATTTGATTTCCTTCAGCTGGATATGTCACTGTTCCTGTATAAACTTCAGTTAACTCTGCGAACGGCAACCAATCGTCGTTATTTGAAAACTGAGTTTTTGTAGTATGACCTAAATAAACTGTCCATCCAGCACTATTGCTATTGGTTGTAGACGTTGTTCTATCAAAATAAAACGAGATAGAAGTAATATCTCCAGCAGTAGAATTGATATCACTTTGATAAATCAGCTGTTGGCTATAAGAATAGGCAAAACAACTGCTAATTGGCATGGCATTCGTAGTGCCGTTTTGGCTTCCTACAATAACTTGAGCAAAATTCGCCCAAGTACTCAGAAGTCCAAATAGAATCAGTAATGTAATTTTTTTCATTAGTAGGGTTTTTTGTTAATAAAGCGTTTAGAAATCAAGGTTTAAAAATAAAGTAATTAAGGCGTTCAATTAACACGTACAACTGCTGTAAACAATTGCTAACACTGATAACCAAAACCTTAACAAATTAATTAAAACATTAATTATACATTGGCGACCGTGAAAGTAAACATTTATTTTAAATTAACAAAGATTAACATACCTCTTTTATATAGTTATGATTAAGAATTAACAACAAAGTGTGTAACATTCTAAATTTAAAAATTTTTAAAACCTTCAATTCAACATTCTGTTGACGTCATGACAAGTAAACTAAAATTGTTGTAACAAAAATTCAAGACAACTTCAAAACCTGAAAACCTGAGTATTTAAGCCTCATAAATTGTTGCGATAAATTAATTTGCTACTGTTTTATTTGAGAAATTTATAAAAATTAAAAAGTGGTAAAAAACCCATCTTTCTTACGTTAAAAAAAGGCTAAACCCTCTCTTTTAATTGCTTCTGGCTTAAGCTTTAATTATCTTTGGGTGAATCTTAAAAAAACAACTATATGAGCTATTTAAATCTTGATAAAAAGAAAACAACCGCTACCGCAAAAGAACTAAATGTTCTTTTAGCAGATTATCATTTATACTATCAAAAACTACGTAACTTCCATTGGAACATCGTAGGCAATCATTTCTTTGACCTTCACAACAAATTCGAAGAAATGTATGATGATGCCAAAGTTAAAATTGACGAAATCGCTGAACGCATTTTAACATTACGCTTTCAACCTACAAGCAATTTTTCAGATTACATAAAAATGAGCAGCATCAAAGAAGCTTCTGAAAATACTAAAGATTTAGAAATGGTTGAAAAACTATTAACCGACCACGGACTTCTTTTAAAACAAATGCGTAAGGTGATCGAGACTGCCGATAAGGCTGAAGATGAAGGAACAATCGACCTGATTGGAGGATACATTGGTTATATTGAAAAGGTAAGCTGGATGTTGGATGCTTGGACAATGAAAGCCACAGATAACCACCCAGAAGCATAAGTAAACTTCTAAATACATGAGATTAGAAACTGGAACAGTAAAAACACCTTGGTTTTTATTATTCCAGTTTTTTCATGCTACAACCTTCAGCGCTTATCAGCTTCTATTCAGACTCCTTTTGAAGTTAAAAATTTACATTGATATTTTGAAAACTAAGTTCTTTCTCACTCAAAACCACCTAATGCTAGGTTAAGTCAACGAAATACTCATTAGCTACTGTAAGAGAAAAAACATATTAGTACATTTAAAACCGGAATATCCGTCGTGCGTTTTGAACAGATTTTTGGCAGCATTGTACAAACCATATAGAAACAATCGTAAAAACCTCTACTCCCTGCTTTTGGATTAAAGAAAAAACAAAGCTTTTGTTCTCCTATCTATATGTTCTTGTCAAAATACACAACGAATAAAAATAATATAATGGTAGACGAAACAAATACACCAAATTCATCAGAAGCATCAACGATTGAAGAAGGAAAAACAATGGCAATAGTCTCTTATATGACCATTTTTGGACTTATAATCGCTTTTATTATAAATAACGAAAAAAAGAATTCATTTACTGCTTTTCATATAAGGCAATCTTTGGGATTGGGACTGTTTGGAATAGCACTTAGCATACTTAGTTATGTGCCATTTGTAGGTTGGCTGATTAGTATGCTAGGATCGCTTTTAATTATTGCCTTATGGGTAATAGCATTGATAAGCGCTGTAAATGGAGAAAGAAAACCCGTTCCTGTTTTAGGTGAAAAATTTCAAGAATGGCTTAGTGGCATTTCTTAATTCTATCATTTTAAACTCACAAAACGTGTTGAATTTTAGATTTAAGGTA
Source organism: Aequorivita viscosa (assembly GCF_900106795.1). GTDB lineage: Bacteria > Bacteroidota > Bacteroidia > Flavobacteriales > Flavobacteriaceae > Aequorivita > Aequorivita viscosa. The sequence goes on along the minus strand of NZ_FNNS01000009.1, from coordinate 112,311 downwards.
GTGACAACAGGTGTTACTGAGAGAATTATGTTCCTAAAAATATGCTTTTAAAAATGTCATTGATAAGTTAGAAAACTAATTAAAAAATCAATTTATGAAATCATCTTTAAATTCACTAACGAATCCAATTTTTCTATTGGTTATGTCTTTGGTTATTCTAGCATCTTCTTGCAATGACAAAACGAGCGATCAAAAAGGAAGCTATGACAATTCTGATAGTTGTGAATTGATTACTGTCAGTGATGTTCGATCCGTTTTCGACCTTTCAAATCAGGTAGAAATAGAACAAACCAAAAAACACGATGAAATTTGTTATTACAAATGGCAATCACCAGAAAACCCTAATTTGGAATATACAGTTCGATTTGCTTTTGCACATTGGGCACAAAAAAGTGAAGCAGAAATGAACAAAACTTGGGAAACCCAAAATAAGCAGGTTTATAGCAAACACAACCTTCAAGAAGTACCAGGAATAGGCGATAAAGCTTCGTGGAGCGAGTACGAAAATGGCCAACTACGAGTAACTGAAGATGGTTACATATTTTACATATCTATTTATGTGAAACCAAAAAATGAAAACCCTTTGAATACTCAAGATTTGATTGAAAAAACTTCAGCCTTGGCCAAAGCCGTAATCAAAAAGATGTAAGTAATTTAAGATTATCCCAAATAACCATTGTACCTATGGATATGTAGTTTTTTAAGGGTATGCCCTAAAACCTTTGTCAAAGGTTGCTAATTGTTATTTTACTAGAGCTTAAACCACTTCTGCATAAAGATCAAAATCTTCAGCTGCTGTGATTTTCACCGTGAAAAACTCACCTGTTCGCAAATAATCGTTTTCGGCATTAATCAAAACCTCGTTATCAACATCGGGACTGTCAAATTCTGTTCTTCCTACAAAATAACCGCCTTCTTTTCTATCGATAACCACTCGGAATTCCTTGCCTATTTTCTGTTGATTCAATTCCCAAGAAATCTGTGATTGAATTTCCATGATTTCATTAGCCCGATCCATTTTCACTTCTTCGGGAACATCGTCTTCCAAATTATAGGCGTGAGTGTTTTCTTCGTGTGAATATGTAAAACATCCCAAACGTTCAAAACGCATATCTTTCACCCATTGTTTTAGGGTTTGGAAATCCTCTTCAGTTTCGCCAGGATACCCAACAATTAAAGTAGTTCGTATTGCCATTTCAGGAACGGCAGCTCTAAACTCTTCTAACAATTTGGTTGTTTTCGCTTTTGTAGTTCCGCGGCGCATCGACTTCAAAATTGAATCCGAAATATGCTGCAATGGAATATCTATATAATTACAAATTTTAGGCTCGCTACGCATTACATCCAAAACGTCCATTGGAAACCCTGTTGGGAATGCATAGTGCAAGCGAATCCACTCAATCCCTTCAACCTTTGCTAACTTTTGAAGTAATTCTGCAAGGTTTCTTTTTTTGTATAAATCTAAACCGTAATAGGTTAAATCTTGAGCGATCAAAATCAATTCCTTCACTCCTTTTGCTGCAAGTTTTTCGGCTTCAACAACCAAATCTTCCATAGGTGTACTTCGGTGCTTTCCTCGCATAATTGGAATTGCGCAAAAAGAACAAGGTCTATCACAACCCTCCGCTATTTTGAAATATGCATAGTTTTTTGGCGTAGTTGTAATTCGTTCACCAATTAATTCATGTTTGTAATCAGCACCCAAAGCTTTTAACAAACCTGGAAGTTCTGTAGTGCCAAAATATTCATCAACATTTGGAATTTCTTTCTGTAAATCTGGTTTATACCTTTCGGAAAGGCAACCAGTAACAAAAACCTTATCTACTACGCCATCCTCCTTTTTCTGAACGTATTCAAGAATAGTGTTTATGCTTTCTTCCTTGGCATTATTTATAAATCCGCAAGTATTAATAACCACGATATTCCCTTCTTCTTCGTGAACAACCTCTTTGTTACTCTCACGAAGCTGCCCCATCAGCACTTCACTGTCGTAAACATTCTTTGAGCAGCCAAGGGTTACTACGTTAATTTTATTCTTCTTTAGGGTTTTAGTACGCATATAGATTTTTATTATCGGGGTGCAAAGATACAACCATTTAAACTAAATCAATACGAATAGCTTAAAGGTGAAGTTTTTAAATTTTGAAAAGCCTGAAGATGCTTTTAAACACTATTAAAACCGAATATTATTTCTAGCGTACCGTGAAATAAAATTCACGATTAGTTTCGCTTAAAATCCTGTAACTATATGAACCACATTGATCGAAACCTATTTCACCAGGATGTGCTGCCATAAGATAGTTTTGAATTATATGTTCGTTTCGTTCAGAATTAGTCAAAGTTGCATCTCTAAAACTAAAAACGTAATCGGCAGTTTGCAATGGCACAAAACCTATTTTATAAGTATAAAACTCCATATCAGAACCTAATGCATTTTGTGCTATCAAATTAGATTCATCACATACCGAAGTGTACGAATCACCAACACTAGTCACAATTTTAAAATGGTCTATTGCACCTTCACTAGTAACCTCCGGATTTGAATTAATGAGTTTCATAACCAGAAATTCGTCTGAAAAAGGGTGATCATTAAAGAAAATTGAATCGTTTGTTTCGTTATCAAAAACCCTTGAAGATATTTTTCCAGTTACCCAAATTGTATCATTCAACGTAAAATTTGACTGCGGCGTTACACTGGTTTTAAAAGTATTAAAAACCAAAGAACTTCCCATATCATCATCACATTGAAAAGCCATCAGAAAAAAAGACAATACAAAAAGTTTAAATACATTTTTCATTTTAATCGATTTTACGCCGGACAAATATAAATTTCGTTCCTTATAACAGGGTTTTTATTAAGAAACTTTTATAAATGTCATTCCGAAAACTGGACGCAACACAAGACCTCTACAACTTATTTTAAGTAACTTTACGCCTCTTAAAAATTCAATACATTTCAAGATGAAAAAAATAACTTTCCTGCTAGCCTTCTTATGTGCTGGCCTTCTGCATTCACAAAAAACCATGACACCTGAGCTTTTATGGCAAGTTAAACGTGTAAGCCCCATCGGAATCTCTGATGATAGCAAAGTATTATTTTACAAAGTAACAACTCCAAATATGGAAGAAAACAGCTTTGATTCAAAATATTACGCAATGCGGGTTGAAGGTGGAAATTTCGCTGAAATCACAAAAGATGAAGTACAAGTTGCCGACAAAAACCTATCGCCAGACGGGAAACACCTTTTAATGCACAAACCTGTTCAAGTTAACAAAGTAACAGGAAAGGATATTTATAGCGATCTAGCTAAAAGTGACGCCTACGTTTTTACAAGCTTAGACTACAGACACTGGGACAAATATAACGACGGTACATTTAATCACGTTTTCTACAAGGACGTTAAGACGGGTGCTGAAACAGATATCACTCCGGGACAACCATACTACACTCCGCAAGCGCCTTTTGGAGGTGACGAGGATTATATTTGGGGTCCAAAGGGAGAAAACATCTACTATGTAAGTAAAAAAATGGCTGGAGCAGCATATGCCACTAGCACAAATACCGATATCTACAAATACAATCTAGCCGATAGAAAAACAGAGAACATTACAATTGAAAACGAAGGTTACGATACAAATCCTGCTTTTTCTAAGAAAGGGGCCTTGGCCTGGCTACAAATGAAAACTCCAGGATATGAAGCCGATAAAAACGATATTATCGTACTTCAGGACGGCGTAAAGCAAAACTTAACCGCCCAATGGGATGGAACAGTAAGTAGTTTTCACTGGGCAAACAACAGCAAAGAAATTTATTTTGTAGCACCTGTAAACGGAACCAAGCAACTTTTTAAAGTAGATTATCCAGGAAGAACAAGAAAAATGCCCGTAGTAGAGCAACTTTCTCAAGGTCAGTTTGACGTTACTGGTATTGTAGCCGAAAACAATGGCAAGCTAATCGTAACCAGAACGGATATGAACCACGCTGCCGAAATTTTTTCTTTCGATTTAAAAAGCAAAACTTTCGCACTTCTTACACAAGTGAATACAGAGCTTTTCGGGAAATTAGATTTGCCAAAAGTTGAAAAGCGAATGGTAAAAACTAAAGATGGCAAGCAAATGCTAGTTTGGGTTATTCTACCACCAAACTTCGACAAAAATAAAAAATACCCAACTTTACTTTATGCCCAAGGTGGGCCGCAGTCACCGCTTTCACAGTTCTATTCCTTCCGTTGGAATTTTCAATTGATGGCTTCACAAGGATATATTGTTGTTGCACCAAACAGAAGAGGAATGCCAGGCCACGGAGTAGCATGGAATGAAGCCATTAGTGGCGATTGGGGTGGTGGCGCTATGCAAGATTACCTAGATGCTATAGACGACGTTGCAAAAGAACCGTACGTAGATAAAGAAAGGTTAGGTGCTATTGGGGCTAGTTTTGGAGGTTATTCAGTTTTTTGGTTAGCTGGAAATCACGAAGGCCGCTTCAAAACATTTATTGCTCACGACGGTGTTTTTGACACACGTTCCATGTACGGAACTACAGAAGAATTATTTTTCGTTAATCACGATATGGGCGGAGCTTATTGGGAAAAAGATAATGCTGTAGCTCAAAAAACGTACAACGAATTTAACCCTATTTCCCACGTCAACAAATGGGATACGCCTATTATGATTATTCAGGGAGATAAAGATTACCGTGTACCGATTGAGCAGAGTTTACAAGCTTTTCAAGTTGCACAACTTAAAGGAATCAAGAGTAAACTTCTCTTTTTCCCAGAAGAAAACCACTGGGTGCTTCAGCCTCAGAATGCTTTGGTATGGCAACGTCAATTTTACGATTGGCTAAAAGAAACGCTATAAATTATTCGAAACAGATGAAAAAAATCCTAATCCTTCTTTCGGTAACGACTATTCTTGCTTGTAATTCCTCTAAGGAAAAACAGAGCACAATTAAAACTACCGAAACAGTTTCATTCGCATCAAAAAACAATAAAGCAGAAAAAATGAACGAAACGGTTCCATACGAAGAGTCTGTAATGATTTTGGGAAAAGCCAATCGCGCTGGTCTTCAAAACGAAGCTTTTAAAGATTGGTTTGGTCCAGGTTACGAAAGTTATAACCCCGACTCTGGAGTAGTTGAAAAACTAAAACCACTTTTAAAAGACGTGCAGATTACTGTTTTTATGGGAACTTGGTGTGAAGACAGTCATCGGGAAGTCCCATATTTATACAAGGTTTTGGACAAAACAGGTTATGACGAATCGCAATTAACTGTAATTGCCGTTTCTGAAGAAAAAACAACGCCACAAGGGTTTGAAGAAGGCAAAAACATCACCCACGTTCCTACTATAATTTTCTATAAAGATGAAGTAGAAATGGGGCGTATTGTTGAATTCACAATTCAGACTTTAGAGCAAGATATGTTGGATATTTTAAGTGGCGCCGACTACAAAAACCCCTATTCAGAATAATACAATTGAGAAGGCGATAATTCTTCGTAATTTTGCCCACCGAGAAATTAATTAATGAAATACGAATCTTTTTTAATTGCTGTAGATTTTGACGGAACCATAGTGGAAGACGACTATCCACGTATTGGCCGACCCATAATTTTTGCCTTCGAAACAATGAAAAAACTACAAGAAAAAGGGCATCGACTTATTTTGTGGACATACAGGAGAGGAAAAGCTTTAGAAGATGCCGTGGCGTTTTGCAGACAAAATGGAATAGAATTTTATGCTGTAAACAAGAGTTTTCCAGAAGAACAATTCGATGGAACCTATAGCCGAAAAATTAATGCAGATATCTTTATCGACGACCGAAACTTTGGCGGCATGAGAGATTGGGGTGAAATATATCTTAACCTAGTTGGCGAGAACAAAAATCAACCTTCAGCAATTAAAAAACAAAAAAAAGGTTGGCTTTCCTTTTTCAGAAAATAAACTATGATAATACCAAAAACAAGAGAAGAAATTGAACTGATGCGCGAAAGTGCATTGGTAGTTTCCCGTACTTTAGGAATGCTTGCTAAAGAAGTAAAACCGGGCGTTACAACAAATCAGCTTAATAAAATGGCGGAAGAGTATATACGAAGTCAAGATGCAATACCAGGGTTTTTAGGATTGTACGACTGCCCTTCTACCCTACTTACAAGTGTAAATGAAGCGGTAGTTCACGGATTGCCCACCGATGTTCCTTTAAAAGAAGGAGATGTTGTAGCCATAGATTGCGGCGCAATAAAAAATGGGTTTTACGGCGATCACGCATACACTTTTGAAGTTGGCGAAGTAGATCCTGAAATTAAAAAGCTGCTACAAATCACTAAAGAATCACTTTACATAGGTATACGCGAATTTAAAGCGGGAAATCGTGTGGGCGATGTAGGTTATGCAATCCAAAAATATTGTGAAGCACACGGGTATGGTGTAGTACGGGAGTTAGTAGGTCACGGACTTGGACGGAAAATGCACGAAGATCCCGAAATGCCGAATTATGGGCGTAGAGGTCGTGGTAAGAAATTTATTGAGGGAATGACCATTGCTTTAGAACCTATGATTAACATGGGAACACATAAAGTGAAACAACTAAGTGATGGTTGGACAATTGTAACTCAAGATGGGCAACCTAGCGCGCACTTTGAGCACAACATCGCCCTTGTAGATGGAAAACCTGAATTGCTATCAACTTTCGATTATGTGTATGAAGCGTTGGGGATTACGAGCGATGAGGAGAAGGAGTTCAGAAATTAAAAAATATTTTACTCTGTGTTCTCCGTGACTCTGTGGTTTAATGTTGACCACAAAGGCACAGAGAACACTAAGAATTAAGTTATACCTCAATTCCTTTTGTTCAAAAAAATCCTAAATACCATTCCACGTCCATTACTCATTAAACTGAGTATTATTACCAGACCCATACTTGCTTTCTTTTTAAAAGGAAATAAGTTTACAGACCCTATAGACGGGAAGTCCTATCGGAAATTTTTGCCTTATGGATATGAAAATGTTCGGGAGAATGTGCTTTCCCCTGGAACACTTTCTTTGGAGCGGCACCGGTTGTTTTGGCTTTATTTAAAAAATGAAACCGATTTCTTTACTGAAAACTTAAAAGTGCTACATTTCGCTCCAGAACAGGCTTTTTATAAGAAATTCAGAAAAATGAAGAATCTGGATTATACCACCACGGATCTTAATTCGCCCATAGCAGATGTGAAAGCCGATATATGTGCTCTACCCTTTAAGGACAATGAATTCAATTTTATTATCTGCAATCACGTTTTAGAGCATATTCCAGACGACACCAAGGCAATGGAGGAAATATATCGCGTATTAGCTCCAGGCGGCACAGCCATACTTCAAGTGCCTTATAAAGCAAGCCTTGACACTACTTTTGAAGACGATACCATTACCGACCCTAAAGAACGGGCTCTAATTTTTGGACAATACGATCACGTACGAGTATATGGAATGGATTATTTCGAAAAACTTAGAACGATAGGGTTTAAAGTAGAAGCGGTTGATTACACAAAACAGTTTTCTAAAAGTGAAATTGAAAAATATCGTTTGTCAATTGGCGAATTACTTCCAGTCTGCAGAAAGTAAATAATCGATTCATTGCAAAAAAACTATTTAGGCATTCTTCGTTTAAACCCTTCTGTAATATAAACTGATTGTTGATTAAGAGAGTCTGTATACGTTATATAAGCATCAACTACTGATAGCTTATTAAGCAATTCTTTTGACTTTTCGAACCCTAAGGCCATTAGCGCAGTTGCATATGCGTCCGCTTCACCACAACTTGAAGCTATAACAGTTGCACTTGTAACATCACTCATTTCTGCTGAACCGGTTAACGGATTTAAAGTATGCACATATTTTTTCCCTGTTAAAGAATCGACTCTAAACTTTCTGTAATTACCCGAAGAAGCCATCCCTACATCTTTCAACATCACGGCTGCTTCGAAACTACGGTTCTCAAGTTCAGAATCAGGAGTTTCAATTCCGACTGTCCACAGTTTATTTTTATCTATATTTTTACCTTTTGTAAGGATTTCCCCGCCAAGTTCTATCAGATAGTCCGAAACGCCTTTAGAATCAAAATAACGGCCTATTTGATCAATTCCAGAACCTTTTGCAATTGCATTAAAATCGAAGTAAATTTGAGGATATTCTTTTCTAACAGTGCCGTCTTCTTTCAATGCTACCTTATGAAAACCCACATACTGCATCAAGGAATCTAATGTTTTGTCATCAATATTTTGAAGTGATTTAACATCTCCAAACCCATAAGCATTCCGAAGTACACCAATTGTTGGATCAAAATATCCATCGGTTTCGCGATGAATTCTAGAGGAAAGATTAAATACTTCACGAAATAAATCATCAACAACAACTGTGGCGTCACCTCGATTAATTTTGGAAATATCACTCTCAGGAATGTAAGTGCTTAACGATTGATTAACAGCATTTATTACAGAATCAATTCCTTTTTGAAGTCCATTAGCTTCGTTTGCGTATAATTGAATATGATAATTTGTGCCAAAAGCATTTCCTTCAAAATAGTGATGATTTGAGGTTTCATTTGTGCAGGAAAAAAATAGACCTACTAATATTAAAGTTAAAATATATTTCATTTTATTTCCTGTAAGCCGTTGTAAATTAAAGTATAATCCTCATTTTTTAGAACAGGCTTTCCGTAGTCATCTCCATGTCCTAAACCAACACCAGCGTAAAAGGTTCTAGCCTCAAATTTAGTAGCATGTTCCTTTATGGTAGCCATAAATTGCGGATCGTAGGCATTGGCATCTTCAGGGTAGGAAACAGCTCGAACAATTATAAAACTGAGTTTCTTATCCTTTAAAACCACAAACTGCGGGTCTCTTTTCAGCTTCGAATTAACCCCTAAAAATTCGTACCCTTCACTTTCCAATAATTTGCCAACAATATTCATGGCTAAATTATGTAATTCTTGTTTGCTAAGTTTTTCGTTCATAATAGTCACAAATTTACATAATCGTCAATGAGTTTCACTATAGGAGAATTAAAAAAGCCGTTCCAATAAATTTGAAACGGCTGATAATTTTTACTTCTGAAGACCATTATCCCCCAAAATCGTCGAAACGAATATTTTCGTCTGGGATTCCGAAGTCTTCTCCCATTTTTTGAACCGCTTGGTTCATCAAAGGAGGCCCACAGAAATACAATTCAATATCTTCTGGCGCTTCGTGATGGTTTAAATAATTGTCAATTACTACTTGGTGAATAAATCCTACAAAACCATCGCCAGCCTCATCGTTTATATCTTTTTTCACTTTCCAATTATCTTCTTCCATTGGCTCCGATAATGCTAAATAAAATTTGAAATTCGGGAATTCAGCTTCCAATTCTTTAAAGTGGTCTAAGTAGAATAATTCTCTTTTAGAACGCCCTCCGTACCAATATGTAACCTTACGGCCCGTTTTAAGGGTTTTGAAAAGATGATACAAGTGAGAACGCATAGGCGCCATTCCAGCTCCACCTCCTACATAAAGCATTTCTGCTTCGGAAGGATTAATAAAGAACTCACCATAAGGCCCTGAAATTACAACCTTATCGCCTTCTTTACAGTTGAATATATAAGATGATGCAATTCCTGGATTTACGTTCATCCATCCTCCTTTAGCACGATCAAACGGTGGCGTTGCTATACGAACGTTCAGCATAATTTCCCTACCTTCTGCAGGATAAGAAGCCATTGAGTATGCTCTTTCAACAGTTTCGGTGTTTTTCATTACCAGTGGCCAAAGTTTAAACTTATCCCACTCATCCTGAAACTTATCTGGTCTTTCGTGCTCCTCTGGGTGAGCAGTAATGTCCATGTCCTCGAATTTAATTTCACATGGCGGAATTTCAATTTGAATATATCCACCAGCTTTGTAGCCCATATCTTCAGGAATTTCCACTACGAATTCTTTAATAAACGAGGCTACGTTGTAATTTCTTACTACAGTCGCTTCCCATTTCTTAATACCAAAAACTTCTTCTGGAATTCTAATATTCATGTCCTGCTTCACTTTAACTTGACAAGAAAGACGAGCTCCTTCTTGCAACTCCTTACGGGTAAAGTGCGGTGTTTCGGTAGGAAGTGCTTCACCACCTCCAGAAATCACGTGACATTCGCATTGTATACAAGTTCCACCACCACCGCAGGCCGATGGAAGAAATATTTTTTCGCTACCTAAGGTTGTTAAAAGTGTTCCTCCGCTTTCTACCTCAATTACCTTCTCGTCGTTAATAGTTATTTTAACTGGGCCAGATGGTGATAGTTTTTGTTTGGTAAAAAGTAATAAGGCTACTAAAAGTAGGGTTAGAACCATAAAGGCGATAACCGTTACTACAATAACTCCGAGTGTACTAACTGCTATAAACATACTATTGCTTCGTTATAGTTGAAACTTCAACCGTATTTGCGGTTGCTGTATTTTCGTTTTGAATTTGCTCTGTTTGAACTCCAATGTTTTCAGGTTTACCTTCTAGAGATGTGGTATCTTCATCGCCTCCTGTCAACATTCCTCCAAAACTCATAAAACCAATTGCCATTAAACCGGTAATGATAAATGTAATTCCTAAACCCCTTAACGGAGCTGGTACATTTGAATACCGTATTTTTTCACGAATTGCGGCTATTGCTAAAATTGCTAAAAACCAACCAATACCTGAACTAATTCCATAATTTAAAGCCAGCCCTAAAGTTTCAATTTCTCTAGACTGCATAAATAATGAACCACCTAAAATTGCACAGTTTACAGCAATAAGCGGCAGGAAAATACCTAAAGAGTTATATAATGAAGGTGAAAATTTTTCAACAACAATTTCAACTAATTGCACCATTGTAGCGATGGTTGCGATAAAAAGAATAAATGAAAGGAAGCCAAGGTCATAAGAAGCATACTCCTCGCCCAACCAAACCAACGCACCATCCCGTAATAAATATTGATCTAGTAACCAGTTAATAGGCACTGTTACTGCTAGTACAAATATAACTGCAGCCCCTAGACCAACAGCGGTTGATACTTTTTTAGAAACCGCTAGGTACGAACACATTCCAAGGAACGTGGCGAATACCATATTGTCTATAAATATCGATTTAAAAAATAACTCTACGTGTTCCATTTTTTGAGTATTCAGTGTACAGTTACAGTTTACAGTAGGACTTGTTGCCCACTAATACTGATTACTGCTAAGTTTTTATTCTTCTATTAAGTCTTTGTTTCTAGCGCGTTGAACCCAGATGATTAATCCAACAATAATCAAGGCCATTGGCGACAATAGCATAAAACCATTGTTTTCATAACCTATAGCATAGATTCCAGTTTTTTGGATAGGATCACCCAAAACTTGGTATCCCAATAAGGTTCCTGAGCCAAGTAATTCCCTAAAAAATCCAACGATTACTAGGATAAGACCGTAACCAGCTGCGTTTCCAATACCATCTAAGAAAGATCTCCATGGGCCATTAGCTAATGCGAATGCCTCAAAGCGTCCCATAATAATACAGTTGGTGATAATTAATCCAATAAAAACCGATAATTCCTTACTTAACGAATATGCAAAAGCTTTTAAAACCTGGTCAACGATAATTACCAAGGCTGCTACAACAACCAACTGAACTATAATTCTAATTTTTGAAGGAATAATGTTTCGCATCAACGATATAACCACGTTTCCAATTCCCATTACCGCAAGAACCGAAATAGCCATTACAATAGAAGCTTTAAGTTGTGCAGTAATTGCCAATGCTGAACAAATTCCTAAAACCTGAATGGTAATTGGGTTGTTATCTGCTAATGGATCTAAGATTAACTTACTATCCTTTTTTGAAAGAAGTGCCATATTCTATTGATTTAAAGATTTTAAATAAGGTAGGTATAGTCTAATATCCTTTCGTATCATTGCTGTAATACCGTCTCCTGTAATGGTAGCTCCTGCAATTGCATCAACCTTATTATCTGTTTTGTTTTCGTTAATAGGGTCGTTATTACCTTTTGCCACCGTAATTCCTTTAAAAGTGTCTCCATCCATGATGTTTTCACCTGTAAAGTCATCCATAAAATAACGTTGCTTAATCTCGCCCCCTAAACCAGGAGTTTCGCCTGCGTGGTCGAAAAATACACCTTGAACCACAAAGTCCTTGTCAAGTGCGACAAACCCCCAGATAGCATCCCAAAGACCTTTCCCACGCATTGGAAGCACATAAACTGTTTCTCCATCTTGCTCGCCAACAAACAATGGCAATCTGCGCTGGTAGTTCGGATCTTTTGCTTTTGTTTCTTCTTTTTTGATATCAATCAAATAAGCTTCTGGATCTTCAGTTACATTATCGCCTTGAATAACCAATTGCTTGGTAATATTTTTAGCAAAGGCTTCTTCAACTTTATCGGTAGAAATAAAGGTAACGTCTCCATCCCCTTCATTGCCATTGACTCCCATAGCGTAAAGAATATTCTGCATTTTTTCAAAACGCTCATTTAGTGTTATCTTACTTTTAAGTCCCTGAGCAACTCCGGCCAAAAGCGATCCCACTACAATAACCATAATCACTGCAAAGATTATAGTATATGAGTTTTTATCTGTTGTTTTTGACATTATTACGCTGTTTTAGCTTTTAAACGTTTCATTCTTTTCTTAACATTTCCTTGAATCACATAGTGATCAATAGTAGGAGCAAACACATTCATCAACAATATTGCTAGCATTACTCCTTCTGGGTAGGCTGGGTTGAAAACCCGAATCAATACCGAAATAAAACCAATAAGGAATCCGTAGTACCATTTACCTTTATTGGTTTGTGAGCCAGTAACCGGATCGGTAGCCATATAAACAATACCGAAAGCAAGTCCTCCAATAACTAAATGATGCCAGAATGTTTCACTCATTAAGCCATAGAAACTATTTCCTTCCTGAATCCATCCTGCATTTACAACACCATTAAAGATAAGCCCCATAGTGAGTGCACCAATCACGGCAGAAAGCATAATTCTCCAGCTTCCGATTTTAGTATAAATTAAAAATATTGCGCCTAATAATATTAGGAAGGTAGAGGTTTCTCCAACCGACCCTGGAATAAAGCCCCAAAAGCTATCCCAAATACTGTATGCATGTTCTTGATTTTGCGCTAAACTTCCTAAAATTGTTTCGCCAGAAATAGCGTCTGGTTGCCCAGCCATATCTCTTGCTCCGTGAACCCAAACCTTATCACCGCTCATCCAAGTTGGATAAGCAAAGAATAAGAAAGCACGAATGGTAAGCGCTGGGTTAAGGATGTTCATACCTGTTCCTCCAAAAACTTCTTTACCAATAACAACTCCGAAGATTACTGCAACAGTAAGCATCCAAAGTGGAATGTCGATAGGAACAATAAGTGGCACAAGCATTCCCGTTACTAAATATCCTTCTTCTACTTCGTGCCCTTTAATAACGGCAAAGATAAACTCCACCGCAAGTCCTACTCCATAAGAGATTAAAACCAAAGGTAAGACAGTCCAAGCTCCTAAAATAAAGTTATCCCAAGTAAAAAAGTTAGCAAGCGGGTCTAAACGTAATGATGCGTCGATAGCAGCGTAATGTTGAAACCCTGCATTGAATATTCCAAATATTAAGCAAGGAACAAGCGCCATAATCACCGTGTTCATGGTCCGCTTTAAATCGTCTACTACACGTACGTGCGATCCAGAATGAGTAGTTTCATTTGGCGTGTACAAAAAGGTATGCAAAGCGTTGAAGGCCGGAGCCATCTTAGTACCCCTGTACTTTTCCTTTAGCTTATGTAAATTCTGTTTCAATCCCATATACTACGTATTTTTCATTTTTTCAAAAATGAATAATTATCCAATTTCTTTAAACATTAAATCCAGACCGTTCCGGATGATCTGTTGGTGTGGCTGCTTACTTACACAAACAAATTCGGTAAGTGCAAAATCTTCTGGTGCCACTTCATACATTCCCATTGCTTCCATTTCGTCTAAGTCTTGAACCAAGCACGATTTTAGCATTTGCAACGGATACATATCTAGCGGAAAAACCTCTTCATAGCTTCCAGTAACTACAAAATTACGGTGTTCACCATTTGTATTAGTATCTAAATCGTATTTCTTATTTGGCACTAACCAAGAAAAAGTTAAAGCCCTAGATGTAGATATTTTATCAAAAACCGGTTTGTTCCAACCAAACAACTCATAATCATCCCCTTCCGGGATAACCGTTACGGTATTACTATAAAAACCTAAATGTCCTTTTGGAGATATTTTTGTTCCTGTAAGCACATCACCACTTATAACACGAATGTTTTCGCTATTAAGTCCTGAGTCGTACAAGAAGGTAGATACTTCTGAACCTATTTTAGTTTTGTAATATTTTGGAGTTTTAACCTCTGAGCCGGATAATGCGATTATTCTTTCAGCATTAAATTTCCCTGTAAGTAAAAGTTCGCCAATTATCACTAAATCCTGAGGAGCTATAGTCCAAACCACTTCACCCTTATTCACGGGTCCGATTTTATTTATCTGAGTTCCAACGTTTCCAGCAGGATGAGGACCCGATACCGAATGAACAACAACATCTCTTAGTCCTTTAAGCGGAGAATTTGCATCTTTTGCAACTCCTACGTGAACCTGACCTTTAGTAAGTTTACTCAATGCGGTTACAGCAGCTTGCAACTCCTTTTCTTTATTCTGAAGTGAAAAATCGCAATCATTAGCCAAAGGGGCAGAACTGAATGCAGAAATAAAGATATCTCTTGGCTCTTGTTCGGTATTAGCAACTACCGCATACGGACGCTGCATAATAAATGGCCAGCAACCAGACTCTAGCAAACGGCTTTTTATAGCCTCTGCACTAGAGGAATCTGGATTTAAAATACCAAAATCCCTGAACGAATCTTGTGCATCTGCCTCAATCAACAATGTGGTGATTACTCTTTTTGCACCTCGTTCTATTTTAGTCAAGGTGCCACTTACCGGAGAAACAAACTTTATTAGTTCGTTATCTTTAGAATAGAAAATTGCATCTCCTGCTAAAAACTTTTCACCTTCTTTAATCACCATTTTTGGGGTAATTAAATGAAAATCGGCAGGTTTGATAACAAAAGTTCTAGATCTCGGCGCACTGGAAAGTGTTTTTTCGGCGTCGCCTTTTAAATTAATGGTAAGACCTTTTTTAATCTTAATGTCTTTGGACATATCTATGGATATTAATAATGCCTTTTTTACACCCCTAACTTCCGAAATATTTCGGTCGATTTTTGGAGCGCACAAATTTAAAAATTAAAAAGACTATTGCACAATAAAAGCGTATAATTTTGCAGGTTTAACAAGATGAAATAGTATTTTTAAAATATCGGTTACATTCGGCAATCTGGATTTTGGGTAAATTTGAATGAACCAACAGCTTCAAAAAACTCTGCACAACCCTTTTATATAAACCTACTTTGCCTATTAGCATATAGTAAAGCTAACTACACTTCCGTTTTATTTCTCTAACTACACATCAGCTTCGGGCACAAAATTTGTTTTATATTAGCCTTTTAAAATGTTATGATGAACAAAATACAACTAACCTTCTTATTTTCCTTGCTTTTCGCTTCTCAAATTTTTGCTCAGTTGCAAGAAAAAATAGAACCGCCTTATATTAGAACCGTACAATTTCGCGGAGCAACCGACCAAAGTCAACTTCCTATTATTCGACTAGGCGATAGATTACAGCTATCATTTGATGCGCTAAATGGAAAGGAAGAAGATTTTTATTACACCCTTACGCATCACGATTTTGACTGGTCTCCTAGCGATTTATCAAAAAGCGAGTACTTAGACGGATTTGACGATGTTCGTATTTCAACGTATGAAAACTCTTTAAACACGCTTCAAATTTATTCACATTATACGCTTACTATTCCCAACAGGGATACGCGGCGTTTATTAAAAAGTGGAAATTATTTATTGAGTGTAACCAATAGTGATGGCGATATTATTTTTTCGCGAAAATTCTTAGTTGCAGAAAGTATTGCTTCTGTAGGTGTAGAAATTAAACGTTCGAGAGATTTAAAATACATCAATGAGAAACAGGTGGTTCAGTTTACTGTTAATTCTCCCAATCTACTTTTAATCAATCCAAAACAAACAGTCAAAACCCTTGTGTTACAAAACAGTAACTTAAAAGCGGGTATAACCGATCTTGTTCCTCAATACACAATGGGAAATGAGTTAATATATAAATATGACAAAGAAGCATCGTTTGGCGGAGGAAACGAATTCTTGGCATTTGACAATAAAGATGAACGTTCTGCAACCAATGGAGTTCGGTCTGTTTCGTTAACCGATGTATATGAAAATTACCTCTTTACCAATACACCTAGATACAATAAACCTTACACTTACAATCCCGATATAAACGGAAATTTTGTAGTTCGAAATGTCGATGCACAAAATCAGGATATAGAAGCGGAATACGTACGAGTTCACTTTAACCTTCAATATTACGATGATCTTGGCGATAAAGAATTACATATTTATGGCAATTTCAACAATTGGACAATCGATGGTAGCACTTATATGAAATATGATAAGCAGAGTGATTCTTACCGAAACGAACGTTTGTTTAAGCAAGGTTTCTACAACTATAAGTATGTAGTAGTTAACCGTGATGGCACCGTGGACAGTGGCGCCGTAAGTGGTGATTTCTGGCAAACCGAAAACGACTATACAGTAGTGGTTTATTTTAGAGACCTCGGCGCTCGCTACGACAGAATTATAGGTATGGGAGCAGCAAACTCAATTAACATCAGTAATAATTAGAGTGAAATATGTATATGAACTCTATCTTTACTCTGATTTCTAACGTGGTTTTCAATACTTACTAAATTAGAAGCTTAAAACACTGCTTATTTTAAGCGCACGATGAAACGCAAGAAAAAAGAATTTAGCAGCAGGAAGTCACTTCGGTATCGAGGCACTGAATGTTTGAATTGCAAACAACCTTTAGATAAAAGTGACGTCTATTGTCCGCATTGCTCACAAATAAACAGCAAAAAACAGCTTTCGGTATTAGATTTTCTTTCAGAATTCCTGGGCAGTATTTTAGTTTACGACTCCCGACTTCGCCATACCTTGCGGGATCTATTATTTCATCCTGGACGCATCACTAAAAACTATGTTTCAGGACAGCGCTTAAAGTATGCCAATCCATTTCGGTTTTTTTTAAGCGTATCAATTATTTACTTTTTGATAAAAGGTTTTATCGGAGTAATAGATACTTCAGAAAAAGACGATTTCCTAAATTTAACAACTGCTAAAAATGAATCGGAAGTAAGTGAAAAGATCAATTCACTCCCTCCAGATATATTCATTTCCGATTTAAATGGAGACACTCTAATGGCCAAAAAGTTGGATATTCCAAATTACTTTCCGGAGCGTTTATTAGATTCGTTACCATACTTTGAAAACCAAGTGGAGCGGAGCACAATGTATTTAGGCCACCATTATAGATATCCATTGGAAACCCCTACCGAAGCTTTACAAAAACTTCAGCATACAAATTCGTTTAAAAACCGTTGGTTATATTCACGAATGGTTGCCGTAAAAAAAATAGCAGAAGACCCATATTCCTTTATTGATTATTTCAGCGCTAAGATGCCCTTCTTTCTTTTCTTTTTCGCGCCTTTATTCACATTGTTTTTCTGGATACTTTATTCAAAAAAGAAGTATACGTATATGGAGCATATGATATTCATCTTCCATATTTTCAGTTTTGTTTTTGTTGTTAAACTGTTAGTAACCATTCCAGAGTTAATCTTTAAAACCAGTCTACTAGATTGGCCATATATTATTATTTTGGGAGCGATTTACTTCTATTTCGCCTTAAAACGATTTTATCAGCAAAGCCATTTACTCACGTTTATCAAGTTTGCTTTTCTTGGATTCACATTTAACACCGGTTTTTTTATTGCCCTTTTAATTTTTGTTACGGGCAATGCAGTTATTTATTAAGTGCGAATTAACACCCTACCATCCGCATTAGGCTTATTCAACTAAAGAAATAAAGTAAAGAAGAACAACGTATTTCTATAAACACAAACCATTGGGAATTTTAAATAGGTTTTAAAAACAACACCCAACCACCCTAAAGGCATTATCGTCAAAATTTCAATTTCATTCAATTAGAATAGGGAAAAATTAAAGCTTTATTCCTACACATATCATTAGCGGCAAATACAAAAAAAAGAAAAATTCATTCAACCACCGCAATAATTATGTTTTTTTAAATTATTTACGGTATTTTGTATTACTTTTACATGTTACAAGGAGTTTTAATACATTTAAATCTTTTTTACGGTGTATTTACAACTACTTATGTAAATCATTCAGATTTATTTTCACGGATTTCAATTACTAAAAAACCAAATTAATGAAAACAAACATCACTTTGAAAAAACAAGTAGCGCTTCTTGTGCTACTTGTTTTTTCATTAACAATTTCCCACGCCCAAGACATTGCTATTAACGAAGTAATGGCTTCAAACAACACCACAATTTCTGATGAAGACGGAGATTATGGAGACTGGATAGAGCTTCACAATTACGGCAGCTCATCGGTTAATCTTCAAGGTTTCGGACTAACAGACGACGCTACTATTCCTTTTAAATGGGTTTTTCCGTCGTTAACCTTAGCTGCAAATTCGTATGTAATAATTTGGGCTACAGACAAAGATCGCACCGTGGTAGGAGAACCACTTCACACCAATTTTAAAATTAGTTCTGGCGGAGAAGCCATAACACTAACCAACGCCCAATCGGTACTGGTAGACGAGTCTCCCAGTGTGGCTTTAGACCCCGATGTTTCCTACGGAAGGCAACCAGATGGCACTGGCCCTTGGTGGTATTTCTACACGAGCACTCCTGGTGCTTCAAATACTGGAACAGGACTTTCAGAACTTTTGGTTCCTCCAACTTTTTCGCAAGCATCAGGTCTGTACAGCAATGCATTTGATTTAACCATCTCGCACACTAACCCAAACGCAGTAATTGTTTATACCTTAGACGGATCTGAACCTTTAATAGACAATCTTTCAGGGACAAGTTTCAACTATAAAAATGAATATCCTTTAGACGTAGGCGATCCATTAGGCCCAATGCTTACCGACAGTTACACATCTATAATTTATTCGCAAGCCATTAATGTTTACGATAAATCTTTGGAGCCAGACCAGGTAACAACAAAAAACACCAATCAAGACCCGTTATACATTCCACCAAGCCCAGTTCGAAAAGCTACAGTTATAAAAGCCAGAGCGTATGTAAGTGGAATAGCCTCTAAAATAGCTTCCGAAACTTTTTTTGTTTGGAGTGGCGGAAATCCGTATAACATCCCTGTGCTTTCACTACAGATTCAAGAAAATTTATTGTTTGGCTACAATGAAGGAATATATACCTCTGGAATTGATTTTGACACTTGGCGGCTTGAGAATCCAAACAACACACAATCATACAGACCCGAATGGAACAACTATTGGCGACGAGGAAGAGATTATGAATACCCTGTAAATCTAGAAATATTTGAACCTAACGGAACTGAGTTAAATTTGGTGCTGAGTCAAAATGCTGGCTTGAGAATACACGGAAATAACTCTAGAAAAAGAGCTATAAAAAACCTCAGGTTTTACGCAAGAAGCGATTATGATGAGCAAAGTGTTTTTGAACATAACCTTTTTGACAGTCCAATACCAGACGCTACAGTTCCCAACAACAATGAGTTTAAGCGAATAATGTTGCGTGGTGATGGTTCTGGTGGTCCGGTTTCGTATGATGTTGTTTTTAACAGAACGATGCAACCCATTTTTAATGGCCTTACACGAGTTAAGCCTGTAATTCATTTTATAAACGGAGAATATTGGGGCCTCAATGCAGTTCGCGATCGAATTGACGACCACCATTATGCCTTAAACTTCGACTTAGACAATGACAACGTCGCAATTGTTGATTGCAAAGGAGTAAATTGCGAATTAGATGAAGGAAGTGATGATGATTATCAAGCATACATAGATATGCGCGATTTTATTATCGATAATAACATGGCAAACCCCACCTTATATAGTCAAGCCACAGACATGCTGGATATGGCATCGTTTATAGATCACTTTGTTTTAGAAATTTTTGCGGCAAATGATAGTTTCGAAAGAGCTTTTTGGAAAGCTCGCGTACCTGTTAATAATGGTTATGGCGATGGAAAATGGCGATTATCGGTTCAAGATTTTGAAGCGTCTTTAAAAGATGAGACCAATTGGTTAGAATTTTACTCAGACATCACGAGTGGATCTGATAATAATATTCTGTTAGGCAACCTGTTGGAGAATGAAAGTTTTAAGAATCAATTTATCAATCGATTTGCAGATGTACTGAATACGGTATTTACACCAACATATTTCAACAATGCAGTACATGAAACTTTTGATGAAATTGAACCATATTTGGCAGAAAACACACATCGTTATCCACGCGATCAATTTTATGATCCTTCAGAAAAAACAAATTTATTAGACTGGGGAAACACGCGACCGACAGCTCAAAGAAATCAAATAAAAGATTATTTTGCAATTTCGAACGTGGTAGACGTTGATATAAACGTTTCTAGCAGCGAGGCTGGATTTGTAAAAATAAGCACCATAAACATAGACCCAGCAACTCCAGGTGTGCCAGAAAATCCGTATCCTTGGACAGGAAAATATTTTGAAGGCATTCCTGTTACTTTAGAGGTTACTGCGTTCCCTGGTTATGAATTTTCGCATTGGAGCGGCAGTGTTACGGGAACTAACCCTATAATTGAAGTAACTCCAACTGGAAATATGCAAATTCAAGCCAATTTTGTAACAGGATCAGCATCTCCAGAAGTTGTCTATTTCTGGTTAATGGACGGAGAAATTCCAAACGACACACCTCTTGAATTTTTAGATGCCACCTATGCTAGTAACGCTTTAAATTCGTCTATACTTTATACTTCGTGTTTAGATGGATATCCTTTTACAAGTGGCGACCCCAATTGGAGAAAGGCTTCTTTTGAACGCAAAAACTCACCAACTCCGCTAAATTACAGACCAGAGGCGAATAACGACATCCCCTATTCTTCAGATATGATGAAGGGAATTCAAGTTAAACAACCCTTTAGGGCAGGTGATTTGGAAAATACTCTCGAATTTCACATCCCTACGACAGAATTAGAAAACGTAAAGCTTTCTTTTGCCGTAAGTACTGATGGCGCAGCACAAACCTTATTGGTAGATTATTGGGATGGTTCAGACTGGTCAACAACCAACTTAATGAACCCTTCGGAAACTATTTCAGACACATTTGAAGTAAAGCTATTCGACTTTTCTGATGTTCTTCTAGCAAATGACAATCCTGATTTTACTGTGCGAATGCGTTTTGACGGGACTGACATGTATGCTGAAGAAAGTAAAGAAGTCGTTTTTAACAACATAGCTATAGAAGGAGAAACCACCTTATCTAATAATGTAATTGTAAAAAAAGAAGTTTTAAAAGTATTTCCAAATCCTACAAACGATATGCTTAACTTCAAAACGAGTGAGCCTATAGACCAAATTGTTTTTTATAATATTTATGGGCAAGAGATAAACAATTTTCACCCCGAAGGTTTAAACTTTGAAATTAACATCCAAGATTTTTCTCAAGGCGTTTATTTAATGAAGGTCTATTTTAACGAAACGGAAAGAACTTTAAAAATTATTAAAAACTAATTGTAAATCCGCTTTTTGCCGTACAAGTAAAAAAGCCTGCGAGTATCTGCGAGATCGGCGGGAACCAAAAATCTGAGAATGCGAAAGATATCCCACAGATCACGGTGATTAACACAGAATATAAAAGTATTTACTATTTGAGACTACATATAAAAGGTGTTAGAATGTCACAATTCACAGCATTATGGCATATTGTGGACAATCAAAAAACTAATAAAGAAAAAATACAATTGTAAAATAAAATCAAGTAAAATGGTGGGAAATTGTCCCACCATTTTTTTATAGTAGATCAAGAAAATTGAGCATCTCGACTACCAGTTAGTTTTTGAAATATAACGATAAATAAGACATCTTATTGGGAAGCTGTATTGCTATATTAACATTAGTCCATATAATAACTTTTATTGTTTTCATCGCCATCGACGAAACTTTTTATATTGCCGTCTTTATCTTTTTCTTCTTGGTATAGTTCTTCGTAATCCTTGGTATAATGAGCACTAGGAACCACGTTTACATCAAACTTAATCTCGTACATATCTGTTCCTTCAAAATTGCCAAACAAGGTAATATAGTGATCTACAAAGCCAACGTTTTTAGCACTGTTGTATTCTAAAATCAATAAACGTTCATCTCCTTCTGGAATGGCTTCTATTGAGGATTTTTTAGACACAAGGCAACCACAAGAAGTGATTACATCTGATATAACAAGC
This sequence comes from Aequorivita viscosa, assembly GCF_900106795.1. GTDB lineage: Bacteria > Bacteroidota > Bacteroidia > Flavobacteriales > Flavobacteriaceae > Aequorivita > Aequorivita viscosa. Next base: position 89,825 of record NZ_FNNS01000009.1, on the reverse strand, counting down.
GGGTTATTTCCTGTGTTTTTAATAGGAAAGACAATATCAAGCTTTTGTCCTGCCAACACAGGATAGTAATGACGATTATTATCTACAACTTCAATGGTCGTTTTTCTATTTTTAATATCTGCGCAACTTACAGATAGCAAAGCCAAAAGAAAATATGCGAATATATTATACTTCATAATTTTAAAATTTGAACCTCATCACAAGCAATAATACTCTTTTTAGCTTCTTTTGGAGTCATTTTAATAACTACATTTTTCATTTTAGAAAAATCGATATCAATATCGCACGAAGCCGTATTTCCAACAATTTTTATTTTATTAGATGCTATCATTTTTAAAGGTTTACCATCTGCCAAGATTTCTATTTTTTCAGGTGAAAGCAAGCCTTGTCTAGGATTATTTAAAAACCTAAGACGTAAAGTATTTGTGTTCTGCAAATTTGTTGTGGAAAATTGTAATTGAAGTTTATCGCCACTAAACAAATACCAACCTTGAAGATAATCCTGAGGAAAACCAGGCGTGCCATCATTTAATAAACTTACTGATTCAAAACCTTCATCAGGCTTTGACAGAAGTTCTATTTTTTCGCCCAAAAGTGCATTTTGAAAGCTATGTTTTGCTATTAGCGCATTCCATTCAGCAGTATACTCTTCAAGTGTATTTCCTATTTCGTCGTAGTTTGCCATATCCGAATATGCCACATATCTACCCAATAGGTTTACATATTCGCTTATTTCGGGTTTCACAATCAATTTATTTCCGTTTACAATTCCGTAGCCCCATTTTCCAGTGGTTGTGGTATATGCAATTTGTAGCCGTGTAAAGGTTAGTGTTGTATACAACTTCAACAATTTATTCCACTCTTCACCTCTTATTATTGGAAGTAACGTTTCTACCGCTTCATAAAAAGTAATAAATTTAGTTGCATCTAAATACGTTTTCAGGTTATCACGCATTCCTCCATACAGATTATAAGCTTTATTTTTTTCGGCGTAATTCTGTTCTAGTGACAAATAATAATTGGCTAATAAATTACCACTTACGGGAAATTCGCTTACAAAATACCTTCGACAAAGTTCCTCTACATTAGCTTGTGTATCCATCATTAATGCAGCGATGACATACGTTTTCATGCCGTCAAATGAAGAATAATCGTAACCACTACCATTAATAAAAACACCCTTTACCCCATTGTTTTTAAAAAACTGCAAATGCTGTTGTAAACCGAATAAAACAGGAATTGGTGTTAGGTAATCATCATAATTAGCCGCATAATCCCACAAGTAAATATTATCTGTTATACTACGCCATTCATTTAACTGATTTAAAAACTGACTTGTTTTTGATTGTTTCTTATTTAATTTAATGCCCTTTGGAAGTTTTATTGTACTAATAAATACACCTGAATTTTTAGGTAGTTTAAAAGTAGGAGGGCTTGCTGTTGTTCGATAGGCAGTCATATAAAAACGATGATCGGGGAAGTGCTCCGATAGTCTTAACACTAACTTTGAGACTGCGGGTGTAGCGTTGCTTGAAGTATTCCCTAATTTACTACATTCACTACAAGTACACACCAAGTTGTTATCCTGTGGGCTTATCATAAAATAGTTGGAAGTTTCATCTCCTCTTCCATAGTTATCAATGATAAAATACCTAATGTGCTCGAAAAACTGTGGCGATGAGAAGCAAAGTTGAGATTCCACCCTCTTTCCTTCCACAAGAGCGTATAAATTTTCGTCTTCGTATTTATTAACTATTCTTGAAACATTGTGCCCCCATATACCCCAATCTGTTTCAACATTATTTGTACCTAGAATTGGAGCAAAATCTGTTTGAAGATTTGGTGCAAAATGTGGTTCGCGATATTCAAAATCAAAATTTTTACAGCTGTTTGAAAGATTAATCATTGGGGGCGGAAAATCTGCTGCATTAATTCGATTATCTTCTATTGAAATATTTCCGATAACTTGATAAATAATCCATAAGGCGCTGCGATCGTTCTGTGCTCGTATATCTAACTGTTCCGCCGAATTTTGGATGCAGTAATCGAACTGTAATCCTGAAGAAACCTGGATGAACAATGATTTATAACCACGCTTTATACTTTTTTCTTTTGAGACTTTTTGCAACAAAACAATAGTCTTGTCTTCGGCTCTATTTGATAAATGGTTATAAAGATAATTCGCCCACCGTTCGCTTTTTTCATCATCACTATACGAAACAACGTATCCTTTGAAACCTAGTTCTGAAGAAAATACTGGAGCTGTGACCAGGATTAATGCCACAATCAAAAACCGAGAATTAAAAAGCCACATGAATTTGAAGATAGAGGTTATATAGATTTCTAAAGTCGAAGTTAGTGTTTTGATCATTCTTATAATTATACCAAGTACCTAAAACCCCAACCGACAGGTTTTTTGTTAGCAGGTGGCTACCTCCTACTCCCACCATTGTATTCAACACCGAAAAACCATCGTAAAGTCGGTAATCTATCATTTCAATATCCGGAGAAGACCCTATGCTTCCCATTGCCGTTACATAGCTTTTAGGTGATGCGATATAATAACGTGCATTTAGCGAAAAGTTATAAAGCCATTGCCCGTCTAAAACAAAATTATTGAAGCGCGAATTGAACCTCCATTTATCCAATTCTTTTGTAGCACCAACAACCAGGTTTAAAAAGTTTTCATCATCAACTAATTTTCTGTAGCCTAGCCCCAATTCTCCTTCGAGTCCGTTTAAAATATTTAATTGTCTATAAATCGAAGCATTGAGCATTATTTCTGGAAAAAACTGATTGGCCCAAGCAGCATCAACTTTAAACCGTGTTCGTTCGTTCAGAATTCTTCCCCATTCCAATTGAATTTGAACACCTTTTCCGGGGTTACGACCTGCGTAATTTACCCTCCCTACATACGTATTTCTTGTTCCGAAAAAACTATATTCTAAAGTTGAAACAGTAGATATAATGTCTTCATCTCCATAACGACTTCGCAAATGATAAATACCTATTTCATTACGATTACTCTTATAGTTAAGGTAATAAAGATGTTGTTTAAACTGATTTTCTTCTAAATAATCAGGTTCATAAACCGATTGGTATGCATACGCTGAATCATATTGCTTCAGTTTTTCAAAGACCCTTCCTTTGGAGTACTTTAGGGTTTTGTTTTCAGGTGAATAGTATAAAGCTGTGTCTAAGACTTTACGGGCCAAATCTAGATCCTTATTTTTAATTAGTTGATTTCCGTAATCGTCTGAAACTTGTGTAAAAGCGTTAATTAAATCAATGTTATAAGGGTTTTTCAACACATCTTGATGCATCGCTAGATAAATTCGCTCAAAGTTGCTATCGTCCTTTCCTTCAATTTCAGCTAATTTAATTTTAAAATACACTTCTTCAGGATATGCTTCCTTGCCCATTTGGGCATAGCGCTTCATTTCGGCTGCATTTTTTGTTTGAAAAGAGAGGTTCACGGCATATTGTAAAGCTTGCAAATTATTAGGGTCTTGCTTTAACCATTCTTTTACATACGCCAAGGATTCGCTATACCGAAACTGCTCGTTCAGTTCTTTCACAATCTGCGAAATCATATCGGAATAACCGCCAAGATGCTTCTGTTTAACATCTTCAGCAACCATCTGGAGGGCTTGTTCGTAAGTAGCAATTGCCAATTTGTACTTTTTTTGCCGCCAATAAACATCTGCGCGTTTAACATACAAATCTGCATTTGATGGATCCGCTTCAATCATAGCGTTTAAGGCATTCAAAGCGTTATTGTATTCGGTGTTCCCCATTGCCATATATGCATTAAATATAGCGTTTTGCGCAACCTTTTTCATTTCTGAATCACCGTATTTCCATACCTCGTCCCATGCTGTAATGGCTTCACTATAGCGCTCCTCAGCCATTTTGTCTTTGGCTTCATTTAGCATTATAACGGCATAATTAATTCGTAAATCCGCATCATCGGGATATTGTAAAAAAAGTTGTTTTGCCAATGCATCGCCTCGGGTTTTATTGCCCATTCTATTGTAAACCATCAATTCCATAATAGATAGTTTTTTGGAATTGCCCCTAGCCTTGCGTTGTTTATTTAAAATACCAAGCGCTTCTTCATATTGATGTGTTCCCATTACGTCGATAAATACATATTCAAAAGCCTCCTCATTTCCTGGATTCTGCTCTAGCACCTTTCCGTATAGCGTTGCCGGCTTCCTGTTTTTAGCATCTCTAGCAGCCTCTAACAGATAGTAATTGTATTGCTTTTTTAATTCTGGAGAATTATTACTTTTAATTTCTTGCTGCAGGAAACCCAATAGCTCGTTATAGCGATTTTGTTCTGCCAGCAATCCTGTTTTCTTATCAATAAGCGAGAGATTTTTTGGAAACTTATCTAAGCCCTGTTCAATATAACTTTGTGCGTTGTATTGATCTCCTGCTTTCAGGTAATTATTTATTAGCATTAAATAATATTCAGGATTATCGGCTTTTTGATTTACCAATTCTTTACTTAATGCAATAGCTTGTTCTATATTTGCTGACTTATTGCTGGCAATGGCTTGCATTTCGGCACTGTATAGGTAGTCTTCTTGCAACTCACTATCTTCTGGATAAATTTGCATAATCCGTTTCCGGAGTCTACTAGCTTCAACGTTATTTCCCTGCAACTCGTAAATAGCTATTTTTTTTCGCCATAGCCCACGCCAATAGGGGTTTATTTCTAATAATTCATTTACGTAACAAATTGCACTGGAATATCGTTTGGAGTCTGTTTCAACGTTCACTAAAATATGTTTAGCATCTACGTTTCCTGGGTTTTGCCTTAACGCCTTGATTAAATCGTATCGTGCCCTATCGTATTCTTTGTAATGATGATGGTACTTTCCCGAAAGCATATTTAAATCAGAATCTTTCGGATGCTTATCCAGCCCTTCGTCTATAATTATTTTTCCTTCTTCCCATTTTCCACGTTCAAACAGCGCGCTTGCCTGTTCGGTATAATCTTTCCTATCGTCAAGTGTTACCTTAACTTGCGAATAAATAGTCTGAAACCCTAATATGAAAATCAAGGTAATGCATACCGACTTTAAAGGAGTTTTATATATCGTTGTTATCATATTTTCTTTTGACACCTTATTAATTCCTTTCCAGTCTACACTTATTACAATTGTTTTTCTACTACTGCTTTTTTGGAAGAAGACTTTTTTGAAAACCCCTGCCTTGTCATTGCTCCCCATTCAAAATTTTCTTGAGTTAGAAACTGCCAATACCCTCTTAAGCTAAATATAACAATTAATGGATGATATAATACTGCTTCAAATGAAGAGAAAAAGATTAAGCGAAAATATTCTTTGAGCTTATACTGTTTCTTTACGCTAATATCATACGAGATAGCAATGAGCGACATTGTGAATCCAATTAAGAAGACAAATATCAACATAAGCCAAAAGGTAGAAAAATTTATTTGTTGAGTTATTAACAAAAATAGTAAAACAAAAAACCCAGTTACCTCAATAATTGGAGCCACAAATTCAAACAACAGCGCATAAGGAAGAATTACAAGCCCTAAACGGCCATATCTTCGGTTAAAAAGAAACCTTCTATGAACAATAAAAATCTGCAACAAACCTCTTCCCCACCTTGTACGTTGTCTACTAAGCACTTGAATATTTGGAGGGCCCTCAGTCCAACAGCAAGTATCGGGTATTTGAACTATTTTGTATTTGCGACCATTATCGCGCATGTAAACAACCATTCGAATAGTCATATCCATGTCTTCAGCGTGAGAAAGCGGGTCGTAACCACCAGCTTCTATAACAACAGATCTATTAAACAACCCGAAGCCCCCAGAAACATTAGGAATAGCATTGAGCGCCGCCCAACCCATTTTTGCTAGTAGGTAAGAACGAAGGTATTCTGTTTCTTGAAAAGTGGGGATAAACCTTCTAGGAGGATGTGCCGCTACCATATCGCCATCTTTTATCTCGCAGCTATTCACCATTCTCATGGTTGCCCCAACAGCAATTACGGTGATTTTTGAATCTAAAACAGGAAGTACAACTTTTGTTAGGGTATCTTTTGCCAAAATACAATCTACATCGGTATTGATAAAGTAATCGTACTTGGCTACATTGATACCCGCATTCATTGCGTCGGCTTTGGTACCGCCATTTTCCTTGTCTACTACGGTTAATCTCGAATAAGCTCGATTTGTAGATCTAAAAATTCTTTTAACAGGGCGACAACGAATATTTTGAACATAGGGAAAAGGTATTTCTTCTAAATGAAAGTGATTAATTAAAAGATCTAAGGTCTTGTCTACACTTCCATCATTGACAATAACTACTTCAAAATTTGGATAATTTAAACTCAACAAAGAGTTTACGCTATCAATAATAATAACTTCTTCATTATAAGCTCCAGCGACAACTGAAATACCGGGCGCTTTTTTAGGTGAAAGGTTAAGTAAGTGTTCTTCTTTTAAAGTGTATCTTGTTTTTTCTCTCAGAATATTTAAATACCCCAAAATTCCCAAAACAAGGTAAATTACGGTAAGACAAATTGCATAGAAAAAAATAGCATATTGATAAAAATATATAACTGTGTCCATTAAGACAATTTAGTTTTCTTTCTAGTACCAAGAAAATTCGAGTTGTATTCTACGTACGAAAATGCTTTTTTCTCGAATTCGGATGCAGCATACTTTCTTAGTTCTTTGAATATTAATTTTGCTTGGCAATCAATTTTGTAAATATTTTCGATAATCTTGATAAAGCTTTTATCATCGTGATGTGTGCTTTTATAAATATTCTTTAAAAAATCTAAAGCTTCGGGGCTACCGTATTCGCCCATAACATCAACAATAGCATTTTGCACAGGTGTAGAACTATAGGGATAATCATCTGTTAACATGGTAAATGCCGGTTCATATTTAAGGGCTCCAAATGTTGTTACAATCTGTGATTTTACTGTAAGACTATCTGTTGTTTTGTACAACTCCATTAAATAGGACGCACTTTCCTGTTGATTAAAAAATGCTATCTCCCTAATTAAAAAACACTTGAAGTCTTCATTTTTTGCAGTTCGTATCCAGCGACCAAATAGGGGAAGTGTTTTTTTCTTAGCGTTAGAAATTAGACCCGAGTGAATTCTTAGTTCGTCAAGGTGATTAAAGCCCTTATCAAAATCATCTTCCATAAATTTAAAGGTGTTCGACTTATTAATTTTGAAAGATTCAGCTCGGGCAAGTTTTCGTAAACTATCATCCTTATTGTATGCCAACCTTTGAATTATTGAATTAGGAACACTAGCACCGATATTATCTAACATCCGTAAAGCCTTTTTTTTGCAAACTCTAGTTCCTTTAGTTGTTTGATCTTCCCAATAGGTATAAAGATCAAAGGCTTCTATGACCATTGCATAATTGTGAAGATTTAATTCCTTAGCTTTTCCAAACTGCTTTAATGTTACAATTAAATTGGTTAAGTGTTCTATTTCCCATTTTTTGGTCAGCTTTAAATCATGGTCAAAAACGTCGTGAACTTCATTTAAATTTAATTGATTTGGGTTATAAAGTATTGAATTTAATCGGTCATTATATTTAGACACTATAACATTTAGCCTATTTAAGTTTTGTCCGTCTTTATAGTTAAGGAAAAGTGTTCTTGAAAGGCAAAAAACAGACACTCCTAATAACAAAAGAACCAAAATAACCGTTACACTAATAATTAATGGCATGCCTGCAAATGCAGCATCCAAATAATGAAAGTAATATTCTAAAGTCTCCATTTTTAATATATTTTAATTTTTAAACCGATTTGTAGTAAAAACCGAACTCATTATTGTTTTTCACAAAAAAAGCATCATTTAAGTCCTTATTTTCACAGGTAACATCTTGCTAAAAACCTTCTATCTTTTATCTAAGGCTCTTCCATCTATTGTAGAAACTGAGTAAATACCATTTATTCTAGACACAATTTTAGATTGATATTTTAATTGCGATATAAATCAAAAACAACAAAACTCTAATCTCTAAAAAAATTGAAGGCTACGTTCTTCGATAAAACCCTAACATCCTCATTAATAATTTTTAAGATGAAAAGTAAAAACTAGTTACGCAATAAAAATCATATAATAGTGACCGAAACACTCAATAATCAATATTTTTTATTCGACTTAATTAAAAATATAAAATATTAACAAAAATATAAATTTAGTACAAATTAAATATCATTTAAGTCAATAAACACAATTATTTTTTAAAAAACCATATTTATGGAAATCTATCCTAACAGATCACTTTATAGTTATTAAAAACAACCCCTTTCTCCAGATGAACGTCATCTATAACAACAATCTTACTTGCGGTTTTATTCTTAAATTTTAAAGCAAAATAAATGCTTAACAATTATCAAAATAACCGATTATCATCAGTCTTTTCTTAATTGCTCTATCTCCTCGTTTATATTTTGAAGTTGAGCGTCATAATAATACCAAACCACCCAAAATAAAATTACCCCTACCAAAAAGATTAGAAGCAAATTAGCTATCCGTTTAAAATTTATTCCTTTCACAGTCTAAAGTTGAAAAATATACAACAGCAAAACTTTAAATAGGCGTTACAAAAGCGTTACAATTTGATATATGCAGCATTAACGAAGCTTCACGGTTCTACTAAAAATCGTTTTCTTTTTTTAAGAGAATATAAATGTTGCCTTTTAAACCTATAGTGTAAAAAAGTATAGACTTGCTGTGCTCACGTTCTACTTTTCTTCGGGTTACTCGAAGTTTAAAAAAGCTTGTGCCAAAAAGTGTTTTACTAGTGTTAGTAACTTTGAGCTATAAACAAAGTTATTTTTAGGTTAAATCAAAATTCAAAGAACGTAATGTATGTAATCCATGTTCTTAAGAATTATGTAGTTAATAGATGATTCATTATTAAATCTATTTCAACTAGTTACCACTGCCAAAGTTGATAATTCTACTTGTCCAATAAATCTTTAGATTTATGTTTTTCTTTCTCCAATTCTACAATGATTTTTTTCAAAGCACTTTTTTTATCTGCATTGTTTTCTATGGATTTATCCAAGAAGCTTTTTTCTTTATCAGTGGATTTCTTTTTCATGGAAACATAGAATTTAATTACAATTCAAAATAAGACGTGTTTTTGACAGACCCTAAAATGTAGCCCCACCAAAAACACTCAAGAAGCCAATTAGCACCATAAAATTAACACTCATTTAAGCGCATTTATCTGTATTTCAGCAGTTTAATTGTTTTGAAGAATTGGATGTTTTATCCTAGGTTAGACAAATATGAAGATAAATCGGCTTGGGAGTTTGTAATATCTAGCTTTTTCCGAAGTCTTGTACGTGCATTTTCTACCGATTTTGAAGACTGTCCTGTAACTTGAGCAATTTCCTTAGTGGTGAGATTTAGCATTAAAAGCGCACAAAGCCGTTTATCTTTTGAAGTAAGATCTGGATGTGTCTTGAGGAGGTTTTTATAGAAAGATTCATGAACTTCTTTAAAGCGCAGTTCAAATTCATCCCAAATATTGGTGTTGGTATCGCGTCTTAATCGTTTGGCAATATAGTCGATGGCATTTTGGGTTTCTTTTTTATGTGCCTTTAACTTAACTTCTTTTAAATCTTTTAATATGTCTTCGATAATTTCTGTGTGGTGCAATTCAATCATCGCTTTGCCAATTAGCTCTTTATTCTTTAACTCAAGATTTGCGTGTAATTCTTTTTGTTTAGAAGTAACCAATTGTTTTTCAAGCTCTATTCGTTTAAGCTTGGTTCTATAAATATATAGAAGAACCGCTAATATTAACAATAGAGCGAAAAGACCGAAAATAACACTATACATATTCGACCGACTTTTGCTTTCTTCCAGTTTACGGATTTTGTCCTTAGTTCTATATTCCTCTTCCAAAACGATTTTCTGCACATTTATTCTTCTATCTTCAATGTTTAAACTATCCGAAATTGCCGTAAATTTCTCGAAATAATTGGCTGCCTTTTCAAATTCTTTATTTTCAATATATGCTTTGTAAAGTACTTCGGAAGCTTTAAGTTGATTTATACTAAATGGGGCAATACTGTCTAATATTCTTACTGCATCTTTAGAATAGTAGATGGCCGAATCTCGTTTTTTGTTTTTTAATAAGAATTCAGAAAAATCGCCATAGATCCAGGCTAGCCTACCATCACGAATATTACCACTCTCGTGAACTGCTAGGTTAAAATATCTTTTTGCGTTACGAGAGTCATCTTTTAAAGCGTAAGCCCTTCCAAGATTAGTATAAAGAAGAACTTTAAAATCTGGCATATCTTCATCTTTAATTAGTGCTACTGATTTATCATAATACGCCATTGCCGAATCAAGATTTTTCTCCATCCAAACTAATCCAATATTATTAAACATTTTTGCCAAACGTATAGGATCCTCACTTGTATATTCATGATTGGTGATTTTCTGAAAAAACTTTAATGCCTGGTCATAGTTTTCAGTTTGTGAATATGCGATAGCCAAATCGTTTTCCAAAACGTAACGCTCCTTAAATGGTTTGTTTTCGTAGTACTTATAAGCCTCTAGTAGATTTGCGAGGGTTATATCGTATGCTTCTTTACGAGCATAAATAAAGGCCACTTCTATGTAAAAATTAGCGATAATGCTATCTGAATTCGAATGTCGAGCACTTTTCTCGGCAATATCGATATAATGAAGTGCTCTTTTCCAATCCTGATTTACTAATTCAGAAGCAATATTCATGCTTAAGGAAGCTTTTTCACTTTCTTTAGTAGTTTGTGCTAAGCTATCTATTAGCATTTTAACATCTACTTGTGCATTTGCAGAATGAAATAGAATAAAAAATAATATTATCCGTAAAAACATACAGTAAACTTAACAAAAAACAGCTTATAATCGAAAGTTATCTGAATTTTAGGTTTTATTTTTTTAAAAAGTCAAAATAATAGATATTTAGGAAGACTGATGACAAATTAAAGACTAAGTTGTGCTTGTCTACTAAAGTTGAAAAATAAGCATAATGTCAAGCACGTTAGAGAATGTTTTAAATCACTTTTTACGTTTAAATTTTAGATATTCCTATTAAAGTTAGACCAACAAAAACTTTAGCTATTTAGCTTACTGATGACCATCCTTTCTACCTTATCTAGAAATAAAACCAAAACAGTAAAATGCAATCTGATTTAAAACCTTTAAACCCTTATTTACAATAGATTGCGCTTCTAGTCTTGGTTCTCGCCTCGACGACGGACAGGCTTGTTTCTTACAGCAGCCGACTTGTTTCTTTCCTCGGACAATATTGGTTTTAAACAGTAAAGAGTTTAAGGAGAAGACATTTAGGTCTAATCGATATCTTCACATAAAGCACATATAATTAATGAATGAAAAAAAGTTGATTGGTAGTCAATTTCTATAACGCAGAAATAGTATAAAGTAAGCACCAAGGCCCATAATTTTAGTAAGTACACACATTGGTCTCCATAAATAAATTTGTATTTTTAAGCAATATTTAATTTTGACCAGTTTGCCGTTACTTAACTTTTTTCAGCAGCAAGTGTCGTAATTTATAAAACAATGGTTCAACAAGTAACTCAAGGCATCAAGATTTCAGTAAAGACCAGATATGATGGTTCTTTTATTAAACACCGTGAAGTAAAACACGCCTTTGTTTATTCTATTACTATTGAAAACCAGAGTAAAGATACTGTGCAACTTATTTCTCGTTGCTGGAATATAAAAGATGCGCTTAATAAGCCTAAAGTTATTCAAGGCGAAGGAGTTATTGGTGCAAAACCTATTTTAATGCCAGGCGAAAAACATTCCTATACAAGCGGATGCCTTTTAGACTCACCAATGGGTGCTATGAGCGGACATTATAATTTAGTGAACTTCGTAACTACAAAAAACTTCAAAGTATCCATTCCATTATTTAACCTGAGCGCTCCTTTTTCAATGAATTAAAGCTGATATTTTCAACTCGGAAGTAAGTTTGTGATTGTTTTTCTTCTATTTTTCAAAAACTAAAGTACTTGGTTCTTCTAATTGAAAATCTTCATAACGCATTTCTAGCCTATCTCCGTTTTTAACTATTTGCGTAATGCTTTTTGTCTTTACGAACCCACGATCCATAATAAGACCGTTTTCCAGATTTCCTTCCCCTGCTGTTTTATGAAAACGAAGAATCTCTTTGCTTAAAACATTTTCATTTTCTGATAGAAATACTGAAAACCATTGTTCGCGTTCCAGTTTTATAGTTTCGGGATATAAAGGAGATGAAGACCATATTTTTGGAACATTGGCCTCTTTAATAGTATGAAGATTTTCACCGTCCCAAACCAATGTAAATAATTCTACATTGTTTGTCCATTCCACAACAACAGCGGTAAAAGGCTCAATTCCATCAAAATTGTATGATGTTAACAAAGATGTTAAATCGTCGGCAATCAAAAAATCCTTAACCACTATCCCTCTACTTTTTCGGTAATGAGATTTTCGAATATGCGCTTTAAAACCTCCATTCATTAAGCTAACAGCACGTTTTTTTTCACTTATTCCAATCCAAGTTCCACCCGCTACTGCATCTTGTGGGTACAACAGCATAATAACTTCTTCTTTATACATTTTAGGTGGAATAGTAGCACGCTCGGGAGCTTCATCGCGATTAGACGTTAGAATGAAGTTATTATTAGGTCGTGGAATAAAAGTTACTGTACACATTTTTACAAAGTTTTCACTATGCAGTAAAGCTAATAAATTAAGTAAATCTTGTTCCTGCGAATGGAGAAAGTTTTATCTGCACATAAAGGGAAACTGCCAACGGTTACCGCCAACTGAAAACTAAAAAAATCGTATCTTTGCAATCTTATAAATTTTAAACAGTTACAGTTATGGGAAATGGATTTTTTAAAGTGCCAATCGCCGTAAACGAACCTATTAAAAGCTATGCGCCAGGTTCACCAGAACGCGAAGAAGTACTTGAAACTTATAGAGAAATGTACAAGGCTACAGTAGAAGTGCCTTTATTTATTAACGGGAAAGAGGTTAAAACCAAAGAAACCGCTACTATGTCTCCTCCTCACGACCATAAGCACGTGTTGGGAACCTATTATAAAGCTACAAAGAAGAATGTAGAAGAAGCAATTACTTCTGCCCTAGAAGCTAGAAAAAAGTGGGCTGCGATGCCTTGGGAACAACGCGCCGGAATTTTCTTACGCGCTGCCGAATTAATCGCTGGTCCATATAGAGCAAAACTTAATGCAGCAACAATGCTTGCGCAGTCTAAAAATATTTATCAAGCCGAAATTGATTCAGCTTGTGAGATTATAGATTTCTTACGTTTTAACGTACAATATATGACCGAAATCTATGCTGAACAACCCGAATCTACTTCTGCAGCCTGGAACCGTATTGAGTACAGACCTTTAGAAGGATTTGTTTACGCAATTACGCCTTTCAACTTTACAGCTATTGCTGGAAACCTTCCTGCCAGTGCTGCATTAATGGGGAACGTAGTTGTATGGAAACCAAGCAACACCCAAGTTTACTCTGCAAAGGTACTTATGGACATTTTCCGTGAAGCAGGTGTACCTGCCGGTGTTATCAATATGGTAATGGGAGACGCTGCTATGATTTCAGACACGTTAATGGCTAGTCCTGATTTCAGCGGAGTTCACTTTACTGGTTCTACTGGTGTTTTTCAGGGAATTTGGAAGAAAATTGGAGACAACATCTCAAACTACAAAACCTACCCTCGTATTGTAGGAGAAACTGGTGGAAAAGATTTTATCGTTGCCCACAAGTCTTCAGATCCAAAACAAGTTGCTACAGCAATGGCACGTGGTGCTTTTGAATACCAAGGACAAAAATGTAGTGCTGCTAGTCGTTGCTATATTTCAAAAAGTATATGGGACGATGTTAAAAACTATCTTATCGACGATGTACGCTCCTTTAAAATGGGAACTCCAGAAGATATGGGGAATTTCATTAATGCAGTAATCAGCGAAAGTTCTTTTGACAAGCTTGCAGGCTATATAGACCAAGCAAAAAAGGATAAAAACGTAGAAGTAATTGTTGGTGGAAATTACGACAAGAGCAAAGGATACTTTATCGAGCCTACTGTAATTGTTACAAAAGATCCAAAATACACTACCATGTGTACTGAATTGTTTGGCCCCGTGCTTACGGTTTATGTTTACGACGACAAAAAGTGGCCAGAAACTTTAGAGCTAGTAGATGGAACTAGTGAATACGCACTTACGGGTGCCGTTTTTAGTGAAGATAGATATGCACTTGAAGAAGCAGTTAAAGCGCTTGAAAACGCTGCTGGAAACTTCTACATTAACGACAAACCTACAGGTGCAGTTGTTGGGCAACAACCTTTTGGTGGTGCTCGTGCAAGTGGAACAAACGACAAAGCAGGAAGCAAGCAAAACCTATACCGATGGATTTCTCCACGAATGGTGAAGGAAACTTTTGTTTCTCCTACAGATTATAGATACCCGTTTTTAGGTTAATATCTAAATCGACTCCATTAAAATACCCATCCTGAATTTTAGTTAGGATGGGTTTTTTACGTTTTATACAATTTTAAGCTTACTATTCGTAATCTTTATTCTCGTTGATTTTTGAAAACTGTGCGTTCTTAGCAGTATTATCAGAATCTACCACCATTACAACAAAACTTAGATTATCACCTACATAATTTGAAGGAACAGAAAATGAGTATTCTTTTTCAAACTTTTCAAAAGCTGGTTTATTCGGAATAGCATCACCAAACAAATCTGATAAAGAGTTTCTTAAAGCATCATTGTGTACATAATTTTCTATTGGATTACCCAACCCTTCATATGGGTGTCCAGGAGTTTCATTAAAATAATTAACCTGAGGCGATACAATGTCATTTTCTAATAAATAAACAACCAATTTATCTCCAGGCGCTGAGCCATTTTCGTAAACTACCTTAACTTTAACCGTAAGATTAGAACCTGTTAACTGACTGTTTATTCCTATAGCAACATCGGTATCATTTCCAGCCATTGAAAGCACACGATCCATTGGATACGGGTTTACCCAAGACGTTGTTCTGTTTAGTTGTGCTTTCGGAAAACCATTATCTATTCCAAACATATCCTGTAGTTCCTGAATTCTAGGAAAGTCCATTGGATCAGGAATAGTCGAAGATGTTTTATGGATAGCCACAACCGCAACATGTTCTGTAGCTTCACGAGCTTCATCTATAGCAACAGCCACAGCAGGACAAAAGCCACACCAAGTACCAGTATAATCTTCAATAACAACTTTTCGCTTCGGAACAAACACTTGAAAGTTTTTAGTTGCCGAGGTATAAGGATCATCATTTGCTACATAATTGGCATACACTTCAAAATCGCCAGGAGTGGCAGTGGAAAATGTATTTCCAGTTATAGCTTCACCATTAACAAAGAAATCAGCTTCGGGAGCACTATCATTTCCTTGATCATCAAGTAGCTTAAATGTAATAGTTTGGTTGCGCAATGCTTTGGGAACATCAACAATTAATACTCTTTCTGAAGGCTCAAGAACTTCAAAACTGAGAATGTTACTTGTAATTCCCTCATAAACAGCTTTTACTGAAAACCGACCTGTTTGTGTAAACTCGTATGTACTTCCCGAAATTTCTTGATCATTTACGAATAACTGAGATGAATTGGTGTAATCTTCACCATCACTGCCTGTTATTGTAAACATTGCTATTGTATTAATACCAACAACTTCTAACTCACCAGGCCCTACATCACTTGAAAGAACAAGTGTAAGTGGAGTGGTTGGCTGGTCAATAGGATCTTCTTTTTTACTACAAGAAATTACTGCTAAAACAGCAAATAAAATTAAAAATTTAAAGGAAAGCTTTTTCATGGCAAGGTTATAATTAAAATAAAATGGCTAAGGTAATCTAAATTAAAAAAAAGTGTAGGCTAAAAATGTTAAATGAACATTTTTACGCGTTAAGCATCACAATTTTGTTTAAAAACACTTAATATTGCTTCACAATTTTATAATAACAAATCTAAACTAATATGAGAAAATTGATTCTGCCCCTACTTTTAATGCTGTCTATTGTAGCTATTTCTCAAAACGAATTGCCGAACATCGATTTAAAAACACTTGATGGTAATACGTTCAACTCACAAGAACTTGCTAAAGACGATAAAGTTACTATTGTATCACTTTGGGCAACGTGGTGTGTACCATGCTTAAAAGAATTAGATGCTATAAGCGAAATTTATCCAGATTGGCAAGACGAAACAAATGTTGAGCTTTTTGCCGTTTCTGTAGATGATAGCCGAACCGTAAAAAGAGTAAAGCCACTTATTAATGGAAAAGGATGGGACTACACAATTCTACTCGACACCAACAACGACTTTAAACGCGCGTTGGGAGCTGCTACGGTACCATTAACTTTATTGATTAAAGACAATAAAATTGTATATCGCCATTCAGGCTATAGCCCTGGAGCCGAATATGAACTTTATGAGAAAATAAAAGAGCTTTCTAAATAAAACTATTCATAATCAATCCCAATTCATGAAAAAATTAATACTTGGCGCTTTTGTTCTTATTTGCGCTACAAGCTTTTCTCAGGAAAACGGCTACTTTTTTGGTGGCTTAGAGTCAAACTCACAATGGCTTTTAGACGATGAGAAATTCGATTTTCCTGCGCCAGACGAACAATTTAGAGCTAACAATTACCTTCAACTTAACTACAGTTTAGGAAAGTTTACAGCTGGTGTTCAATTTGAATCGTATTTACCAGTTGCCCTTTCAGGATATTCGCCTACTTGGGACTCACAAAACGGCGTTGGAACCTATTATTTAAATTTTAAAAATGAAACCTTAGATGTTACGGGCGGTTATTTTTACGAACAATTTGGTAGCGGACTTATTCTACGCTCTTGGGAAGACCGACAGTTAGGAATAAACAATGCCATTAAAGGAATGCGAGTAAAGTTTAGCCCGACAAACGCAGTAGATTTTACTGGTGTTTTTGGCCAAACAAGAAATGGATTTGATGTATCTGAAGGCATTGTTCAAGGATTAGATGCCAATTTAGACCTTAGCGACCTAATGAAAATTGAAGCAATAGACTTAAAATTTGGTGCTAGTTATGTTGGACGTTACCAGTCTAATGGATCTAACGACACTATCCCATCAACCGTGAATGCGTATGGTGGTAGATTAGATTTTGTTGCCGATAAATTTTATGGTGGCGTTGAAGCTATCACTAAAGATCCAGACGTGCTTGTAAACGAAGGAAATGTAAGCTCTCCACAACTTTTTGATGGCACCGCGCTTCAGGTAAATTTAGGATACGCCAGAAAAGGCTTAGGAATTAACACCACCTTTAGAAGACTTGAAAACTTTACCTTTTATTCCGATAGATATGCTGAAGGAAACCAATACAATGAACAACTAATTAATTATGTGCCTGCAATTACTAAGCAGCACGATTATATGTTATCAAATATATATGTATACAGCTCACAACCAAGATTGCTTTTTAGTGAAAATGAAAAAAGAGCTGGGGAAGTTGGATCTCAAATAGATGTATACTACTCATTTGACAAAGAATCTGCATTAGGAAAAGTAGGAACAAAACTTGCAGGAAACTTCGCATACTGGGCGGGTCTTGAAGCTGATTTCAATATGACCGACCAAACCTATGACGTTGAGTTTATAGGGAAGGGGCAACGATATTTTAGAGACATCAATTTGGAAGTTAAAAACCGATGGTCATCAAAATGGAGTACTGTTGTAACTTTTCAAGATGTTATCATCGACAAGAGTGTATCAAAAGGAGGAATTGTAGGAAATCAAGGCGATATTCACGCACAAATTGCAGTTGTGGAAGCAACTAGACGATTGGGTGGCGGAAAAGCGTTAAGGCTAGAACTGCAACACTTATGGACACAGGACGACGATAAAAACTGGGCAGCAAGTGTTTTGGAGTATAACTTCAACCCATCATTTACAGTATTTGCCGCAGATGCTTGGAATTATGGTGGCGAAAAAGAACTTCATTATTATAACTTTGGAGGAAGCTACTCAAAAGGTAGAACACGTTTTGCTATTAACTATGGAAGACAGCGTGGAGGTTTAATTTGTGTTGGTGGTGTATGTCGCGAGGTACCTAAAAGCACAGGAGTTAGCGCAAACTTGGTAGTTACTTTTTAAGAGTTTCGAATTAGTTTAAAAACAAAATGCCGCAGAAATTAGTTCCTGCGGCATTTATTTTTGAAATACACTCTGGTTTTTACTTTACCATTATTTTTGTAGTTCTAACCGCACCACCATTATTTCTAAATTGAACGATATAGGCTTGTGTGCTTAAATCAGATACATTTACAGTGTGAGTTCCATCTTGAAATTGAGCTTGTTTAACCAATCTTCCTTGAAGATCATACATCTTCATTGCAACTGGCTCATTAACTTGTAACACCATTTGGTCAGTAACAATAGTAGACTCAATAGACAAGTTTACCTTACTTACCCCTTTAACCCCCAAAGTAGGATTATATCGGTAAGTGAACGTAAGCGGAGTTCCTATTTCAATAGTACCATCAGCATCCTCAAATTGACGGAAAGCAAACACATAATCTACACTGTCTGTTCCATTCCCTGGATCATTATTATAAAAATGATTTCCAAGACCCGTAGTAGCACCAACGCGAATGGCAACTGGAGCTTCATTTAATGGGGGAACAAACTGAAGCATTTGAATTTCATAGTAACATTGAATTCCATAACACAATTGCTCAAAAGTAGCATTTGTCTGGTTCTCTGCACTCATAAGCTGAACTCGTGAATAGATTTCGTTATCAGGATTCTCGTTGGTTACAAAAAAATCATACGATGCATCCGGATAATCAGTAGTACCAAACTCTATTATATCACCATCGTTAAGCACATTACCATTGTCGTCCATAACGGAGTATTGCGCACTAGCTATTGTAATAGAGCCTAACACACTCAATACAAGTAATTTAAATTTCATAGTTTTTTGTTTTAGAATTAATAAGAAATTAAAAAGTAGGTTCTTGACTGTGGCAAAAGTAAAGATAAAAATCAAAAACACAGCCCTCTTTCTACCTCTTGAATCATTTATTTAACAATTTACAACTATTTGATTCTAAAAAGCATAGAATCTTACAACAAGATAGATTACATTTCTGAAAATTATAGAAATCAATACCCTGAATTGGTTTACATGATATAGACAGTAATTTTCTCTTAATAAAATGCTAAAAAATTGAATTATTATCCTTATTTTTCAGGCTCAAAACTAAATTTACGAACTAACTTAAGTCGTTTTACACCTATTCTAAAATTAAAAATTATGTTTAAAAAATTATCCCTTGGCTTGGCATCTGGATTAATTGCCTTTGCTTCGTATGGACAAACTATCGTCCCGACAACACCACAAAACAAAAACGTTGTTCTAGAAGAGTTTACTGGAATTTACTGCGTATACTGCCCGCAAGGACATGCTATTGCACAATCTATTAAAGAAGCAAACCCAGAAAGAGTTACGTTGATAAATATTCATACAGGTGGTTATGCCGCTCCAAGTGGTTCAGATCCTGATTACAGAACACCTTATGGAAGTGCTATCGCTGCCCAATCTGGTCTTGCTGGATATCCTGCAGGTCAAGTTAACAGACACGTTTTCCCGAACAGAGGAATGACTAATGGCGGTACAGCAATGGGCCGTGGTAGTTGGGAAATTTCGGCCGACGAAATCTTGGCAGTTGCATCTTATGTGAATGTAGGCGTTGAAGCTTTTCTTGATATTCAAACCAGAGAATTGGTTGTACACGTAGAAGCTTACTACACAGGAGACAGCCCACAAAGCACTAATATGCTAAATGTTGCGCTTCTTCAAAACAACACCAAAGGTCCACAAACAGGTGGAGGTGCTGGAAACAACTATAACCACATGCACCGGTTGGTAGATATGATTACAGGGCAATGGGGTGAAGAAATAACCACTACAACTGAAGGCACTTTTGTAGACAGAACGTATACTTTTACAATTCCTGAAGACTATAATAACATTGCAACAGTAATGGAAGATATGGAAGTAGCTGCCTTTATTACTGAGACTCAACAAGAAATTCCAACAGGTAGTTCAACACAACCGTATTTTACTGGTGTAACTATTGCAGATGACGCTAGCATTAAATCAGTTATGCCTATTGGCCCTACTTGCTCTGAAACCATTGCACCTGTTGTTAAAATTAAAAACAACGGACAAAACACTATAACTTCATTGGAGATTTCTTATGAAATTAACGGAGAGCCGCACACTTACAATTGGACAGGAAGTATCCCTGCGTTGTGGGAAGAAGACATTCAGCTACCAGAAACAACTTTTACTGCACAAGCCACAAACACTGTCACTTTTTCAATTCCAAATGATGAAGACACTTCAAACAACACTTACGACCTAACGTTTGATCAAGCACCAGAAGGAACAGGAACTATTTATGTAGACATTATAACCGACAACTGGGGTGATGAACTTAGCTGGGAGCTTAAAGACTCAGCTGGAAATGTTGTACAAAGCGGCACAGGGTATGGCAATAACGCCACAATAAACCTTCGTTTTGACATTGCAGCAGACTGCTATACATTCACAGCAACAGATTCGTTTGGAGATGGTGGAAATAGAGTAACTGTAACAGATACAGATGGAAATCAATTATTCCGCGTTGTTGGAAACTGGGGTTCTGAAAAATCGTCAGAGTTTTCTAGCGACGGTGTATTAAGTGTAAATCAATCTGCACTTGAAGGCATCAACATTTATCCAAACCCTACAAAAGAAACGCTTAACATATCGAATGCTGAAACAGCGAATATCGAAGTATATGATATGCTTGGAAGAATGATTCTTTCTAAAAACAATATTTCTTTAAATGAGCAACTTAATGTATCTGGTCTTAACGCTGGAGCTTACTTTGTGAAAATATCTAAAGAAGGTAATTCAACTACCAAAAAATTCATTGTTACAAATTAATCAAGCAGTTTTTTCATAATTGAGAAGAGCCCCGGATTTTTTCGGGGTTTTTTTATGTTTTATACCAAAAAAGCGCTACTTTCAATAAATACTATTACATTCTAAAAACACCTTTTATGAAGTATGTTGTCAGAGACGAAAAAACTGTATTTAACGATCATTATAAGGTCGTAAAAGCACAAGTAGCATACGAAACGTTTAATGGAGACGAAATAACCACCAAGCGTTTGGCATTTGAAAGAGGAGACTCGGCAGCCATTTTACTTTTAGAAAAAGAGACCAATAGTCTGCTACTAACCAATCAGTTTCGTTATCCAACTTGCAAACATAACGTAGGTTGGTTATTGGAGATTCCTGCAGGCACTATAGAAGAAAATGAAAGTCCGCAACAATGTGTTATAAAAGAAGTTAAGGAAGAATTAGGATACAGTATTGTCAACCCAGAGCATATCAGCACGTTTTATGTATCTCCAGGTGGTGCTACCGAACGGGTATTTCTGTTTTACAAAGAAGTTTCCGAAATGGATAAAACTGAAAAAGGCGGCGGAAATGAGTCTGAAAACGAAGATATTGAAACAGTCAAAATTTCAATTTCAGAATTAGCAAACAATATAGATACATTGCGCGACGCAAAGACAATTCTTGCAATCCAATGGTTCCTTTTGAACAAAAAGTAGGATTAGTTGACGATGAAAAATTACTCATTTTCTTTGAAATGATAGCACCATCAACCAATCGAAAATTTGATTAAGTCTAAATTCCTATTTTAAAACAGCTTCAACATAATCGCGTAGATAGGCATATTTAGGGGTTAACATCCCTTCTTCGGTAGTAATCTGCGCGCGTCGTAAAATTCCTTCCTTATCACCATCAAAAAATGCAGGAATAACGTTTTCTAAAAACATATCGCCAAAGCCTTGACTGGCATCTTTGGGCAATTCACAAGGTAAATTATCAACCGCCATAACGGTAATTGCTCCGGGAGCATCAAAAACCACTTCACTTTCATCTTGGGGATTGTAACCGTAAAATGGATTCGCAATGGTGGAAGCTCGAATGGTACAAGCTACGGGGCCATCGATATCACAGGAAATATCAGAAACCAAATTTATTCGGAAATCAGGGTGTTTAGCATCCTCACGAGTAAATAGAAATGGAGCTCCTTCACCATAAAAATGACCTGAAACAAAAACATCGCTAGTCTTAGCAAATTTCATGAAATCACCTTCATACTCGGATGGGTTACTATAAAATTCTGGTTTGTCAAACTCCCCTCCATCTTTTCTTTTATTGTAGTCAGCCACACGGATCACACAATATACAGCTTCATTAAAATAATCTTGAGAGAGATATTCTGTAGTTGTAATTTCCCGTATTTTTAAATGATCTAAGATTTCTTTTGCGCCTTTAGTCACTTTTCCTGAACCTGAAAGCACAATTTTCATTGGTGGAAGTGAAATTTTATCCAATTCAGCTTTTACTGAAGTAAGGTCGGGAAGATTTTCAACTTTTGGTAATTCAAAAATATTATCACGAAGGCCTAATGCACGAAAACCGTTATAAGCGCCTACTAATCCAGCATAATAACCGAATCCAATCAATCGACGATTCCATTCGTTTACAATTGTTTCATGGTCAAACAACTGTATGTTTTTCTCAAGCACCATTTGTAAAAGACCTCGATTATAAGGCTGTTTTTTTATGGTATGGCTAAAGAAAAAATATTTTTTATTCGGAATAAGCGCCTCTTTAGAAACCTCCTTCACTCCCAACATTACATCAGCTTCAGACACATCTTCCATTACCTCAAATCCAGCCTTTCGATAATCATCGTCAGAAAAGATACGAATATCAGAAGCTTCAACAATTATCCTTGCTCCAGAAAATTGCTTAATGACTTCTTGGCATTTTTTAGGTGAAAATACTACACGACGATCTGGCGGATTCTTTCTTTCTTTGATGAGGGCAAAGGTTATTGACATTTGGTATGTTTTTTGAGTAAATATGAGCAGGTAAAGATAGGGTTTTTCATGTATCTTTGCCATCGGATTCAGGTTTCTGGTTCGAAGTTTCAGGTTAAATTTTCACCCAATACTGGTTACTGAACACTGATTACTGATTTAATGGGGCCGACTGGTTTTGACAGCGAGTCTAATTGTATTGTAAGCATGCCGAGCGCTGGGATATAGCTCGTTAATATCATATTTCACACTTTTTAAACGGCGAGAACAACTACGCCCTAGCTGCATAATCCGAATCATAGTAGGATGTGCCTCGGCCCACAAGGTGGGTAAGCAGGAAGTCACTCAACGGCCTTGGTTTGCGGCGGTTGATTTAGTGGCTTCGTAATAGTAAACCTAGCAAGTGTAGGGCTTTGATGCACTTGTGAAGCTCAAGCGAAGATAAGGAGTGCGTTGGTAGTTTTCGACCGGCAATCTCACGAAAACCTAAATGAAAACTAAGCATGTAGAAAGCATTATAATTGCTTGTTTGGACGGGAGTTCGAATCTCCCCGGCTCCACAAAAAAACCTCAACCATAAGTTAATTAAATGGTTGAGGTTTTTCCTTTTTTAGTCACCATTTTTATTTAAAAACTCAAATTACACCTCTTAACGAGAAAGACTCTAGCATCATACGTCAATAAGTGATGAATAAATACTTTTTTAGTGTAAGGCGTTAAGAATTTTAAATATTGGCTATCGCTTTTTTCTACATCGAGTCGCTTATTTTAAAACCTTAACAGGGTTTTTATTTTCGCCTATTGCCACAAAAGTAAAAACACAACTAACAGCTTTTTCTCTGCTGTATGTGTACATTTCCTCTATGTATATATCTACTTTAACCTTTAGGCTCGTCGTACCTAAATAGGAGACTTTACCTACTAATTCCACAATAGTGCCAGCGGGAATAGGCTTTGTGAAATCAATACGATCCGAAGACACTGTTACCATCCGCTGCCTGCTAAATCGAGTAGCAGTAATAAATGCCGCTTCGTCCATCAGCTGCATAGCGGTGCCTCCAAAAAGAGTATCATAATGATTTGTAGTGTTGGGGAATACTGCCTTAAAAATTCGCGATTCCGACTTTTCTATTCGTTCTTCTATATTCATTTTAATTGTTTGATTTAAAAGCAAATGAAATTCTTCATTAGCATCCATTTTACTCCTTTATAAATCTAAATAGTTTCGTTTTCCCCTCGAAACCAACACGTAAAACATATACTCCATTTTGAAGTGTGGAAACATTTAGACCTTGTTGGCCGTTGTTCTTTTCAGATAAAATAATGCTACCCTTCATGTCATAGATTGTTGCTTGCACTACCTGCTTTGTGTTGATATAAAGATACTTTGTAGTCGGATTTGGATAGATAGACACAGAAATTGCTTCGTCAGTATCAATACCTAAAACCAGCTCGTTAATTACTCCTACCCCATCCAAATCAAAACCACTGGAATAAAAAGGTGTGGTAAATGGGTCGTTTATAACGTTACCAAAGCTATCATAACGCGCATAAAGTGGATCTATGCTTCCAACGACATCGATGATTTTAATATGAGTGACTCTGTTCTTATCCAAATTTGGGTTATCCTCTAATTCTGAAAGGTTAAAGGGAGTTCCATAAAACGCACGGTATTTTCCTGCAAGGTTGTTTAAATAGGTTGGATCCAGTGGATCAAATCCTCCTACCTGAACATTGGTTTGGGTTTGACTATGGGATGGAAATTTGAAGTAATCCACCCCATTGGAGCTAACTTCTACAAATGCTAATTCTAAAAAGTTATCGTCAAAGCCGTTTTCAAATACCGCGAAATCAAACCCAGGGCCATCGGTTATGGGTTTATCAAAAGTGAGGATTGCCACACCTGCATCTCCCAAACTTACCACCTGATTTGTTGGTGGTCCCAAGGCATCTTCGGGTTGCCCATAAGTAGCATAATTACTGCCATTATGCTGCAGTTCTGGATTGGAAATATCTATTAGACCACGCGTAACCGATACTCCTGTGGCCCATGCCACAAATAGCGGACTATCCGCCGGAATTGCTGTTGACCCCATCTGGCCCGCAGCTGGAGGATAGCTTTGGGCGTGAAGGGTCAGACTTAGTATGGTGAATAGAAAAGCTAATTTTCTCATTCAACTATTAGTTTTTGAGTAGTTGTTTTTCCTTCTATTTCAATATTCACAAAATAGACTCCTGCGTTTAATCCGTCTACTGAAACGGCTTCATTGTTATAATTCGCTGTTTGTACCAATCTCCCCGTTAAATCGTAAATATTGATTTTGGCTGCTTCCGAAGTATTTAAATAGAAGTTTGCTGAGGTTGGGTTTGGATACAACGCAATTGCAGAAAGTACAAAATCAGCCACTGAAACCGTTTCTTCTTGATATTTATGAAAACTATTAGGAAGTGGA
Organism: Aequorivita viscosa; assembly: GCF_900106795.1. Lineage (GTDB taxonomy): Bacteria > Bacteroidota > Bacteroidia > Flavobacteriales > Flavobacteriaceae > Aequorivita > Aequorivita viscosa. The sequence goes on along the minus strand of NZ_FNNS01000009.1, from coordinate 64,323 downwards.
CCCACGCTATAATCAGCTTCAAAACTTCCATCTTCTCCATAAACATATACTTTACCTGCACTCACATAATCTACAGCATCTGCGAGGTATAATTTATCATCAATTTTGTTGAAGCCATACGGAATTTGAACCCCGTTAGAAATAGTTTCAATAAAAGGAGATACAGGAAGCGCATTAGCCCCTAGTTCCATTTTATAGATATCTGCATTAAGCACATAATAAAGATCTGTATCATCCAGGCCTAAAAACTCAGGGTGTTCAGAGATTTCAAATGGATACACTGTTACATTTTGAAAGTCGGATAAGTCGAAAACATAAAGGCCACCTGCTGTTTCATCGCCTGTCCAAGCTTGTTTCCCACTACACAAAACGTAAAGATGAGAATCGTCTAGCTTTATAGCTGAAGGAACATCTGCAACATCTAAACTTGTAATCTCTTCAGTTATAGCATCAATCACTGAAATTGTATTGCCATAGCCGTAACCTCCTTTATGAGCCACAAAGAGTTTTCCGTTTTTCTCTAGTATTACCTCCGGGCCTTCGGCTACGGGAATTGTTCCCGTTACTGTATTGGTAGCAAGATCTATAACGGCTACAAAATCATCGTCTGTATTGCCTGGATCGCCCCAATTGGTAACGTAACCATTACCCTCAAAAAAAGCGATATGTCTAGGCAATTCAATTTGATCTGTGATGGTAGCGACGAACTCAAATGTGGTTCTGTTTACTACTTTTATCTCATTGCTGTAATTTAAAACTACATAGGCGAAATCCTCGGTAAGCCCCATTCCTTGACCCGTATCTCCTAAAGCCATTCCTCCATTTTGTGCGGAAAAAATATTGTTTTCAAGCGTGCCGTCAGTGTCTAAAAAGGATACTTCTGAATTTTCAGTTCCTATTAAACCTTCGTTTAGAATAAAAACTCCGTCTGTGTAACTCTGGGAAAACCCAAAGGTTGTAAAGAGCAATGCAGCTAATACTACTACTGTTTTTGTGTAATGATTTTTCATGGTAAGCAATTTTTAAATATTTATTAATTATTAAAATAGAATGAATTCGGAATGATTTGAACTGTGTGTTTTTCCTGTAAGTCGCCAGCGAGGTTATAGATAAAAACTTCACCGTTTGAAACATAATCTTTAGCATCTGCTATGTATATATTGCCTTGGTTTACTTTAAAACCATAAAGCAATTCTACCCCATCTGAAGTAGGTTCGAAAAATGGGTTTTGTGAGAGTTGGAAGTCGCTTAGGCTAATTGTATAAACACTGTTGTCCATAACGTAAAAGAGCGCTTCATTATCTAACTCTAAATGTTCGGGATGTTTCCCCTGAGGAAAGGTTAGCACATTTTCGACATTATTGTTTTCAAGATTTATTCTGAAGAGTTTTGCCAAGGTTTCATCCTGTGTATACGATGGTTTTCCTGAAGAAATAACGTAAAGGAAGCCGTTTTTAATAACCATTCCGTTAGGGACATCGGCAACCGGAATGCTAGCAAGCAGACTTTGTGAAGCCATGTCTATTACTGAAATAGTGTTTCCATACCCGTATCCGCCCTTATGTGCAACGTAGATTTTTCCATTGTAAACTAATAGCTTTTCAGGGCCTTCAACTACTGAAATTTTGGCTTCCACTAGATTGGTTTCTAAGTTCAGGACGGCTAAATAATCATCGTTTACATTATTAGGATCCCCCCAATTGCTGATGTAGCCTTTATTCCCTTTAAAAACGATGTATCGCGGGTTTACAATCATATTTGAAACCGTAGCGATATGTTGGAAGCTATTTCTGTTTACCACTTCTATCGTTGACGAATTATTGACAACTATGTACGCATTATCACCCTCAAACCCCATACTCTGCGCGGTATCGCCCAAATTGGTGCTGTTGACATTTGAGTAGATGGAGTTGTAAATCTGTCCGGCGGCATCTAAAAAGGAAACCGAAGCATTTGAGTAGCCAAATCCACCTTCATTCAAGATGAAGATTCCTTGTGCATAATCACCACTTAGCGGAGTTTCTTCTTTTGGAGTTTCCCTATCATCGCTAGTGCAAGAGACTGCAAAGAACGAAAGCAATAGCAAAAAGCTTCCAATTTTATAAAATGGATTTCTCATAGATTAAAAAATTAAGTTGATATAGAAATTAAAGTTTCTTCCAGGCATAGGTCGGTTTTGAACACTTTCATAAGCTTCATCCCAAAGGTTTAAAACTTGTACTCCGAGTTTGTATTTCTTTTGTTTGCCAAGCGCATATTCGGCGCCCAAATTGGCAACCATATAACTGTTGAGAATATGTTCGGTAGCATTGTCGGTAGTTGTAAATACCTCGCCATTGTTGAGGTATTGGTAATAGGCAGAAAAGTTTTTAAATCCATAACCTACAGAAGCAGTTAACTTATGGAAGGGTACATAGATAAGTTGTTTTTGAGTTTTTGAGTTTTCAGAAATCGTATAGGCATACGTAGCTGATAAACTGAAAAGATGGGAATCGATTTTCCTTTCTAGATTCAGAATAGATTCCAACCCATAAATCTGAACTTGATTGGTGTTTTCGGGTCTGAAAATGCCGTCGCTGCCGGGAATCCAATGCAAGAGATTTTTTACTGAATTGTAATATGCTGTAACAGAAAGGGAAGCGTTTTTAATTTTAAAATTATTGCTGATTTCTCCTTGATAGGATACTTCGGGCTTTAAATTTGGATTACCCAAACCTTGCCAGTACAAATCATTATAGGTGGGGATTCGATAGTTTTTTGAAGTGTTTAGTTTTAATTGATAGAAGCTCGTAAGTTGTACGCTCATACCGGCTGAATAAAGCAACGGACTTCCATAAGCTGCATTCGCTTCCTGCCGCAGGCTTATTTCGTATAAAACAGATTTGGAAATCTTGTGTTTAAAACTGACAATTGCCGCGGCTAGATTTCTAGTTTCGGCTTGGATATCGGAGCCTTGCCCATCATTTCTGGTATAGTTTGCACCCAGACTAAAGAGCATGTTGTTGGAGAAAGCATAATCCAATCCATATTTTGCAATTAAACTATTTACCGTTGCTGTGGTATAAAAGTCACTTGCAATATTTCCAAAATAACGATACTCCTCCGTAGTTGTCGCTACCTTTAAGTTGGAAACAAATTTTCCCAAAACACGCTCCCACTCTATTAAGCTACGGGTATTGAAATCGGTGTATTTAGTTTTTAGTGCATTGGGTGTTGGTACTGAAAAGTTTCTTCTGCCTTTATAAACATTTGCAAAAACCTTTAATGTATTTTTTGAATCGAGTTTTGAGCTGGCTGCAAAACTGATATTCGTGTTTTGGTAATGTCCGTTGCTATTGATTCGCTCTGTTTCGGGATACGGATAATTGTTGTCTGAACCATTTCTTGCCACCCCGAGCATAAGACTTAACTTTTTTGAAGAATATGAAGTGCGATAGTCTAATCCATGGGTATTGAATTCGCCATAATTAAAAAATAGTTCGTTATTAAATCCAGCGTCGTACTCAAGTTGATTGACCAAGTTAATTGTCCCGCCAATTGCACCGCTTCCATCGGCTACACTAGAACCGCCTGGTTTTACCTCAATCTTATTATAGCCACGGATATTAATGGTGTTAAAATCGGTTTGTCCAGTGGTCTGCGAATTGATGTTTATGCCGTTCCAAAGAACAGCGGTTTGAGATGCTGTAGTGCCGCGGAATGAAGGTGATGAAACCATCCCCAACCCGTTTTCTTTGAAATAAACGGTGCTGTTATAATTTAATAGATTGGTGAGTGAAGCTTGGTTTTGACGAAGTACACTATCGCTAAGGATTGTGACATTGGTGGTGTAAGCCGAATCTTTTATACGCACAGATTTGAGGTACACATTTTCCAATGTGGTTATGTTATCGGTCTGGGAATAAATCACCTGACCAAAGCCCATGCATAAAAACAGGATGTAGAAAATTTCTTTCATAACCCGAGGCCTTTTACCCGAAAGCCAACGTATTTAAATTGATTGACAAGTGGCAGGTCTCCTGGCTCGCGTCCGGTAATTCTCCTTCCCATTCGCCGAGGCGGACAGTGGATTTCTTGAAGATTTAATTACAGGCATCCACCTACGGCGGACAAAGCTTACAGTTGCGGGAACAGCTCAGGTTTAGATTGGTATTAACCAATGGCACCTAATTCCCTTTTAATTGCTCTGAAAAATTTTCAGATGCAAACCAAATGTGGCGCGAAGGTATGAATAAATTGATTGTAATGGTCAACAAAAAAGGGTTTGACTTTTATTCAAAGCCAAACCCTTTCTGTTTTATTTATAATAGGTTGTTGCTTTTAACCTATTGCTTTACTACTTGCAAGGTTTCAACTCCTGCTTCGTTTTCAACTTTAAGAAGATAGATTCCGTCAGACAAGAAACTTAAATCTATTTGAGCTACGTTACTGCTAATTGACTCTGTAAATACAAGTTGCCCTGTCAATGAATATAAACTTAAATTCATACTGTTTTTGTCGCTCTTTAAATATAAAATATCATTCGTTGGGTTAGGATAAGCTTTAATCAATGAAGAATGCCTGGTTATACCTTCACTTCCTAAGCCTTGTAAATCGATGGTATAAAGCATCAATCCTAGATCGATACTGCCAATATAAACCTCAGCACTATCTTCTTGAAATTTTACGAGAGCATCGGTAGCTGCGGTTTTTAACAATTCGTCATTATTTATTTCCTCCCAATTTTCCCCAGCGTCACTAGAATAAACAATGGTAAAGTCTGAAATTGCCGAATTGAGAACAATTCCTACAATATGGCCTTCAGTAACCGAGGAGTGGTATGTTTTGTAGACAAGATTCTCATATATCTTAATCCAATTATCTCCTCCATCCATACTCGTGAAAATTCCCTTATTGGTTGAAATAGTTAACTGGTCAGTATTTAAGGGATTAGCTGATAGATCTAAAATTAAATCGAAATCTGGCACCAATTCTTCTAAACCTCGACTCGAAAGTATCCAAGTAGCTCCATTATCTTCAGATTTGTAAACATTTGTACCAATTGTAATTATTACTTTACCTGAAACCGCTTCATCAAAATAAATTCCGTTAATCGTACCTGTTTCTGGGGTTGTAATTGGAGTACTTGTAATAGCATTTAAATCGGTTACATCTGCTTTCCAAAACTCTACATCACCCATATTATTTGACATCGCATACCAAACTTCATTAGAATTAAAAGGGTTTGCTACAAGCGCATCGACATAATTCATATACGAATTATGAATTTGATATTGTGTTTGGCCGTGATCAACACTCACTTTCAAGTCTGCGCCAAACCAACCACTGCTAAAAATAAACACTCTGCCCTCCATAGTATTGTCTACGAACAATGGAGGAGCACCTCCCTGAGAGTATGCTGTTAAAGGCATTATATTAAAGTTTTCTTCAACTTCTGTAGAAAGATTTCGGTGCACATAACCGTATTGAACTCCGTAGTACAAATGCTCCGTAATCCCTGAGAACATTCCTAAGGTTCCTGTCGACCTAAAATAATTATTCTTTTTCCATAAAGTGGTAGCTCCTCCATCTTCCGATTTCAAAGGAAAGTAATCGCTATTTATAAATACTTCATCTTCATTAAATGGATTGAATGAAAGATTCCAACCTGAATAATAGGTATGAACATCGTCCATATCATACACATAGTTTGTCCACGAAACACCATTGTCGGTAGAAATAACGATTTCATTTTCTTCAAGAACAATAATATGTCCTTCATTGTTGGGATTAAAAGCGATGTAATTGATGTTGTCCAGGTTTCCAGCTGTCCACATTAATGGAATGGTTTCCCAAGAATCTCCACCGTTAATAGAACGGTATATGTTTTCTGGAGTGCTTCCAAAGCTAATCCCTGTTCCTGCATAAATTTCATCAGTATTAAACGGATTAAAGGAAACTGGGTTTAATACAATACCCTCCAACTTTACTTCCCACGTTTGGCCAGCATCGGTAGAGATTAGCATTCCTCCTTCTACTCCATTTGGTCCAAAACCTCGGGTTAAAATTAAGTGTTCTGGGTTTTCTGGGTTAATTGCAATGTTGTTTAATGAAACCTCATCAAAATCACTCTTTGAATATACCATTTCCCAATTCTGCCCACCATCGGTGGTGTAGTAGGTGTTTTCTGAAGTTCCGAAATCCAATACAGCGTTCATTAAAATGATATTGGAGTCTTGTGGATAGATGCTGTATGATTGAATTGTATTTACATTTGAAATAGCTGGTATTTCGATTTCGTTAATAATGGTTTCAGTATCTAAGTCGAATATCAAAATAGTGTTGTCTGGCGAATCTTGATTGTATTTAATAAAACTCAGAGCCGTATTGTTGTTGGTCATTTTCAGGTTCTGAAATTCCATAACCTCTCCAAAAGTCATAGAAAACAAAACATTCCAGTTTTCTCCGTTGTCTTCGGAAACGAGAATGTGGTTGTTCAAAGAAGTTGCATACAATTTGTTTTCAACCTGAGGGTCGTATGTAATATTAAAGATTCTTCCGTATTCAGCTGAACCTACAAATTCCAATTGCCCATAGAACGGACTACAGGCGAAAAAAATAAGAAGAAAAAATAAGAAGCGCGTAATTTGATTTTTCATAGTGTTAATTATTTAAAATGATTGATAAGGCTAAATTGCCAAATACATTTCATTTTTAAACAAAAACCAACACGAATAAGTAGGACATGTAGCAATAATTTCTGCGACAGTACTTTGTTTTAGATAGTTGAGAGATATGGGAACAATTCTGCAGTTTCTTGTAAATTCATTTTTTTTGCGATACGCTCCTTTCGTTTTCTACAAGCATCGGGCGTAATATTTAATAGTGAGGATATTTCTTTTATAGATAAATTCATATATAAATACGATATAAATCGAATATCATTGGCATTGAGACTTGGATGCTTTTCGCGTAAGGAACTCAAAAATCCATAGTTGGTTTCTTCAAAATGTAATAAGAAATCATCTTTGGCAGTGTCTTTTTTCAAGTATTTATTTAACTGTGAAATGTAGTTTCGAATTTCAGGTTTGTTAGCTAAATCTAGCTGCTCCTTCATATTCTGAATCACCTCTTGCAACATTTCGTTTCTACTAGACATATTCAACGCTTTTACCGCTAGCGTTCTATTTTTTGCTTCTAGTTCGCTCTCCATTTCCAGCATTTTAATCTTTTGATTTCGTTCTGCTATAATTTTTTTCTGTCTGAATTTGATAACATTGCTTCGCCAAGCCCAAATTAATATAAGAAGCAAGATGACAATTCCCCCAAACAAAATGTATAGCAGCTTACGTTCTGCTTGGAAATTTTTTGTCTTTTCTATAATTTCCATTTCATAATTGCGAATGGCAAACTTTACACGATTGGCTTCAAACTGACTATTACTTTTTATTTTGTACAAACTATCCTGAAGTAAAATAACCGAATCTTTATAAACACGTGCCACTTCATAATTTTTGTTGTTATAAGTTAAAATAGATAGCTGCTGATGTACCCGTATTTGCGAATCTAAACTGTTATTGCTGCTTTGCGCTGCGCTGGCGTATTTGTGGGCTTCTTCAATATTTCCTTCATTTTGAAACATCTTGGAAAGCAATAACAGACCGGATGCTTTTTGTTCTATAAATTCTGTGCGGTCTAATTCTGGAATTAAAGCCAACAAGGTTTTCTTCGCATTTGGATATTCTCCTTTTAAATAAAGGTTTTCTGCCAATGCATATCTTCCTTGTAAGAGTACGTTTTGGTTGTTTTCTAGTAGTGGTAATGCTTTTTGTAAATAGGTATTTGCTTCCGACAGCCGTCCTGCATTATTATATACCAACCCTAAATTTACAGCGTACAAGCCTTTTTTAAAATCATCGGAATGTTCTGTAGCGATGTCATAAGCTTTCAAAAAATATTTTTCAGCTTCTGCCAAATTATTTTCTTGATAAAAGAGAATTCCAATATTGTTAAGCACCACCATTTCTTGTTTCGAATCCAAATGAGCTAATGCTATATCGTAGGCTGCGAGATAATTTTCGAGGGCCTCTCCATAATCTGAAAGTTTGTAATAATTGGCTCCAATGTTATTTAGGGCTAAAAACAATTCCTTATACCAACCTTTTTCCTGAGCTATTTTTTGAACTTTAATAAGCAACTCCAAAGACTTGGTATGCTCTTGTTTGTGCATTGCCTCTATAGCTGTTTGTATATAAGCATCGCATTCCTGCCTAGTTTCTTGCTGCACATTTATTAGTAGAAAAAGTGCTATAAAAATGGATTTCATTTATAATGGGTTTGGGCGACTTGGTTTTTCTCTTAAAAAAACGAATATAAAAATAAAATAGGGTTTACAATTACTTTCTCCTAAAGCTTAAATTAATGGAATATACAGTATGCGTTTATAATGCATGAAAATCGGAACCCATTAAAATGAAAAAGCCAAAGCATTTTACGCCTTGGCCTTTACTTCAATTTGAAAAAACTAACTTCTACCTAATGTTTTATTATTTTTTGAATGCTTTTAGAGCCATCGTCAAATTCGACATATACCATATAAACCCCATTACTATAATGTTGTATATCTAAGGTGAAATTCACAGAATTTACTTCATCGTGTTTTTTTAACAACAGCCCTGTTACACCTACCACTTTTATAGTTTTAATCCTTTTATTAGTACTTGCTATGGTTAATAATTTTTCTGTAGGATTGGGATAGTAGAGAGCACTTGCTTCCTTTTTGTTGAAATCTGATGTATGCAAAGATGGATTTTTAAAAATATAAGCTGATCCTGATTCGTCTATGGGATTATTTCCGTTTTCATCTGTGTTTTCCCAAGGAGCACCTGCAATTATTTGATCTTCGTAAAGAGCTACGGACCATCCAAAAAAGTTTGCTACCGCTATGTCGTTACTCTGAATTATTTGCGTTTCTTCCCACTGCCCTGATACGTTTTCATTAAATAAAAACACTTCTCCAAGGGTAAAAGCCCAGGCGTGAGGTGCGCCCACTACCAAGTTTGCTCCTGCAACATCACATTGAAATCCGAAGTGAGCATCGGGTATAGATGTAGAGGCAGTTAACTTTTGTAACTCTTCCCAACTTCCTGAATCGTTCTTTTTAAATACGTATGCTGCGCCTTTTACTCCATTTACTCCAAAAGCACCAACAACTATAATATTATCATCTATACTCACTGATGATCCAAAATAATCGCCTGAGATGCCATCCGCGGCAGTAATTTCTTGATTAAATATCCATTGCCCGTTTGCATTTTTATTGTAGATATAAACTGCTCCTATAAAATTATTGGCTTCATTGGCACCAATTACCAAGGTATTCCCAGAAATGGCTACACCTATTCCAAAACTACTAATTTCTTCGGGTGAAGGACTTAGTATTTTTTGAACTTCAGACCATTCACCACCATTTTTCTCAAACACATAGACACTTCCAGTCCAAACATTTTCACCTGGAGCCCCGGCAACAATGGTGTTATTTTCAGTATCTAAACTTGTATGCGTCATTCCCAGCATGGCATCATTGCTATAGTCGCTAGTAATAATTTTGGTGCTAAAATTCCAATTGGTTTCATCCCTATTATAAACATACAAAGCGCCAGCACGAATAGTTTGGCCGATATCTGCTCTACCCGAAGCCACAACAATATAATCTTCGGACATCTTTACAGCTCCTCCAAATTCGGCCATAGGTTTACTATCGTCAGGAATTAGGGATTGATGATAATTCCAATTGCCATTGGCATCTTTCGTATAAATATATGCAGCACCTGCAGCAATATCATAACGAGGTGTTCCCGAAATTGCAAAGTCTCCTCGAATATCTACGGAAGTACCAAATTCATCTCTAGAACCTCTTTCAGGGCTTACAAGTTTCGATTGTTGTGTGAATTGCGCAGATGTGGAAATTGAAAACAATAAGCTACAAAACACAGCAATATTTTTGGTGTTAATTTTCATACTGAATGAATTTTGATTAATTAAAACTATTGAACCCTAAAACTGATGTTTAAACACTCCTTTAAATAAAATTGACAATGTAAAAGTATGGCATCAACCTTATTAGTTTTAAAAAAGAAGTAGGACATTGTAGGACAAGAACTGGGATATAATGGGACAGTACCCACATTTGCTTATAAATTACTTATCAAGAACATTGAAACATTTAATAATATAGTTTTTATTTAGATTGAATATAAATAGATTTGCGCAAGTAAATTTCCACCTCTATCAAAACTAATCGTTGTTAAATAAAATGGAATACCTTACAATATCGGGTAGAATTGAGAAAATAGACAAAGAGACAATTAAAACTTGTTTAATCTCTGCATATCAAAAAGGACAAGTTTTTGAGGAGACGGAATACTGTATGGAATGCGGACAATTGATTTCTTTTGAATCAAAGATTCTTAAGGCTTCTGGAATTTTAATCAGGGAAATAAAATGTATTCAGTCTTCAGATATTACAGAGGGGTTGGAAATTTCGGGAGAACCTGTAATAATGAGGTTTATAATTAAAACAGGTAACGAAAGACCTACACACAATATAATCTATGGCTCTAATTCTAAAACCTATTTTGTTACAACCTATCAAGAAACGGATAGCGTTTTTATGATTATTCTTTCTAAGGAATTTTACTTTAACCTTATCCACCATAGTTACGAATCGCATAAGGAATTTGCTTCTCATATATTTAACAATACCACAACCAATCTCTTTGTTGCAGACCTTCCTATTGATCCTTTAATTGGTGGGATTATCAAGGAAATAAAAGATTGTAATAGAGAAGGTTTGTTTAAGCGAATATTTATTGAAAACAAAGTACAAGAGTTATTATTGTTACAGTTAGAGCTTTATCTGCATCAAAAAAAATATAACAATCTTGTGGAGTTCAATGCAGATGAAATTGCAAAGCTATGTCAAGCAAAACTTATTCTTGATAATAGGTTTACAAAAGCCCCGACAATCAATGAACTTTCTAAAGAAGTTTTTCTCAATGAAACTAAACTTAGAAAAGACTTTAAAACATATTACGGCGTAACCATAAAAAACTACGTAATCAGCCTTAAAATGAAGTACGCCCTTAAGCTACTTCACGAAAAAAAACACAACATAACAGAAATTGCTGAACTTTGTGGCTATAACGGACTTGTTCAATTTTCAATTGCCTTCAAGAAAATTTACGGCTGCTCGCCTAAAAAATATCAAATATAAATCTTAGGGCATATTGTGGTTAATGCCCACAAAGCACCAACATTTCTATATTTCAAATTCACTTTAAAATTCTCTTCTTTCACACAAAGGCATTACGCATTTCTGTGGTTATGAAGGATTATCTGACTGCAAAAACATAAAAGGCCTCCTGGATTTCAAGTTCTTTTCTGATTTCTATTTCTCTTGTTTCATCCTTAGATCTTTATAAAAAGACTACGCCAGAAATATAAAAAAAGATATCAAAAAGCTTAAATAATATTACATCTCCCTTTCCCTCCAAACAAAATCAGTCTTTACATTTGCCTCTTATTTAGATTAAATAAAAATAACAGCTATTTAAGATTACTTCTACTTATGATCTCTTATGTCGAATTCATTCCAAAGATGATGTAACCGTATTTAAATAAATCTTTTAGAAGTAAAGTCTTAATCTAACTTAAATCATGACTAAAAACCATTTTATATATCTCACAACTTTGCTCGTTAGCATACCCCTATTCGCTCAACAGGAAATAGTTAAAGACACTACTGAAGTGCAAAGACTAGAGGAGGTTATTGTAACAGGTCAACACAATCCACAATCTGTAGGTAAATCTGTATTTGAAGTAAAGGTTATTTCCCGAAAAGACATCGAGCGCCAAGGCGGAAATAGTCTTGCAGACATACTAAACACAACGCTAAACCTAAATATAACACCAAACACCTCAACTGGTAAAAGCGGAGTTAGCCTTTTTGGTTTAGACAGCCAATATTTTAAGGTGTTGGTAGATAATGTTCCTATAATCAATGAGGAAGGTATGGGAAATAATACCGACCTCACCCTTATCAACCTTGATGATGTTGAGCGTGTAGAAATCGTGGAAGGCGCTATGGGAGTACAATACGGCGCCAATGCCGTATCTGGAATTATAAACGTTATAACAAAAAAGTCCTCACGCAACGTTTGGGATATCAGCACCTATATTCAAGAAGAATCAGTAGGTGATGAATACGAATGGTTCAATAAAGGCCGTCACATCCAATCGTTGCGAGTGGGGCACAAATTAAACAAGTACTTATATGCAAACATAGGATACACCCGAAACGATTTCGGTGGGTATTGGAGCGATAGAATGGGAGAAAAATACGATCGCAACGATGACAAACGCGGCCATGAGTGGCTACCAAAACTTCAGCAAAATGCCAAAGCACTGCTATCCTACAGTAAAAATGATTTTTCAATTTTTTATCGGTTCGACTATTTAAATGAAACTATTGAAAACTACAGCAAATTGGTTGCTGTCAACGAAAACCCGGCAACAGGAACTACACATCCAATCTCACAAGATGAACTTTTTACAAACAACCGCTTTTACCATCATCTAAACTTAACGGGTTCGATATTTCAAAAAATTAATTACAATTTTTCAATAAGCTACCAGGAGCAAACTAAGGACTTAGAGCGTTACTCATATATCATTCGCGAAGATGTAAAAGAGAATATAGAAAAAGGCCAATACCAACAACGAACCGCTTTTTTCTCGCGTGGTACTTTTAATAATCTTATTAATACAGAAAAAATTAGCCTCCAAGCAGGTTATGAACTTACCAACGAACGAGGAAGTGGATCGGCAGTTGCCATATTGATAACGCCAGGTGAAGAAAAAACCACTCAAAATCTTAATAACTATGATTTTTTCGCTTCCTCTGAAATAAAACTTTCGGAAAGCTTCTCCTTCCGACCGGGAGCTAGAGTTTCCTTTAGCAATATTTTCGATACACAATTTATAGGTTCTTTAAGTGCGAAACAAAGTATAAATAAAGGATGGGAACTTCGAGCCATCCTAGGATCTGCAAATCGAACCCCGAATTACGACGAGCTATACACTTATTTTGTTGACGTGAACCACAATGTGCAAGGCAACCCAGATTTACTTCCTGAAAAAGGACTCTCTGCCTTCTTTCACATAAAGAAAAAAACCTCCTTATCTGAGGGAAAAATTCGTTTAAAAAACAAATTGAGTCTTAATTATCTAGGACTTAACGATCGTATTGAATTAATAGTGGTTCAACAGAGTCCGCTTGCTTTTCAATATAATAACATAGATAAATATAGGGTCATTGGTGCCTTTATGGAAAACGAATTGTATGTAGGGAACTTAAAAGCACAGCTAGGAGCTTCTATTCAGGGAATTTCAAAAGTCTTAAAAACCAATAATAACAATAATGATGATTTTCTTTTTAACCTTCAATTAAATGCAAATCTTTCATACACACTTCCAAAATGGAATACCACCCTTTCAACCTACTTTAAATACATTGGTGAACAGCAACAGTTTGTAGAAAAAACAAACCAAGAAGGCGTCCAAGTATTCGAAACTGGAAAAACCGATGATTATAGCTGGATGGATGCTACAATCAGTAAATCCTTTTTCAACAATAACGTTACTACTACTATTGGAGCCCGCAATCTTTTTAATGTAAACTCAGTAGAAACAACAGCAATAAATGGCGGAGCTCATAACGGACCTGCAACACAAATACCCCTCGCTTATGGTCGATCTTATTTTGTGAAACTAGCTTACAACTTAAACCTATAAATGATGAAAACAACTAATATTTTTATATACATAACCTTAGCCATATTCGGATTCGCTTCTTGCAGTTCAGATGATAACAATCTTAGTACTGACCCATTTGTGGTCGCCTATGAAGATCGTTCCGCGAATCTTAAAGAGATTAATGTTTTTGAAGATATAATGCTAATATATTCAACATCTGCTATAGAAGCAGGCGGTTTTAGCATTACGGTAACTGCTGAGAATGCAGTTTATGGTGTCGATTTTACGACAGAACCCGCACTTATAAACGGAAAGATAACACTCCCCATAAATCAAGGCAGTAACTCCAACAACTTTAAATTTCGACTTTTAAACCCAAACTTGGATGAAACTACCAATATAATTTTCAAGATTGACAATATAGATTATCCAAATGCTAGCATTCAAGGCAACACCACTTTTACAATTAATTCTGAAGCAGCACTAGGGGGAAGCATTCAGCCAGAAGTAGGTGGGCCAAATGAACAGTTTCAAGTATATGTAGATTTAAGTTCAAAAACTACCAAACAAGTATTACGAGATTCTTGGGATCTCGCCTTCTACTCCTATGACGAATTTCGCGTAGGTATAAATGGTTCCATATATATGGCCGCAGCCGAATTAGAACAATCCAATATCGACAATATTACGCAAGCAGATGTAGCCGACCTAATGCCGCAAGTAGCAGTAGGTACTTTCGACCCTTCAAACGAAATATACATAGACTACCCTGACGGCGATATAAATCGAACTGCCATTAAAGAAATTAATTTAGAAGATGCCCTAAACAAAGTCTATTTAGTAAACTTAGGTTACAAAGTAGGAACCGAAACCCCAACCAATGGCAGTGTAGCTGTAGCTGGCGATGCACGTGGGTGGAAAAAAATAAGAATTCTTAGAGACGGTACTAGCTATATTTTACAATATGCAGACCTTAACGATACCAATCACCAAGAAATCACCATTGATAAATCATCTGGCTACAATGCGACTTTCTTCAGTTTTGATACGAACTCCACTGTTAGTGTAGAACCCGAAGCAGATCGGTGGGATCTCAATTTTACAGTTTTTACAAACATTATTGAAGGCGCAGGATCTTATGGATTTTCTGACGGTGTACTCCACAACCGAAAAGGCGGAGTAACTGTATACACCGTTTCGACCGAACATTATGATTATGACACCTTTTTACTCTCAAACACAGTTGAATCTAATTTTAAACTTGATCAACGCACCATTGGTGAGACTTGGAGAAATGTTATGAACGATGATAAAGTACTGAATCACAATATATTCTATATCATAAAAGACGCTAACAATAACAATTACAAACTAAAGTTTACGGCGCTACTAAATGATCAAGGACAGCGTGGTTACCCAGAATTCAAATATGAACTTTTAAAATAATTTATAAATCAACAAAAATTTAAATACAATGAAAAAACTATTACATATTGCTGCCATAGCCTTGACTGGGTTACTTTCACAGGCACAACAAACAAATGCAACCCTTTCGATGGGGCAAGGATACAGTAATGAAGTTTACTACAAACTCTCTTCAGCAGAGACAAATACGTTTCCTGCTTCAAGTTGGGACATAGCCTTTTTACGTGAAAACTCACAAAATATTGGTATTCGTGTAAATGATGGAATAGGCATTCAGGTTTATGAAGCATCAAACAATCCGGCCGATTTCAACACAATTGATATTGCAGACGAAGCGTCTTGGACACCGTTGTATAATGACGATACTAATTGGGATAATGGTGCTTTTATGCAAGGTTCTGCGAGTTATGGTTGGGGAGAATACAACCCAGTATCTCACCACGTAGAGGGAACAATCGTTTTTGTATTAAAGTATACCGATGACACCTATAGAAAGTTTATTAATGAAGATTACTATGGTGGCTACACTTTTAAATACGCTACTTGGGATGGAACTGATTGGATAGATGAAACAACTACAACTGTATCAAACACAAGTAATCCAGAAAACCGTTACAATTATTATTCGCTTCAAAACAATGCAGAAGTTGTTGCCGAACCAGCGATAGGTTCTTGGGATTTCGTATTTAGAAAATACAATACTTTTTTAGATCCTCCAGGCGAAAATTATATTGTAACGGGAACCTTACAAAACCCAAATGTAACCGTTGCAAAAAACGAAGAGCCCGATGGTAATGGCAATCCAAACGGATTAGCGTATTCTGAAGAAATAAATACCATAGGATACAATTGGAAAACCTTTAACGGATCAGGTTATGATGTAAATACGGATATGGCCTATTATTTAAAATACGATGAAAACACTGTGTACCGCTTAGTTTTTGAATCATTTGAAGGCGCATCAAACGGAAATTTAAGTTTTTATTATGAAGATGTATCAGATATCTTGGGGCTTGAGGATATTTCTGAAGGCGTTACTTTCGGAATGTTTCCAAATCCCACTACAGACAAAATTGTAAATATAGTTTACGATTTAAAAAACACTAACTCAATAGAAAACAATCTTTCAATTTATAACATTCAAGGGCAGTTGGTACATACTTCTCAAATTGCTTCAACTAATGGTTTTTTCAACAAAACCCTAGATCTTTCTTCATTACAAAGCGGAATATATATGGTTCAGTTTAAAGCCGGAAAGAACGTTATCTCAAAAAAACTTATTCTAAATTAATATAAAATGAAAAAACAAAACTCGTTCCTATTGGCGCTATTCATTTCAGTAATGACACTACAAGCGCAAAACAAAAAAGAATTAGACAAAAAAGAACTAGATAAAAAGTCTATTAAAGATATGTGTGGTTGCTTCGAAGTAACCTTCAACTTTGCTGAAACCTTTAATTACAGCAAAGATTCGCTTTACAAACCTTCGCCAAATGAAGTGTCTTCAGGCTTGGAATGGGCTGAAATAATTACAGATGAAGATAATAAAATTGTTATTCAACATTTACTTCAAGTGGGCAATCCTGCTGAACCTATGATTGTAAAACATTGGCGCCAAGACTGGCTTTATGAAAACACAGATTTTTATTCATACAACGCAGACAACACTTGGGAATTTATACAGTTACCAGCTGCAAAAGTAAAAGGTCAATGGACTCAAAAAGTTTTTCAGGTAGATGATAGTCCAAGATACGAAGGTTCGGGTTCTTGGGTACACGTCGATGGGAAGAATTACTGGGAGAACACTTCCAACGCACCATTGCCAAGACGTGAATATACCACGCGAAGCGACTACAACTTAACAGTGCGAGGTAATCGTGTTGAAATTACAGATTTTGGCTGGGTTCACGATCAAGACAATGAAAAAGTAATTCGTGAAGCTGGCAAGGAAGACGTGATTCTGGCCAAGGAAAAAGGATATAACACCTATGTAAAAGTTGAAGATAGTCGATGCGCAGTTGCTGCAAAATGGTGGAAAGACAATGGTGAAAAATGGGCACTTGTTCGTGATAAATGGAACCGAGTATACGCTAAAAACAAAGATCTTTCTCTTGAAGAAAAAGTAGACAACAAGCCTTTGTACAAGTTTTTATTTGACGAAGAAAAATACACCAATAAAAAATCAATCGACAAAGTGATTGATTCATTTATAAAATAACAGGCATCCTATAAACTCCCGCACCTCTCGACTAAGCTCCAAAATTAACTTTAGCTTAAATGAAGAGGTGCTAAGGGTTTGTTTTTTGAAATATAATTCTATGAAAATAACACTCAAAATCCTATTGTTTCTAGTAACTTTCAGCGCTTTAGCACAGCAACAGAATGTACTTGCTGACCGTGCGTTTTGGTTACAAAACCCAAGTTTAGAAACCTTAAAACAAAAGATTTCGGAAGGGCACGATCCAACCGCACTAAATGAAAACGGTTTTGACGCTACCGTATATGCCCTAATTACCAAAACTGACAATAAAATTATAAATTATTTATTGTCCTTAGAAGGCAATCCCATCGATAAACGCACGCACGACAGTCGAATTTATTTACATTGGGCGGCCTATGCTGGAGAAATTCAGAATGTTATTTCTTTATTAGAAAAAGGCTCTTCCATAACGGCACGTGATAGCCGCGGAAATACTCCGCTTACCTTTGCCGCTACTTCGGGACTTACAAATCGTGAAATTTATAATTTGTTTATAGCAAAAGGTGTTGATCTTACCCGAGAAAAAGACCAAAATGGCGCGAATACCTTGCTTCTTGCAGCACCTTATTTAAAAAATGAAGCGGACATTAATTACTTTATCGAGAAGGGTATTTCGTTAAATAGCACCGACGATGAGGGAAATGGCATATTCAATTATGCGACCAGACGCGGAAATATTGAATTCTTAAACTTGTTAGTTAACAAAGGTGTGGATTACAAAACCTTGAACAAAAATGGAGGCAATGCTTTTCTTTTTGCAGCGCAAGGAACAAGAGGGTTTGAAAACAAATTTGAAGTTTTTCAATACCTTAAAAACTTAGGCCTTAAACCCAATATTGTTACGATAGATGGCTTCACCCCTTTGCATCGATTGGCATATAGCACTTCAGATAAGAATATTTTTGAACTTTTTCTTTCAGCTGGCGCAGATGTAAATCAAAAAGATTCAGAAGGTAATACTCCTTTTTTAAACGCTGCTTCACGCAATAAGTTAGAAATAGTAAAACTGCTTTCGAATAATCTTAATGATTATAACTACGCAAATAACAAAGGTCAAACTGCTCTAATGCTTGCTGTAGCTGGAAATAATCCACAAATAGTTGATTTCTTATTACAAAAAGGAAGTGATGCTATGGCAAAAGACTCAAATGGTAATACTGTCGCATACTATTTGGCCAAATCATACTTAGCAAATAACTCTGATGCCTTTGAAACCAAATTAGAAATACTCAAAACAATCGGGTTAAAATTAAATACTACTCAAGCCAATGGCAATACGCTCTGCCATTTTGCAGCCAGTGAAAACAATCTTGAATTGATGAAGCGTCTCGCAACTTTTCAAATTCCTGTAAATGCCAAAAACAATGAAGGTATAACAGCGTTACATCAGGCTGCAATGAAAGCTGAAAATGATGAAATGATGAAATATTTAATCTCCATTGGCGCTAATAAAAACGTCAAAACTGGCTTTGACGAAACAGCTTTCGATTTAGCGAGCGAAAATGAACAGTTGCAAAAACAAAATATAAGTTTAAATTTTTTGAAATAATATGAAGAAGTTATCTAAAATAATACCTGTCTTTTTTATCCTTATTTTTCTAACGGTTGGATTTACAATCAATGAAACCAAACCTGTTAAATGCCTTATACAAATGACAAATTACAATGGTGAAGGTGCTTATGTTATAGTTTCCTTGATGAACCCTAATGGAGAATACGAAGAAACTTTAAACGTTTTAGGAAAAGACCCTGAATGGTATAGTGAAATAAGTGAATGGTGGAAATTTTATGGTAAACGTCGCCCGAATATCGATGCTATTTCTGGAGAAACAATTAGCGGTGGTGAACGCACTGTTAGTATTTTGCAAATTCCAATAAATAAAATAGATAAGGGTTACTCTTTGCGATTTGAAACGTCCGTCGAAGATCAAAAATATTATAAAGATGATCTTCAATTTCCGCTTACGACAGAAAGCCTGAACTCTAAAAAAGAAGGGAAAGGCTTTATCCGTTACGTACGTATGCTCACGCAATAAAAAACGAATTAATACCTGAGGACTTGGACGTAGTACCTACATTATAGTTTCACATTAGTCCTACGTCTTAAGTCATCCAATCCTAATTCAAAAATCTAAAGTCGCACAGCAATGACAATTTCCATCTGGAGATACTGCCATTTAATACTTGCCTTAGCTTCTTCCCTATTCCTTTTGATCGCTTCAATTACAGGAGTTATCTTAGCTGTTGAGCCAATTATACATCAAACAAAGGATTACGGTGTTTCAAATCTAGAAAACGTTTCTTTGGCAACAGCGATTGTTGGATTAAAAGAGAATTACGCAGAAGTATTTTTTTTGGAAGTAGAATCTTCTGGCTTCGTAAAGGCATCTGTACTCAACGAAGATTTTGAAACATTAGATATTTACATCAACCCAAAAACAGGAGAACAGATAGGTGAAGTTACTAAAAGACCGGAGATTTACCGCTTTGCCACCAACTTGCACCGTTCATTATTTCTAAAAAGTGTTGGGCGGTTTTTTGTTGGTCTGGTTTCATTTTTACTATTTATTATTGCTATTACTGGTATCTTTCTTTTAGCAAAAAGACAAGGCGGAATAAAAAAACTATTTTCGAAAGTACAAAAGGAGTATTTTGAAATGCGCTATCACGTTATTCTAAGTAGATGGTTACTTCTTCCTATAATTATTCTTTCCCTTACAGGAGTTTATCTTTCTGCCGAAAGATTCAATCTTTTACCAAATTCTACAATTGAGTTACAGGAAGTGGCAGTTTCAAACGCACCAAATACATATGGGAAACTATCAGAAATTCCTTTTTTTAAAGAAACAAAACTCTCTAAAATAAGGAATGTAGCATTTCCTTTTTCCGATGCTGCCGATGATTATTTTCACATTGCATTAAAAAATAAGGAAGTCCTTTTAAATCAACAAACAGGCGCTATTGTAAGCTCAGCTTCATATCCTTTTGTAACATTAGCTTCACGCTTAAGCATAGCACTTCATACAGGTGAAGGCAGTGTGCTGTGGTCAATCGTACTATTGGTTGCAAGCGCATCCATTGTTTTCTTTATGTATTCAGGATTCGTAATGACCTTGAAAAGATGTAAAAAATTAGGTGCAATCTCAAAAAAACTAGATAAAGACGTTTGTGAATACATAATTTTGATTGGCTCTGAAACCGGAACCTCTTTCGATTTTGCAATCCGACTTCAGAAGGCACTTACCTTAAAAGGTAAAGACGTTTTTTTAACAGAATTAAACAACTATTCTACTTATGCAAAAGCTAAACACATTATTGTACTAACCTCAACTTATGGTGAGGGAGAACCACCTACCAACGCAAGAAAGTTTAAAACCCTTTTTGAATTTGTTAAGCAACCAAACACTATAAACTTTTCCGTTGTAGGATTTGGATCCTTGAATTATCCCGATTATTGTCAGTTTGCAAAGGAAATAGATTTACTTTTCCAAACAAGAAAAGGTTTTCATCGCGTCTTACCCCTCTACAAAATTGACAATTCCAATTTCGTCGACTTTCAAAAATGGGCACAGCAATGGAGTAAACTAACAGCAGTGCCTTTAAAAATTGATCCGCCAAAGCAATCTAAAAAACTAAAACTAATTTCTTTTAAAGTTGTAGAAAGAAGCGAACTAAATATAGATAACACCTTTTTGCTTCGCATAAAACCAAAGCGTAAAATTAAATTTACATCTGGAGACCTACTTTCTATTTTACCTGCGGGCACTAAAACCGCTCGACAATACTCCATTGCTAAAATAGGCGATGAGATAATATTAAGCATCAAAAAGCACGAATTTGGTCTTGGATCTTCTTTCCTTTTTAAATTGAACAAAAATGATATTTTTAAGGCAGCTGTTGAAACAAATTCACAGTTCCACTTTCCAATATATTCTGAATCGGCAATATTAATATCCAACGGCACAGGAATAGTTCCGTTTTTGGGAATGATAAAAGAAAACAAAAACGCCGATGTAGTGCTTTTGTGGGGCGGTCGTGTAAAAGAATCCTCAAATATTTATGATAACTTCTTGGAACTCGAAAACTTAAAAAATTCAAACCTTAGCCTTCACAAATGTTATTCAAGAAAAGAAAATAAGCAATATGTTCAAGATTTAGTCCTACAACAACAAACAACCATTCTAAAAACAATCAAGAATGGTGGTACAATTATGATTTGTGGCTCCCTAACGATGCAACACGGAGTTATGGATGTTATAGAAAAAATACTGATAAATTCGGATACAACTTTAGATACCCTAATTAATAATGGGCATCTAAAAATGGATTGTTATTAATAAGAAACAGGTTTTGGACTTTGATCCACCTTGTTCAACACACGTTAAAAGCTCACAACTCCTTCATTAATAATGGTTTTAACGCTTTTTATCATAGGTTTACAATTTACTTAATACAGTAAACGAGCTATGAATCTTACCTTTACACAAAAGAAATATTAATTAAAAAACAGAAAATTATGGATAAGAGAATAGCAATTTTGGCAACAGATGGATTTGAAGAAAGTGAATTGAAATCCCCAAAAGAAGCGATGGAGAAAGAAGGATTTAATGTAGATATTGTAAGTCCAAACTCTGGAAAAATTAAAAGTTGGAGCAAAGGAAATTGGAGCAACGAATACGAAGTAGATAAGGTGTTGAAAGATGTGAGTGCTAGCGATTACAATGCCCTAGTATTACCTGGTGGCGTTATTAATCCCGATAAGTTACGTACTAATGAAGATGCTCTTCAATTTATAAGGGATTTCTTTAAACAAAAGAAACCAGTAGCGGCTATCTGCCACGGCCCTTGGTCTTTAATTAATGCAGAAGTTGTAGAAGGTAGAAAAATGACATCGTACGCTTCCATCCGAAAAGATTTGGAGAACGCTGGTGCGCATTGGGTTGATGAGGAAGTTGTTGTTGATGAAGCTTTTGTTACTAGCCGAAATCCAGATGACCTTCCAGCATTCAACAGTAAATTAATTGAGGAAATAAAAGAAGGAAAGCACGAACTGCAACATGCTTAATTAGTTGTAAACAGTAAAACTTCGAAAATAGATTTAGCCGTCAAGGTTAAATCTATTTTTTTTGAAATATGAAAGCCACACTAATTAAAAATACCAAGACTATATATTATTCGAAGTCAATACACGTTATTTCAGGTCGCATCCCCAATCTTCCCGGAAAACCCATCCATCCCAAGCCTCGATTTACATACAAAAATTGGTTGTTCTCCTGATACAGCCCTGCCCATTCACGGTATTTGTATTTAATGGGACTCCATTGCTTTCCAGCAATCGAAACTCCCGCTTGCATTCCGTGTGTGTGCCCAGAAAGCGTCAAGAAAATATCGGGATGATTCAGTACTTCTTCTTTCCAATGGCTCGGGTCGTGGCTTAAAAGTATTTTGGTAGAAACGTCTGTAACATTAGACAAGGCTTTTGGTAAATCGCCATATTGTTTAAACGGTGGCTTCCCCCAATTTTCAACGCCCACAATGGCAACTTCCTGAAAATTTACGATTACGGTTTCGGCTTCATTTAAAAGCAATGTAAACCCTATTTCATTAAAAAAACCTTTAATGGCTTCAAAATTAGTTTGTTTTTCTTCTGGACTTGGCCACACACTATAATCACCATAATCGTGATTTCCCAAAACAGCATATTTGCCTCGTTTTGCTACCAGATTCTTAAAACTATCTTCCCATCCTTTTAGTTCCCACGCATAATTATTAACAAGGTCGCCGGTAAAGAAAATAAAGTCTGGCTCAAGATCATTTATCATTTTTATGGCACGATCAAAGACTTTGTATTGCGAACGAAAGCTGCCTAAATGCAAATCTGAAATCTGAATAATTCGCAGGTTTTTCAAAGCTTCGTTCTTTAGTGTAATATTATATACCTTAAACCTATAAAGCCCTTTTAGTGTGGCATAAACAATAACAAAAAACGGCAAAAAACCCGCCACCAAACCAGCTATTGAGACCCAAATTACGGACTGACTGTCGGAAAAAATATAATTAGAATAATGTAAAAGACTAATAATTACCACAAAGACAATCTTGGGAATAAAGGAGGATACCGTAAGTCCGTACATTGAAGATATAAGCCTTTGGCGTCTGGATGGATCTATATAGCTTAGGCTTAGTTTGAGGATCAAAATAGCAGAAATAAGTCCGAAGGTGAAAAACCAGAAAAGAATTTTTATTAGCGTAGTTAAGAAAGACGAAGGAATTATTTCAAGTATGGATAATAACCAATAATAGGCGGCGGCATCTACCAAAAAGATGAAAACGCATAATAGTACAATTACAAAAAAGTTATAGGCACGCATAATTTTTCAAATAGAATAAAGCTAAAATGACTTAATCTCCTTCACTTCACCAAAATTATCAGTAATGTAAAGGTAGCAATTGAATTAGTTTTAAAATCAAAGAAGGGAAGCGTTTGTGCCTCCCTTCCTTTAAATTTATAATACTTAATTAGTTACTCAATACATCATAGTAACCTAATAACTTCGCAATCACATTTTAACATTTTCGAGCTTTACTTCTTCTGCATTTTTATCGACAAGTTTTACCTCATCAAAGCCCATATTCTTGAATTGCGCAAATTGGGTTTCGGCATCTCCTACCACTACATACGCCATTTTTGATGCATCCAAATACTTATTTGCTAGAGCCTTATGTTCTTCCAAGGTCATATTTCTAACAATAGTTTCTTCGTCTTCAATATAATTATCGGCAAGATTGTACTGGTTTATTTCCTGAAGCATTCCTAACAAAGAAGACTGAGTTTCAAAACGTCGTGCATTCGATTTGATTAGGGCATTTTTAGTAAAATCAAGATCTTCTTTTGAAATTCCTTCTTTATACTTATTAATTTGATCTCTAAAAATTTCAACCGATTCGCCTGTAGTATTGGTACGAACACTAGACGATGCTGTAAAAGTTCCTGGAATTTTACTACCGCTAAAATTGGTTCGAGCGCCATAGGTGTATCCTTTTTCTTCACGAAGAATTAGGTTTAAATTCCCAGAGAAAGAACCTCCCAATTTATAGTTCATAACTTTCAAAGGATAGAAATCGGCGTCGGTTCTTGGAATAGCAACATACCCTATATTTATAACCGATTGTTTTGAATTTGGAATATCAACAAAATACAAAGAAGCCTTATCTCTTGTATTCGCAACTGGATATTCAGGAATGCTAACTTCCTTCGCTGGCCAACGTTCTTCCAACGATTTCAAATTAGTTAGCACAGCATTTTTGTCAACTTTACCTACAATTTGAAATGTACTGATAGAAGGTGAAAAGTTATTATTGTAAAATTCTTTCAAATCCTCCATTGCAATTGCCTTAACTGATTCTACTGTTCCCGAAGTTGGATAACTGAAAATGTGGTCTTCACCATAAAGAATCTTGTCATACACTCGGCTTGCAACGGCATTTGGATTGGCATCAGAACGCTCTATATTGTTAATCGTTTTAGTTTTTACACGAGCCAGTTCTGCTTCATCCCAACGAGGTTCTAGAAGAATTTCAGCTACCAAATCCATTGTCTTTTTCAAATTACGCGTCAAAGTGTTTCCTCTAATTACAATAGACTCTCGTGTGGTGTACATATTGATACTAGCTCCTAATAGTGCAATTTCTTCTTCTAATTGTTCAGGTGTTTTGTTTGCCGTTCCTTCCATCAAAATGTCTGTCATCAAATTAGCCACTCCATTCTTCTCCATATTGTCCATTAAATGACCGCCTTCAATAACTAAACTGAAAGTTGCAACTGGAATTTCATCTTGTTGAATTCCTGAAACTTTCATTCCATTGCTCAAAGTTTGCGTCCACATTTCAGGAATATTCAGTGCTGGTGATTCTCCTGGAGCTGGTTGCAGGGAACGATCAAATTTTGAAGGTGTTTTAACTATTTCGGTAACTGCTTCTTCTACTTCTACAGCCACATTTTCTTTAATTTCTTCTTCTACAACATTTGCCTTTTCAGAATTTTCAGCAATAAGTTCTAGCTGCCCTTTAGGAACAAAACTTGTCATAACGTAAGGTTTTCCTTTTATGTACGTGTCATAAACTCGTTGTACATCTTCCTTTGAAACCTTTTTGATGTTTTCAATGTCTTGGGTAATAAATCCAGGATCGCCTGCAAATACATTGTAATTTGCTAGTTGAAAGGACTTGCCCAACACGCTGCTAATTCCGTTGTAGAACTGTGTTTCAAGCCCTGCTTTTACGCGTTCTATATCGCTATCTGTTATTCCTTCTTTTTCAAATAAGGCAAAGGACTCGTTGATTCCTGCTTCAATTGCGTCTAAGTCTACCCCGTTATTTGCAGTAATGGAAATTCTAAAATCCCCTGCAAGTTCATTAGAACTGTTATAAGCTGTAGTTCTTGAGGTAAGGTCTTTTCCTTTCACTAAAACTTTATACAAAGGAGCCTTTTTTCCTTCGGAAAGAATTTCTTCTAAAACGTCTAGCGCATAGGCATCATCAGTATACTGCTCCAGCGTAGGCCAGACCATTGTTAGTTGTGGCGCAGTTGCAAAATTGTCTTCGTGGTACAATCTTTTTGTTTCGGCAAGGGTTACCCGTTGTGGTTTTAAAGGTTCTACTTCTTGGCGACGTTTAATTTCACCAAAATATTTTTCAATCAATTTTTTGGCTTCGGCTGTATCAAAATCACCTGCAAGGACAAGGGTGGCGTTATTTGGACCATAGAATTTATCATAAAACTCTTTCACATCTTCTACAGTTGCATTTTGTAAATCTTCCAATTCACCTATTACCTGCCAATTGTACGGATGCCCTTCAGGGTACAAGCTTTTATCTATTACATAGCGAGTGTGGCCATACGGATTGTTATCCACACGTTGGCGCTTTTCATTTTGAACTACTTCCTGCTGATTCGTGAAAGCAGCTTGGGTAACTGTATTAATCAAGAATCCCATACGGTCGCTTTCCAGCCACATTACGGTTTCCATTGCGTTTTTAGGAACTACTTCGTAATAAACAGTTCCATCTTTCCAAGTTCCTCCGTTTAAAGTTCCTCCAACATCTTGAATGGTTTTGAAAAATTGATCTTGTGGTACGTTTTCCGATTCTTGAAAAAGCATATGCTCAAATAAGTGGGCGAAACCGGTTCTACCAGTAACTTCACGATTGGAACCCACCCCGTATTGAATGGCGAGTGATACGATTGGATCACTTTTATCTTGGTGAAGAATGACTTCCAACCCATTCTCGAGTTGGTATTTTTCAAAATCTACAGAAAGTTTAGCACTTTCGTCTTGAGTTATGGCTTTGTTGTCATTACACGACATAGTGAATAATGAAAAGACACCAATAGCCAAAATACTGGTTTTAAATGTTTTAATAAGCATAAGCAGATAGGTTGATTTTATGTAAGTTTTAAAGGTACATGAGGCGAGGATGTTTATTCTTAAAAATAAGTTAAATGAACGCTAATCATAACTTTTTGAATTATTCTCAGCCGTCTGTTTTAAAACTATTTAGGGTCTTAGGTTATGAAATTATCCAAACCACCCATCACGGTCAAGGCTACGATATTGAATGGCTTCAGAAATGTGGTTGCCTGTAACATTTTCGGAAGCTTCTAAATCAGCTATGGTTCTTGCGACTTTTAAAATTCGGTCATACGCCCTGGCCGAAAGGTTTAAACGCTCCATTGCGGTTTTTAACAGTTGAAGTGAGGCCCCATCCAGTTTACAGAATTCACGGATTTGCTTCACTCCCATTTGAGCGTTGTAGTGAATATTTTCGTAGTCGCTAAATCGTTCAGACTGTATTTTTCTTGCTTCGGTAACTCGTGCTCTAATAACTATACTGGATTCGCCACGGCGCTCATCACTCAATTTTTCAAAAGGAACTGGTGTTACTTCTATATGAATGTCAATTCGGTCTAAAAGCGGGCCGGAAATTTTGCTTAAATAACGTTGCATCTCAGCTGGGGAAGACATAACCGGCGCATCGGGATCGTTGAAATAACCACCCGGACTCGGGTTCATACTCGCGACCAACATAAAACTAGAGGGATATGTTACTGTGAATTTTGCACGGGAAATAGTAACGTCTCGATCTTCTAAGGGCTGTCGCATTACTTCCAAAACACCTCGCTTAAATTCGGGTAGTTCATCTAAGAATAACACACCATTGTGAGCCAATGAAATCTCGCCAGGTTGTGGGTATTGACCGCCACCAACCAAGGCGACGTCCGAGATTGTATGATGCGGGCTTCTAAAAGGGCGTGAAGTCATTACACCGCCTTTTTCCATAGTGCGACCTGCAACACTGTGAATTTTGGTTGTTTCCAAGCTTTCTTGTAAAGTCATTGGTGGTAATATACTCGGTAACCGCTTGGCAAGCATTGTTTTTCCTGACCCTGGCGGTCCTATTAGAATGATGTTATGACCCCCTGCTGCGGCAATTTCCATACAGCGTTTGATGGATTCCTGTCCTTTCACGTCGGCGAAATCAAATTCTGGGTGTTCCAGGTGATTGTAAAATTCTGCTTCTATATCTACTTCGGTCTTTTCTAAAGGAATATTCTCATTGAAAAAATTGATTAGCTCACTTATATTATCAAGTCCAAAAACCTCTAGACCTTCAACGATTGCTGCTTCTTTTGCATTTTGTTTTGGTAGGATAAAACCTTTAAACCCTTCTTCTTTCGCTTTTATGGCTATTGGCAATGCTCCTCGTATGGGCTGTAGATTTCCGTCGAGGGAAAGTTCGCCCATAATAATATATTCTGACAGCGGGTTTTGCTCCTTTATTTGTTCGGTAGCAATCAATATCCCCATTGCCAACGTGAGGTCGTAAGCAGAACCCTCTTTCCGAAGATCGGCGGGCGACATATTTAAAATAAGTTTCTTTCCAGGGATTTTGTAACCGTTATTTTGAAGAGCGGCTGCGATTCTGTAATTGCTTTCGCGAATAGCATTATCTGGCAAGCCCACTAAATGATAGCCTACCCCTTTATCAACGTTAACTTCAATGGTGATAGTTGTGGCCTCAACTCCAAAAACAGCGCTTCCATAGACTTTTGTAAGCATAGGTTGTAATTTGAATTAAACATAGGGGAGTTTGGAGCAAGTAAGATACTAAAAATGTTTGGTTTCCGATACTTTTTAAAAGCGCTCAGAACTTTTACTTCAAATTTGGCTTTGTCTTAAACTTTGATAAAACTGAAACGAAATCGTGACAATTCAATTGTTTTACGATGTTATTCTAGTGAAAATTCATAAAGTTTTTTTAATAAATATGATTTATTTGAACATTGCTGTATCTTTATTCATTCACATTAAAAAACATCAAAATGATTAAGTCAAAATATCAAAGCGTCTTGGATTTAGGCGAAAAATTAAATATTCAGAACGGAGACGTTAAAGAAGAAAATGGCCAACTGAAAGTATGGGGTACTGCAAAAAACCAGTATGAAAAGAACCTACTTTGGGACGAAATTAAACGTGTAGGCGGCGAAAACCCAACCGATATTATGGCAGATATTAAAGTTGCAGACACTTCTGTATTTGCACATCACACCGTGAAAAGTGGGGAAAGTTTGAGTAAAATCTCAAAACAATATTACGGTGATGCCAATAAATACAATAAAATATTTGAAGCAAACCGTGGGAAATTAAAGTCGGCAGATCTTATTCATCCTGGAGATGAGTTGGTGATTCCGAATATCTAAGCTAGTTCTATATTTTTCAAATAGCGAAAGCCGAGTATAATCTTGAAAAAGAGTGTGCTTGGCTTTTTTAGTTTATATCACTTGCGAATAGCCTTCCAGGACCACTTTGATATCATCACCACTAAAAGTGCAAGAAAACCAACCACCAACCCAACAGCAAATTCAAGAACGAGGGATGGCAATTCGGGTAGAAAACCGTGAAAGAAATCGAGATTGTGAACAAAAATACCACCAGCAACAAATAGTAAGGCTATGGTGCCAATTACACTCAACCCCCTTATAACGTACGGTAGTGCTTTGACGAGTATATTTCCTAAGAATTTAGCAAAACTCTTTTCTTTCTTGCTGCTTGCTATAAGTTTATAGCCCGCCTCATCCATACGAACAATTAACGCTACTATTCCATACACGCCAACTGTGGCAATGAGTGCAATAATACTAACAACCATAATTTGGGTAAGCAAGGGTTGCCCGGCTACACTGCCAAGAGCGATAATTATTATTTCTACAGACAGAATAAAATCGGTAACAATTGCATCCCGCACTCGCACCTTTTCTATTGCCAAAATCTCGGCTTCGGTAAGTCCTTCATCAATCAATGATTCTTTATCGTGTTTGTGAGGAAATAAGAATTCGTAAATTTTCTCGGCTCCTTCATAAGCTAAATAGATTCCTCCCAAAACCAAAATAACAATAATAGCTACAGGTAAAAAAGCTGTTAAAAGGAAGGCTATTGGAAGGATAATAACTTTATTCAATAAAGATCCTTTCGAAATTGCCCACAACACTGGTATTTCTCGCGAAGAGGCAAATCCTGAGGCTTTTTCAGCATTCACAGCTAAATCGTCCCCTAAAATTCCAGCTGTTTTTTTAGCTGCAACTTTACTCATCATGGCTACATCGTCCATTAAGACAGCTATATCATCCAATACTGCGAAAATTCCTGAAGCCATATATTTTTAGTCTTTATTCTTAGTTACGAAGCTATTACTAATGAAAGTTTAAAAGCCGTACATTAAAAAGTTTGCAATGACATTTTGTAGGAAGCAATACAAGTTCAGTTTTTCATTTTTCTTGCATTATTTCAAACATCCCTGTGCAATAGTTTTTGCGACTCAAACCAATCATTAAATATTCAAAAGTAAATAAGTCGTTTTGAATTGGTTTTAATTTACAGAACAATTTAACAGATTTAAAAATAGGGAGCATTAAGAATAACCTTAACGTTTGAAGCGTATTTTTGCCGCAAATAATCGCAATGAAGTTTACAATACTCCAATTCTTTTTAATTTTAGTTCTCTTTTCATATACTAGCTTGGCACAAGAAGATTACAAATCATCTACTCTTGCTGCAAAATGGGAATTAGATTCCACCTCACTTTCAAAAGAAGTTGAATTTAAGCTTTCGCCTTACAAACCAATTTATGTACTGTTTGCCAACTACACTTCAGACGTTAATAAATCGCCCACAGCTAGTAATGCGAGTGAAGTTTCCGATTTGGACATACCTTATAACGCCATTGAAATGAAGTTTCAATTAAGCTTTAAAACCAAGGTAATGCACAATGTGCTTGGAAAAAAATTAGGGGGCGATGTATGGTTTGCGTACACACAAAGTTCGAGATGGCAAGTATTTAATAATTCGCTTTCACGACCTTTTAGAGAAACAAATTATCAGCCTGAAGCGTTTATACTTTTTGCCACCCCTTATCGCATTGGAAAATTTCATAGTGTTTTTACGGGATTTGGTATCAATCACGAAAGCAATGGTCGGGCAGATCCACTTAGCCGAAGTTGGAATAGGGTAATTTTTCAGTTTGGCTGGGAAGTGGAGCAAATACAAGTAATTTTAAAGCCTTGGATTCGACTCCCTGTAGCGGAAGCAAAAGACGATAACCCTGATGTTGGCGACTATATGGGGCGAGCAGAACTTCAATTAAATTATACTATTAACAAGCACGATTTTGAAGTCGCAACAAGACATTCGCTTAGAGGTGGCGACAGAAGTCACGCAAGTTTAAGAATTGACTACTCCTACCCGCTGATTAAAAACCTGAAACTTCACGCACAATTTTTTACAGGATTTGGCGAGAGTATGATTGACTATAATCACAATCAGACTGTTTTTGGATTAGGATTATCCTTGTATTAATTGAGTTTCTTGTTATTGATTTAGACTAATCCAAATCAATAATGAATAATTTCTTTGATAAAGTAGGTACGATTTGACCAAATGAGTTTAAAGCAATAACCATAAAATGAAATCAGCCTCGCTTCTAGCCTATCTTTAGAGGAAAGACAATATGAAGCAAGGCTGATTTTTCAAAAGAACCTTAGTTGGTTAAATCATTTACCACTAATACCGTGTGATAGCTCCAAAACCATTAAATTTTGAAAGCTCTCCTTTTGGAAGAAAAACCACGTCTCCACCAAAATTCATATTGGCTTCGATCATTTCGTCGTAAATATCATCAATTACACCTGTATCGTTTCGCTGTTCTTCAGAAACATAAACTATTTCATCTCCTTTCATAATAGCAGGTTGAAAAAGACCTTGCTCAATGAATAATGTTTGGACTCTTCCTTCTGAAATAGCTCTTCAAATTTCGTTTGTATCACTAACAAATTTGTTCTCGGTTACTGCTTTTTTCAATTCGGCTTTACGGCCGTTGTTCTTTTCAATCACATAATTCTTTACTACTGCCCAGGCATCTTCTACTATTGAATGAGCAGCGTCGTTGATTTTATTTTTATCTAAATACACATCAAAAAGGGTGTTTTTTAAATCGGCAATTTTAATATACTCATTGTAGTTTTCTTCCAAACCACAGATAAATACCGGTAGCGGATTTGATTTTCGCTTTTCATTTACGTCCTTGTCTGCTCGATTAAAAAACTCAATCATCAAATTTGTTCGGCGCGAAGAAACTGAATCGCTTGGGTCGTCTTTCGAAAATTCTTGAATATCTTCAAGTGGGAAAGGATTTCCAATTTCCTTTATTACCTTATCGTTCATAGCTTCAATCAATCTAATTTTCTCTTGACTTAGCACCAAAATATAGTAATGCATTTCTATATGAATAGCTCTAAAAAGATCTCTTGTTGCGAAGGTATCGTCAATTACAACTCGATCTTCCACATTTATAGGCAATCTGACATATTCTGCTGTGTCTTCATTTACGAAAAGCATCAAACTTTCTAGATTTTGACTGTGGTCTAAACTCTTGGCTAAAGAATTCAATTTTTCTAACAACTCATCAGCTTTCTTTTTATCTACATCTGCTGTGAGGCGTGTTTCGACTTCTTTAATGAGGTTTTTAAGACGCAAATCATCATTTAAATACTCAGGTTTTGTTCGGTGTGTGGTCATAATAATTGTAATACAATTTTCCGAACGGATGTCTTTAAGACGTTTTAAGGTTGTTTTCATATATACAATATTTTAGGGTTAACATTTTTGAAACAGCATCTAGACACATTTTTTTCATTACGTCTTCTTCCATCATCAACATCCTTAATATAAGCAATTTATTCGACATTGACTTATAATAAAGGGCTTTTACTAGGATATTGCAGCCTAATTTAAGATGGATGTATTTCTACTTTATTGAATATGAAAATGATAATTACAGAAATCCCAAAACATATCTTTAAACCTAAAAATTTCTATCTAAAACCGATAGTTTATTGAGGTAAAATTCTGATAAAAGAAATAAAAGTTACGAAATCAGTTTTGAGCCTTAGCCGAAAAATTCAAATCCTTAAAAAGGAAGTTTAGAACTATTGAATATACAGAACGCTTATAAAGAAATGTTTGACTACAACTTTTTATTGTTTCTCCTGAAGCGTAGGAAATTTTGCTGGAGTAAGAAGTAAAATAGTTAATGTTACAAGCCCAGCAATTACCATCCCCATATACACATTTTGTGTGGCGGCAAAGAATGTTTCGCGTAGATACAAGCTTACTTCCGAAACAGATTTATGCGATTGAAGCACCTCAACCACTTTGTTTACACTTGGAAGTTCTGCTTGCAGATTTGCAGGAGCAGTATCAATTCTATCGGTAAGTACTGAATTAAATATAGCTGCAAATACTGCCGCCCCAATACTTTGTCCAAAATAGCGAGAGAACATACTTGTGCCCGTTACCACTCCGCGCTGCTCCCAAACTACGGTAGATTGAATTCCGACCAACAAAGGCGTGGTTATAAGCCCGAAACCTGCTCCCAGTGTCATTTGTATCGCCACTAGCGCCCAAACGGGACCTGGAAAAGGCAAGAACAGGAAACTTGAAGCCCCTAAAATAACTATGGTAATTCCGCAGAGTGCAGTATTCCGAAAACCAATGCGCAAGTATAAATTTCCAGATAAAGCTGATGAAAGCGGCCAAGTAATGCTCATACTTGCCAAAATAAATCCAGCTGCCATCGCCCCAACGCCTGTAACCGACTGCGCAAAAACAGGTAGAAACATACTCGGGCCCATTGTGGCTATTCCCATTCCGATAGTTGCGAGATTAGACCCTAAAATTATTCGTTTTTTCCAGACCCAGCTTGGTAAGATAGGTTCTTCTGCGCGGCGTTCAATCCTCACGGTGATATAAATCATCACCATCGCTATTAGAATTATTATCAACGTATTCTGAGAAAACCACGGCCAAGCTTGCCCACCTTGAAGCAGTCCAAACATGATTATACTTCCTGTAATAAGCATTGCAGCGGCACCGGCCCAATCAATTTTATGCCGTTTAGACACTTTATTCTCTTTAAGAAAATAGGCTATCAAAGCTATAGACCCAGCTCCCAATGGAATGTTTATCAAAAATATCCATCGCCACGAAGCGTAGTCAGCCAAGGCGCCACCAATAGCAGGGCCTAAGATTGCTGAAATACCCCAAACACTGGATAGCCAACCTTGAATTTTGGCGCGCTGTTTAATTGTATAAATATCGCCGGCTATAGTATTTACCGTAGCCATTATTGCCCCCGCTCCTACTGCTTGCACTCCTCTAAAAACAATCAAGGAATACATATTCCAAGCTGCGCCACAAGAAGCCGAGCCTATTACGAAAATTACAATTCCGAATATTAAAATTGGTTTGCGGCCATAAATATCTGCCAATTTCCCATAAACGGGAATGGTGATAGTTTGGATGAGTAAATAAATGGAAAACAACCAACTGAACAGCGAAAAACCGCCAAGATCACCCACAATTTGAGGAATGGCTGTGGCGACTATAGTAGCGTCCATAGCGGCCAAACTCATTGTAAGCATTAGCGCAATCAAGATCCAATCCCGACGCATTTCTTTCACGGGTTTTTCCTGCATTTTTCTGTTTCTGGAATTTTGGGCAAAGGTAGCAGTTTGGCGAAATTGAGACATACTTTAATGCTATTCTTTCCAAAGCAGAAAAGACAGATTTTAAAATTCAAAATTTGCGCTGTCAAAAAGCAACTATGCTTGTTTGTTCGAGCGAGGTCGATAATTTTATGTTCTTAGCTTCCAATTAGGTCTCGACTGCCCGCCAGGTTAATCTTTCGGGCTGGCGATCGACCTGACAAACCAAATGTTTTTCGCCTTTTAACAACCTTCTTATTCACACATATCTTTTAAATATAAATTCAGAGTATCGAATCTAGCCTATTTTAAAAAAATCATCATCTAATTGATGTTTTAACTTAAGTTAGTATCTTATTCCACAAAATCAATTTGTTATGATAAAAAATCTCACTCTCTTTATAATCCTACTTTTCTCACTAAATTCTTTTGGTCAAAACTTTGAAAGAAATTGGAAGAAGGTAATTGAATATGAAGAAGTTGGCAGTATTAAATCGGCTTTCAAGGAGGTAAACAAAATTTATAAAAAGGCAAAAAGAAGAGGAGATGAGCTGGAAATAATCAAAACTTTTTTCTTTCGATCCAAGTATATTCAAAAGCTTGAGGAAGATGCACAAAGTCTCATTATCAAAAACATTAAGTCTGATATAGCCGAAATTTCCGAGCCAAACAAAGCTGTTCTAGAATATATTTACATTACTTCTCTTAATGACTATTTACGGAGGAACAAATATCAAATCCAAGGAAGAACAGCTACTGAATCTACTTTTAATCCCGACTTCCAGAGTTGGAGTCTTCCCGATTTTGAAAGAGAAGTAGATTTTTACATTTCTAAATCGCTCGCAAATAAAAACAGTTTAAAAAACACAGCTTTAATAGATTTTGAATCTATTTTATATTTTGAAAAGCTAGCGCTTCTCGAGAACCGAAATTTATATGAATTTCTTCTTGAAAAATACATTGAGATTTACGCCTCTCACATAAACCGTTGGGATGAGGTACCGCCTCTTTTCTCTACAATAAAGCAATCCGTTCTTGGAGAATCTTCTGAATTTACATCATTAAAGTTCGATTCGTTACCAGACAGCAACCTCAAAAAAACGACATTGCTGTATCAGGAATTGGAACGCAGCAATCTTACCGACAGGCGATACGAGCTGAAAAGATTACAATTTTTCGACACCTATGTTTACAAGGATTCAGAGGGCTTTTTACAGATTTTAACCCGTTTTCAGAATGCTACTAAGAAAACTGAATTACGCCAGGAAGTACAACTACTCCGCGCCAATCTCTATTCAAAATTAGCATCAAAAGACAAACATCCTGAATACAACAAAACAGCAATTCAAGTCTTGGATAGCATCCTCAAAATAGAATCGAGGTCGAATACTTATAAGTTAGCCTTTATTAAAAAGGAGCAAATACTTTCAAAAGAAATAAAGGTGAAATTGCAAAGGTTCGTTTATGAAGGAGAAAATACCAGGGCATTTGTGAATTTCAAAAATGCGGATAGCTTATTCCTAAAAGCATATAAAGTTTCAAACGATTTTGAAATTCCCAACAACGCCTTCCAACGTGATAGTTGGATTACTAATATTATCAGAAATGGGAACCAGCAACAACCAACTTCATATAAACTTCCTAATAAGGAGGATTTTTTCGAATACAGCACCGAGATTTTATTGCCCCTACTGCCAAAAGGAACCTACTTAATGCTTTTTGAAGCTGATAAATCAGGCTTTAATAAAACCGACAACTTTAATTATTTATTTGTAACCGTATCCGATTTCTCGGTTCTTCAGAAAAGTAGAAATAATGTAGATTATCTACAGGTGGTAGATAGAAAAACAGGGCAACCAAAAAAGGACGTTTCAATAGCGTTTGCAAACACCAAAGTAAAAACCAACGAACAAGGAACGGTCGCTGTAGAAAATTGGAAACCACATATTGGCAACAACAGAAATTCACTTGCAGAAGTCACCAATGCCACCGATACCCTAAATGTAAATTTCCACCGAGGATACTATAAGAAATACAATAACGACGATTACGAAGCTTATTTTGGGAAAGTGCAATTTTTTCTAGATCGAGCCATTTATAGACCTGGACAAAAAGTATATGTAAAAGGGATTGCGCTTCAAAAGAAAAACGGCGTAAAAAGCACAGTGCCTAATTTGACAGTTTATGTTGAAATATCCGATCCAAATTACAATACTGTAAAAGAACTTGAAATACAAACCAATGAATTTGGCTCCTTCACTTTTGAATTTATCATCCCGAAAGACGGCCCAACAGGAAGATATTCCATTGAGGTTGACGAACCCGACAATATAGAAAATGACCCTTTATACAACGAAGAAGATGAAGAACATTTATTTTGGGATTTTGTGGATTTTAATTTCTCTGCAGTTAATTTCAATGTAGAAGAATACAAACGGCCAACTTTTAAAATTGAATTTGAACCCATTAAGGAAACTGTTGTAGTAAATCAAGAAGTAACTGTTTCAGGAAAAGCAACTGCCTTTTCGGGTGTTAACCTCGATGCTTCAAAAGTGATTTATCGGGTTGAAAGAAACTCTTACCCCAGTTATTGGCGAACCTATTATTCCGAAGAAACCAAAACCATAGCCGAAGGAGAGACAATTACAGAAGATGACGGCAGCTTCAAAATTGATTTCACGGCCATCCCGTATTCCTCGATGGACAAAAAGGAATTGCCCGTGTTCCATTATACAGTCTATGCAGATATAACCGATGCTCGCGGTGAAACCCAAAGTTCACAAACTACAGTGAAAGTTGGCTACCATAATTTAGCCCTTACTGCAGTTATTCCTCAACTTATAAATACAAAAAACGAAAACGTGCTTACCCTAAACAGCACCAACCTTAACGGCGAATTTTTAGCTACAAAAGGAAAAGTCGAAATTTATTATCAATCAAAAATAGAATCTAAATTTAAAGATCGTGTATTTCCCAATCCAGAAATACCTGGTTTTACTGAAGAGGAATTTGAAAAACTCTTTCCGTTTGAAAAGAATACGAATTCTGAAAAACAATTAGAAGTTTTAGTGTTTTCAAAAGAAATAAATACTGAAACCGAAAACGAGCTGTCATTGGATTTCCTTAAAGAAAAAGCAATCGGGAATTACAAGCTGGTTTTTTCAGCAGTAGATACAGAAGACAATTTAATTAAAACCTCATCGGAGTTTAAAGTTATTCATTCTGATACAGACTTGGTAAATAAGCTT
Source organism: Aequorivita viscosa (assembly GCF_900106795.1). Lineage (GTDB taxonomy): Bacteria > Bacteroidota > Bacteroidia > Flavobacteriales > Flavobacteriaceae > Aequorivita > Aequorivita viscosa. The sequence goes on along the minus strand of NZ_FNNS01000009.1, from coordinate 26,498 downwards.
TTTACACTTACTCAAAAAAACGATAATCCATTTAAAGATGGTTTTGCTGAATTGGAAGTCAGATCAGAAATCAAAACCATTTTTCTGAATGTTTCGAATAATGGTACTTCTTCTTCTGAAATACTTCACATAAAATTAGAAGACGGCTATTCCAAAATACGTATCCCAATCGATTCGAAAAGAACCGACAACGTAAACCTATCGTTTGAAAGCTATTTTGAAAACCAACTGTTTACGGAATCTTTTCCAATTGCAAAGAAAGAATCGGGGGAAATAAATATCGCCATCAAGACTTTTAGAAATAAAATTGAACCAGGAAGCAAGCAAACATGGAGCTTTAGCATCACTAAAAAAGACAAAGCCACAGAAGCCGAAGTGCTTGCCTCTATGTACGACAGTTCTTTAGACCAGTTTAAGGTAGAAGATTGGAATAAACTAAACTTCCGGCATTACTATGGATATTCCAATTATTCAAGGACGTCGAATCTTAGCAACAGTGACTCGTACACACGATTAAGAAATCTGAATTCAGAGCTTCCTAGATTTCAGTTTTCCAATAACAATGTAGATATATTCTGGTTTGGGTTTGATTTTGCTAATCCCAGTAATAACTTAATTTTCAAACATTCAAAAAAAGCTATTTCTAAAATTCCTTCAAATGCATCAACAGTTTACGGCATTATTACCGATGATAGCGGACTCCCCTTGCCTGGGGCCAATGTAATCGTGAAAGGAACAAATCGTGGCACACAATCAGATTTTGATGGATACTATTCCATAGATGTAGCTCAAGGCGAAGAACTCGTTTTTTCGTATGTCGGATTCGATACGCAAGAAATAAATGTGAAATCAGACGAATATGACATCTCCCTAGATCCAGGCGCTTCATTAGAAGAAGTGGTGGTTACTGGATATTCAAGTAGTGAAAAAACCGTACAAACCTCTGCTATAGTAAGTTACAAGATAGATGACATTCTAGCCGGAAAAGTATCTGGAGTAACAATCAACCAAGAAACTGGAAAACCAGGTCAAGGAGCAACTGTAAAAATTCGCGGTTCTGGCTCGTTGAGTCCAGGCACTTCCAATGTACTAGCAATAATTGATGGCGTTCCCGTTAATTCAGACAAGAATTCAGAGGACACCGCAGATATTTTAGCATCCTTAAATAATGATGACATCGCGAATATCAGTATTTTAAAAGGAAATGAAGCTACAGCGTTATATGGTTCCAGAGGAGCTAACGGTGTGATTATTATAACCACAAAAAGTGGTTTGCAAGAATTAACCGAGGTTAAAACCCGTACAAATTTTAATGAAACCGCATTTTTTGAACCTCAACTTAGAACAGACAAAAAAGGAAACATCAGCTTCAACTTTACAAGTCCCGAAGCTCTGACTCAATGGAAACTCCGGCTGCTTGCTCATAACAAAAAGGCCGAATCTGGATATTTGGAGAATTTTGTAATCACTCAAAAAGAGTTGATGATTGTTCCAAATATGCCTCGGTTTTTCAGGGAGAAAGATAGTATTTCGATATCGGCACGGATTTCCAATCTGACTTCAGAAAACAAAACAGGAATAGCAATGTTGCAGCTTTTCGATGCTGTTAGCATGAAGCGAATAGATATAGAAATGGGTAATGAAATAAACCATCGCAATTTTCAAACCTCAGCAAAAGGCAATACTACAGTGTCTTGGAAAATCAGAATTCCAGAGGGAGTTCAAGGAGTTCAGTATAAGGTGGTCGCAAAATCAGGTAAGTTTACAGATGGAGAAGAAAACCTAATTCCCGTTCTAACCAATACTATTTTGGTGACAGAGAGTATTCCTATTTGGGTAAGAGGAAACACCACAAAAGAATACAGTTTTGAAAAATTGAAAAATAACACCTCCACTACGCTCAAAAACCACCAACTTACTTTAGAATACACTTCAAACCCAACTTGGTTGGCAATACAAGCATTACCCTATTTAATAGAATATGAACACGATTGTTCCGAACAGGTATTTGCGAGGTTTTATGCCAATTCCATAGCTTCCGAAATCTTAAATAGTAACCCTAGAATAGCCGCCTATTTTAAAACAAAAGAACCTCTAGACTTAAAGTCAGAATTGGAGCAAAACGAAGAACTGAAATCTATCATACTTTCTGAAACACCATGGTTTAGAGATTCCGAATCTGAAGAAGAAAAAAAGGCGAGATTGGCATTGTTTTTCAACTTAGACAAATTACAAGAATCGCAAGAATCCACTTTTAAAAAATTGCAGAATCAACAAATGGCTAATGGAGCATTTCCGTGGTTTGAAGGTGGTAGAGAAAGTGAGTTTATCACACGTTATATAGTTGCTGGCTTTGGAAAACTAAACAAACAAACAGATTCAATTGCTTTCGATTACAAAGCCATTACCGACAAAGCGATACGTTTTTTGGATAACAAAACGGAAAAAAGATACTATAAAAATAAAGGTCTAACAAACTTCAATTCGTTTCTTAATATTAGAAAAACGCATTATTTATATACTAGAAGCTTTTATTTAAAGAGCAATAAGATTTCAGATTCACTACAACTAGCTATTGACAAAGACTTGGCTTCACTCAAGGATAATTGGCTGCAAACTTCCTTATTTCAGAAAGCAATGGCAGCTATTGTTCTCCATCGGTTTGGAGATTCTAAAACAGCTGAAAAAATAATTAATAATTTAAAGGAAACATCATCCAATAATGAAGATTGGGGAATGTATTGGATAGAAAATAAGCCAGGTTGGTATTGGTATAACGCTCCAATAGAAACACAAGCTCTCTTAATTGAAGCCTTTTCAGAAATAGAAAACGATCGAAAATCGGTTGAAGCTATGAAAGTTTGGTTGCTAAAGAATAAGCAGGTAAAACATTGGTCATCTACCAAATCTACTACGGAAGCAATAAACTCCATGCTTCAATATGGAAAAGATTGGACCGATGTAAAGGACAAAACAAAGTTCAAACTGGGCGATTCCAAATTATTGAAACAAAAGCTAGCTGAAGTAGAAAAAGAAGTAGAAACAGGATATTTTAAACTCAACTTTAAACCTTCAGAAATTCAAAAGGATATGGCGGATTTATCAATTAATAATAAATCTGATGTTCCTGGTTTTGGCGGATTTTACTGGCAATATTTCGAACAGGCCGATAAAATTGAATCAAATTCAGATAAACCATTAAGTATTAAAAAAGAGCTTTATCTAAAAAAGAATACTTCTACCGGGCAACAACTTCAACGTATAACAGAAGAGAATCAGCTTAAGTTAGGTGATTTGATTACAGTACGCTTAATTATTGCTACAAAGGAAAATATGGAATTCGTTCATTTAAAAGATATGCGAGCTTCAGCCTTCGAACCGGTTGATGTGCTTTCAGAATATGAATATAAAGATGGACTAGGATATTACAAGAGCACCCGTGATGCTGCGACACACTTCTTTTTTGATAACATAAGCAAAGGGACTTACGTTCTTGAATATGATGTGCGGGCAAATAATATCGGCAATTTTTCTAATGGTATTACCACAATCCAGAGTATGTATGCCCCAGAATTCGGTGATCATTCTGAGGGAATTCGGGTGACTATTTTAGAATAAACAATAAAAGCTCTAAATCGAATATAATGGGAAATAAAAATTAGATGTTTTCTGTCTGATGGAGCGCAGTCGAGACCTTTTGACTATGATTACGACGAAATCGGAAAATGTAAATCAATTACTTTTAATTACTTGAAATAGTAAAGACTCAATTACGAACATCCAAAAAATATCGTGTAATCAATAAAATCGCAAATCTAAACCCTTGTTTCACAATAGCGACTGTTATGGATTTAGCTCATTCTTGAAAGGCATCAAACTATTGATCCTCATCAACCCTTATCAAGAAACTCACAATTCTATCATTCACTGTGGAGGCTTGATCTATCGATAAAAAATGGCCTGCATTGCTTATTACTTCACCTTCTCCTCTTGGTATATCTTCTTTAGCGAGTCGGATGGTTTTTTCGTTGTTAATTATATCATCGTCGCCGATTAGCACCAAAACTGGCATTCTAAGCTTTTGGAAATCATCCTTGGAAAACGGCGTCATCTTAATCATAAACTTATTAATAGAATCTTTTTCTGTTGCAATAAGATATTGATCCAAATACTTCTTTTCTATGTTGCCAACGTTTGTAGACATCGTTTCCAAAGAACGTATCGTCTTTTTCTCTTGAGAAGAGAAAATGTTAACAATATTCTTTAACAATCCAACGCTCGGTCGAATCCAAATAAACGTCTGTGCTGGACTTAACAACACCATGCTTTTAATTTTTTCTTGATTATGTAACGCCAAATTCACAGCTATCCATCCACCGCGAGAAGCGCCGACCAAGTGATAAGATTCCAATTGTAAAGCATTGAAAACTTCTTGATACCACAATGAAATATCATCTATTTTTTCAAACTCAGCTGTTTTAAAAGATTTACCTGGCTCGATTATTAAATCTATCGCGAAAACTCGGTATTCAGCAGCCAAGGCTTTTGCGTTTGGATACCACATTGTAGAACTAGCATTCATTCCGTGAAGCAATACTAAAGGCTCTCCATTTTTAGGACCACTTACAACAACATGCGCCGTGCCGTATGAAGTTGGAATATAGAGTTCGTCATAATCTATATCCCACAGCGACAATGCCTCGTCATACGCCTCAAAATAGGCTTTGTATTCTGCTGATGGCTGGGTAATATATTCAGGCTTTTCAGTGTATTTCATATATTCCTTTTCACAATTTGTGAAAAAGATAAAAACAACGAAAAGACTAAGTATTTTTATAAATTTCATCATTAATAATCGTTTATTACAAATGTAACCGATATACAGTTGCTCTATTAAAACTATGTAACATCTTAACGAATTTATAACTCACAGGCTTCAATCTTCAAAATAAAAACGTAATTGAATATAAAAAGCCACAAACCCTATTTATTAGGATTTATGGCTTTTAATAATTTCAGCAATTACGATGCGAGAATTTTACTTAGACAATGTTAATTCATCAATAATATGAGTAGCTCCAGCAAGCTTGTCAATTAAAAACAATACATAACGAATATCTACACTGATAGTGCGTTGTAGGTTTTCATCAAAAATAACATCACCTGCCATAGCTTCAATGTTTCCATCAAAAGCAAGACCGATAAGTTCTCCTTTTCCATTTAAAACAGGAGAGCCAGAGTTTCCTCCAGTAATATCATTATCAGATAAAAAGTTTACGGGCAAATGACCGTCTTTATCTGCATATTGACCAAAGTCTTTCTTTTCGTATAAGTCGATAAGCTTTTTAGGCATGTCAAATTCATCATCGCCAGGTTGGTATTTAGCGACAGTTCCTTTTAAGGTAGTGTAGTAATTTTCTTTTGCATCATTTCGCTCATCTACTGGAAGTGAGTTAACTTTTCCGTATGAAAGTCTTAAAGTGCTGTTAGCATCAGGATAGTATTTTTTATCAGGATTTTGAAGTCTCATTCCTTGAACCATCAATCTATAAGCACGTTGAAAGTCGTTTTCCCACTCTTTCTGCTCTTCAGACTTATAACGATATCTGTTAAGAAGGGCTATTGATAGATTATACAATGGGTCGTTCTGTAATCTAGCTGCATCTGGATTGTCCAAAAATGCATTCAATTTTTCTTTTGATTGAAAAATGCTGTTTTGAAATGAAGTTGTAAGATACTTTTCCCAGTCTTCAACTTTATTACCATTAGTTGCTGCAATTTCTGCTACTTCCGAAGCTGGATTATGGGCCTTTTCGTTATAAAGACTCAATTGAGCTGCAAGCATATCTCTTTCTAACGGAAGGTGAAGTCCGTCGTAAAGATTTTCAATTTCAGTTTCTAATTTAGGACGAAGTTCTTCTTTTTTGGCATCATTTTGTTCTGCGTAATATTCAAGCGATTTACCCAAACGATACGGAATGGTAGCCGAACGAGTTCTAAGCAGAAGTCTTAGGTAGTTATCGTGTCGGCTAATTTCATTTGTTTTTTTATAGTAATCGTTGATAATAGGCATTACCTCGGCATACTTTCTATTTTTCTTTTTAGAAGCCCATTTTTGAAAGCTTTTTTCATCGGCATATTTGGTTTTTGCCGTTTCGTGTTGCTTCAAAGCATCGATCATTCCTTGGCGGTTTTTCCAATAATTTGCAATACCCGCATAGCTAGAAGCGTAGTCAAGGTTAACTTGCTGATCTTTTTTCATATACTTCTCCATAACATCCATAGAAGTCCTAGAAGCTTCTACCCAAGCAGGATAAGCATAGTTTGTATTTTGCTCAATTCCAGCACCAGGCATCCAACGGTTTGTTCTACCTGGATACCCTAAAATCATAGCAAAATCGTTGTCTTTAAATCCTTTTAAACTTGTTGTTAAGTGATATTTTGGCTCCAAAGGCACATTGTCTTCTGAATATTCAGCAGGGTTTCCGTCTTTATCGGCATAAACCCTAAATAGTGCAAAGTCACCAGTATGCCTTGGCCATTCCCAGTTGTCTGTGTCGCCACCAAATTTTCCGATACTTTTTGGAGGAGTACCTACCAAACGAACATCTGTATAATCTTGATACACGAAATAATAAAATTCATTGCCATTATAGAATGACTTTACCGAAACGGTATATTTTCCGTCTTCGTTATTTTCCATTTCAATTTTCGCGATTTCTTGATTGATTGCCGCCTCGCGTTCAAGCTCAGTCATTTCATCGTTTACGCGAGCTAGAATACGTTTAGAAACATCGTCCATTCTAACAAAGAAACGTACCGAAAGATTTTTAGGTTTCAATTCTTCTTTGTGATTCGCCGCCCAAAATCCATTGGTTAAATAATCATTTTCAGCAGTTGAGAGTTCGGCTATATTACCATAACCGCAATGGTGATTGGTCAAAACCAAACCTTTGTTTGAAATAATTTCTGCTGTACATCCGCCGCCAAATTGTACAATCGCATCTTTAAGGCTAGCATTGTTTACACTATAAATTTCTTCTGGAGTAAGCTGAAGCCCCATTTTCTGCATATCGACATAGTTAAGTCGTTTTATATGCATCAAGAACCACATACCTTCGTTGGCATGAATTGGCAAGGCAAAAACAGCAACAATTAAACTAATAAAAAACTTTTTCATTAAAAAGGAGTTTGTAATTAATAATGATTTCAAGGTTTACTGTGCAAACAGTAAAATTATAAAGGGCGTAAATATACTGGATATTCTCAAGTTATTTTAGGAAAAGTTTCAGTTGAAACTATTAAAAGGGAATGAAACCTTTATACCCATAAAATTACTGATTTGGCCTGCGCTACTCTATCACGTGCTGCGAATAATTTCGCCATTTTTCTAGGCAAGCTTCAATATCTTCCGGTATCGATGATTCAAAGCGCATAAACTCTTCTGTTATTGGATGGAGAAAACCTAATGTACGTGCATGCAAGGCCTGACGAGGAAGAATTTTAAAACAGTTATCTACAAACTGCTTGTATTTTGAGAATGTAGTTCCTTTTAAAATTTTTTCGCCACCATAACGCTCATCGTTAAAAAGAGTGTGGCCAATATATTTCATATGAACCCGAATTTGGTGGGTACGACCTGTTTCTAATCGGCAGGAAACGAGGGTTACATAACCAAATCTTTCCAATACTTTATAATGGGTAACGGCAGGTTTTCCTTTTTCGTCAACATCGTTTTCATACACGGTATTCTGCAATCTATTTTTGGGGTGTCGACCAATATTACCTTCAATAGTTCCTTCATCTTCTTCTACATTTCCCCAAACCAAAGCAACATATTCCCGCTCTGTGCTTTTATCAAAAAACTGTTTGGCAAGATGGGTCATCGCTTCTTCCGTTTTCGCAACTACTAGAAGTCCGCTGGTATCTTTGTCAATTCTATGAACAAGTCCCGGACGGTTGCTACTATTGTTCGGTAGATTGTCAAAATGATAGGTAAGCGCATTTATCAATGTACCGCTATAGTTTCCATGTCCAGGATGCACGACCATTCCTGCAGCTTTATTAACTACAAGTACTGCGTCGTCTTCATATACAATGTCTAAAGGGATGTTTTCAGGAACTAAAAGAAATTCATAAGGAGGATGTTCGAAAAGAACAGTAACCACATCGTTTCCTTTCACTTTATAGCTCGATTTCACTGGAACTCCGTTTACGTGAATGTTCCCAGCTTCGGCAGCTTTTTGTATTTTATTTCGAGTAGCCTTTTCAATCAGGTTCATCAGGTATTTGTCTACCCTTAACGCTCCCTGACCTTTGTCTGCTGTAAAACGATAATGCTCATAAAGGTCGTCATTTCCTCCAGTATCGTCAATTTCTTCTTCGTTAGAATTCATCATTTTCGTCTACATTTTCAACCGGTAGCGGATCATTTATAGCGTCTTCATCAGTTTTAAGTTTGTTAAGAGATTGGTCTCCTACAATTAGATCGATGACAGATTTTTTTCCTAAGGGTGTTCCTGGCTCCAATTTTTCACCGTTGTAGCGCATTTCTAAAACGTTATCGCTAATATGGGGACGATGACTTATTTTTCCAATTACAAAGCCCATTGCTAAAAGAGTTGGTTCAGCTTGTCTGCGCGTACGCCCAAGAATATTGGGAACATCTACTTTACTATAACCCGAAGGATTCAGCGTGAGATACAACCTTCTGTTTTCCTTTACAAATTTGCCCGGTTTTGGAATTTGATCAATCACCGAATATTTTGGATAGTCTGGATTATAGTTTGCAGAATCTAAAATTTCATAACGCAGATCCATCTCATCCAATGTTTGCTCTACTTTGTCTAACGACATTTTAGCCAAGTCGGGAACTTGGATTTTTTCATTGTGATTAGTCGTAAAGCGCAACCACCAAAGCGTTAGGAACCCCAAAACCAATATAACTACAAAAGCCAGAAGCACTTGCTTTAGAAATGTTTTGGTGAACACAAATCGGAAAAATGTCATATGTTTCTTTGTTAAGCCACTAAAATAGAAAAACCAAAGGTAATATCTTTTGATGAAATCGAAATCGAATCTGAAATAGAATTTGATTTCACTTATGTCTGCTCAATTTCTATTAATTCCCTTATCTTTCCTTCTGTTGAATAATTGAAAAATACGTTCAGAACGTCTTTAAAGTATTAGCAAAATGATAAAATTGTCTTTCATAGTAACGTTATCTGTCTTGATTTTGTTTTCGTGTAATGAAAAGAAAGTGGATAAAAAACCCGAATTAGTGTTGATTAACCAAACTTCCAAAATAGCTAAGAACGAAAAAAGTTTTAAAAGCTATTTCAAAATTGATAGCCTATTAAACAAAAGCGATGCTGATTTCACTTTAACCATTTCGAACAATCAAAAAAGTGAAACACTCCCTGTGCTATGCAACTGCGAAAAAAACAAAAAAGATAACACCATAAAAATTCAAATTACCTCTGGAATTCCTACAAAAACAGAGTTAAACAGCGGACAAAAAGGAAACAGGATTCTAATGAATTTAGGAAAACCAGGTTCAGTTAAAGGTCAGATGAAAACACTAACATTTCACATAAAAGACAGTTTAATTGAAAAAATAGACCTTATTTCAAAATCGACCGACAATGATTACGGAGGATTAGGCTACAATCATTTTGAGGTTTCAAAATATGAAGTCAATATTTCAAAAATGAACTACGCCATTGCCTCAAACATTTTTGGAAATTACAAACTTATACTCCCACAACAATATGGATATTTCGAAAACGACACTATTCTAAAAGGAACATTTGTATGCAATAACTGGCGAATTAACACCCTAGACGATTTAAAATCGTTAGACTTAAATAAATGGAATGCTCAAAAACAAAGCGAAATGGGTTTCCAAGTGAATCAATAGCAAACATGGAACCTAAACATTTAGTCTTCCAATTAACCGAAAGCTTTCTTCCCTCAACCCGCCATATTCTCCCACTCTAAAAATCAAAATTAAATGATAAAAGCAAAACTCAGCCTTAAATATTTGGCTGAATTTTGCTTTTTTTTATTTATCGATAATAAAGGAATTATAAGCTACAAGGTTCTCAACTCTAAACTCATAGCTTGAAAACAGTCTTTTATCTTCTTCCGCCACCTCTTTTAGCTTGACCTTTAGAAGAAGTGCCTCCTCTATCTCCTGAATTCCGTCCACGACTTTGGCGTCTGGCTTTCTCCTTTTTCTTTTCTGCCTCGGCAGCTTTTACCTCTGCCATGGTTTCAGTTGGTTGAAAGTCGGAAAGAATTTTAGGTTGCAGACGTTCGCCAATAAGTTTTTCGATATCTTTTAAATACCCAACTTCATCTAGGCTCACTAACGAAAGTGCTTCACCACTCGCTCCTGCCCTTCCGGTGCGACCAATTCGATGTACGTAATCTTCAGAAATATTTGGCAATTCAAAATTGATAACGTGTGGTAATAAAGGAATATCAAGACCACGTGCTGCAATATCAGTCGCAACTAACACGCGTACTTTTCCTTCCTTAAATCCAGAGAGTGCTCTGGTTCTTGCGCCTTGACTTTTATTTCCGTGAATTGCCGCCGAAGTAATTTTTGCTTTTTCAAGCTTTTCGCTCAATCGGTTCGCACCGTGTTTGGTTCTAGTAAAAACTAAGACTTGTTGCCAATTTCCTTCAGAAATAAGTTTTATAATTAAATCTGTTTTTTGGGCTTTGTCAACTCGGTAAACAGTTTGGTGTATTTTTTCAACCGTAGTGTTTTCTGGAGTGGCTTCTACCAAAACAGGATGGTGAAGAAACTCATTCGCCAGTTTTTTAATTTCCTTTGAAAAAGTTGCAGAAAACAAAAGGTTCTGTCTTTTGCTAGGGAGTAGCGCAAGCACTTTTTTAATATCGCGAAGAAAGCCCATATCGAGCATTCTATCGGCTTCATCCAAAACTAAAATTTCAACTTTAGAAAGTGAAAGCGCACCTTGGTTTTCCAGATCTAATAATCGTCCAGGAGTTGCAACCAAAATATCTACTCCGTTTCGCAATGCATTAATTTGCGGATTTGCTCCTACTCCACCAAAAATAACGGTCGAACGCAGATCAGTAAATTCACTGTATTCCTTAAACTCGTCTTGCACTTGCGCAGCGAGTTCACGGGTTGGTGTTAATATTAATGCTCTAACAGGCCTTCTTCTTAAAGGTGGCTCATTGTTTAAAATTTGTAGTATTGGCAAAGCAAAACCAGCAGTTTTCCCACTACCCGTTTGTGCGGATGCGAGTACATCTTTCTGTTCTAAAATTAAAGGAATTGCTTTTTGTTGAATTACCGATGGCGTTTCATATCCTTTTTTGCTAATAGCTTTCAGCAGGGCATCAGACAGCCCAAGAGATTTAAATGACATTTTTTAGATATTAGATTTTAGACATGAGACTTAAGACTGAATGACCTAAGACCAGTGACCAAAAAAATTGAATATTTATTATTTGATTATTTGAGACCGCTGCGCTTGGAGATAGTATATCGCGGCGCTTTTAGAATTCGGTCTTTTTTAAGAACCCTTAAAACTAAGAAGACGGTTTTAATAAGGCGCGAAGTTACGACTTATTTTCTGCGTGAACGTTTTTTATTATTATATTGGTGTGATATTGTTGTAAAACACAATATTTGAAACCATTTATAAAAGAACTATGCTTGGAGGCTTTGGGAGTATAAATCATATGATTGTTACACTCCGTAACAACAAAAAATTAATGCCTAATAGAAGAAGTTACTTTAAACCCAGCAGCTATCAAGTCATTAAAGCCGAGTACAACAAAGCAGCTGGAGCCACTTTCAATTTTAAAAAAGCTACACCCGCACAATTAAAGAAGATACGCGCATGTATCATCCAAAAAAGAAAAAGAGAAGCCCGCAATTTCGTAATCATTATTTGTGTTGCTATCCCGCTTATTGGTTTCGGAATATTTAAGACATTTCAAAGTTTTAGTTTTAGTACTCAGAAAACGGATGAACAGAGCATCAAAGCAAAAAATGAAGAACAATATATGTTTTACATAAAAGATGGAGACAGTTGGCTATTAAAACAACATTACTTTAACGCTGTTTTTCAATATAAAAAAGCGCTTCAACTTTTTCCGAGCGACTTTGAAGCAAATTACCGATTGGCGTTGGCTTACAGTTATAGGTGCCAGTACGACTTTGAAGATTGTGGCATTGGAATGAAATTGACTCAAAAGCTAGAAGATCAATTTCCAAGTAATCAAAATATCAAAAAAATCAAGTCGGTTTTTGTGCATTGGGGTGAGTAACATTTCCAAAAACATATTTCAAAAGATGCTCTTGTTTTCTCACTGAAATTTATTTAGAAACCAATTTTAAAATAATTAAATTACTCGCTTTAATTATTTAAAAAAGTCCTATGAAATTGCATTACCTCTTGTCTCTTCTAGTTTTCTTTGCTTTTACTTCAATACTTTCTTCTCAAGAAGTATATTTTCAAATAGACCCAACCTTAACGCCAGACGGGGAAACCATCGTTTTTAGCTACGATGGCGATTTATGGAAAGTACCGTCAAGCGGTGGTGATGCTTTTAGGCTCACGGCTATGGAAGGGGAAGAAACGCTTCCTCACATTTCGCCAGATGGAAAATGGATAGCTTTTAGTGCCACACAATATGGCAATAAAGATGTTTATGTAATGCCTATAAATGGCGGTGAGGTTAAACAAATTACATTTCATGAAGCCGCAGATGATGTAGATTGCTGGTCGTGGGATTCAAAAGAAATCTATTTCACCTCATCGCGATACAATCGCTATAGCGGTTATAAAGTTCCAGTTTCTAGAGGCACACCAAATCGCTTGTTTGAAAATTATTTCAACAATGTTCACAACGTTGTTTCCCACCCTAAAACAAATGAAATTTTTTTTAATGAAAGTTGGGAAAGTAAAAACTTCGCAAGTCGAAAACGCTACAAAGGCGCCTACAATCCCGATATTAAATCGTACAATCCACAAACAAAGGAATTTAAAGAATACACCGATTACAACGGAAAAGATATGTGGACAACCATAGATGAAAATGGTGTTATCTATTTTGTTTCAGACGAAATTAATGGCGAATATAACCTGTATACCTTTAAAGGAAACATCAAAACAGCTCTGACCAATTTTGAAACTTCAATTGGTTGGCCTCAAGTTAGCGCAAATGGAAATAAGGTGGTTTTTACAAAAGACTATCAAATTCATTTATATGATGTTGTTTCAAATAAAACTCAAAAAATCAAAGTTCAGTTAAACACAAACAACACTCTTTCTAAAGAGCAAGATTTTAAAACGCAAGGCAAAATAAGTACAATGTCCATAGCTCCCGATAATAAGAAAATGGCGTTTATATCGCGCGGTGAATTGTTTGTTTCAGACATAAAAGGAAAGTTTATTAAAAAAATAATCACCAACCCAAATGAACGCGTTAAAGAGGTAAAATGGCTTAAAGACAATCGCACATTATTATACAATCAAACGGCTTCTGGCTACACCAATCTGTTTATAATTCCTGCCGACGGTACCGGAAAAGAAAAAAGAATTACAAACGAGAAAAAGAATAATGCAAACATTGTTTTGGATAACAAAATGGAAAATGCAGCATATATAAGTGGCCGTGATGAATTGAAGTTTTTAGATTTAAAAACATTAAAAAGTAAGACTTTGGTAACCGATGAGTTTTGGGCCCTTCGACCACCCGAGCCTCAATTTTCACCAGACGATTCCTATATTTTATACAGTGCCTTCCGCAATTTTGAACTCGATATTTTTACCTACCATATCCCTTCAAAACAAATTATAAACCTAACAAATACAGGTGTTTCTGAAAGCAATCCAACGTGGTCTCCAGACGGAAAATACATTTATTTCCAATCTAACTTAACGCAGCCATCGTTCCCAAGAGGAAATGCAGACACACATATTTACCGAATGGCTTTAGATATCTATGACAATCCATTTAAATCTGAAAAATTTAAAGATCTTTTTAAAGAAGACGAGCAAAAGGATAAGGATAAATCCAAAAAGAAAAAGAAAGCCGAAAAAGAAACCGACAGCATTAAAAAACCTATTTCAATTACTATAAATAAAGAAGGTTTGATGGATCGTTTAGACCGAATTAGCCCTGCTTTTGGCTCTCAGGGCAAGGCGTTTATCATTTCAACAGATGAAGATACTTATGTTTACTATTACTCAAATCATGCTGAAGGAAAAACAAACTTATGGCGAACAATTAGTAAACCATTTGAAGACAACAAAACCGAAAAAGTGGATGACATTGTTGTTAGAAGAGGTCAATTAGAAACTGCAAAAGATGATAATTATGCTTTATTAAATGGCTCCATTTATACGCTGAACCTAAAAAACAATAAACTTGAAAAAATTGAAACAGAAGCTACTTTTCGTAAAAATTTAGAAACTGAATTTCAACAGATGTTTTTTGAAGCTTGGGCAGGTTTTGAAGCTAATTATTACGACGATAACTTCCACGGCGAAGACTGGCAACAGCTTAGGGATAAGTACGCACGGTTTTTACCACATATTACAAAACGATCGCAGTTAAGTATGTTATTTAACGATATGCTTGGCGAATTAAACACATCGCATGTTGGCTTCTATACCTCTGGAAAAGAAGATGAGACCTATTACGGTAGCGCTACTTCAGAAACGGGAATTATATTTTCACAAGACAACCCATACAAGGTAGCGCATATTGTAAGTAAAAGCCCTGCAAATATTACGGGAAAAAATATTAAACCTGGTGACATTTTAATCGCAGTAAACGGAATTGAAGTAGACACGAACAAAAACAGAGAAGCCTATTTCTCTGCACCTTCACGATATGATGAATTACAATTAACATTTAAAAGAAACGGGAATAATATTATAGTAAACCTACATCCTATAACCTCACGAAAGCTCAAAGATTTACTGTATGATGAATGGGTAGCAGAAAATCAGAAGTATGTGGATGAAAAAAGTAACGATAAAATTGCATATATCCATATGAAGAATATGGGTGGAGGCGAACTCGATAACTTTATGAAAGAGATGGTTTCCGAAGCTCATAGAAAAGAAGCATTAATATTGGATTTACGAAATAACACAGGTGGAAATGTGCACGACGCGGTTTTACAATTTTTGTCACAAAAACCTTATGCACAATGGAAATATAGGAATGGCAAACTGGCAACGCAGCCCAATTTTACCCCTGCAGCAAAACCAATAATGCTACTCATTAATGAACAATCATTAAGTGATGCCGAAGTAACAGCCGCTGGTTTTAAAGCGTTAGGCCTGGGAACGATTATAGGAACCGAGACATATCGTTGGATAATTTTCACCTCGAGTGCTAACCTTGTAGATGGCTCGGCTTATCGCTTGCCGTCTTGGGGCTGTTACACACTGGATGGAGATAATTTAGAACATACTGGTGTGCAACCAGACATCTACGTGAATGAAGGTTTTAAAGATAGGCTCGAAGGCAATCAACCGCAATTAGACAAGGCTATTTCAGAAATTTTAAAAGAATTAAAACCGTAATGGTGGATTAATATTTTGAAAAATTGAATTCCATATCCTGTACCTAACGGCACAAAAATTAATGAAATTGGAAATTTTGGCTACCAATGGTGTGTCCCTAACGGGACAAAAAAAGAATGGAAATTGTATCTTTAAAGGAGAGCTAAAAACCCCCAATATGTCCCGCTAGGAACCACCTATCGGAAAAAAATTAATTGAAACCAGCGTGCCGTTAGGTACGCCATATAAATGAAAAAAGGATGGAAAATGAAATTAATCACGTTCTGTCTAACGAGACAAAAAAAACAATAAAAATTGTATTTTTAAGGAGAGCCAAAACCCCCAATATGTCCCGCTAGGGCCACCTATCGGTAGAAAAAATTAATTGCAACCAGCGTGCCGTTAGGTACGCCATATAAAATGGGGAGGTTATACCCTATATCTAACGAAGCAGAAATCAGCCCTGTCAACATTTTAGCTGCCAATATTTGTCCTTAACGCAACAAACACAAACCCTCACCCTTCTTACTAACAGATAGATACACACAAAATGGAAAATCTTAAAATGCCTACAAAAATTTTGAAGGGTTATTTTCTACATTACGTACATTTGTAATCTCAAAATCATCTACACAAAAACTATGAATATAGAACAAATTTTCAAAAACAACGAGGTCTGGGTAAATGATAAATTAGGAATTGACCCTGAATATTTTAAAAACCTAGCTAATGGCCAAAACCCAGATATTCTGTATATCGGTTGTAGCGATAGTCGAGTTACTGCAGAAGAAGTTATGGGTGTAAAGCCCGGAGACGTATTTGTAATGAGAAACATTTCTAATATGGTTTCAAATCTAGATCTAAGCGCGATGAGTGTTATAGATTATGCAGTAGGTGTCCTTAAAGTAAAAAACATCGTTATTTGCGGTCACTATGGTTGTGGGGGTGTAAAAGCTGCTATGCAATCTAAGGATTTAGGAATTTTAAACCCTTGGTTGCGAAACATTAGAGATGTATATCGTTTGCACCGTAACGAACTTAACGCTATTTCGTGCGAGGAAGAAAAGTATAGAAGACTTGTAGAACTAAACGTTCAAGAACAATGTGTGAATGTTATTAAAACGGCAGATGTCCAAATTGCTGTTCGCCAAGGAAGGCTAGCCGTTCACGGGTGGGTTATGGATATTGGAACAGGAAAATTAATCGACTTAAATATAGATTTCGAGAAAGTCCTAGAAGGAATTATGGAAATTTATCATTTAGATAAAGAAGATATTCTACGAAAATAAAGCAAATCAAAATTTGCACCCAAAGGTTCAGAGACGCAAAGAAAAAAAGCCACTCCTTTCTAGCATTTATATTCTGAACTGAGTAAAAGGAGATTAATAACCGGGAAATCCAACAAGTTATCGGGCAGGTGCACCTAGAAAAACTTTGCGGCTTAGCGCCTTTGCGAGAGAAACCTTCACGCAAAGTTTCAAAGAACACCTACATCCGCTCCGGAACCTCAATCCCTAATAACGCGAAAGCACTTTTTATAACTTCCGCTACAGCATTTGACAACTTAACGCGAAACATTTTTTCAGTTTCATCCTGAGTAGCTAGAATAGGCACATTTTGATAAAAACTATTAAATTCTTTTACCAAATCATACGTATAATTTGCAATTAACGCGGGACTGTAATTTTCAGCTGCCAATTGAATGGTTTCAGGATATTGTTGGATAATCTTGATTAGCTCCTTTTCCTTTGGGTGCATATTTATTTCAGCCACACTCAATGTTTGGTCGTCGAATACTTGGACTGCCCTCTGTAGGGACGCTGTTGAGGCAGCTTTTCGTAATATAGACTGAATTCGTGCATAGGTATATTGAATAAACGGCCCAGTATTACCTTGAAAATCTACGCTTTCTTCAGGATTAAAAAGAATTCGTTTTTTAGGATCTACTTTAAGGATATAATATTTTAAAGCCCCTAACCCAATCATTTTATAAAGTTCGCTTTTTTCATCTTCGGAAAAAGCATCAATTTTACCAAGTTCTTCAGAAATCGCCTTTGCCGTGGCGGTCATTTGTGCAATTAAATCATCTGCATCGACAACGGTACCTTCACGACTTTTCATTTTACCTGAAGGAAGATCGACCATTCCGTAACTCAAATGAAATAGGTTATCAGCCCATTTATAGCCCAATTTTTTAAGAATCAAAAACAGGACTTTAAAATGATAATCTTGTTCGTTCCCCACGGTATAAATCATTCCTCCAACGTCGGGATGATCTTTTACGCGCTGTACAGCAGTACCTAAATCTTGTGTCATATAAACGGCGGTGCCATCGCTTCTTAAAACGAGTTTTTCGTCAAGGCCATCTTCGGTTAAATCGCACCAAACGGAACCATCGTCTTTCATAAAGAAAACATCATTCTTGATACCTTCTTCTATAATATCTTTTCCTAATAAATAGGTGTCGCTTTCGTAGTAATAGAAATCAAAATCGACTCCGATGGATTTATATGTTTCTTCAAAACCCTTATAAACCCAACCATTCATTTTGTTCCAAAGTGCTACAACCTCTTCATCCCCAGCTTCCCATTTACGAAGCATATCTTGAGCCTCAAGTATTAATGGGGCTTGCGCTTTTGCTTCTTCTTCGGTTTTACCTTCAGCTTTTAAAGATTCTATTTCCTTTTTATATTCTTGATCGAATTTTACGTAATAATTTCCAACAAGCTTATCGCCTTTTAGAAGATTGGATTCGGGAGTTTCGCCATTTCCAAACTTTTTCCAGGCAAGCATACTTTTACAAATATGAATTCCACGATCGTTGATTATTTGTGTTTTGTACACATTTTTTCCCGCAGCCTTTTCAATTTCAGAAACTGAATAGCCAAGCAAAACATTTCGAACGTGACCTAAATGAAGTGGTTTGTTAGTATTAGGTGAAGAATATTCAACCATTAAAGCTTCTTTTCCCTGCGGCACTTTTCCATAGGAAGAAAAATCTTCTATAGAATTAAAGAAATCTAAAAAATACGAATCGCTCAACACAATATTCAAAAAGCCTTGAACTACATTGAATTTTTCAACTTCAGAAACATTTTCTACCAAATAGCTTCCGATAGCTTCTCCTATCTGAACTGGATTTCCTTTTATCACCCGAAGCATCGGAAAAACAACAGCCGTAATATCACCTTCAAAATCTTTTCGGGTAGCTTGAAGTTCTACGGTTTCAAGAGTTGCGCCATAAATTTGTTTTACTGCGTCTTTAATTCGGTTTTCTAATGTTTGTTGAAGAGTCATTTCTTGTTCTAAATTATGAATCATGCTTCTTAAATCCAAAATGACAGAAACCTGATTATTTGGGCACAAATATACGGGTTTATAAAGAAAATAATCCCGACTAAAACGCAATTCGGTTAGATATATTGAAGTATAATTTTTCAATTTAAACTTAACATTTCGGTAAAATTCAAATCAAAAAAGCGCACGTCCTTTACAAAAAAACTATGGACATTTTTTTATATGTATTTGCTTCACTTTTTTCAGTGATTAACCCTTTAGGAACCGTGCCGGTATTTGTTGGTCTAACAAGTGAAGAAAGCCCAGAAGAGCGCAACAAAACTTCGCTATTAACCACGATTAATGTAATTGTAATTTTACTTATTTCGTTTTTTGCAGGTACTTATTTACTATCTTTTTTCGGGATAAGCTTAGACTCGCTTCGTATTGCTGGCGGAATGATAATTGTAACCTCGGGATTTGCACTTTTAACCGGAACTTTTTCAAAACACAAAGGGATGAAAAACAAGCGGGTTAAAAAGGACTTAAACAATCGAGAAAAATTTTCGCTTACACCCCTGGCCATCCCAATGCTCGCAGGCCCAGGCTCTATTTCGCTTCTAATAACTTTTAATCAAGAATATCAGAAACTAAGCGCAGTAATTATGGTAATGTTGGCCGTTATAACGGTTGGATTGGCTACGTTCATCATTTTACGAAGTTCACACTACATCAGTAAGATTCTTGGGGATTCGGGGATTAACGCAATTTCTCGTATCGTTGGGTTTATTGTAATTTCAATAGGAATAGAATATATCAGCACAGCTGTTATTTCAATTCTAAAAACCATAAACGGTTAAAAACTAACCTCTTTGCTTGATAAGCACACCTGCAATTAAGGCAAAAACGCCAATTCCTATCATTCCTAATGTTTGATTTGTAAGTCCTTCCTTCGCGTTTACTTCTAGCGGTCCAATATCCAAAACTGCCTGAGGAACAAAAGCTTTGTATAGACCTGCGAGGATTAAAACAACGCCTGCAACCATAAGAACTAATTTTAAAACTTTCATCTGTGCTAAATATTTAAGGTGTTAAACGTACTTTAATTGGCCAAGGGGAAAAATATAAAGATAGCCTATTCGAAATCAAAAAAGCTTAGAACTTAACGGCTTTTTAACCTCTGTTTAAATTTATTGATTTATCTTTAAACAAATTTTACTACTTGAAAATACTACTTACAGGGGCCAACGGCTATATAGGCATGAGATTATTGCCCGAACTACTTGAAAATGGGCATCACGTAATTTGTGCTGTACGCGATAAAAACAGACTACCACTAGACCCAGAAACCACTAAAAGAGTTTCGGTTATTGAAGTTGATTTTGCTGAAGAAGTAAATCTCGATTCGTTCCCAAAAGATATCGATGCTGCCTATTACCTCATTCATTCTATGAGCAGCTCTACAACCGATTTTGATGAAATGGAAGCGCGTTCTGCCGAAAATTTCAATAAATACATAGCAAAAACCTCGGTAAAACAAGTTATTTATTTAAGCGGGATTGTAAATGAGCAAGAATTATCCAAACACCTGTCGTCCCGAAAAAAAGTAGAAGATATTTTATATCAAGGGAGTTACCACCTTACTGTGTTACGCGCCGGAATTGTAGTTGGAAGCGGAAGTTCTTCATTTGAAATAATACGGGACCTTTGCGAAAAACTTCCTATTATGATTGCCCCGAAATGGTTGGAAACTAAAACCCAACCTATTGCCGTGCGTGATGTTATTGCTTTTCTGTATGGCGTATTAGACAATGAAAAATGTTTTGACCAATCTTTTGACATTGGTGGGCCCGATGTTTTAACATATAAAGAAATGCTTCTAAAGTATTCCAAAATACGGGGTTTAAAGTTGTGGATAATTCCTGTTCCTGTTATGTCGCCACGGTTATCATCATACTGGTTGTATTTTGTAACGTCTACATCGTACAAACTAGCTGTAAATTTAGTGGACAGTATGAAAATGGAAGTTGTAGCTACAGACAATAATCTTCAAAAAATATTGAACATTCAACCTATTACTTATGAAAAAGCAATTGAAAGGGCGTTTGTGAAAATTGAACAAAATCTTGTAATTTCCAGTTGGAAGGATTCGTTAGCAGCTGGAAGAATAACAAATTTGAAAGAATACATCCAAGTTCCCACTTTTGGTTGTTTAAAGGATAGAAAAGTCCTGGAAGTTAAAAACCCTGAAGCCGCCCTAGATAACATTTGGTCTATTGGAGGTGAAAACGGCTGGTATTACGGCAACAGATTGTGGCAAATTCGAGGGTTTATGGACAAAATGGTTGGCGGGGTTGGACTGCGGCGGGGTCGTACCGATCCCAAAAAGATTCACACGGGCGATGCTTTGGATTTTTGGCGCGTGCTTTATGCCGATAGAGAGAATAAACGATTATTGCTATTTGCTGAAATGAAACTACCTGGAGAAGCGTGGTTAGAATTCTGTATTAACGACAAAAACGAATTAATTCAAACAGCAACTTTTAGACCCAAGGGAATTTGGGGCAGACTGTATTGGTATGCAATGCTGCCCTTTCATCACTTCATTTTTAACGGAATGATTCGGAATATAAGTAAGGTTAAAGAGACTTCTTAAAACTACTCCTTCGGAAGAAATACCTCAGCCATCATACAACGGGCACTTCCACCACCACAGGTTTCAATAGTTGTTAAATCGCTGCTTAGAATTTCGCAATGCTTTTCAATTTCTGAAATCTGTTCTTGGGTCAAACTCTTATGAGCGGCAGTACTCATTACCAAGTATTTTTTATCCTTTCCTTGCACCTGAAGCATGTTTCCTGCAAATTGATGCATTTGACTTTCAGAAATGGCAATTACTTTTTTGCCATCTTCCTTTAAATGGTGCAGTACATTTTTCTTTTCCTTTGCATCATCGATAGTATCTAGGCAAATTACACAGAATTCTTCCGCAAGGCACATCATCACATTTGTATGGTAAATTGGCACGCGTTTGCCATCTACAGTCTGATTTGCAACAAAAATAACAGGTAGATAGTCAAAATCTTCGCAAAACTCAATCAACAATTCTTCGTGAGCGCGAGGTGAAAGCGCACAGTAGGCCTTTTTATTTACGCGATCCAATAATAGGTTTCCAGTACCTTCTAGAAATATCCCTTCATCTTCAGCAGAAGTATAATCGTAAATATTATTGATAATAAAACCTTCGCTTTCCAGGCGTAGCAACACCTCTTCACGTCGTTCTCTTCTTCTATTTTCAGCAAACATTGGATACAGCCCTATATCTCCATTTTGATGAAAACTTATCCAGTTATTCGGGAAAATAGAATCTGGAGTATCCATTTTTATATCATCATTTTCCACGATAACATGTACGCCCACGGCACGCAGTTTATCTACAAAAGTGTCAAACTCTGCTTGCGCTTTTTTATTGATTTCGGCATTTTTAATATCCAAGTCTTCCTGAAAAAAATTGTTTACCGCAGTTTGCTCGTTCATTCGAAATGCCACCGGACGAATCATTACGATTGTATCTGTAATTTGTTTTGCCAATTTGAAAAATTTTAGGCTGCAAATTTAAGCCATTTTATTGGAGAAAAAACAGATTGGGAAAGGAATATATGCCCACTCAAAAACTAGTGAATTTCTCAGAAAAATATATCCAATCTACCATAAAAACCAAACTACAAGAGTTGATTTTTTAACCAAAAACCGTGTTTTTTACTTAATTTTTTCGTGCCTCAGCACATTAAATCCTAACAACGCACCCTTGTTAACCTAAACAAATACAAGGCCTAACAAATTGTAACGCTTTTGTAACGGTCTATTTTTGTTGTAAACCCGATATTATTTCACTTTTACGCAAGAAATATAAAGAAGTAAATGAATCACAGAAATTTGATTAACGCTGTTTTATACTTAACATAATAAATAATAAACACTTTAATAAATACACAAAAGCAATTTATTGATTAAAATAATTGAATTTATTTCAGCTATTTTAATGTTTTATTAGTTTTTAGGAATATATTTGTCAAATTAAACTTAACCCACAAAAATTATGAAAAACTTTACACGCTTCCTCAGTGTAATTTGTACAATCTTAGCATTTACAAGTATTACAAATGCGCAAATAACCTCTGCGCAGTTGGCAAAAAACGCGAGCATGCATACAGAAACGCAAACCGCTTCGACACAAGAAAAAAGAAAGAGCTCACGCAACCACCACAGAGCAATAGTGCCACAATATATTGGTTCGTTTAACACCAATGATGGCCCGAATTGGAATGACGCCCCACCAACACTCAGTGCTATTGAAGCTGCGGCACTTATTTTTGGAGGGAGCGCTACAGACTACGTTATCTCTACAAACCCGAATACCACCGACCCAGCAACGATAACCCACACCGCTTGGGCTACTAAATACGGGATTGCAAGTTGTCATGAAGTAGCTGAAGACTATTTTCTCGATCAAGGAACACCAGGGTATAATACAAACGGTGATACATCGGCATATGTAGATGACAACTGCCTCACAGGAAACACAAATTACGTATGGTCAGTTCGCGACCCATCTACATTTATAACAACTTGGGAAACCACAGCAGCAGGTGAAAGCATTACCATCCCAACAGCAGCAGGGTCTGTTTACAGCTACGATGTAGATTGGGAAAATGACGGAACTTGGGAAACTGGCTTCACAGGAGATGCTACCCACACCTATGCTACTGCAGGTACTTATATGGTTACTATTCGCGGCACCTTTCCGCGTATCTATTTTAACAATACTGGCGATAAAGACAAAATTAAATCTATTAACCAATGGGGAAGCAGCATTAACTGGGAATCTATGGAAAATGCATTTTATGGCTGCTCCAACCTTGTTTACAGCTCTAGCGATACACCCAACCTTTCCATGGTTACAAGTTTGGCGAATATGTTTAACCAAGCCACTTTGTTTGATGCCGACATAAGCGCTTGGGATGTTAGCAACGTGACAGATATGACAGATATGCTTGGAGGCATCACACTCCACACTTTCTACTACGATTCACTACTAACAGCCTGGAGCAACTTAACGCTTCAAAATAACGTGAATTTTGATGCTGGTAGTAGTCAATATTGCAATAGTGAAACAGCACGAGACAATATAATTAACACTTACGGATGGACAATTTCAGACGGTGGTAAACTCTGCGTTATACCGGACGAGTTTATTACAACTTGGCAAACTACTGTGCCAAACGAGTCAATCACCATTCCAATATCATTTATTTCATCATACAATTATGATGTAGATTGGGAAGGATTGGGATTCTATGAAACTGGCTTTACAAACAGCGCCACTCATACATATGCAAATCCAGGTATCCACACAGTTGTAATTCGAGGAACTTTCCCACGAATCTACTTCAACAACTCTGGCGACAAAGACAAAATAATGACTATTGAAAAATGGGGGCCTAATGCTTGGGAATCTATGGAAAATGCTTTTTATGGCTGTTCCAATTTAACATACAACGCCACAGATGCTCCAAACCTTACAAATGCGAGTAATATGACTAACATGTTCAGTGGCGCTACTTTATTCAATGGCGACTTAAGCTCTTGGAATGTAGCCAATATAGACAACATGACTAACCTCTTTAACAATGCAACGCTATTTAACGGAGACATTAGCACTTGGGATGTTAGTAACGTAACAGGAATGTCACAAACGTTTGCTTATGCAGCTGCATTTAATAAAGATATTGGCAGTTGGGATGTAAGTAGTGTTATAGATATGAATGATATGTTTTTTAATGCAAGTTCCTTTAACCAAGACATTGGTGACTGGAACATATACAACGTATCGACCATGGACAATATGATAGACGGTTCTGCTATTTCAAGCGTTAATTACGATCGTCTGCTCCTAGGATGGAGTTCCAAGACACTACAAAATGGAGTGACTTTTAATGCTGGCACTATTGAATATTGCACTAGCCAAGCTGCTCGAGACAATATTATAAACACCTATGGATGGTCAATAACCGATGGAGGACAAAACTGCGCCACATGTACAGACATTACGGAATACACCACCGGAAGCTGGAGCAATGGCCTACCAGATAATACTAAAATAGCTATTTTAATCGATGATTATAACACAACAGATGGAAACATAAACGCTTGCGGAATCTTGATAAGACCAGGAGCAACACTAACTGTTAGCGACGGAACTTTCATCAATGCTGAAAACAATCTCATAATCGACGGGAATTTAATATTTGAGAGTAGCGCAACTGGAAACGGAGAACTGGCATCTATGGGACCATCAGGTGCTATTTATGGAGACGCAACCGTTCAACGCTATATGAAAAACAAACGCTCCTACAGAATGGTGAGCAGTGCTGTTACTACTTCAACTTCTGTCCACGACAACTGGCAAGAAGGGGCTACGAGCAATACCAATAATCCTAATCCAGGTTTTGGTACGCACATTACAGGAAGTACTACAGACCAAATGAATGGTTTTGATGGTACTATTACCGGAAACCCTTCTATGTTTACTGTGAATGTGGGTACGCAAATGTTTGAAGCAGTTACCAATACCGATGTAAACACATTGACTGCTGGTGAACCGTACTTATTGTTTGTACGTGGCGATAGAAGTGTTGATTTAACCAACGACCTTGCCGCTGGTGAAACTGTGCTTCGTGCTACTGGTTCATTGGTTACAGGAACTCAAACTCAAAACTATGCCACTTCAAATGCAGGGGATGTTTTAATGTTCGGTAACCCTTATCAAAGTGCGGTAGATGTTAATGCAGTTTTCGCAGCTTCCACCAACCTGAATACTGGATATTATTATGTTTATGATTCAGAGCTTGGAGCCCACGGAGCCTATGTTACCGTAAACCTTCCCGGTGGATCCAACACTTCTGGGTCAGACGCAAATCAATTCCTGCAGCCCGGTCAGGGTGCACAAGCGGCTGCCTTAGCTGCGGGTGCAACTTCGGTTGTGTTTAATGAGGCTAGCAAGGCACCGGGCAATTTCACGCCAACAAACCGTCCAGTGTCAGCTAATGATATGTTGACCGTTCAGCTATTCACTACTGAAAACTTCAACAATGGAGGCCCCGTACACGATAGCTTCGGAATTATATTTGCTGAAGGAAATGACAACGGATTAACCCCTGCCGATGCAGTGAAGCCTATGAACTTCTACGAAAATCTAGGAAGGGACCTAAACGGAACCTACTTAAGCATCGAGCAAAGGGCGTTGCCACAAGCTGCTGAGGTGTACCCAATGTACTCAATAGGTTATACTAAATCTGATTACACTTTGAAGGTTATTGTTGAAGGTTTGGAAGCTAATTTCTTGTACTTAGATGATCACTTCACTGGTACAAGTATGTTGTTAGAAGCTGGAGAAAACTCGTACAGCTTTAGGGTTGACCCTAACGATGCGTTGAGCATTGCAACCGACCGTTTCTCAATTAGAACAGCGCAACGTTTAGGAGTTGATGACAACAGTTTATTGGTTGGCATCAGATTGTTCCCGAACCCATTGAATGGAGATACATTCTACATCAATGCACCAAAACTAAACGGGGAGCAATTATCTGTTAG
>NZ_FNNS01000025.1:3770-52366 GCF_900106795.1 Aequorivita viscosa | reverse complement strand
AAAATCATCAATGATATTAAAGGCCCTAAAGCGTCTCTTGTTTTCTAAGACATCTGTTACAAAATCCATACTCCAAGTATGGTTCAGTTCATTGGGCATCTCTAAAGGCTCTTTAACTCTCGCTGGCAAACGCTTCTTAACCTTCCTTCTCAATGGAAGTCCTAATGCTACATAAACGCGATGTACACGTTTGTGATTCCAAGGCTTACCTTCTTCGCGTAACCGGTCATAGGCCTTCCAAAAGCCTTCTTCTGAATGTTCCTTTGCCTTTTGCTGCAAGGCGTGTTCTATCTCGCTGTCATCCTTGGGCAAAGGTTTATAATAATAAACGCTCTTACTCATGTTAAGTACACGGCACGCCCTACTGATGCCGTAATGGATAAGTTCTTTGGCAATGGTTCGCTTCCTGCAGGGCTTTAAAGCTTTTTTTCGATGATCTCCTTGGCCATCTGGTGGTCAAGGGCCAGAGTGGCATACATCTGCTTGAGCTTGCGATTCTCTTCCTCTAGCTCCTTGAGGCGCTTGAGCTCCTTGGAGTTCATTCCGGCATATCTGGAACGCCACTTATAGAAAGTGGCGGGGCTGACCCCGTGCTCACGGCTGATCTGGTCGACACTCTTTCCATTGTCGAACTCTTTTAAAATCTTTGCAATCTGTTGTGGTGAAAATTTACTTCGTCTCATAATACTGTTTAAAATTAAGATAATTATTCTACTTTTAAACAGTTCGGTTTAAAGGGAAGCTTACATAGACTTACTAAAGGAACCATCATTGTTTTGTTCAATGGCTACTCTACTCTTTAATTGAAAATTACATCCAAATCCTCATATACCCTTATTATTTATTATTTCTATTCTGAAATCTATTCCATTATCAACAATCTCGGTTTTCAGCACAAACATTTCAGGTGAAAACAATGGAAGAAACCTCACACGAGAAATAGTTTCTAATTCACTGTTTCGAGAACTTTTAGACAATTGAATTTTATTTAAGTCATCTTCCATTTAAAATTACTTTTTGAATTGTTTTATTCTCTGTTTTCATATTCCAATCGTTCAACTGATTTTTCAATTGATGGAATCAGTTGCTCCTTAATAATCTTATTTGAAAGCTTAATTTCTTGTAAGTCTATTTCTGAAATGCCTTCATGTAAATTTTCTAAGAAAAGTAGCTCTTCAACAAGGTAATTAGGAAAACCAGTTTTGAGATATCTATATTTCAACAATTCCGAGAGCATCATTAATTCCTCAGGGCTCCAGTTTTTAATAGACTTTTTAACAATTTCTTTATCAAAAAAATGAAAAACTGGTTTGTCAGGATTTCTTATACCCTCTTGATTTCCCTTAAATTTTTGAATTAGAACAAGGAGATTTTGTTCAAAATCTTGTTCTAGTTTTTTAATTTCTTCTTTATCTTTTTGTTTGTCAAGGACTATAATTCTTTCCTGTATATATTGGACGACATCATCCAATTCTCGACTTGAAAAATCACTAGCAACCATTTCAAGTTGACTTTTCATTAAATATGTCAAATTAATTTTTGACAAAATAATATCCGCTCCTTGTTTTAAAACCGTTATCACCTCTTCCTTTTTTTTTCCTAATAATTCTTTCATCTTTATTAAATAAACACCAGCATTCATTTGCGATATTAAATCAGAAAATTCGCCATTTTTAACAAAATCAAAAAGATCATTTAAAGCATTTGAAATTTCTTCATTTGAAAATTTGTAATATCCGTGCATAAATCTATTAAGTAATCTTTGTGAGGGCTCAATTTCTCCTTCAACTACTTTAAAACTAGTTTCAAGATTTTCTAATAATTTTTCTGATTGAATCAATTTTCCCGCAGTTATTAAATTGTAAACTTCTTCATAGAAATGATAGGGCTCATTGTGCCTATTAAAATATAAGTTTTTAAATTCATCTGAAAAATCGGGTGTTGATATATCAGAAACCCTACTATTAGAATTTATTAATTCATCAATGTCGATGAATAAATTAAATAAATTATCAATTCCTTTTCTATCCTTAAATGTTATGTTATTTGGCTTTCTAAACTCAGTAGAAACAGCTAGGGTAAAATACCAAAGGTTTTTTAGCTCGGTACTGATTAATTCTGTTCGATTAGTTCTATTAACAATTTCAAAAGAATATTTAAAATGTTCAATTGCAAATTTCAAAGTCCTAATATTTGAAAAGGACTTTCTTAATTCTTCATTTTCAGTTTCATCTACTATAAAATTAAGTGGTTTTAAAATTTCTGCTTTATTCTCCCTAAGATATGATTTGAAATCTCCATCATCATAGGAATTTACTATACTATCATATACCTCTGATATATCAGGACTATAATGCAAGGTTTTTTCTATGGTTTTTTCCTTATAGTTAATTCCACCTTCAATCTTTTCTTCATTGGCAATTAATATCACTTTAATTCCCCTATTTTCAATCAAATTATTTATTATACCAAGAAAATCGTCTGTAGTAATATTTTTACCCATTCTTTCAATATCATCAAAAAATAATACTAATTCTTTATTTGGAAGAAATGAAAAAATATTATCTCCTGATCCAACTAAAACTTTTTCTATATCAACATAGTTTTTAAGAATGGGGACAGCCTCAATTAGATGTTTTAAGTTTTTGGTAATCGCTCCTGTAGATAACTTAATGTTTTTTCCTTTATCATCCAGATAAGCAAACAATACTTTTTGAGCAACTGTATTAATATTGGTAACACCATAAAGTGAAACCATTATAGGAGTAAAAGAAGTTTTTTGAGATATGATTGGAAAAACTGTATTTTTAATATGGTAAGTCTTACCAGCGCCCCAATCTCCAGTGAGTAATAATGCCCCACTTGTTTTCATTTTTAAGTGATTCATTATGGCCTCACTTATGCTAGATTCTTGGGGCAGAATAACATCATCTATAAATATATGATCATCCATATCTACTTCAGGTATTACTTCTGGTTGTTTACTTCTTTTTGAAAAAAATCCCATATCAATTAAAATTTATTAAAATAAATCACCAATTTTAAAAAGAGACTTCAAGATCTCCGAAATGAAATAATCGCTACATTAAAGGATAAAAAATAATTTAGGTCTATCTCATAAAGTTTACTATTTATTTGAAAGCCTCCTAAACGCTCTAATTAGTTGAAAAATTAAAATTCCCAATATTGCTCTGTGCAGCAAATCCAAAAAGTACAAAGCTGTAGTAGCGTTTTCTCCATAAGTTATTGAAAATTTCCTTACTGGATTAAACATCTGAGCAAATGCAGGTAATTTGATTATAAATTCATTATAGAACTTCTCACAAGAAACAAAATCAGCGGAACTATCATAAACCATATTTTCAGAAAACATTGGCAAACATATTATGTACGTGAAAAATGTTATAATAATAATCCATCCCAAAGGTTTCAACCAATTTACCCCATAGCTATTAGATTGACTTACCGTCATTATTATTTTATCTGAAAGACCATAATTGCCAGATTTTTTTAATTCATTTCGATAGGCCCGCATTTCTCTTGCCTGAAAAATCAAACTGTCAATTTGGTTTCCCTTAGATTTTAATGATTGTTTAATTTGTCTATAAATTTCTCTGCTTCTGCGAAAACCAATTTCGTTTTGTGGTCTGTCTCCATTGATTTGAAGTTTATCTTCTGAAAACCATCTTACATTAGATGCTTCTATACCATCTAAGGAAGCATTTGTAAAACTTATAAAATCAAAACTGTCAAAATCAAATTCTGAAAATCTCGTGTTACTTAAACTACTATTAGAAACGTGAAAGGAGCTATCAGGATCATCTTCACTACTAAAATTATTATTGTCTGCATTACATTCATCAAAACTGATTACGCCAAAATTTGAAAAATCATTAATCATGATTCTTTTAAAATCAATTCTTTTCAAAATGAGTTTTAAATTTTGGTTTATTCCCGTTATCCAAGTTTCGTGGATTTTCCAGCCAATTATTCTTAGAACGCCTTGGAAATTAGGAGACATTCGTAAAGTTAATTTTTTAAGCTTCCTGCTCATTCCATCAAACTCAAAACCCTCTATAAAATTTGCCTCTGTAATGTAAATTTCGTTTAGAAAAGTATCGAAATTATTCCCGGAATCATCTCGGTTTTCAAACTTCCCTTTTCTATGAAAGGTATCGCCATGAATAAAAAATCCTTTTAACCTACTCGCTCTTACATCAAAGTCCTGTTTAAAAGTATTGTTGTTTAGTGTAAGACTATTTGGACATTCAATATTCCAAAATTTTACCCAGTCTGAAAATTTTGTATTAATAAGCGTAATATCCCCGGTTAAAGTTTCCACACGGAAAGTATTAATTTCAGAGTTATCAATTCTTACGGGAAAAATGCAATTTGATATGTCAAATAATATAGATATGGAACTTTCCTTGATCTTTATGCCCCCATTATCAATTTTGCTTTGCAATAGGACAAGTTGTTGAATTTCACATTTACCATATATCCCAACCCCTCTCTTAATATCGCACCCATTTTGAAAAGAAATATATTGTGCTTTGCAGTTAAGAAAATAAACACCTTCATTATTGTCCTCATCCGCTTTAGGCAAACCAGTATTCTTTACATTATTGAAAACAATTCCCTTATTAAAAGTACACCCTACGAAATGCAATCCGAGATTAATATCGACGTCAGTTACCTCAACTGTTTCTTCAAAGAAAACATAATATAAACTCCTTGTTTTCCAAGTTAGATTTGTTGCATCTATTCTTACAGAATCATTCACCTTTTTTGCATCCGTAGAACTTAATCTATCATTTTTAAGATTCTCGTAAAAGTTGTTTAAGGTATATATTGTACTGGTGGCCATCTATCTAATATTCTTTCATTTCTTCATATTTAATTTTCAAACTCCTTAAGCAATTATAACCTAAAAAATATTAACCAAGATATAGAATTTGCTTTAACCAATTGAAAAACGTTTATGGATAATTACTTACAAAGGTCATAGTCCTACAATGAACAAATGTGTTGTTAAAGGATTATTCTCAAAAAAATTAATCTATGTAATTCCTTTTTATTTCTAATAATTTTTCCTTTTGTTCATTAATCAGTTTTTCCAAATCATCGAAGATGAATTTTATTCTATGCAAATTGTCATCTGACATCTCAAAATCATTCAAATCAACAACACTTTTTTCAAGATTACTTTTATTCATAATATCAATGAGTTCAATAAAACCTATTTGTTCTTTGCTAAGAAAAGCCTTGTTTTCTTTTATCCACTCTTCGTCTTTATACAGAATATCTTTGTGTAAATTCATTTGAACAACTTTATTAAAGATTTTTTCAGAATTATTTTTAACAAGATCGACAAAGGATGCCCATTCATTATCACGAGGGAAAGAATTGTATTCAATCCAGCGGGGTAATATACTTACCTCTTTTTTCTCTTTTAACACTTGTAAAACTTCCATCACAGGTTTTAGGTCCTCCAATGGCTTTCTTATCGGTAAGTTTTCCTTATTAGACCATATTTTTAAAATTATATCACAACATTCTTTTTGTAATAACTTCTTTTTTTCTCCTGACACTGTGTTATCAATGTTCTGTATTAATTCAGCCAGATAGTGAGACATCCATCTTGCTAAAATATTTGAGGAGTATTCTAAATCTAATTCCTTTATTAGCTTTTTACCCAATTTTATAATCTCTTCCTCGGAGTGTTTTAACTGTTCCATCTGACTTTATTAAATATAATTTAACTTGGTTACTATTGTCCCCATACCTTTCTCGATATTTCCGCTCTTCAAGTTGTCTTTCAACTATACACCTTATCAATAAGGATTTATCTAGGGTTTTCAAAAGACTTAATATGAAGTTGCTTTTCACTTTAAAAAGGCTTCCAGAGGATTCTATATCTCTATTATATTTTCGATACCGCAAATCTTCATCTGAAATTTCATTCCAATTTTCAAATAGGCTGATTGGTTGAGTTTCTAAATAGCCATTTTTGTAAAAATTATCATATTGAATTTTAAAATATTTATGAACTATATTACCAAACTTAATATATCCTTTTGAAGTTTTATTATATAAAGAATCATGTGAATCAAGTCCTTCATATCTACTGGTAACATCAATCAACCATCCTTTTATGCAAAATCCGTTTTCATCAATTGTTTTTTTATCGTATTCATCCTCATCAACTTCTTCATAAGGATTTGAATAATCATAACTATCTTTAGCTGTTTGTAATGCGCGAAGTAGAGCTTCAGCACCCTTTTTGGATACTAAACTGGACTTTACACTTATAGACTCTTGATTAACCCCAAAATATTTTGTTGTTCCTCCACCAACGATTAACCATTTATTATTTTTTTCACTCAGAAAACCGATACATTTATCAAAATACTCTTCAGAGATATTATCTCTCCACTCCACATCAAATTTTTCAAAATTGTTTTTCCAATATTCTAATTTAAGAGGTATAGGGTCTCTCAAATCTGATATCCAAAAATTATCAAAAGCGTTACCTTCTGAATTTAACCAATGCTCCCAGCTATCCCAATAATCAGTTTCAAGTAAAGGTTCGTTTTCTAATAAAAAATTAGCTGCACAATACATTGCATGGTACTCAAAATATATTGATAAATCTTCAATTTTAGGATTACTTCCATGATCATTTCGTGTTAAATACCACTCTCTTTCACTCAATTGATCTCTAATAAAATCACCTTCGTTAACATCTCCGGTAATGCCCCATTCCTGAGTTATAATTTTATCTGCAATATCAGCAACATCAAATTGGGATAAGTTAAAAACATCTCCAATATTACTATACCAATAAGGTAAAGTATCTAAAGCATTAAAATGGAATTGCCATTCATTTTGAAATTTATTCGAATACCTTCTTTGTTTCCTATCATATTTTTTTTCTTCTACATAACCCAATTTAGTGACATTAATACTTTTAATATTTTGGAACTCAACTTTAGAAAAAATAGTGTTGTCAATCGTGTAAAGATTTAAGCAGGTCTTCTTAATGTATTGTCTTATAAGTACGTGAGGTAAATCCTCATCCATCAAATTATTATAAAAGACATCTTTAAATTGAGTAAGAATATTAGGGTTTTCGAGAGAAATTCTTTCTATTGCTATCCATAAGTACAACTTTGCAGACATCCAATAATAGATATAGTCTTTATTCTGAAACGGAAAGCAGTTTTTTTCATTTTGCTTTTCCAGTAAGACTTCAAGTATTTCAGCATTATTGAGTTTCGCTAATCTTCTAATAGAATGAATTGCTCTCCATCGTATTTTTTTGTCTGGATAACCTAAAAGAAATCTCAAAAAATAAGCTATGCTCTGATTACTATCTGTTGGAGGTGTTAGTTCATCACACCAAGCACCATCCGCAAAATCAGGCTTAATCTTATTATTCCATCTTTCAAAAACCCACTCTAACAATTCTTCATTTTCGTTTGGTGTGAGTTTGTTTTTAATCAATTCAAAGGAACTATAAATTGATTCGCCTGAAAGTAAGTCTATTTTTTGAGGCAAAATTTCTATCATAACATCTGCCAGTTGGTTGGCATTAATAGAAAATAAATTAGCAAATTGCTTTATAGACCAAATGCTTAACGTATTACCATAATCAAAGTATTGAAGTTTGATTAATAAGATATATTCAAATTTTTCTTGCTTCCACTTTTTTATATCGGGATAATAAGCCCATTCTTCAATGGTTTTTTTTATAATATTTTCGAATGTGTGAAAATCAAGTAATTTCTCATTGACATCTACTAAAGCGTTTAGGAACTGGATATATTCATTCGGAGTACATTTATCTACAATATCTGAGAGAAAATTTTCAATATTCCAACGATGATTGTAGCTATCAGCATTATTTACAATAATAGAATCAATTGCTTTTTCCAATTCTTTTGTTGAGGAAATATCTATTGCTGATAAATCAATATTGTGCTGAAAGTCTTCTTTATTAAAATTACCTATATTTGAATTTTCCTCTTTTTTGTTTTCAAGAGAATCTAAAAAATCTATATAATTTTTGATTTCAGATACTGTGCTTTTATCAATGAATTTTCCAGACTTTATTTCATCATAAATCTTTCTCACGAAGTGTTTGTCCTTATCAAATTGTAGGTTGCGAAACTCCTCTTTTATGAATGTGTCTTTAGCTTCTGAGTTACTTGTCTCATCAAACTTCTGAATGAGTAGCTTATATAATTGCTCCAATTCTTCATAATTGTAATTTATTTTTAAAGGGAGTAAAGACGATGAAACAATATGGTCAATATATCCCTTTTCCAACGCTCTCTTGGTTAGAGAATTTATTCTTCTACCAATAGAAACAATATTTCTATGATGCCATCTGCATATTGTTGCAAACATTGAGGAAGTGTCAATATTACCAATACCTAACAATCCTTCTAAATATGGAAAGTGCTTTTTATCATAATAGCCCAACTTCACATCACAATATTCAATAAAACGAGCATACTCGTAAGCTAATTTAGGATTCGGTTTTGTTATTCCTGTTCCTGATAAATAGTATATAGATAAAATTTGAGTGAATGCCTCGTAGTCAATCTCAGAAGTTGCTTTTATTGCTTCGTCAAAGAAATATTGACCAAATGAACCATCTATTTTACTACTCAAAAGCAGACATTTAATATAATTATCAGTAATTTCTTTAGCTGATATATCTGAAGCCTTAATTATTTTGTCAGATTCGTCTATTAATTTATATGAAATCTTAAGTAAATCTTTCTGTAAGATTATTTTATTTAGCACTTCAAACCGAAGCCTTAATTTATCAGTTTTACTGTCGAATGAACTAATTATTAAATCTATTAGTTTAAAGGTATCTTGAAATATTAACGCAATTTCAGTTAATTTTCCTGATAAAAATATTAGCCGATCATTTGACCAATGTCTATTCTGATATTTGAAATCATAATCTTTATGAATTTTGCTGCAAATACTCTGAAATTTCGCCAAGCAAACTTTTTTATCAATTCTTCCAGTTAAAATATCGGAATGTAGTTGAAAGATAGCAATGGCATATTTATAAAATCCTGTAAATTCCTTTTTATCCCTTTCTAAAGAATTTCTCTTCTCATAGTCTTTAATCTTGTCTATATCATTAAACTTCTCTGGGTAGAAATTTTCTAAATCGGCTTCTTCTTCATTTAGTGAAAGTATTAGAGTTTCCTTAGTCAAAAAGTTGCTCATTACCTTTTCTTCATCTTTATCAGAATAACTATTGTAGAAATATGGAATCCTTTCTAATGGCTTGGTTTTTATTTCTGCCAAAACACCAAGTATAATCTCTGCATCAATTTTATGATATGCTAATATTCCACAGAATTGTATAATTAACTGCTTGAAATTTTCTTTGAATTCAGTTTGAACTCTTGGCAATACATTTGCTAAACGAATGGCAATAGAATTGATGCCGTAATTTATAGGAATGCCATATTGAAAGGATTTGCAAATCATGAATACTTGAGAAACTAAACGAAACTTTGGGTATTTCAACCACGAATTAATTTCTTCATTTTTAGAATAGCTAATAATATTTTCAACCAAATAATTGCCTACGGAAAGTCTAATCTCTTTTGGTCTCCATCTATTAATTGTTTCAATAGCCTTTTCAGTACCAAATATTCTTAAAACAGCCTCCGCTTCATAAGCTATATCAATAGTTTCTATAGTATAGTCTCTTAACTCTTCGTCCTTTTTCGACCTTCTCCAGTTAATCCATTCGTGGGCTGTTTTTAGGTGTTTTAAAGCTATCTCTTTGTTTTCTACTCTACGTGAATATATTCCTGCTAATTTTAAATGAAATGAACCGCCCCAAGGCTTTTCATTTGATTTTAACTTAAGTCTGGATAATGAAATTTCATCTCCAAATCTAGAGACTAAGTCGGGATAACCTATCAATAATTGTGTAAGAGCCTTATCTGTTTTAGATTCCTCTGCTGCAATAAATAACAATTTGAAATAGGTTAGACTATCTTGAACATCCTTACTTACTTTTAAAGCCAACTTAGTTCTATTGGCATAAACTTCTTTATTTCGTATAGTGTCTTTTGGAAACTCTAATAATTCTCTCTTTAGAACTATTTCAACTAATTCATTTTTATAGTCGGCAGTAAACAGAAGACTTCCTAAATTAATTGAGGCATACTCATCTGTTTTTGCTTTATTTAAGAATAACTTAGCTATTTGTTTTAATTCTTCCTTCGTGCTTTGATAGGTTTGCTTTACATAATTCTCGAAGTCCTCGTCTCTAAAACGCAACAAACCATCTTCTAAAATTAGACCGTTCCAAATATCAAACGAAAGGTCGCTTAAGAAACTTATTTCAACATTTAATATTTCTGATAGGTATTCAATAGGAACTGGTCTTGGAAGAGAAATTAATAATTTAAAAAACTCCCCGACAAGAGGTCTTTTATCTTTTCCTATTCTAATAATGGCTTGTTCAATCTTGTCTAAAATCAAATCTTCTACGGTCTTTCCATTTGGTTTAAGATAGTTTATAATTTCATTTATCCCCTGCTCTCTAAGGTCTAATGAATAGAATTGAACACGTGGAATGCCCTTTGTATATTTATGAAATTCCAAAATTTCTTCATCTGTGATATCAGGAAAACTCTTTTTTATAAATAAAGTTGTTTCATCTAAACTAAATGGTTTTAATTCAATATCAAGATATTTATCTGGTAGGAGAAGTGAGTCTTTTCGATACGTTCTTGATGTTACAATAAAATGACATCCTTCTGGAATTTCTATATTCATGAGGTCTTCGACAAAACTCTTTTCTCCATTATTCCGGGCTGCCGTAATACTATTGTCGGCTGCATCTATAATAAATACAAGAGAAGCAAGAGGATTTCTGTTTCTTAAAATTTCTACACCTCTCTTTATTCTTTTAATGAACTCAGTTAAATAAACATCATCAGACTCATTCTGAATAAGCAGAAAGTCCGCTCCGACATTCTTAGCTAATTCATTTGCTAATTGTGTAATGGCTTTCCTATGTAAATGCCTTTTATCCTCTGGATTCTGATACTTACCTGCACCATAGCAATCAAATAAAATACATTCTGAATATTCAGGAAGTTTATTTTTAACTTGATGGATAATAGTTGATTTACCTATACCTGCTCCACCGTGAATACAGATTGGCAAATAGGTGGTATTGCCTCCAATAAGAGAAATTATTTCATCTAACTGTCCTCTTTTTACTGCATTTGGACTTTCCTCAAAATTTTGAGACACTGGAAAAAGGTTCTCAATACTACTAAACCCATAATTAGCGACTACATCAATCAAGGTTATTGTCCTTTCTCCTTCACTTTCGGGCATCATTTTTCTCCAAATCATTTGAAACAATGAATTGAATTGATTGCGCGATTTTATGCCTGTTTCGGATATAGATTTTATTAACTCAAATTCTAATACCTGTCTCGAATTCGTTCCACAATCTTCAAAATCAAGTAGTCTTATAAAATCCGTATAATCTACTAAATTCAAGTCCGAAGCATTTCTCAATTTATCAAATGAATCTCTTGATATATCAGGAAAATTTTTTAAAGCAGTGTTGAAGCTTAGAGGCCTTTTATTTTTACGTAGAAATCCTTGTAGTTTATTAATTTGATTTAAGTGGTTAGAATTTATGCTTCTATTACTGACTAACTTTATAGTTGTTTTTCTAATTACTTCATCTCTTCCGTATTCGTCTAAAAATGCTTTAAACGTTGTTGCTAATCGATGAATAATAGACCCTTTATAAGATTTCTTACCATTATAAAGTTTAGAGTATGTAAAATTCTCATCTGCTCGCCTTGTACTATATTTTAATTGAGATATACAAATTGTGTCTGCACTTTTAAAATCCTTACCCCCATAATATTCGGTAAGGTCTATCCCTAAAAACTTTTCTCCATAAGGGTCTAATTTTTTTGAGGCGTTCTCCTCGACACCCTCAATTGTTACGGCTTGTAATCCTCTTTCATCAAAATTCAATAAATCAAGAGACTTTTTGATAGCCCATAGAATATGAAAATCATCACCGGCACTTGATAAATCTGCATCTGGAATTGTTTTCTTAATAGACATTTAAAATATAATTTCAGTAAATATACAAACTTCACATACTGAATATTTAAAGCCGTGCCATTTATAGTATATTTTTACTATTAATTAATCACGAGTAAATATCTTAATAAAGTAGAGTGTAATGTTCTAGAGAATAGGATTTTATACTTAATTACTTTTGATGAAGGAAAACTTTTGGAAAGGTATTGGATTCTGACGGATATGTAATAATTTATTGTTGGATATTGAACTCAATATCCAACAAATCCTTAGGATGCACTCCAAGACCATTGGCTATATCACATAAAGTAATCACTTCTAAACTTATCTGTCCTTTTTCAATTTTACTTATCTGGCTGTGGTCAACATCACATAATTGTGCTAATTCTCTATAACTAAAACCCTTAGATTCCCGGTATTTCTTGATGTTCTCACCAAGGGTGCATAAAATAGTTCTTTTCTGATTATCCTCCATTAAAGCTGTATTAAAAAAGGAATATCAAATAAATGGATTAAAAAATTGTAGCATCAGGATACCACATAAGGAAACTTTTACTATATTTGTAACAATAACATAT
Organism: Aequorivita viscosa; assembly: GCF_900106795.1. Taxonomy (GTDB): domain Bacteria; phylum Bacteroidota; class Bacteroidia; order Flavobacteriales; family Flavobacteriaceae; genus Aequorivita; species Aequorivita viscosa. The sequence goes on along the minus strand of NZ_FNNS01000025.1, from coordinate 39,659 downwards.
ATTTGCGATTCTTCTAAGAGCAAAAAATTAGAAGCTTTCGCTTTGAATCTCGTACTAGAAAACTGGTAATTTTTGTGCAACGAGACGATAAGCAGATTGCTCACGACCCGGGCGTGGGCTCTCTTATTGTTGCACGGTATACCAGTACCTCTAGTACAATAAGTTGAGTTCCGCGCCTGCTTTTTTCTATGGGTTATTAAACCAAATAGTTATTGAGGTTTAGCTTGATTCAACAGCTTTTTTTTAAGGTAAAACGGTGCCGATAGCGCTGGGAAAATGATTCCCTTTAAACCGCAATGCTATGCCTAGGTATTTATCACATCCAAAGAATTTGGAGGGGTACAAGTCACTTTTTGAGACCCTCTACCCGCCCCTTTGCCTATTCGCCAATAAATACCTCAACGATATGGATACTTCCAAAGATATCGTCCAGGAGGTTTTTATAAAAATATGGGAGAAGCAACCAGTATTTACCAACCCCAACACTACCAAAGCCTACTTTTATACCACCGTCAAAAACCACTGCCTCAACTACTTAAAAAGCAAGCATTATAAAACAATCGCCAATGCTGCTCCCTTAGAGATTGAACTCCAACAGTCGGAGGATTATTTTTTCGCCGAACTGGTTTCGGCAGAAATCAATGCCCAACTATATAAGGCCATAGACACCCTACCAAAAAAAGCTGCTAAAGTAATTTCCCTTTCACTAAACAACTATACCACTAACGAAATCGCCGAAGAACTAAACATCACCCCCAGTACCGTAAGGACCCAAAAAAGCCTGGCCTATCAAAAACTTAAAGGTCTATTGGCCCCTATAAAATATTTTCTTTCATTTTTATAAATACGCAATGTATTGCCCAACTTAATATATTTGACTAATCAACAGCCTGTTACGTTCTTGACAGGGATGAAGTTTATTTTCTTCGCTCCCTTTAGGGACGGGGTAAACGAAGAAAATAAACTGATAAATTAGGTCAAACACTAAGAAATCAAATTCAATTTTTCCAATTTATTTTTAGACGCTTATTATTCAGTTTGTTTATTAAGTAGTGAAAAGTATTACTTACGTTCAATAATAGACACGTCCTACACTTCTTCTTCCCGTAGGCTCACAACAGGATGTAAAAAACAAGCGCTGATAGTAAACGCAATTCGCAATTTCGAAGGGTAACAACTCTTTCAGCCTTCGTATCTCGAACTTCGTACATCGAACTTCGTATATCAAAACTTCGTACCACGTACCTCGAACTTCGTACCTCCTCATTAATTTTTCCAATATTTTTTTAGACACATTCTCCCTTCCATTGTTATAGAGGTACAAAGAAACCACAATGACAATCCACGACCGTCTATTTGCCCTGGCAAACAAATTGGCCAAAAGCCTTTCCAAAGGAGAAAAAACCGCAGCCCTTAATGAGGCTGAATTCCTAAGTAAGGAAGCCAAAAACCGTATTGAGAAAAATCTCTCTGAGGAAAATATCCAGGAACAACAACTCAAACTAGCGGAAATAGATATTGACAACGACTGGGAAAAAGTGGCCAACAGATTACAAAAATCCAAAAGAAAACCCACAAGAACCCTACTGCCTAAGCTATATAGAGTGGCCGCCATAGCCTTGTTATTGTTTTCTATCTCATATTTCACCTACAACCACATTCAACAATCTAGGCAAGAAGCTTCAATGCAGGTAGCCATTGAACCAGGAACAGATAAGGCTATCTTAACCCTAGAAGACGGTACACAAGTAGCATTAAGCCCTGAGACTCCTTTCAAAAACAAGATCGCCCAAACCAAAGGCGACAGGTTGGAATACAATCAGATCAATACTCAATTACATACCGTCTTTAATTATTTGTCGGTGCCAAGAGGCGGCCAATATCAACTAACACTCGCCGATGGCACCAAAATATGGTTGAATGCCGAAACAAAGATAAAATACCCCGTGGCTTTCCAGCCAGGAAAAACCCGGACCGTAGAACTAATATATGGAGAAGTTTATTTGGATGTTTCACCTAGCACCAAGCATCAAGGAGATGCCTTCAAGATTATTGCGCAAGAGCAGGAGGTGGAAGTAATTGGTACGGAATTTAACCTTAAGGCTTATGGAGAGGATGCAAAAATATATACCACCTTGGTAGAGGGAAAGGTACAAATTATGGCAAATGGCAAACAAGCTTATCTCAATCCTAGTGAGCAATCCGTTTTGGACTTAAGCTCAGGCCAATTGTCAAAATATCAGGTCGATGTAAATTACGACACCGCATGGATTAGGGGATATTTCTATTTTAAGGACAAACCACTTAAAGAGATTATGCAAGTCTTGGCCAGATGGTATGACGTACAGATTTCCTTCCACTCCTCCGAGTTGGAAAAGGTAAAATTCAGCGGCCTATTAAGTAAAAAGCAAACAATTGAAGCAATATTGAACGGAATCAAAAACACTAACAGTATAGACGCCTATGAGATAAAAAACAACACCGTTACCATTAGATAAAAAAAGGGAGAAGAGCCACTACCTGGAAAGTAAAAAACTCAACTCCCATAATAATTGGAATATTAACCAATCAATTCACAAATTTATGAAAATTAAATTAATAAAGGTGCTTGCAATTAAAGCAAGCCACCTACCGAAAATTATCGCGAGAACCCTACTGCTCTTAAGTTGTACAACCATCTTTGGCTTCTCACCAAATCCCCTGACTTCTCAAAACCCCAAAATTACGATTGAACAGGATAGGAAAGTTACCATCTTTGAAGTCTTTGAAATAATTGGCAAACAGACAGAATGTACGTTTATCTACCAATCAGATATTTTTAAAGGGTTGCCCAAAATAGAGCTAAAAAAAGGCATCATTAAGGTAAATGAGCTCTTAAAACAATGCCTTCCCCTGGCAGATTACACCATTATCACAACAAAGGACAATCACATAACCATTACCCGCCGAATTAGCAACGCCTTTCCACAGGGCAACATAAAGGGGGTCGTAACAGACTCCCTGGGTATGGGGATGACCGGCGTAAACATAGTAATCAAAAACACAACCAAAGGTGTGCAAAGCGACCTCGAAGGAAAGTATTCAATAATCGCACATCCTTCCGATACTTTGGTTTTTACCTATATGGGCTACAAAAATCAAGAAATAGCTGTGGAAAATAAAACTATCATAAATGTGGTAATGCAACCAGATGCCACTTCGCTTGACCAAGTGGTAATAAATGCTGGTTATTACAGCGTTAAAAACAAAGAACGAACGGGAAACATAAGTACAATTTCCGCTGCTGAAATTGAAAAACAACCCGTCAACAATCCCCTAGCTGCCTTACAAGGGAGAATGTCGGGAGTAGATATAATGGAAACCTCAGGTGTACCTGGAAGCGGTTTTAATGTTCGCATTCGTGGCATTAATAGTATAAATGCAGGTAATGAGCCACTATATATTATCGACGGGGTTCCCTATGATTCTCGATCATTGTCAAGTAACACTGTTTCAGCAGAGATTATCTATAAGTCCAATATCAGTCCTCTAAATGCCATCAATCCGACCAATATTGAGAGTATGGAGGTACTCAAAGATGCAGATGCCACAGCAATTTATGGTTCGCGAGGTTCAAACGGCGTGATAATCATCACCACCAAAAAAGGAAAAGAAGGAAAAACCAGATTTACAATAAGTAGCAGCACTAGTATTGCCTCAATAACTCGTAAAGTGAATTTGCTTAATACCCAAGAATATTTAAACATGCGTCGGGAAGCTTTCGCAAATGACGGTATAACAGAATATCCAGAAACAGCATACGACATCAATGGTACTTGGGATCCAAATAGATATACTGATTGGCAAAAAGAACTTATTGGACGTACTGCCAAAAGCCAAAGCATACAAGCAACTATTTCTGGCGGTAGTCCACAGACCCAATTTCTTCTTTCCGGAAATTATCAGAAGGAAACTACCGTTTTTCCTGGCAATTTTAACTACAACCGGCTCAATATAACTTCCAACTTAAACCATAAAAGTAAAGACAACCGTTTCAATTTACTCTTTAATGCCGGGTACACTATTGAAGACAATCTACTTCCAAAAGTAGATCTTTCTTCTCAAGCACTTTTACTTTCTCCAAACGCTCCCGCTCTCTATGATGAAAATGGACAGTTAAATTGGGAAAACAGTACTTGGACAAACCCTTTAGCCTCACTTCAATCTATCTATAAAAATAATATCCATACATTATTATCAAACGCAGTACTATCCTACAAATTCATACCCAATTTAGAAGCTAAAGTAAATTTAGGATATGGAATAAATCGCTTGGAAGAGCTCAATACAAAACCAAACACCATCTTTGACCCTGCATTCGGTTACGACAGTAGTTCATCTTCTCTATTTAAAAATAATGCCAATGCAAATCATTATATTTTAGAGCCACAGTTAGAATGGAAACATTCTTTTGATGTTTTTAAAATTAATGCACTCCTAGGAGCAACATATCAAAAAAACTCTTCAGAAAATATCTCAATTTTAGGTAGCGGTTTTCCAAATAACTCCTTTATAGAAAATCTTCAATCCGCTACCTCATTGTATATTCTCAATGAAGAAGAATCGGTCTACAGTTACCAATCCTTTTTTTCAAGGCTTAACCTAAGTCTCTATGATAAGATTTTTATAAATCTAACTGGAAGAAGAGAAGGTTCCAGCCGCTTTGGTCCTGGAAATAAATATGGAAATTTCGGGGCATTAGGCGCTGCTTGGCTATTCTCTGAAGAACTTTCTATTCCCTGGCTTAGCTTAGGGAAATTAAGAGCAAGTTATGGAATTACCGGAAATGACCAAATAGGTGATTATCAATACTTACAGTCCTATTCCCTTGGCGAATACGCGTATGATGGCAATATAGGTCTTGAACCTTCTCGACTATTTAACCCTAATTTTAAATGGGAAGAGACTAAAAAAGCAGAGGCAGCACTTGAACTTGGATTCTGGAAAAATCGGATATCGCTAAACATGGCATATTATCGAAATCGCTCCTCCAATCAACTTATTCAATATGCCCTACCTGCAACAACCGGTTTTACTTCAATTTTGGCAAATCTTGATGCTGTAGTGGAAAACAAAGGATTTGAAGTGGAATTGGAAGCTGCTGTAATTCGAGACCAATCATTCTCGTGGAATGTTGGGTTCAACTTTACAGCTCCTAAAAATACCTTGATAGAGTTTCCTGGGCTGGAAGGCTCACCCTATGCCAACCGATTTGTTATTGGCGAATCTCTATCTAGTAGAAAACTCTATAAACTAAATGGTGTCGATCCCGAAACAGGATTATTCACTTTTGAAGATTTTAATGGAGATGGAGAAATCACAAGTCCTGAAGATCGCCAATATATCGCAGATCTCTCCCCCAAATTTTACGGGGGTATTTCAAACAGTTTTCAATATAAGAGTTGGGGCTTGGATTTTCTTTTCCAATTCGTGAAAAAAAATGCGACCAACCAATTTTACTATAGTAATTCTCCAGGAACAATGGTCAATCAACCAATCGAGGTTTTAGACAGATGGCAACTTCCCGGAGACAACTCGTATATGCAACAGTTTAGTACGGGAGATAATTTTGATGCCTATCTAGCATATTCTCGATTCAGTCAAAGTGATGCAGCTGTTTCCGATGCCTCATTTATCCGACTTAAATCTTTGGATCTTTCCTACACATTACCACTCGATAAATTACCAAATACTTCTTGCAAAATCTCCTTAAGAGGCCAAAACCTTCTAACCTTCACAAAGTATATAGGTGGTGATCCAGAACAAATAATGGGACTCATTCCCTCTTTAAGAAGGATTTCATTAAATCTACAACTCCAATTTTAAATCCAATATTATGAAACTACAGATAATTTATACCAGAATACTTAAATATCGATTTATCCATATAATTATGGTTTGTCTTTTATTATGGGGATGTGAAGATTTTCTGGAACCAGAAACTCCCTTAGGCCAAATCGAAAATGAATATGTATTTAATGACAAGAATACCGCTATTGCCGCAGTAACAAGCCTGTATGGAAAATTGAGAGATGATAGCTTTCTTAGCGGAGGTTACTCAGGTGCCGGTTTTATTATGGGATTATATGCAGACGAATTGGATTATTATTCTGATCCTGGGTCTCCCCTTGAATCCTTTTACCTCCATCAAATTTTGCCTTCAAACAACAGTTTAAAATCAGTGTGGGAAGTCCCTTATAATATCATCTTCGCCACTAACGGTATATTGGAAGGAATTGAAGCATCTACAGAGCTACCTCAAGAACTTAAAAATCAACTTCGAGGTGAAGCGCTGTTCGTTAGAGGCCTTTGCCATTTCTATTTAGTTAATTATTTTGGCGACATTCCATACATCTCTACAACCAATTATATAGAAAACTCCAAAGTACGAAGACTACCTTCCAATAAAGTATATGAAAATATTATTACAGATCTCACCGAAGCTAAAAACCTTTTAGGTAACGAATATATATCATCTGACAGGGTACGTCCCAACAAAATGGTAATTTCTTCTCTACTTTCTAGAGTATACTTATATCGTCAAGATTGGAATAACGCAGCCTTGGAAAGTAGTAATGTGATAAACAACTCCTCCTATTTTGCAATAGAACCCGATTTAAATAAGGTCTTTTTAAAGGAAAGTTCCTCGACAATATGGCAATTTAGACCCAAATATGAGGGCGATTATACATTGGAAGGATCTATTTATATTTTCACTTCCGCACCCCCACCCCTAACTGCCCTTAATTCTGAATTGGTTTTGCAAATGGAACAGGGAGACCTCCGACGAATAAATTGGATAGGCGAAGTTTCAGATGGATCTGAAATTTGGTATTTCCCTTATAAATATAAGCAAAATGATTACACAACCGCAAGTGCAGAATATTCTATTGTCTTTAGACTTGAAGAACAGTTCCTTATCCGTGCTGAAGCACGGGCAATGCTTGGTGATATCTCTGGAGCTCAGCTTGACCTCAACAAGATTCGTAACCGAGCAGGTCTTCAAAATACGCAAGCAACTACATCCCAACAACTAAAAGAAGCTGTGATAAAGGAAAGGAAAGTCGAACTTTTTACCGAATTCGGACATCGATGGTTTGATCTGCGAAGAACTGGAAAAGCTGACGAAGTACTCTCTCCAATAAAATCAGGATGGCGAAACACCGATGTTCTTTTGCCTATACCTGAATCCGAACTAACGCTAAATCCTAACCTAAATCCACAAAATCCCGGTTACTAAGACATTTAACAATGATGAAAATAAAACTAGTAATTATTATAAATCTCATCTTCCAAATGGCATCTTCTCAAAATTTATTAAACACATCAGACTATGGTACTTGGGAATATATTTATAATGGAGAGATATCAAATGATGGTCAATGGTATTTTTATCATTCGGAATATAAAACTGCTCTGGACACCTTAACCATTAAAGAAATTTCAGGTGATAAGGAATATAAAATACCAAATGGGAAAGAAGGTCTTTTTTCTGATAATAGTAGATTCTTTACAGCATTTATAGGCAATTATCAGCTACAAATCATAGATTTATTAAAAGATTCGAAAACCATTCTTGATAACATTCAAAATCGTAGTTTTTCAACAGATGACCGATTCTTGATTCTTACCCAAAGAGGTAAGGAAGCACCGAATCTACTTATTAAACATCTCGGATTGGGTACTGAAATTTCAATTCCACAGGTCATAGAATTTCAAATAAATCCTATTAAAAATGAAATTGCCCTCGTCATGAAAAATAGAGGTGAGTTTTCCGTAAACATCCTGAACCTTAACACCTATTCCCTTAATTCTATTAGAGAGAATAAGGGGTGTCAATATATTAACCTTGTATGGAGTGAGGATGGCTCTCATTTGGTTGTTTTGGAAAGTAAGATAAGTGATTCTTCTAATGCTCAAAAGATCTTACATTTCTCTGGTTTTAAAAATAAGAAAATCAAACTGGATTCTTTTACTGCACTCCAGAACCAATTAATAGAAGATAACTCTTTGGATATATCTCCTAATGGCGACTTGGTATATTTCAAATGTACTCCTCCTACCAATTCCAGTGAGTCAATAATACCAAATGGAGTGCAAGTCTGGAAGACCAGCGACAAACTGATTTATCCAATGAGAAAAATAAACAACTTACTAGAACCACCACCAATATCCTGGGTTTGGAATTCAAGTACAAATAGAAATAGCCAAATAACCGATACTATTCAAACCCAGGTTATTAAAATAAATAATGATTATATTCTAAAATATGACGAACTCGCCTATGAACCACAATACAAGTATGTCGTAGATGTTGATTTATACCTACATAATCTGAACACAGATGAGAGTAAATTACTTCTAGAAAAACAAAAACCAAATGAAGTATTTATTGATCCAAGTGGAAACAATATTGTGTTCTTCAAAAAAAACGATTGGTGGGTTTATAACGTTACAAGTCAAAAATCCATAAATCTCTCAAAAAGTATCGGTCTATCCTTTCTTGATATTGACAACGACCGGGTCGATAAAAAAATTCCTTTTTCAAAAAGAATAAAATGGGTTGAGGGTGAAAATTCTATTTTGGTATGTGATGAATTTGACGTATGGAAGTTAAGCCTTGATGGTAATCGAAAGGAAAAACTCACCAATGGAAGAGAAATTCAAAGAAAATATAGATTGTTTATTGATTTTCGGAATTCTAAAAACATAAAACAAAATATTGTAAATCTTCAGAGAGGATTTTTACTTCAAGCGACTGATGAAAATAGAAATTCTGGATACTTTCTCTGGCAGCCTCAGAAAGAATTGAAAGAATTAACTTTCGGACCCTTCTTGGCTGATCAAATAAAATGGAATGAAAACTTGGATTATTTTACATTCAGAATTCAGGCGTATGACTTACCTCCAAAAATTATTTTCTATAACAGACCTAACAATACCCTTCAAACCCTATTCGAATCCAATGCAAACCAAATTAGAAAAAACTGGGGCAAAGCAGAATTGCTGTCCTTTACGATGAAAAATGGAGAGAGCTCTAAAGTCTGCTTAATCTATCCAGTAAATTACGATCCTACAAAAACATATCCCATGATCGTAAGTATTTATGAAAAACAAACTGAAAGAATGCATGAGTTTATTCCAATTTCATGGCTCTCAGGATCTGGATTTAATCCAGCTCATTATGCCTTAGACGGCTATTTTGTGCTAATGCCAGACATCAGTTATGAAATTGGTAATGTGGGAGTATCTGCTAATGAATACGTCAATGAAAGTGTAGATTTTGCTATATGGAAAGAAAATATAGATAGGGAGAAAATCGGTATTATAGGGCATTCATTCGGAGGATATGAAACGGCTTTTATTATCACCCAAACCGATAGGTTTGCAGCCGCTGTAGCCGGCGCAGCAGTTACAGATATGGTTACTTTTTATCATACAATTAATTGGAACACTGGGCAGGAAGAAATGTTCAGATTTGAAGATTATCAAATGCGAATGGGCAGCTCTTACTTTAAAATAAAGAATAAGTACCTCAATAACTCTCCATTTCATAATATTGAAAATGTCTCAACTCCCTTATTACTCTGGTCGGGTGAAAATGACCTACACATTAATTTTAATGAAAGCATTCGATTTTACTTGGCATTGCGAAGATTAAAGAAAAACGCGAAATTATTGCTCTTGGAAAATGAAGCCCATGTAATTGTAAATATGGACAAAAAAAATTACCTATCTAAAAGCATAAAAGATTGGTTCGATAAATATTGTAAATAATTGATTTTATAAATAAAAAGCAAGGAGAGAAAATGTCTCTCCTTGCTTCCAATTTTACCACCTCATTAATGGAATGGAGCAATTGGTTCCTGATTTTGTCTTATAAACCTGCTTGAAGTCTATTGTACACAAATCGTTTCCTTGGACTGTACAATCATGTGAACTTAAAGCCACACAATTGTTATTGGAATAGATGTACCCTGTAACCAGAGCATTGTCAGATTCCTGTGTCCCATTGGTGGCAAAAGCAAACACAATTGCCAATAAAAATGCCATTAAAGGCATACCGAATTTTAAAATTTTTGTTTTCATAATGTAAATTTTAATGAATTAGCGACCTACTTTTTTTTACAGGTGTTCGGTCTTAATCCTGATACTGCGCAGTATGTGTTGTGTTAGAGCCAGAATTAAAATATTCTGGCTTTAACTTGTAAATTTGTAATGTCTCTCCTATAATTGCTACCAATCTATCCCCAAATACCCTGAACTCTTTCAGGGCTTCATTAGGTTCGTGATAGAGATAAAAACTAAATTCATAACTATCTTCCCTTAAATTGTATACATCAATTATACTAGAGGTTCTTCTTAAGTCTCCATCATCATATTTCCCCAGCCTATCACTCTCTATGAAAAGGTAGTCTCCACAGGTAGTACTAGCCTTGTTAACTACTACTGTATTAGCTCCAAGTCTATATTGCTCTTTTCTTTCGTAGTACTCCAAATCTATAATTGCCTGTGATATAGTATCAATCGTCTTACCCGAATACAAGTGAGAAAGATTGAAATCTGAAACTTCAAAACTATTCCGGTAACGATATACATATATAAATTGACGATGATTTGAATTCCATAATAACGAACCATCAGAATCAAAAACTCCATCCATCTGCTCAGTTAATATCCTGTGGTTGAATATCAAACTATCTTTAACATCAGTTTTAAGAACCAAAGCCAATATCGTATTCCCAGTCTCACTGCTTGTCGTTACCAACCCAAGATTTGCAGAATCCGTTAAAACAAATTGTGTGAAATATGCTTGATCGTAGTACATTGTAGCGAGTTTATCTTCCAATCTTCCTCTAAAAATAATAGGAACAGTACCATCAACTAAATAGAAATAGGGACCTCTCACCACTATTCTAACCCTACGATAGGGTAACTCTGTATTGCTGATTGTTATGGTAGATTTCTCGAATTTCTTTAGCGAAAGATCAAATCTGGTTAAATATAAAGGAGCTCTGTAATCTCCAAGATAAATAGAACTACCATCCATTCCCGCAATGTAATAGGTGTCGGACTCAAGATCAAATTCTCCAACGTTCTCAATAGGATGCGGCATATACCTCCTCTGAAATGCATTATTCCGATGCATTTTCTTTTCCGAAAAAGCAAATAACAAAGCCACTACACCTATTCCCACTACCACAAGAATTACTAGTGCTAATAATTTCCTTTTCGTAAACCTAGGCTTCGTAAATAAGATTGCTAAAGCGGCCAACACAATAAAAACAATATTAAAAATGAGATGCTCCGTCCATCCCAATTTCTCCAAAACCCCTCCACAAGAACAAGGAATAAAATCCGAGAAATTTAAGATGATTACAATATAGGTTGTAAACATCACCATCAAGAAAAACGAAGCATAGAGAGCTACACGTCTATATCGAGGTATCATAAGGAAAATTGAAATCAAAATCTCCACTCCGGGAACCAACCAAGAAATAATCCCAGCGTATGCACTAAGAAGAGGAGACTGTGCCAATTGCAAGGTAAAAGTCTCAAAATCCAAAACCTTACTTACTGCTGCATAAACAAACAACAAAACATATAAATAAGCCACTACAAGAACGAAGTGCTTTTTTGAATAGGTCAATATGGAATTTACAAAGGTCATTTTGTGGTTTCAGTTGCAAAACTTAACTGCCATAAAATTAACCTACTACAATGTTTATTTAAAGTATTTATGCCTTACTAAATAGAGGGCATGCCCGTACACTTTGTATGGAATTCCCGCCACCAACATAAAAATTATAAAAAATCTGTTTTTGTCAAGTGTCGAGCGCTTAAAACATTTTTATTAATTGACACCTCGCTTTTATGTTCACCATTGAGATTTAAAAACTAAAAAACAAGCTTAATCATCAAGGTATTAAGATGCAAGTCTTATGTCTTATGTCTTTCAGCAAAGCGGTCTTAAATCTTAATCCGACAAGACTAATAAAAAATGAAAGTAAATGAAGCCTGGCAAAAAATGAGTGAGAATCAAATAAACCCAAACTCCCGCGCCTTCAATAAAAGTTGTCGGTCATCGGCATCCTCAATCCCGAAATCTTCTTTTATATGACGCTTTCTTTTTTCAATTGCAGCAATGGAAAAAGGTAATATTCCCGGTAGCTCCTTCATCTTCATTCCTTGGGAAAGCTCATAAAGTATCCTTCTATCCCATTTGTCAAGCAAAATATCATGACTGGTCGTCCTCCGGATCGACTTTAGTACACTTTTACTATAAAATGGAGGATCCGTTAAAACCTCTATAATGGCAGGTAGCAATATCTCCGTACTAATATCTCCCTTAATCAAAAAACCATCAGGATTAACGGTATTGAGTATGGTATGTATTCGATAGTTATTGTTGAATGTGGTGGCTATAATAATTTTGGCCTCTGGAAAACGCTGCCTAATCTCCACCCCAATGTCTTCACCAGATAAATGCGTTGTGCCTTTCGACTCAGGTAATTTTATATCCAAAAAAACCAAATCGATATTACGCGAGTTCGATTGAATTTTGTCAAGCAATTCCAATGCACTATCACAATCATTTGCCTCTTCTATGCTAAAACTCCATGTATCATTTGTCGATTCAATATCCCTTAATGAATTCCTATAGGCTTCAATAAGTAATGGATGGTCATCGACAATTATCGTTTTTATCTTTGTTGCCGTCATAAGTCATCGTTGTTTGGAATTAATATTTGTATTACCGTCCCCTCCCCAACCACACTATTAATAGTAAATATCCCTTTTAACTTCTTGGTTCGGGAAATCATATTTTTCACTCCTATCCCATTATTTCCATTGGGTTTTACAAATCCCTTTCCATTGTCTCGGATCTCTATTTCTACGAAATTCCCCCATTTCTTTAATGAAATACTTACAAGCCCCGCTTCCGCATGTTTAATACAGTTTTGCAAAGCCTCTTCTACCATTCGATACACGTTCGCTTTGAAATAATCATCAAATCCCTCCCAATCTACTGAAGCATCAGCATAGAATTTATATTCAAAATCCCCGCTAACGGACCTTTCCTTAACCAATTGCTCCATCCATCTCACAAATCTTGTGTCTTGCAATCGTATTTCATTCTGTAAATCGTGAGAAATTTTTCGGATCTCCCGTTCCACTAAATCCAAATGATGTAGACAATTTTTGTGTTCACTTATTGCATCCTTAGTACCTTCTATTTTTAATCTTTCCCAATTCAACCTTATCCCTAACATTCTGGCCAAAATACCGTCGTGAAGCTCCTCTGAAATTCTCCGCCTTTCCTCAAGTTTGCCTTTTTCCAAATTCGCTATCTCCTTTAAAGTAAGTAAGTATATCTGTTCATCTGCCAGTTGCTGTTTCACCTCAAATTCCAATTCTTTGGTTTTGGATCGTTGTTTCAGAAGAACTACAATTAAAATTAGAATCGTAATCAAAAAAAGACTCCCAACAATGGTCCAAAACCAAGTCCGCTCCAATTTTTCGTTTTTATCAATATAACTGTCTGTTTCAAATTGAATACGCGCAAATTTATTTCGAAGCCGCCGCTCTTCAATATTTAATTCGTTGTTAAGCGATATGTGTTTTGCTAGATACAAAGATTCCTGTTCAACATCACTTTTGGCTAATAGTAAGAGCGCTTCCAAGGCATCACGCTTTAAATTAATCTTATTTGCTAGATAATAAGTGTTTCTAGCATGCTCACGTGCTTTGGCAGTATCCCCCACGGCTAAATAATACTGGGATAAATGCAAATGACTCATTACCAGCCCCTCCTTATTTCCAATACTGTCACGAATTCGTAACGCCTTATAAAATGGATTAGGTAGGCCTTTAAATTCACCCCACAATAACATACTCATAGCCTTGTTATCCAAAACCCTAGCGTATAATGAAGGATCCAGCTTTACTATATCCTTGCTGAAAACAACGCGATCAAAGGATTCTATTGCATCCTTCTGAAGTCCCAATTTCTGGTAAACCATTCCGATGTTATTTTGTGTGTCAAAAAAATAAACCGAATTACGCTTCGTTCGTTTCCAATACTTCAGAGCAGTTTCATAGTTTTTAAGAGCTTCATCAAATTCTTCCAAATTTTTATGTACTACCCCTAAATGGTTATAACATAAATATAATTGCTTGTATTTCCCCAGATTTTCAAAATGAGGAATAGCCCTATATAATAAAGCTTCGCTCGTTGTATATTCCTTCAAACGCCCACTGATAAAAGCCATATTATAGAGCATTTTACCTGCATAAAAATCATCCCGATTTTCAAATATTTTGTAAGCTTTTCGATAATGGTAATAACTACTGTCAAGTTGGTTTCTTCTCAAAAAATAAATTCCATAATTCCAATGAATATGACCTAGCATTACAGAGTCCTGTCTCTTGTTGGCAAGTAATCGTCCTTTTCTCGCAGATGTTAAAAAAAAAGAAGTATCAGATTGTGATGCCGCTAAATATGAAATCTTATTGAAATAAACCATCCGCAGACTGTCATCATTAGTCAGCATATTTTGACTAAATGCCGCTTTTAAACTACGAAGTCTTTGATCCGGCCTTAATTTAAAATCCTCCGATATACGGATTAGCGAATCTATCTTTAATGTGTTGCTTTCAGAATTTGTAACCCGGTCACGACAGTTTGAAAGCAAAATACCAAGAACGATGGCTGCCAAGCAACGAAGCTGAAAATATCGATGCGCTTTCAAAATAATTAATATATGAGTTTACTCAAATGTAAGAAAGCCTTTCCAATTATGAAAAGGCCTCTCTAAAGTCCGTCATACTTAGTCGTCTTTGTCGTTGTCAGGCCTTACACTGTCATCATCTCCTGTGTTGAATGCAGGATGTGCATCATTGTCTTCAGTCATTGCAGTAGGAGTGCAAGACCCCATTACTGATATTAATAATATCAGACATAAAATTGATAAAATTTTCATGATAAAGTTATTTAAGTGAATTGAAAGAAAATTCAGATCACCACTTTGATGATCTATATTCACTTGTGCACAAGGAAAACTGAGAGAGTCTTCTCAGTCAGGAGAGCAACTTCCTTATCCCGAAAATAAAACCAAATCCAATTTAATTAAGTAGTTTTAAGGCTGTTTCTTGTGAAACCCCTCCTCCTTATGGTAAAACACCTCCTTATCTTGGTGAAACTTAAAAAGAACCTCTTCCTATAATACTCTCAAACCGCTCCATATTATCTAAATATTTATCCGAAAAAGGAATCCATACATTGCTTCTTCTCAACATTACAAAATGCTTTAGCCGATTGATCCTACAAACTTGCGTGACATTGATAATATAACTCTTTTGTATCCTCATAAAGGGAACGGAAAGACGTTCTTGAAAATGTTTTAAAGAATTGAAAACAGGAAGTGTCGTTCCATCTTCTAAATAAATATCCACATTGTTATTGTCTGCCTTTAAATAGAGGATATCAGACACTTTAAGGTAATGTCTATCCTGCGATGAAGAAATGGTCAAAATTCGACTTTTATTTATAAGCCGATTCTTGCATAAAGAAAGGACGTCAATTAAGTCCGCAATATTAACAGGCTTCATTCTAACATCTCTAAAGCCGAGTTTTAAAGAATAAAATGCCTGTTTATAGTCCGATGCCAACCCTATTACACTAAATTCCCTAAATAGGTTTTTATCAAAAAAAGTGTCATTATAAATATCCCCATCTAAAGTATCCAAATCCATCAATACAATATTGGGTTTTAAAGCCCTTACTACATCAAGCCAGCCCTTTCCCCTTGATAATTCGCCTACCAATTCATATTCCGGTTTTTGACAAATTTCCAACACACAATCTCTAACCCTCTGGTCGGTGGATATTAATAATAGTTTTATCAAAACTCATGTTTTCGAGTTCAGTAATAATATCCAATATTCTCCCAAGGGAAGTAAGGAGTTACCTTACAAATAGTAAGGAAGAACTTTCATTTTTTGTTGTTCTGCTATTTAATTTTAACTTCATTTTACTCTCATTTCATAATTCAACTTCTAACCTATCATGAAATATTGTAATCGGGTTGTGGCTAATTTAGAACGGAAACTTCAGACGTTGAATTCCCAGACCGATAATGTTTTTGAGGAAATTGAATTAGGTGTCTTCCATTGCAAGAAAGCTTTGAAAAAACTAAGGCTCAAAGTCATTACCGAAAACTTCAATTCCCCCGTTATTGAAAGTCATTTCTTTAAGATGATAAAACCAAAACCACTGGGGTATCTTATTTTTTATTTAAGCTTAGCCGAGTTTGAATTGTGCCGGCCACAAACCATAAAAAAGACCAAGAAATATATTGAAGAACAGATTCAAAAGTATCAAGAATATTTTTTAGAACATAAAGCCTTTTATCAATACCTGGAACGAAATAGAAAAGATAGGGACTCAGAATATTTCCTTCGCTCCCATGGAGTGGTAAAGTTTCATCCAGATGCACTTCAATATTGCGTGGACGAAAATTTTTCATCATCCCATGATTTAATAGTAGCCAAAATCTATGCGCACAAATTATTGATCCAACGGTTAACAACCGAATTAAATACCCTAAACGATGCCAAATCCAACCCTCGAGAAGAACCTATTCCAAATATGCAATGGACAAGAGCCAAATCCGACTTAATCGAATTGATTTACGCCCTTCACGAAACCGGCGCGATCAACAATGGCAACACTGATATAAAAGACCTCGCCACCTTGTTCCAACGCACACTTAACATTGACCTAGGACCATATTATCGCACCTACATCGAAATTCGTTCCCGCAAAATAAAAAAAACCAAATTCATTGATCTTTTGAAAGAGAAACTCCAAAAAAAAATGTACGATGCAGATGAACAAGTAAAATAAACCGTACACTTAATGACCCCAATTTATTTCACAATATAGGTACCCAGTCCTACGTCTTACGCCTGTCCGCCGATAGGCAGGTCCTACCGTCCTAAGTCCAATTCTCACCCAACATCCGTCACCCGTCAACTCTACCGTCTACAGTCTAACAACTACGGTCTATCAACGAAAAACAAAACTAAGGAGCCAAGGTTCCCGAGTCTGTCGGCCGAAGGAGGATGTTTTCAATAGCTCGTTAGAGATATTGAAAAAGTACCGAGGAAAAAAAAACACCCACCTTGGGTAAACCTTGGTAAATTATTCCAAATTCATTTTTCCTCCCTAATTAGTCTGATTCCAGAAGACTCTCATTTACCCCTCCAACAAGTTGTTATCATTGACTTTATAAGAATCTCGATTAATTTAAGGTATAGATATAAAATGAACCTCTCATTTTCAATTATAACCACAATTCTCAATAAATAATCCATACACCAATCCATCAAAATCGGAATGGCTACAAACTCAAGCAGAGTCACCAACGAAAAAAAATATCACCCACCTTGGGTACACCTTGTGAAAGCCTTTCTTCCTTTCTTTAAATCTTTGCAACACGAAGGTCAAATCGTGCAAAAAGTTGTCAATCTAAAAAGCCATAACCCTTTGACAGCTTTTTAAATCCCCGTCTCCCCACGGGGATTATTTTAATCATTTAAAACTTTTTAGCTATGCCAGTAACCATTCTCACCACCGACGATCTCTACGAATTCAAACTTGAGCTTCTTGAAGAAATTAAAAAAATCATCAAACCTCAAACATCGGAAGAACCAAAAAAATACCTCAAGTCTGCTGAGGTTATGGAAATGCTCTCCATCAGTCCAGGAACACTACAAAACCTGCGAATCAATGGCACCTTGCCCTATTCAAAAATAGGTGGGATAATTCTCTATGAAGAAAAAGAAATAGAACGCGTATTGGAAGAAAACAAAGTCTCATCGCGCTAAAATCAAACTTAGCTCCTCCCTTTTATTTTCCAATCCTATGTCAAATGTCAATTACATCTCACATTTAAACGCTTTTTTTATGACTATTTCAAAAGACAAGAGGCTCAATCCCTCCCATATCAGCTTATATATGGCTCTTTTTAATCTATGGAACATCAATCGGTTTCCAACCGAATTCATCATTATTCGTGATGAAGTTATGAAGCTTTCAAAAATTGGATCCAAGTCAACTTATCACCGCTGTTTAAAACAACTCGACACTTGGAAATACCTCCGGTATTTTCCTTCCCACAATTCATTTAAAGGCAGCAGAATTAGCTTGTTCATTTTTGGGACAACCACTGGACAACCGCTGGACTTAGGTGTCTCAAATCAAGGACAACCCTTGGACTTAGGTGTCCCAAATCAAGGACAACCGTTGGTATCATATATAAACAATAATAAACATAAAGAAAACATATATAAACTAGAGCTCCCGAAAAATGAAAATTTAGTAATCTCATTTTTTTTAAAAAATAATTGGCCCAAAATCGAAGCTCAAAAATTTTACGCGCACTACGCAGCCATCGGATGGAAAATTGGCGGAAAAATAAAAATGACCAATTGGCACGCTTCCGCAAAAAGTTGGATGCTTAAATCCAAAGACCTCAGCCTAAAGCAAATCAAATCCCCACCGTCCCAAAATCAAGACAACCTAAAAACCACCAAATCCAAAAATTACAAAGAACCTCTGTAGTATTCAATCTTTTTAAAGTCATGCTGAGCCTGTCGAAGCACCGAAACAAAACCGACAATTGATAACCGACATCCAATGAAAACCTTACCAAAATATCACCCAACCACCCCCCACATCCTAATCGAAGGCGGCGTAGAATTTCATTTAGGCAAAATGAAAGGTGACACCATCAATTACGATTTTTCTAAAATGCTCATCTACCTCAACGCAAAAGGAAAACTACTCTTCGGAAAAGAATTCAAAATCCACGAAGAAGATCATCAAATAATCTATCAACTCTGCCTTTACTTCATCAAAGATGAAGTCAACTGCCCCAAATACAACATCGACCCAACTAAAGGAATCTTACTCAGCGGCCCCGTAGGATGCGGCAAAACAACTCTAATGAAATTAATGCGACATCTAGTCCCACATCGTCGTCCATACGAAATCATCCCAACCAGGAACATCGTATTCGGTTTTAACAATCTTGGATATTCAATAATCGAACAATATGGAAATAGTCACTATTTCTGCTTCGATGACCTCGGTGTAGAACCCGAAGGAAAACACTTCGGAAAAGACTGCAACGTACTAGGAGAAATCTTACTATCTCGTCACGAAATTTTCACCAAATGTCCTTTGGAACATCGAACACGAGCAATGACCCACATAACCACAAACCTCAACGCTGAAGAAATAGAAGAGCGTTACGGCAACCGCGTCCGCAGCCGCCTACGCGAAATGGTAAACGTAATAGGCTTCGATAAAAACACAAAAGACAAACGAAAATGAAAACTCCAAAGCCTATTTTTTTTCAAACTGACCCAATGCCAGGTGCCTGAGCCTGTCCGTCGAAGGAGGATGTTTTGAAAACCATGAAGAAAGCACAATAAAACTTTAAAATACTATTGCTTTCAAAACGTACCGAAGGCCTAACCATTGAATACTGAACACTGAATACTGAACACTGATTACTGATTACTGCGTACTGACACACTCATAACTCATAACTAGATTACTCATAAACTCTTAAACATATAAACACTTCAACTCAACCATAAACCCTTATCAACAAACACCATGAACGCTCATCACTTTTGGCAATGGTTCCTAGCCAACGAAAAAATCCTCCGAAACATCCATTCCCTTTCAGAAAAAGGAAGAGAAGAACTACTCTATTGGTTTTCCAAACATTTAGATTACTACAGTCCTAAAATCGGCTATAGATTTATAATTCCTCACTTGAGTCAAGAACCCCCTACTCTATCATTTTCAACAAGTGGTGACCCTGAATTAAGAATACTCATTGTTCAACTATTAGAAACCGCTCCAAAACTACCGCACTGGATCATAACAGCATCTATAACCTCATTAGCCGACCAAGACCCAAACTATTTTGAAAAAGAATATTGTCTTAACAGTCTATGTTGCAAACCATCCCAAATAAAGTTTTGGACATTACTAATTGACCCAGAGACAGACCAATTCATCTTGGCAATCCACCTCGATATTTCCACAAATAACATAGACCCTGATTTAGTTTACGAAACAGTGGTAGCAATCCTAATAGACACTTTAGGAGACGAAAAATACAACCACCACATAGAAGACATCATCATCCACAACCAACTCCCAGTTGATGAAGAAATACTCGAACTCAAAGAGCTCAAACTATATTTAGAAAGCTACAAATCATAGAAAAAACAATTTTATTCAGGCATGCTCATCCTCATAAATCATAACTCTGAACCAGAAAACTGCGAAACGAAGGCCTGATGCTGCAAACTGTTACTGACTACTGTCACTAAACTGACCACTGAATACTGAATACTGATCACTAAAAAAGATGCCTGAGCCTGTCCGCCGAAGGAGGATGGTTTAAAAGCTGAGAAGAAAGTACAATAAAACTGTAAAATACTATTGCTTTCAAAACGTACCGAAGGCCTCAATACTGCATACTGAATACTGAACACTGATTACTGCGTACTGACACACTCATAACTCATAACTCTTGTCACCCTGAGCAGCCTGTCCTAGCTTGTCGAAGGGCAGTCGAAGGGCATAAACTCTTAAACATATAAACTCTTCAACTCAAACCATAAAAAACAAACACAATGAACACAAACCTATTCTGGTCCTGGTTCCTCGCCAACGAAAAAAAACTACGCTCCATACACACCCTTCCAGAAATTGAAGGCAAGCAATTATTATTTTGGTTTTACCAGTATCTTCGATGCTACAGCGCTGATATAGGTTTCCAAATACTTATTAAAACGAGTTCCAAAAAACGCCGAACACTTACATTTTTCACTTCTGGTGATAGTGAGGCACATCAAATCATTTCAAATCTAATACAATCAGCCCCAAAAATTCCCAATTGGATTATTTCAACCACTGTAGAAACTTTATCTGAAGATGATTCAGAATATCTCGAAAATGAATTCAACATAAATAAAGCAAGCTTTATCACCTCCAACATAAAGTCCTGGATTCAACATATTGACCCAGTAACAAACAAATTAATAGTAGGAATAATTCTCAATTTCCCAACAGCTAATATTAACCCCGAAATAGCACACCTTACAGTAGTCAGAATATTAAAAGAAATCCTAGGAGATTACATCTACAACCACCGAATAGAAAACATCATCATCCACAACCAACTCCCAAATGATAAAAAAGTATTCGAACTGAGAGAGCTAAAGCTCTATCTGGAAGGATATTAATCAACTAGATTTTTTCCTTCTCTAATTAAATGTTTTATACTATTCTCTAATTCATTTCTCGAGTTCTCTTTAACATCAGAAATGATAGTTTTTCTCATTCTTGTAAGTAGTATTTGAATAACATTCAAAGATTGGTTAGCTGAAAGGGAGCAAATGCTGGCTTGATGAATTATGAAGTTTCTCTGCTCATAAAGAAGCTCTAGGATTCCCTTATAAGAAGTATATCTTCTCTTAAAATTAATATCCATATTCTCAAAATCAGAAATTAACTCATTTGTGAAATAGTAATTCGTATTATTCTTTAAAGTTTCAATACAGTTCGTTTGGTCCGTCAGTGCATAAATTTTTGAATCAGGAATGTTGCATTTTACAATGTCTCTGTTATTATTAATGAGATTAATTATCAAATTTTCCAAATGAAGTTTACTGTAATTTCGCTCGCTAAGTAGTAATATAAAAGGCAAATTTTTAATACCTTCCCGATCTTTGTAAAAACCTCCATATCTTCCTAAAATCTCCAAATACCTCCAAGCATTAATCACTTTATCTTCTATAAGCCTACTGGTAAAAGCTCGGAAGTACAGGTTGTCTAAATGAGTTAATTCATTATTTAATATACTATTAAGCTCGAGATTATCTAAGTCATATTTAAGATCATTAGATACAACCAAGCTTTCTCTTTTCCATTTCCATCCAAGATTGTTATTATAAATTCTTATAATATCACTTTTGTCGATTTCCCCTCTTAGAGGTTTCGGGTAACTTAAATATGAAAGTGTGTTATCTGCTTCTTTAAATGCTAAGTGAACAGCTGAATCAAAAGATTTATGCTTTATAGGAATCTTAAAATAAATACAGCTTTTGGGCTTTATAAAATTTCTAAGACGTTCTTTTTGTTCTTCTCCCAATTCCTCTCCCATCGCTATAATATGTGCTGAAGAAACAATCTCTATATTTTTGTATGAAATATTCAGACCTTCAAAGCCTAAAGCATTTTTCACTCTTACAATAAAAATATATTCAAGTAAATCCTTCTTTACATAATTTTCGATCCCCTTAAATTGCTCCTTTAATGTTCTGTTTTTTAAAAAATCTTCTACAATTTTTTTAAAATGCTTTTCTCCTCTTTGTCTTTCTATTTCTAGTGATAAAGGAAATCTAGAATGTAGATTTTTAGTTTTTTCATCAATTATAATCTCCTTTGACAACAATCTATTAAAAACGCCATTGACTCCTGTTAATTCTTTTATACTAAACCCCAAGCGTAAAAATTCAGAAGCAACTAATTTTGTGAAGTAAATAATTTCTTCTTTATGCTTTGAGTATTCACAACCACAACTTAAATAAAATATAATATTATCTACACACAGCTCTAAATATTCTGTATTATCAAAATCATAACTACCATTAAGAACAATAACCGCTTCCTCTACATTAACTTTAAGTGTTAAAACATCTATATTCTTACTAGATAAATTTCCTTTAATTTTATTAATGATAGTTCTAGCCTTCCCTTTTCTAGAAACAATATCCGTCTTCAAATTGAATAGATCGTTGTCCATCAATTGCTTTATAACAATTTGAGAACTCAGTTCTAAACTAGTATTCGATAATCGAAAGTCGATTTTTTGCAGGATGGATATATGATTATCCAAAGGTTGATTTTGGAGAGATAAGTATTCATTTTCTGAAAGGAAATAGTGAAAATAATCATAAATAACCTTTGATTTCAGATCGATAATTTTATTCTTATGAGTGATACGCCCTAATTCTATCATTTTTTCATCCTATTCATTATTTTAACAATCATTAAGAATAATAGTCTTTTACTTAACACTAACCACTGATTTCTGTGTATTACCAACTAATAACCCTCATTCTTAATAAGCTCTCAACCAAATGTATTCAACTACCCGATAATACCAACATTACCACAGTGAATATCAATAACGCCAAAACCACAAAATTCACCATAGGTTTTTCCGCTACTGTTTCATCCTCCACCTCATTCTCCTTGGAATCCGCAGGAAACAAAACAAGGAGGAAATCGTTAATCCAATTATTGATTTGTTTCATAATTAAACGTTACGCTTTTGTCAAGAAATGGCGATTACATCTGGCTTGTGCGACTTGGCGATGTGAGTAACTTGGGCTTATGTAATTCATATCCTACCCCCCACTCCCTTAAACTTCTCTACAAATGAAGCTATCTTTTGAAACACACTCTGTTTTTTTGATAAATATTGTGGATTTAAAGGACTCATTCTTGGCAAAATAGCATTGAGCTCTGTCCCGTTTTCACTAGCATATTCCCGCTTTAAAGATGCAAGAAGATAGCGTTTTGCTGCTTCCTCATTTAAGTTTTCATCTACAATTAATTCCGTAGCCTCCTTCTTTTGTTTTTCTTGGGCATAGGAAAAGAACGCATCTATAATGCTCGCTTTATCTTCAATGCTGTCAAGGTCGGTTTCATTAATAAAATCAACTACTAAACTCTCTTTGGCTCTGTTACCTATGCTCGCACGAATAACCCGACGAACCTCTTCAGTTAAAGACGCTTTGTCTTTGGTCCCTTTATTGTGCTCAAATATCAATTCAAGTATATAATCCAGGTTTATTTCTTGCGATTTAAGCAAATCAATTTCAAAGACTACATCATCCCAATCAATAGTTGATTCTGCAACTTCTTCTCCTTCCTTCTGCCGTTTTAACCAATCGCGAATATCATTATAAGTTGATCGATAATCCTGCACAGTTCTTTCGGGCAGCATTTCAATCTTTTGCATGGCGGCAATATCCTCATCTGTTATAAAATGTTTTTCCTTAAAGGTTTCAAGAGCTTCCTTATCGTTAATGTCTATTTCTTGAAGTGCTTTGAGGTGGACAAATTCGTCGTAATTCTGTAGTATGTTTTCAACGCGCAGGTATTCTCCAAAGAGTTTTGTAAAATCCTTTTTATCGGCCTCGGTGACAATCTCGTTAGGATCTGGAAACCTTTCATTAAGTTCCTTAACCACCTCTGTGTAACCTCTTCGTGCTTCTCCAGTAACAATATCCGTAAAGCCTTCCAAGTATTCTTTATAGCTCTTTTCAAGGACTACATTCTTGGTATTCTTATCTCCAAAAAGCGTAATGGCATCAATGGTCGCTTTTTCCAAATCACGGAAGGTAATAATATTACCAAAGGTTTTGGAGGCGTCAAAAATACGGTTGGTACGTGAAAAGGCTTGCATTAAACCATGATAGCGCAGATTTTTATCTACAAAAAGTGTGTTCAGCGTAGGTGCATCAAATCCTGTTAAGAACATGCCTACTACAATAAGCAGGTCAACTTCCTTATTTTTTACCCGTTTGGCCAGATCGCGATAATAGTTTTGGAAAGCGTTACTTTCAACCCCAAAACTGGTTTTAAATAGATTGTTATAATCTTCGATGGCCTTAGATAAAAACTCTTTTGCACTGCTGTTCATGGCGGAAGGCTCAAAGCTTTCATCCAATATCTCACCTATGGCACTTTGCTCTTCGTTGGCTGCAAAAGAGAAAATCGTCGCTATCTTTAATGGCTTATCGCTCTCCTTTTGTAAATTATTCAATTCCTCATAATAACACTTTGCCGCATCTACACTGCTCACTGCAAACATGGCATTAAAGCCACTGTTTCCACCTTTGGTCCTATGTGTTTTCTGTCTGTAATTCTGTAAAATGTATTGAGAAACTTCTTTGATACGAGCAGGATGAAGCAAAGCTGTTTTGTTTTCGGCAGCACTTAGCTTTTTTTCATCAATTTCAGTTTCTATGCCTTTAAACTGTGGACGTACATCGTTATAATCCACTTTAAACTTTAGCACTTTCTCA
Organism: Aequorivita viscosa; assembly: GCF_900106795.1. Lineage (GTDB taxonomy): Bacteria > Bacteroidota > Bacteroidia > Flavobacteriales > Flavobacteriaceae > Aequorivita > Aequorivita viscosa. The sequence goes on along the minus strand of NZ_FNNS01000025.1, from coordinate 14,429 downwards.
TCTCTAATGGCATCCGTAATAACATACGAATGTAATTCACGACCAAATACACTTGCTGTGGTTTCGGATCCTAAAGCATTTTGAGCGAAAATTGGAGTTCCCGTAAAGCCAAATTGATAGTACCTTTTAAATTTCTTTTTAAGATTCTTTTGAGCTTCTCCAAATTGAGAGCGATGCGCCTCATCAAAAATGAAAACCACTTGCTTTTGATAAATGGCTAAATCATTTTCACCTTTCATCAGATTATTCAGTTTCTGAATTGTGGTGACGATAATCTTATTATCATCTTTTTCAATATTCCGCTTTAAGCCTGCCGTACTGTCCGAACCGTTTACACTATCCGGAGAGAAACGTTGATACTCTTTCATGGTTTGATAATCCAGATCCTTACGGTCTACCACAAAGAATACTTTATCAATAAAATCCAATTGTGTGGCGAGTCGTGCTGCTTTAAAACTTGTGAGCGTTTTACCCGATCCAGTGGTATGCCAAATATAACCACCACTTTCAGGTTTAGACCAATTTTTAGCCTGGTAGGAACTTTCTATTTTCCATAAAATTCTTTCTGTAGCTGCAATTTGATACGGTCGCATAACAAGCAGTATATCACTGGTATCGAATACCGAATAATTGAGCAGCACATTTAAAAGCGTGTGTTTCTGAAAAAATGTTGCCGTGAAATCTTTTAGGTCTTTAATGAGCGTATTATCTGCTCTTGCCCAGTTCATGGTAAAATCAAAGCTGTTTTTATTTCGCTCTACAGTGTTGGCAAAATAACGGCTGTCTGTACCATTGGAAATGACAAAAATCTGTAAAAACTTAAACAGAGACGTATTGCTATTAAAACTCTCTTTGGAATAACGATGCACTTGATTAAAGGCTTCGCGAATAGCCACGCCACGCTTTTTTAGCTCTACCTGCACCAGAGGCAAGCCGTTGACTAAAATAGTGACATCATAGCGATTGGCATTGGTTCCCTTCTGTTCAAATTGCGAAATCACTTGCACTTTATTCCGAACAACCTGCTGTTTGTCCACCAAATAAATATTTTGGATCCGCCCATCATCAAACACAAAATCGTAAATATAATCGTCGTGCAATTTCCGTGTTTTATCCACCAGGTTGTCGCTCGGCCTATCCAAATATTCTTCTACAAAACGCGCCCATTCACCATCTTTAAACACCATATTATTGAGCGCTTGCAATTGCACTCTTACATTGGCAAGCATGGCTTCAATAGAAGTAAGGTGTGTTGGATTTTCATATCCCTGATTGATTAAATCCTGTATAAATTCCCGTTCCAATGCCGCTTCTGTTTGATAAACAGCAGCTGCCTCTTGCGCTTCTGAATTTTTGGTGTATTTATCAAGAACGATGAAATTATTTGATTCTGCTATGGTTTTGTATGTTGTCATATCATTCAATTCTCAGTTTACAATACAGGGTTTATTTTTCAATCAATTTAAGCACCACCATTCCAGTAGCTATGGCTATTCCAAAGCTTAACAATGTTCCTATCAAAATGTATTCTGTTAGTTTTCTGTCTTTTGACTCTTTTAAATCTCCGAAGCGGAATACCGACTTGGCAGCTAATAAAAAACCAATGGCTTCCCAATTACCTGTAACAACAAAAATGAAAACAAATAGACGTTCCAAAATACCAATATATTTTCCTGCGTTTTTCAACGATTCATCTTCCTCATCATTTAATGCTTTTGACCAATTAGACATGATTTCGCGCATACCTATTCCAGACACAATGGTTATGAAAAGTAGAGCAACTGAATAAACCCAAAAATTGGTGTTTTCATACCATGATGCGAAATTTATTTCTGGTTTGACGAATAAGACCCACAATCCCAAAATACTTATCACGTGTAATACTTGGTCTATTAAAAACCACTTGGACTTATTGCCTTCTTTTTGAGCATATAGTTTTAGGATATCAATAATCCCATGTGAAAGCATTAGTAGTAAAGCTAATAGCCAATAATTTAAATCCCATAGGATCAACAACACCAACAGTCCATGAATGAGGATGTGCAAATAGAGTTTTACTGACTTCGCTTTACGATTTTCTTTATCTTCTACCCAAGATTTGGGTTGCAGCAAAAAATCTCCAATAAAATGTGCAATTATAAGTTTGATGAGTATAATCATTTTTTTAGCGTATAAATTTTTTTACGAAATATTTTTTCAACTTCCAGTATTTCATTCACATTCGCTCTACTCCATCTACGACTCACAGCACTTTGCTTAATACCTAATTTTTTACCTATGTCTTCCTGTGTTGTATTTGGATTACTTAGAATGGTTTGCATTATCTCGGCTGAAGAAACCGACCATTTATCCATAAATGTACCCGCTAACCTTAAGTATAGATTTATTTCCTCATCAAATTCTTGCCAAGGTGTTTTTATACCGAGTGTCACGTTTTCTTTTTTCAACACATCAAATTTTTCGCCCGAATTTATAAAGGCAGAACCATTACTTTCTGAAATACTTTCGGCCGAATAGGTTTTCTCGCCTATACCAATAGCCAGACGAACATCTATTGTGCTTATTTTTTTTTGTTGGTTAACGGGTTCTACTTTTTTAATCAATGCTTTTATTTCCAAAGCCTTATGTAGAACTTCTTCTATGTTTGTGATTTCTACTTGAAAAAAATCCCCTCTATCCAATTTCCAATCTTTTGGGCTATCTCCCCATTTTGCCAATAGATGTTTGAGTGGCTTCAACCATTTTTCTTGGTTGACCAACTTCCTTGATGCGATTATATCACCTGTAATAATGGCTACCATATTCTATTCCTTTTAAATTTATAAAGTAAAAATATATAAACTATTCCTTCTTTTGGTAATAATTCAAATCATTCCTTAAATGGGTAATAACTCAAAGTATTCCATAAATAAGTCATTTTGAAATATCATTTAAAATGATGGTAATTCAAAATATCCTTGGTAGCGGTGATACTATTATCAATTTTCATTTTCAACTTATGATTTATCGAGAACGATGAAGCTATTGGATTCTGCTATGGTTTTGTAAGTACTCATTAATGTTTCTGTTTTGGAAAGCTTAACAACAAATCCCGATAATACTCATACTGCTTCTGCCTCAACTCAATCTCTTTTGGCAAACCTTCACTAATGGAATTGGTAAGCGTGTCAAATTTATCGAGAATGGAAACGATGCGTTCTTGTTCTTCTGGTGAAGGATATGGAATAGAAAAATTATTTAATTGTTTTAAGTTTAGATTTGGTTGCGCAGAGCCTTTTATATTTAGTTCTATATACTTATTCATATAATTTGATTTTATCAAATGGAATACAAACTTTAAATTAACATCATCATTCAGTCTAATTATAGCTAAAGCTTGATTTGTATTTGCAGGTAAAATTTCTTTTGGAACAATGGCGCATTTGCCTATTGTTGCTCCTGCAATCGTTATCAAAATATCATTATGTTTTAAAATTGATCTTTTTAATTCTTTATTGTGTGTTTCTTCGTCAATAAATGATATTTTTTCAATATCGATATATGAACCCACAAAAGCTTCTGTTTTAATAAAAGCTATTCCATTTGGCGTGTAATTTTTAGGTGTTGTGCCTTTTGTTATAAGAGAAGTTAATTCCCCCAAAGTCTTCCATTCCACTTCTCCCTCCTCAAAGCTCAACAACTCCTCTCTATAAAAACTATATTGTTGTTTGCGCGCTGTAAGTTCCGCTGTAAGCTCCGCTGTAAGCTCCGTAAATTTATCTAGAATACGAACAATTTCCTTTTGAACGGAAAGGGGCGGAATGGGGATTTGAAAGTTTACAAGCATTGGCATTGTAATGTAGGGAACAGAACCCTTTCTTGAATTTTTAATAATATAACTACGTAACGTGTGCTTTAAATAATAATATGTATATATAATGTCTGTAGAATCCTTAAACTCTCCTACAATATATGTCCTCTGATAAGCATTAAATTTCCCTTTATAATAATTTAAGTGTCCTACCTGACTACCATTTCCTGAAATCAAAATAGCTTCTAAATCAAATGCATAATCATTTATTTTGTAAGGTTTTTCATTACAAGTGAAAAAAGGATAAATACCATTATCCTCCATTGCATTTGCATTTAGACGACCTGTTGTAATCAAATTAACAACATCTCCCAAACTTTTCCATTCTACACCTTGCTTTGAGCCTGCCGAACTGTCAACCCCCTCCAACAATTTCTCTATATAATTTTTGTTCATTTTATTTTTTATTTACTAAAAACTAACCACTAAAAACTAACGACTAACCACTTTCACAATTTCATCAATATCCGCTCTCAACTTATCAATCTTCGCCACGGTTTCCGAAATCTCTGCATTCAACTCCACAATATCAATCACTTCACGCGTATCTTCTGCCTCCACATAAGAAGTCACAGAGAGGTTATAATCGTTTTCAGCAATTTTGTCATTATCCACCGAAACTGCTATATGATCCACGTCTTCTTTGTTGTCAAACAGCTTCATAATCTTTTCAATGTGTTTGTCGGTCAACACATTGGTATTGGTAGCTTTTTTGAAAAAACCTTCGCCACTGGCATCTATAAACTGTGTGGTATTATCGGTCTTACTTTTGGAAAGCACGAGGATATTTACCGCTATGGTCGTTCCGAAAAACAGATTGGGCGCTACAGAGATTACGGTTTCTACAAAGTTGTTATCTACTAAATACTTTCTTATTTTTTGTTCGGCACCTCCACGGTAAAAGATACCCGGAAAACAAACAATGGCTGCCCTTCCTTTGCTTGAAAGATAGCTTAAGGCGTGTAATACAAAGGCAAAATCAGCTTTGGATTTAGGAGCCAGCACACCGGCAGGTGCAAAACGATCGTCGTTAATAAGCGTAGGGTCGTCACTTCCTATCCATTTTATAGAATACGGCGGATTGGACACAATGGCGTCAAAAGGTTTAGCATCGCCCAATTGCGGATTCAAAAGCGTATCGCCCAGCACGATATTAAACTTGTCATAGTTCACGTTGTGCAAAAACATATTCATACGCGCCAGGTTATAGGTGGTATGATTTACTTCCTGCCCAAAAAACCCTTCTTCAATAATATGGTTGTCAAAATGTTTTTTAGCTTGTAACAGCAAGGAACCCGAACCTGCTGCAGGGTCATAAATCTTATTTACGGAAGTCTGTCCGTGCATCGCCAATTGCGCAATAAGTTTGGAAATGGTTTGAGGCGTAAAAAACTCCCCTCCAGATTTGCCGGCATTTGCGGCATAGTTGGAAATCAGAAATTCATAAGCATCCCCAAAGAGATCGATCTGATTGTCTTCGAAATTTCCAAAGTTCAATTCCTCTATACCTTTCAAAACCTTGGCTAATCGGTCGTTTTTTCCTTCAACCGTATTTCCCAATCGCGAACTGGTCGTATCAAAATCGGCAAACAAACCTTTTATATCGGGTTCGGATGGATAGCCATTGGCAGAGCCTTCAATCGCGTCAAAAATAGATTTTAAATCAGTGTTTAGATTCGTATTGGTATTCGCTGTTTTAGCAACATTCACAAAAAGCTGACTCGGATAAATAAAATACCCTTTTGTTTTAATCGCATCCTCTTTTATTTCAGGGGTGATAACATCATCAGATAATTTTGCGTAGTCAATACTCTCATCGCCTCCTTCTATATAGGTTGCAAAGTTTTCACTTATAAAACGGTAGAAAAGTGTTCCTAAAACAAAATGTTTAAAATCCCACCCATCAACAGACCCACGTACATCGTTGGCTATTCTCCATATTTTAGCTTGTAATTCAGCTCTTTGGTTTATGCTTGTCATTATTTATGTTTAATTAAATCTTTTAGTTTAACTCTACTATTTCGGTAATTTCAAAAAGTACTTTAAGTCTTGGTTGATGATATCCAAGGATAGCACCTTTAGCTCACAATTCGTAGGCAATTTACAAAAACATAAAGTCATTCAAATGAAGGAGTCCTCCCCTGCTGGTACGCGCTTGCATCGCGTTCACTTACCAACTTTGTTCTTACATCCCAATTTCGCAGAAAGAGTGCCGCTTCAAAGCCTAACAGCCAACCACCTACGTTCCCAAACCAGCAGAGTAGACCTGAACCTTCAGGACCATCCGATTGGGCGCCATACCGGCACCCGGATGCTTAGTTATTAGATAAAGATTTATCCCTTCAATTCCTCTATCTTACTTTTAGCTTCTGCAAAACTAGAGTCGATACTTTCTAAATCCTTTATAAATAATGTTTTGTCCGAACCGTATTTTTCAAGCTTAATATACCATTTTACTTTTCCTTTACTCACATAATATCCTAATTGAAAACCATCTTCCGTAATGAATTTATTTTCTAAATAATCAGGATTGTTACTTACGTCACTATCAACTTCCGATTTTAAACTATTAAAAGCCTTAATAACTTCTAGTAAATCTGAATATTCAACCGAAGCAGTTGAACTTCCGTATTTTCCAGGTTTCTCAATCTGGTAAAAGTATTTTACATCATCACCACTATTTAATTTTCTTATTCTTGTTTCTGCAACAATATACCCTGCCTTGAGATTACTCAGTTTAGTATCCGTAAACTTTATAATCACCCCAGTTTGAGAAACGAATTGTTCCATTTTAGTCTGTACTTTTTGATCTTCCTCTTTTACATCCTGGGCGAAACTAAATGTGTAAATAAATAAGATTAGAAGTGTTAGTGTTTTTTTCATGTTTTAAATTTAAGGTTAGAATTAGATTGAAAACCAAATATAGCCTTTTGTAATTCCATTTTTTTACGGCTTTCCTCATTCGTTCTAAAAATCTACTTCACCCTAGTCATTTTTGTATTAACTAACAGAAAAAACCGCTATTGCACGAATCATATAATATTCCCTCCGAATTAAGCTTGATACAACTATTAAAGAATAATACCGTAATACTACAGCATCATCTTCAAACTTACTATAAAATAATCTAATTTAATTACGGTATTCCGTAAGGAAGTAACATTTAATAACAATTCTATTTAAAAACTATCAGTTTTATATCAAAAAAAAGCCGCATAGACGGCTTTTATAGTTTGCTTTTAAGCAATAAAACTGTGCAATGGTTATCTATGACAGGCAAAGCAATTCATAAACCAAGCACAAAAAGATTCAACATCAAACCTTAAGAAACTTAGAAACCTGCTTCGTATTTTCATTTTTAATATGAAGAATATAAATCCCTTTATCTAAAGCAGAAACATCAATAACCTCATCCGTTCTCGAGCTTTGTACCTTCTGTCCAAACATATTATAAATGCTAAATTGATAACTTGTATTACCTGAGTTTCCACCTATGTAAACATAGTTGGTAGTATAAGAGGATAAACAGACAACGATTCAACCTCTGCCCCACCAGTCGAAAGCGAGCCCCAAGTATCTTCCGCTGCTTCGCCGTTCCAAATCAGTGTCGCTATATAAGGATTATCAATAAACGGATTCCTATTACCTTGATACTGATAAATAACCTCGTTCCTCTCCTTCTCAAATTGCGACACAGGATCCTCCAAATTCCATCTTAAAAAAACATCAGGCATATCATTCAATGGCGAATTATCTGTTGTGCCATACCCCAAATTAATAGCCTCACATTGCTCAGGATAACGGGTATACATATACATCGCAATACGTGCCACATCTCCTTTATGTTCATCTCCAGGATAAAAATTTCCAATAGAAGTAATATGTGAATTCCCATTCCCATCTTGAAAAATCCGATTACTACGCGAACTATTCATCTGACTATCACAACTCCTTAAATTATGAACATCAGTTCCAGCACTTGGATAAGAAGTATCTAAACTCGGATTCGCCAAAGACCTTGCAAAAACATGTTCTCGATTCCATAAACCAATACACGATGAGGTGTAATTTAATAAACAGAAACTCTTTCCATTAAAGCAATATCAAATTATTGCCAATGCTCTTTGCCTTTGCGCGCACTGCAGGAAATAACATAATATTTTCGGTAACTCAATTTAATATAGGAAGGTAAGCGGCCACATCAAAAATTGAGGTCAACGATCCCAATTCAGGGAAAACCAACTCCTGAAAACCCATCCCAAACTAGACCAACCCCCATAAGGGCAAACCGACATACACCGGTTCAGTCAACACTGCATTCATGTTGGGTCGTGCCGCCCACACGAATGCTTAGTTATTCTACACCATTTTTTATTATCAATTTTTCCTTTGTTATTACAAGCTCTTTATTCCTTTTTCTCTTATAAACTATGGTAAAAATGATTGCAGATAAAATGGTAAAGCCTCTGAGTACATTTGGAAGTATCCCTCCAAGTGCAGTTATATCCATTTCAAATAAATGCCAAGCTAAATTCATTAATGAATGCAAGAAGATAGGTATCCATAGATTATAATTCCATTCTACATATAACCAAGCAAATAAGATTGCTCCCATAAATGTGACAAAAAATATACCTATCAATTCAGAACTATCTTGGCTCTGATATAAATGTCCTGATGCAAAAATAATTGCGCCTACAATTATTGAAGAGATAAATCCGAGTTTTGTGTACTTAAAAAGTTGTCCAAATAAAAAACCCCTATAAAATAACTCTTCCACAAAGCCCACTATAATCGTTCCCGCTATTAAATTTGGGACAGAAATATCTTGATTAAGTTCAAAAAATATCAAACCACCTATAAGCATAGGAAGGGAAAATAGTAAGGCAATGAAAAATGGTCTTACGGGATTGTGATTCAGCCCTAAATTACTTAAAACATTCAGTTTAGGATTTATGAAATAAGTTCCAATGAATATTGGAATTCCGATGATGAAATAAGTAAGAATATAGCTCAACAATCCATTTCGGGTTAACAAATCCAAATTTTCTTTAATTGTCGAAAAATACTGTTTCAAAATTAGATAAACAGCAAAGAAAACTATGGTTAGAATTATTGTCTTATTACTGTGTTTTATTTTCAATTGTTGATATATTTTGTTTTCCGTCAAATGGTGTAGAACGTTTGGTATAAGCGCAGTAGCGGGATTAGCACCCGAACCTTTCGATTTATAATTGATTATTGATTTATAAAACTACTTTCGGTTAATCAGTAACTCCGCTATTGCGTTTATACTCGTGTTGGGGCAAGTACTTACACCTCGATTTTTATTCCTGTTGCTTTCAATTCTTTAATAATTTCATAACCGATGGAATCTATAGTGTCAGTTACTTTTTTATATAATAACCCTGCAATGTCATTAGGTAAAGTAACTCCTTCTTTATAAATACAACAGACATTTTGTCTTCCCAATTTAGCTGCAAAATATCCGAATTCAAAGATTACATTTTGTCTTGCTCTTAATTCGTAATCCTCACCTTTCTTGTGCTTCTCGTATTCAGCCACGGTCATTCCTACGTCATCAGGTGTGAGTAGTATAAATGCATAGGAAACGTCAGAATGTTTTTCAAACTTTTCTATAATCGTTAAACCTTCGTCAGCTTGCCTATGAAGAATTATTGGCTCCAATCCTATATCCCTCAAAAAAATATCAATATCATTTTTTAGTTCCGAGTCGTGACCGTGAACAACGAAGACTTTATTACTTGATTTTTCTAAAACCTTGTCATTTTTCTTTTTTGAACTTTCGCCTTTCTTATAGCCAATAGGTCCGGAAATAATTTCATCAGTTATATCTGTTGCACGGGCTGCTGCTTTCCAAGCATAACTTGGTCCTCCAATGGTTATAACATTGCTATTTCTGTTTTCAGCTCTTATTTTATCAATAAGCTGTTCGCTGGTTTCTTTACTCTTACTAATCCTTATTCTGTCAATATCAGTAGGCTGAATAGTTTTCCCATTCATAATAATCGGCTCACCCTGTTCATATGGTTGTATAACTCTAAATTGTAATTGCTCTTCACTAAAATCATTTTTAGTTTCATCACTTGATTTTTGTGATTTTAATGATATTCTGACGTGATAATTCATAGTTATTTTTGTATTTGCCCCAACATAAGTATATCCGAAGTATCATATTAATTCATGGCGTATATATCGCATATACACGAAATTATGATACTATCACATTCAAACTTAACACAAATTATTTAAACTTTATTGCGGGAAACCACAACCTATCCAATAATTGTCAACAATTACACCTAAATAATATGAATCTAACACCAGTAACCCCAAAATACATTAAGAACAAATAATTATAAAAAGAAAAGAAATTAAGGACTTTTTAACAACAAGTAGTGAATACATCAAAGTTCGGAAGGGTAGGTAAAATTTCACCCAAAACTTATAATTATAACTCCAAAACAGCATAAACAAAGAAAAACAAATAATCAAATCCCCCACCTCCGGCACTCATACCAATTTAATTTTTAAATGTTGTATGAAAAAGTTGAATTATTTTTAGTTCAGTTTAGGAAGAAAATCTAAGCATAGCCGTGTCTATGGTTAGATTTTTTGACAACAAATGGGCTAAAAAGAAGCAAATTTTATGCAACATTGGAATGTTAAAGTGGTATTGAGCTTTCACTCGTACCGCAGGCTACACTCCTTCAACCGTAAGAGCCTACGGTTCCCCGCAGCATAAGCAATAATTTAATAAACAGAAACTCTTTCCATTAAAGCAATAT
>NZ_FNNS01000025.1:0-3760 GCF_900106795.1 Aequorivita viscosa | reverse complement strand
AGACCAATCCCCATAAGGGCAAACCGACATACACCGGTTCAGTCAACACTGCATTCATGTTGGGTCGTGCCGACCACACGAATGCTTAGTTATTGTAGAGCGTTTTTATTGTTTTTCAAAGTCATACCACGCGGTTATGATACAAACCCCGTCTTCAACTTCAAGTTTGTATACAACACCTGTTTCATAATTTTTCCATTTCATATATTCAATTTCAACCATATTCTTTTTAAAATATGAAACCCAAGGATTTGTCTCAGTAGACGGTTCAAGTATTTTATATCAGGTTTAAATTTATCTTCCATGGTTCATTTATATGGCACACAACGTTTGGTATAAGCGCAGTAGCGGGATTTGCGCACTTACTTTTCGGTTCATAAATAACTGTGAATTTATAAAATTACATTTGATTAAAGCACTTATCCGTTATTGCGTTTATACTCGTGTTGCCCACAGTATTTAATCCTTTACCTTTCCTTGCAGTTTAATCGGTTGTATTCCGATAATCTTATCTTTATCATCAAATATTATTTTTAATATTTCCTTTGGTGGTTTTGTAATATCATCTTTGTACTTAAAATCTAGCATCGTGAAAAACTGTCCATCAAGCCCGATTTCAATTCCGCTATAAATTAACTCCGTGTCCTTTTTAAAATCCCAATTCTCAATTAGAGAATTTAGTTGTTCGTCTGTGACATTTTCAATAATTAAAGTTGATAAAAAGGCTTTGGATTTGTTAAAGTCTTTATTGTCTAAATTTTTAATGAAATCAGATGAAATCATTTTTAAAGTATCAAGTCTTTGCTGACTCAATTTAGGTTCAATTTTCTTTTCCTTTTTCGTATTTGTAATGTATAATCTAATCCTATGAGTAGGTGCAGTTGTAACCATTCCTCGTTTTTCGTAAAAGTTTGAAATAGTCGTAAACAATTCTATTTCCAAACTATCATTTGGTTTCCAAATGTTTGTTTTACTTACGCCTTTTCGCATTTCAACTTTTGACAAATCAGATAAGCTACCCTCTGTTTCTGGTTTGCCATATATCTTGGTAATTTCCTTTTCGATTTGAAGTGATTTTTTCCTTAATGCTCTCTGAAAACTTAAAGGTTTTTGACTTTCGAGATTGCCTGTATTCTTGTAAAAACTTTCATCCCAATCGTATCTGATGTATGACATTGTAGAATCAGTTTTTTTAAAAAAATAGTTAGCTCTTAAATTAGGTATTATCTTTTCTTTCCGAATGAAAACAACTGGTTGTGCATCTCCAGTAAAAGATATATTATTTGAAATGTTTTCTTTTCTTTCACTACCCAATCTTTCTTCAAGTTTAATGTAATCATCGAGTGAAGTATTGTGAATGTCAAATATAAATTCTTGTCCGAAAACAGAAATTCCGACTAATAGAAATCCAAGTGTGATTGTAATTCTCAATGTTTTTTTCATATTGTGGGCAACATAAGTATATCCGAAGTATCACAACAATCCATGGCGTATATATCGCATATACAAGATATTATAATACTATCACATTCAAACTTAACATAAATTATTTAAACTTTATTACGGGAAACCTTATTCACGCAACATTTAATAACAATTTCACCCAAAACTTATAATTACCACTCCAAAACAGCATAAACAAAGAGGAACAAATAATCAAATACCCCCACCTCCGGCACATACGCCTTCACTCGTTCCGCAGGCTACACTCCTTCAACCGTAAGAGCCTTCGGTTCCCCGCAGCATAAGCAATAATTTAATAAACAGAAACTCTTTCCATTAAAGCAATATCAAATTATTGCCAATGCTCTTTGCCTTTGCGCGCACTGCAGGAAATAACATAATATTTTCGGTAACTCAATTTAATATAGGAAGGTAAGCGGCCACATCAAAAATTGAGGTCAACGATCCCAAATCAGGGAAAACCGACTCCTGAAAACCCATCCCAAACTAGACCAATCCCCATAAGGGCAAACCGACATACACCGGTTCAGTCAACACTGCATTCATGTTGGGTCGTGCCGACCACACGAATGCTTAGTTATTGCCATTAGTTTTTATTCATTGTTATTGTCAAAAATTCAGTCGAATCTGTTTCAATTCCGCTTGAGTAAATTGGAATCAGATTTTTGTCTTTAATCAGATATTCTTTTGTTCTTTTTCCCCATCTTTTTTCTTTTACTTCTTCGTCCAAAAGAATAATATTATCTTTCATTTGGTAAATTCCTCTGTCAATAGTTGTCCATTCATAATCTCTTGTTCGCAACATATATTTTCCGTCTTCCATTAATTTCAATTCAGTTCCGAAAGTGTCTTTAGCAATGAATTTTGGTTCTTTGTCAAAAAAGTCTTTGGGAAACCAAAACGAACTAATTGCTAAAAAAGTCGAAATCAAGAGTAAAGTCAGAATGATTTTTGCTTCTTTAATTTCATTTTTTTTCTTAATCTTTTTTCCTTGTTTTACAGAGGTATAGATAAAAACTATAATTCCAGAAATTAAAAAGAATAAATATTTAAAAAAACCAACTAATCCGCCAAAAGAACCTTCAGTTCTCAATTCCGATTTTAGAACCAAAAAAAGGATAATTCCGATTGGAATAAAAGCTCTAAATATTGATTTGTAATTCGTTTTTCTCAAATTAATGGCAACGTGCTTGTGTATGATTTCGTTGCGTGTTTAAGCACTAAAGTTAGCAAATAATTCACAGATAGAAAGTCCGCGAGGACTTTCGTAAGTAAGCTCTAACCAGCAATGAATTATACACCGTGTTGGCAACTGGCTTTATTTTATTCTACCAATGTTCTAATCTAAAATCGGTTACTATTGAGTCTTTGTCAAATTCAAAATATAATTCTTTTCCTTCCATTGGGTCAATGTTCCAACCATAATCTACCATTATTTCATAAGTAATTTCGTTTTCTTTTTTGTTCTGATAGTTTCCAGGTTCTCCTAACAATTCAACTACTTTTTTTAATTTCATTCCTTTTTCAAGGTGATTTTCCATTAAATCTTGAACCATATTTTCACGATACTCATAATATCCGTCAAAACTTTTATTCCATTTGGATTGTTCGAATTCCATTTGTTTTGGTCCACAAGCGACTAACATATAAAAACAGATAAAAATTAATTTTTTCATCCTTCCTTTGTCCACTTTTTAGTTGAAGACTTATAAATTTTGGATTCTCCTAAACTTAAGCCATACCAAACAATATATGTTGAATCAGTTTCCAATTGGTAAAAGGCTGGACTGTCCATAAATTCAGTCAGTCCAAATTCGGACACGTTTTTTGGTAGTCTCTTATTTTTCGTTTTAAACGTTTCAACTTTTTCAATTAACATTTCGGCATATTCTTGATTTTCATTTTTTAAATCGCAACTAAAAATTCCAAAGAATAGTATTATTGTTAATATTTTAATTGTCGTTTTCATCTTTCAGCTTGTTGCCAACGATTGGATATGGGAAGTATCGCTTTTCGCGATATTTACTATATCTGGTGTTATCGGCAGTGTTTCTACTCCCAATTCTCAAATATAATCGATTATTCACAGAGAAACACGTAGTTTTAAAAATGACCCAAAAATACTGAAGGACTATCTTTTTGATTTGCTGAATCGGGCTATTTCTTTTAGGCATTGACTACATGAAGTCGCCCGAAGCTGAACAGATCAGTTCTTTTTACTACTTAGAAGCATTTTAAAATAAAAGTTGCGGCATTAAAAAAATGATCAAATACTTGACTTTCTAATATTTTTTCA
>NZ_FNNS01000062.1 GCF_900106795.1 Aequorivita viscosa | reverse complement strand
AGTGAGATTTTCTGAGATTTTTTTGAGAGTCGAGCTCTTACAGAAGTATGGTCGTAATATTATTGAAGATTATACAATGAAGAGTTTGATCCTGGCTCAGGATGAACGCTAGCGGCAGGCCTAACACATGCAAGTCGAGGGGTAGAAAGTGCTTGCACTTTTGAGACCGGCGGACGGGTGAGTAACGCGTATGCAATCTGCCTTGTACAGGGGAATAGCCCAGGGAAACTTGGATTAATGCCCCATAGTATTATAGAACGGCATTGTTTTATAATTAAAGATTTATCGGTACAAGATGAGCATGCGTCCCATTAGCTAGTTGGTGTGGTAACGGCACACCAAGGCTACGATGGGTAGGGGCCCTGAGAGGGGGATCCCCCACACTGGTACTGAGACACGGACCAGACTCCTACGGGAGGCAGCAGTGAGGAATATTGGACAATGGGCGAGAGCCTGATCCAGCCATGCCGCGTGCAGGAAGACAGCCCTATGGGTCGTAAACTGCTTTTATACGGGAAGAAACACCTCCTCGTGAGGGGGCTTGACGGTACCGTATGAATAAGGACCGGCTAACTCCGTGCCAGCAGCCGCGGTAATACGGAGGGTCCGAGCGTTATCCGGAATCATTGGGTTTAAAGGGTCCGTAGGCGGGCGATTAAGTCAGTGGTGAAAGTCTGCAGCTCAACTGTAGAATTGCCATTGATACTGGTTGTCTTGAATCGTTGTGAAGTGGCTAGAATATGTGGTGTAGCGGTGAAATGCTTAGATATCACATAGAATACCGATTGCGAAGGCAGGTCACTAACAACGTATTGACGCTGATGGACGAAAGCGTGGGGAGCGAACAGGATTAGATACCCTGGTAGTCCACGCCGTAAACGATGGATACTAGCTGTCCGGCACACATTGGTGTGCTGGGTGGCCCAGCGAAAGTGATAAGTATCCCACCTGGGGAGTACGTTCGCAAGAATGAAACTCAAAGGAATTGACGGGGGCCCGCACAAGCGGTGGAGCATGTGGTTTAATTCGATGATACGCGAGGAACCTTACCAGGGCTTAAATGTAGTCTGACAGGGGTGGAAACACCTTTTTCTTCGGACAGGTTACAAGGTGCTGCATGGTTGTCGTCAGCTCGTGCCGTGAGGTGTCAGGTTAAGTCCTATAACGAGCGCAACCCCTATTGTTAGTTGCCAGCGAGTCAAGTCGGGAACTCTAACAAGACTGCCGGTGCAAACCGTGAGGAAGGTGGGGATGACGTCAAATCATCACGGCCCTTACGTCCTGGGCCACACACGTGCTACAATGGCAGGTACAATGGGCAGCCACTACGCAAGTAGGAGCGAATCCACAAAACCTGTCTCAGTTCGGATCGGGGTCTGCAACTCGACCCCGTGAAGCTGGAATCGCTAGTAATCGGATATCAGCCATGATCCGGTGAATACGTTCCCGGGCCTTGTACACACCGCCCGTCAAGCCATGGAAGCTGGAAGCACCTGAAGTCCGTCACCGCAAGGAGCGGCCTAGGGTGAAGCTGGTAACTGGGGCTAAGTCGTAACAAGGTAGCCGTACCGGAAGGTGCGGCTGGAACACCTCCTTTCTAGAGAAAGACGACCGAATATTCAACAAAGAGAGATTCTTATTGAAAACAAAGGGGTTTTGCTTGGTTTAGCTGTCAATTTTATAATATTAAAGTCTGTAGTGAAGTAGTTTTTAGGGGGTAGTACCACTACCAACTGCCAACTACCAGCTTAAAGACTAAAAACAGTCTCATAGCTCAGCTGGTTAGAGCGCTACACTGATAATGTAGAGGTCGGCAGTTCGAGTCTGCCTGAGACTACAAGTCGAAGATAG
>NZ_FNNS01000024.1:4095-60522 GCF_900106795.1 Aequorivita viscosa | reverse complement strand
GAACGAGGCCTCCCTATCCCTGGGGACGGCAATCTCGGATTCACCAAAGGAAGTTTTTATTTTCTTCTTGGTGTGACCGTTGCGCACATTAGCGTCAGTAGACTTTTGGTACTTGTCGTAATCAAGGTGGCTATCGAGCTCACCTTCGAGCATCTTTTCGATACCACGTTTCTGGATCTGCTTCAAAAAGCCCGTGAGCTCTTCGTGGGTTTTGAACTGCTTCAGAAAATCATCTGAAATTAAATCATCTTTCTTCATAATGTGTAAAAATTTAAAATTAGTTAAAAAAATAGCGGGGGCCGGCCCCCGCTATTTTTTTAACTAACACACTTTATGAGATAGTCCCACATTATACATGAATTGGCAACCTTAAAACCGCCAATTAATTATAGATGCCCCAGCGGGGCATCTATTTTTACTACCACTTTAAAGTCATTCGTTTTTTAAATGCCTATCAAACCACTTTTGAATATAATTTGTAAGATGTAATTGATTCTCGGACTGCAACAGGGCATGTTCTTCATTCTCATAAATGAGCATTTCAACATCTATTTTTTGACGGCGTAGTGAAAGAAACATTGCCTCACTCTGATGCCAATTTACGTGATAGTCTTTATTTCCTGTCCATATTAGTGTGGGTGTGTTAATTTTATGGGCATATTCTAAAGGGGAATTGTTTTTATAAACTTTCTTATCTTCATAAAATGATTTACCTATTCTCCATTGCTGACTCTCAAAACGCCAATGATCTGGTCTCCCGGAATTCTTCCCGACGGTATGGTAAAAATCCACTATATCAAAGACCCCTGTTCCTACCACAGCTGCCGCAAACAAATTTGTCTGTGAAATAATAAATGCCGTTTCATATCCTCCAAAAGAATGACCAATTAGGCCTATGCCTTTCTTGTCTACAACATCTTTTTCCAAAACATTATTTACAGCAGTGATAACACAGTCTGTCGCAGAAATCCCAGGTTCACCCTTTTGGATTAAAATATCAGGTTGCAAAACAAAATACCCAGCAGCCGTAAAGTTTTTATAATTAAATCCATCTGCATTTTGAAGGCTAGGGTTAATATAGGATTGATAATGATGAGACAGCAATTCATAAATACGTACAACCATAGGATATTTTTTACCTTGCTCATAGTTATCTGGGTAATGTAGCAAGCCATGTAAATGCTCTCCTTGCTTATTTTTATATGAAATAAGCTCCGTTTTTCCTACACGGAATTTATAATGCTGTTTATTGGACTGTACAAGCATTTTAATTCTGTTACCTACCTTTGAATACAATGCTGGTGGTTCGTTATTTTTCTCTTTTATAAAAACATAGCTATTTGCATATTTCGCTTTTCGAAGATCACTAATCTTTCCTGTATTTTTTTGAATCGGAGTGATTGTTCCGTTTGAATTCTGAATAGCGAATCCATAATTAAATAGAGAATCGCGTGTAATAAAGACGTCATCCTCAACTGTTTTATAAGTACTATTAATGCCAAGTGCCCTTGTATTATAAAAGCCATCGTACAGAAAATTATAGGCTCTATATGAAATGCTTGAAGACCTTCCATTGGTAAGTATTTGCGGAGAACTGCCATCGGGGTTGATTTTCCAGATATCAAACTCATCATAAACCAACAGTTCCTTGTCTCTTGTCCATTTCATATAGCCATAAGGAATAACATCTACCGAATGTGGTGGATGCTTGTAGTTTAAGGGAAAAGGAATGCCAACTGATGCATTACGATGAATATTGTTTTTAATATCATATATCCACCAACTGTTTTCTTTAAAATAGGCTAAGTACCTCCCACTAGGTTCAATACTAAGATAACCCACTGCAGTATCGAGTTTTTCTACTAAGAGCTTATATTCGCCAGTTTCTAAGTTTGTAATATAAAAATCAGATTGTGGAAACTCTAGATTTTGAGGTTCGTAGGTTAGTATATTATAACTTATTGCAAACTTTTGGTCTCCGGTAAGAATAACCTCTGGTTGCTTGTTGGTTCCTATCTGTGACACTTTTTTATCTAGTGGCCACCATACTGCCATTTTATCTATTTTATTATACTCCCAATCTAGTTTTTGTCTGGGATAAATCCATTTATCTGTGCCTTTCCATACCTGTACTTTTACTGAATCAGCATCATTTTTATCTGAAATTTGTTGTCGCATGTGATTCCAAAAAAAGATTCGCTCCCCATCTTTCGAAAAAGACAGATCGAGTTTGCTAATTTCAACATCTCCTAATTCTTTTAGATCAATATCATCGAGCTCTTTTAGAACAGGAGTTTCCCCATCTTTAAAAAAATAGAGTCGTTGTTTAGAATCATTGGAGCTTACTAAAAAAACCAATGTTTTACCATTTTCGTGCCAAGTGGGATAAAGAACGTTTGAATTTTCACTACTCAAAATGATGGATTGCTGCATATTGTGTAATCGAATTAACTCCACCTGAACTTTTTTAGCCTTATTTATAACAAGCAGGGCTGTACTTCCTGTGGGATCAAAATTGAAGTTCTGTACATTTTGTATTATGGTTGTTTTATTTTTTTCAACATCAAACAATTTTAAATAACCATTTTGTTTCTGAAGATTGAAGACCGCCAAAAACTTACCATCACTTGAAAATTCAAATCGGTCTGCTTGCGAGACATACTCCGTAATACCACTAGACATATTTAAAACTCCTATACCCTTAGCATTGTGTTTAAATGCAAAAAGCTTTGGCTTTTCACTCGGCTCAAATTGTCCGTTATTGGCATTTGGAAGTTCATATATTATCTTACCGTTTATGTCAATCACGAACAAAGTATCCATGGCTTGCTCATAGTCCAACAGGTAAGAAGACCATTTTCCGTCTCCAGAAATTTGCGGGAATCTCAGGGTGTGCCACATACTATAATCTTTAGGTTGCACCACGGGTTTGCTAGGCTCACTCTGCCCCACAAGGGGGCAGGAAGCCATAACAAACAAACACAATAAAAGGAATTGGCTAATTGCAACATTGATTTTTGAGTTTGTTAAAGAGAATTTCATTAGTATCCTAGGTTTTGAGGGTTCAAGTTTGGATTGAGTAAAAGTTCTTTTTGGGGTAAAGGGAAAAGCACGTCTGTAGATTTCCATCCAGTTTTTATGGGACCTAAAGTTTGTGATGCCACTTCCATTCTCTTGAGATCAAACCATCGATTTCCTTGTTCGGTAAATAGTTCATATTTACGTTGGCGCATCAATTCACTTCTTAAATCTTCTAAACTACTGGCAGTGTTAGGTGATAGACCTGCACGGAGTCGAATTATATTTATATCTTCTTTTGCCTCTTGCAGATTGCCCAATTGCATTGCCGCCTCGGCTCTTATTAAGTATTGTTCAGCTAGTCGAAAAAGAATGGAGTATTCTGAACTATTACCACCAAACATTCCTTGCTTGTATTTATAGGGATGGAACCAAGTTTCTGTACCATCTGTAATTCCGTGAACCCAGATATCCTTACGAAGATCTCCTGTTTCAAAGCCTTGCATAAAGTTTTCTGTTAGGGCATAGAGATATGGAGGTCCAAAATCGAATATAAAGACCTCTCCTTCCTTGGTTGCTGCCCCCGCAAATTCAGGTTTTAATTGCCATATAGTTGATGGACTTTCTTTTAAGAATACATCTTGTAAATGAGGTTGCCAAGTATACATACCGCTTGTTATTAAATTGTCACTTTCACTAAAGGCCTTATCCCATTGTTTTGTATGGATATAGAATCTTGCTAGCATTGCTGTGGCAACACCAGGAGAAGCACGTAATCGTTCTCCACTACTATCCATTTCTGGCAATAAACTTCTTGCAGTAATTAAGTCTTGTTCCACATCGCTATATACTGTTTCCAAAGGCATTCGAGACACTGTGGCATTTATTGAATGATCGGTCGTTTTTATATAGGGTATACTCCCAAAAAGCTGTGTCAAGTAAAAATGTAAATAGGCTCTTAAAAAATAAGCTTCTCCAAGAAAATGTTCTTTTTCCGATTCTGATAGTGGGGAAGTTTCCAAACCTTCAACAATAGCATTGACACTATAAATGAGGGCGTAACTATTGTTCCAAAAGCTTGCTATAGCACCATTGTCTGGTAAAACAGCGTGGTTATAGAATGCATAATCAATTGGTGAGTCTGCACGATAGTAGTCAAGCTCGTCTGCGTAGAGACCGAGAATTACATTCATTCCATCCGTACTACCAGATACAGGACTATTATCTCGAAGCCCGGCATAAATATTCGCCATAGCAGCATTTACAGTTGAAGCATTTTCAAAAATAGCTTCGTCTGACAGCAGATAATCGGGGAATTCGGGTTCAATGGATTTTTCACAGCTACTCATTTGGAGCATTAAAACTGCCAAAATCAGGTATCTGACTATGCCGAAAGCGGGTTGTTTTTCGTTACGTTTTATAAGTGACTTCATTTTTGTTGTATTTTAAAAAGTTAGTGTTAAACCTGCACTCATCCACCGTAAAGCGGGGATAAAGCCTTGGTTTTGTTCTGGATCTTGTCCTTTATAAGCAGTCCAGGTGTAAAGGTTTTGACCTTGGATGAATATTTTGGCATTGGAAGATTTGGTGATGATATTTCGAAGGTTATAGGTAATAGAAATATTTTTGAGTCTTAGATAGGAGGCATCACTAAAAGCAGCATCGCTTTGCGCCAAGTTATAGGCAGCCATTGAGCGCTCAAAATTAGAACCTGTGGTAAAAGCTTGTATATTGGATTGGTCTCCTTCTTGCGTCCAAGCATCTAATACCTCAACAGGTTGATTTGCCATTACTCCTGGAGTGACTCCCAAAGAATATATATTTAATGCATTCTGTTTGCTGTATTGGAAAAAGACATGCATTTCCAAATTTCCAAAAGCTATAGTGTTTGAGATACCGCCATAAAATTTTGGAGCAGTATCAACAATAGCTTGACTATCTTCGGGTACACTTATTTTTCCATCACCGTTAAAATCTTCAAATGTATAAACTCCTGTTTCGGGGTCAACCCCTGTAAAGTGAAGCACCTTATTTATGGTTATTGGTTCGCCAATGACGTAGCTGTTTATATAGGTACTGCTCTCTAAGTTTGGAAAAGCAAGGAGTTCATTTTTAGGTATTGTAAGATTAAAGGAAGTATTCCACGTCCATTTACCTGTATCAAGGTTTATGGAATTCAATTCAAATTCCCACCCCCTATTTTCTACAAGGGCATCCAAATTTGCAAGAATACTCGAAAAGCCAGTTGTTCCTGGTAACGGGACTTCTACTAACTGATTTGAAGATCTGTTACGATAGTAGTTTATGGTAGTATTTATTCTACTATTAAAAAGACCTAGTTCGACCGCTAATTCTGCCTTACGGTTTTCTTCCCAACCAAAATCGGGATTATACAAAGCTGTTGGATATAGCCCAATGGTACCATTATAAGGAATGCCTGTGCTGGTATAAGAGTTAAGATAACGATAATCCCCAATTTGGTCGTTCCCTGTTGTGCCGAAACTGCCCCTCAGTTTACCATAGTTCAAGAATGGCAGTGCTTTTTTAACTCCTCCTTCTTCTGAAAAAGTCCAAGCTGCCCCAACCGCACCGAAATTTGCAAAACGGTTGTTGGGTCCAAAGCGGCTTGACCCATCTCTACGACCAGTTAGGTTTATTATATAGCGGCCGTCATAGTTATAATTGAGTCTTCCAAATACTGCTTGATATTTGTACAGCTGTTCGGTATCATTTGTTACCTGAATAAAATTGGCTGCGGTCAGGTTTAATATTTGGCTATTATTTGCAAATCCCTCTGCGTATTGTGAGAAAGTATCCGTTTTCTCGTTTTGCGCGGAATAGCCCATCAAGACTTCCAATTTACTTTTAGGCATTTTATAAACATAGCTCAACTGCGGTTCTACAATCCAAGAAGTTCGAGAACCATCATTGGTGTAGATAGCAGAAGCACGACTATCAAAGCCATATTGTGGTGGGAATCTAGTATGTGGATTGGTACGGTACTCCGCTAGGTTGGAATCTTGATATCCTAAATTAGCTTTTACTGCAAGGCCTTTTAGTATTTTGACTTCCACAAGGGCATTTGCCAAAAGACTATTTCGTTTGGAAAGAAGGTCACCTTCAAGCGCTGCCATTGGATTGTTAAAAGTTCCATCTTCCCAATTAAGTGTACCGTCTTCATTATAAAGGTTAGGAGCATTGGGAGGTAATGTAAGGGCTTGATAACTTAAATCGGCACCTGGGAGGTTATTATTTTCATGGGTGTACGCTGTAGAGAGTGATACTTTAAAGCCTTCGTTTGGGGAACTATGACTTATTTTTGCCAATCCATTCATACGTTTGTAACGATCATCTTCAGGGAATACGGTGGATTCATTATGAAAGCCTCCACTGAGAAAATAGGAAGTGCCACGATTACCCCCTGAAACGGAAGCCTGATATTCCTGGAAATATGCTGTACCTCCCAAAAGCTCTTTTTGCCAATCGGTATATCGATTAGGATCCCAAGTGCCATTTACATCATATTCGTAAAAGGGATATTCGCTAATCCCATCATTACTAAAAGCCTGTGCTCTCATTTTCAAATATTGCTGCGTATTTAGGAGTTTTTGAGTATTCGCAATTTGTCCGATTCCGCTTTTTGCTGTAACTGCATATTTGGTTGCACCTATTCGATCTTTTTTGGTAGTTATTAGTACAACTCCATTGGCGCCTCGTGACCCATAAATAGCAGTAGCATCTGCATCTTTCAACACTTCAATACTTTCAATATCGGAAGGGTTTAAAAAGCTGAAGGGACTAAAATTACCGCCAGGTAAGATACCTCCTGAGACGTCTCTTGAACTGAGACTTTGAGACATAAAGGGGACGCCGTCAATCACATAAAGAGGATTATTACCCGCTGCAATGCTATTTTTACCTCTAATTTTTACATCAAAGCCACTCCCAGCAACTCCAGAGTTTTGGATGACCTGAACTCCTGCCATCCGTCCTTGCAAAGCTGCAAGGGGGTTGGAGACGGGTTGGTTTTCTATTTCGACAGCCGTAATGCGAGCAATACTTCCTGTTTTCTCTTTATCGGATACTTTATAATAGCCTGCGTTGATTACCACTTGGTCCAGGGCGGTGGCATCGGGTTGCATTACCACATTTATGATGGTTTGGCTTTCCACCGCTATTTCCTGAGATTTGAATCCCATATAAGTAAACACCAATGTATCGGAAGGATGTGCGATTATAGTGTACTGCCCATCCAAATCGCTCTGTGTGCCTTTGGTGCTGTTTTTTATGAGGATGTTTACACCAGCCATGCCAATACCTAGAGAGTCTGTTACGACTCCCTTTATATTACCTTGTGGAAAGGCTTTGCTAATTCGGAGGGTAATGGTAATGTAGTTCTCTTTTGTTGTGATAATATTAAAATTGGATAGTGGAAGGCAATGCTCTAATAGCTCATTTACCTTGATGATGCCTTTTTTAAGCTCTATTTTAGGCAAGCCTTTAAAAATATCTGATTGGTATATAAATGTACAATCTGTCTGATTTCCTATTATTTCAAAAACTTCATAGATAGTAACTTTCCTATCTTGATCAATCGTAATTTTTGGGTTTTGAGAAACCAGCGGATTTGATGCGAAGGCAAAAACGGTGGCACAACTAAAGAATAGTATGGTACACACTATTATTTTCGGGAGGTGGCTTGCTTGAATTGCAAGCATCTTTATTAATTTAATTTTCATAAATTTGTGAATTGATTGGTTAATATTCCAATTATAAAGGGAGTTGAGGTTTATACTTTCCAGGTAGTGACTCTTCTCCCTTCTTTTTTTATTTGATTGTAATGGATTTGTTTTTTATCTCATAGGCATTTATACTGTTAGTGTTTTGTATTCCGTTCAATATTTCTTCAATTGTTTGTTTTTTGCTTAGCAACCCGCTGAATTTTACTTTCTGTAGTTCGGGTAAATCGAAGGAAATCTGTACATCGTACCATCTGGAAAGGACTTGCATAATCTCTTTTAACGGCTTGTTCTCGAAGTAGAAATATCCCCTAACCCATGCAGTTGCATGACTTACCTCTACCAAAGACTTTGATAGTTGGTTTGTGTTATGGTTCCAAACAGATTGTTCTCCTGGGTGTAATTCTGCAAATTTATCTTCAGTAGCTATATGGACCTTGCCTTCGACCAAAGTGGTGTATATTTTTTCTTCATCGTTATAGGCTTTTAAATTGAATGTAGTGCCGATTACATTTACCTCTTGTCCTTTCGCAAGAATCTTAAATGTATCTCCTTGGTGTTTAGAGCTTGGGGAAACAAGCAAATAAGCTTCGCCATATAGCAGTTCTACTGTACGGGTCTCCCCTCTTTGAAAGGCGACGGGATATTTTATTTTGGTATCTGCATTTAACCATATTTCAGTACCATCTGCAAGCTTTATTTGGTATTGCCCTCCTTTAGGCACTACCAAATAATTAAAAACTGTATGGAGCTGAGCGTTCACAGGTTTATATTCTATTCTATCTCCCTTACTTTGGGCAACTTTATTTTTGAACGAAGTTTCAGGGTTTAGTGTTACTTGTTTGCCATCTTCTAGAATTAGCAACGCCTTATCTGTTCCTGGTTCAATGACGAACTGTACAGAAGTTTTTTGCTCAGATTTTTGAAGATGGTTGTAGGTGAAAAATGAGAATGAAAACAATAATAAGGCTATGGCGGCAGCCTTATATAACCTAGGTATTAGAGTTTTGGTTGGTTTCTGTAACCTTGTAGCCACTTTGCCCCAGTCCTTCTCAACATCAATTTCTTTCAATTTTCCCAGTTGCTCTTCTACGACCGGCTTGGATAGATTGTTTTGAATACGTTGCGTAGTTTCCTTACTCAAATAGTCTGCTTCCTTTAAGGCGGCGGTTCCTTCACTATTGAAAAGGGCTTTGGCTAATTTGTTTGCTAAGGCAAAAATGCGGTTGTAGATTGTCATTGAGATGCTTTTATACCTCTATAACAACAGAAATGGGAAAGTGTCTAAAATTAAATTGGAAAAAAACCCTGGCTTAAATAAAATTTTGCAAAAATATTCAAAATCCTAAAATTGATTGAAGTTCTTTCTTTTTTGCATTGCCCAAAAAAGAAACAAAAAAGTCTAGGCTGACGAAACTTTACCTAAATTTATCATTCGGCAGCTAAATTTTAGGAACTCGCTTGAATATTTTTAGTTAGCTATAAAAATTTTGAATGCTCAAACAGCCTAAAATTTTTAACGCTGCTCTCATTTCAAATTTTACGATAAATTTTCGATAGGCCACTCCTTGATTCGATTTAAAATTTTAACCCATTTAAACATTTACCTCCAGAAATAATAATAAAATGAGGTGTTTTGCAGAGATTAATAAAATTGTTTAGGACGCTATTGAATTTAATTACTAAATGTTTGACCTGATTTATCAGTTTATTTTCTTCGTTTACCCCATCCCTAAAGGGTGCGAAGAAAATAAACTTCATCCGTTTCATCCCTTTCAAAAACGTAACAAACTGTTGATTAGTTGAATATGTAAGGTTGGGCGATACATTGAGTATTCATAAAAATGAAAGAAGATATTTTAAAGGTGTCAATAGACCTTTAAGTTTTTGATATGCCAGGCTTTTTTGGGTTCTAACCGTGCTGGGGGTGATATTGAGTTCTTCGGCAATTTCATTGGTGGTATACTTGTTTAGGGAAAGCGTGATGACTTTTGCAGATTTTTTTGGTAGTGTTTCTATTGCTTTATACAGTTGGGCATAAGTTTCTGCGGTAACTATTTCTGAAAAAAAATAGTCTTCGGTCTTTAGTATCGACAAGTCTATTGTGGCAGCCTTGTCTATAGTTTTATAGTGCTTACTTTTTAGGTAATTAAGGCAATGGTTTTTGACGGTGGTGTAAAAGTAGGCTTTGGTAGTGTTGTGGTTTGTAAATATTGGTTGCTTCTCCCATATTTTTATAAACACCTCTTGAACGACGTCTTTGGAGGTATCCATATCGTTGAGGTATTTGTTGGCAAATAGGCACAGCGGTGGATAGAGCGCATCAAAGAGCGATCTATATTCCGTCAATTTCTTGATATGTGATTTACCATAAGGCATAGCATTGCGGTTTTTAAGGGAATGAATTTTCCCAGCGCTATCTGCACCGTTTTGTTTTTTTTAACAAGGCAGTTGAATCAAGCTACACCACAATACTCTCTGGCATTAAAAACCTGTAGAAAAAAGTAGGCGCGGAACTCAACTTACCGACTTGGGGTACTGGTATACCTGACAACGATAAGAGAGCCCACGCCCGGGTCGTGAGCAATCTGCTTATCATCTCGTTGTCTAAAAATTACCAGTTTTCAAGTCGAGATTCAAAGCGAAAGCTTCTAGTATTTTGCTCTTAGAAGAATCGCAAATATATGTTATTGTGACAAATATAATAAAAGTTTCCTTATGTAGTGTTTTAACACTACAATTTTTTAATCCAATTATTTGATATTCCTGCTTTAATACAGTTTTAATGGAGGAAAATCAGAAAAAAACTATTTTATGCATCCTAGGTGAAAACATAAAGAAATATCGGGAATCTAAGGGTTTTAGTTATAGAGAATTAGCACAATTATGTGATGTTGACCACAGCCAGATAAGTAAAATTGAAAAAGGACAGATTAGTTTAGAAGTGATTACTTTATGTGATATAGCCAATGGCCTTGGAGTTCATCCTAAGGAATTGTTGGATATTGAAATCAATATCCAACAATAAATTATTTCAAATCTGTCAATATCCAATATCTCTCCAAAAGTTTTCCTTCCTCAAAAGCAATCAGATTAATTATTTTATTCTTAGTTCTATTATACTCTACTTCAACAAAAAATTTAAATAATGAATATAATGTAAATGACATGTTGTATTTTTCAATGAGATTTTAGAAAGAATAGATATTGATAAAAAACATTATATTTGTAGGCTATCCAAGATTAAGCCCGTTCAATGTAATTTTATTGGGTAAATTTCGTCTGATAATTAACCTATTAAATACAATTAATTTTATAATATTCCAATAAAAATCTTTTTATATGAGTAAAATGGCATTTGAAGTTGATTCGAAAAAAGCTTCGGATATTGATGAGATTCGAATTAAAAACGGATCGATTGGAGCTACCTTAAATATTTTGACAGGAATGCAAGGGGAGTATTTTCTGCATTATTGTCCCTCATTGGAGATTTCTGGCTATGGTAAGACAGAGGATGAAGCCTTAGAATTATTGAGAAATGAATTGGAGGTATTTTGTGAAGATCTATTTGAAATGAACCAAAAGGAAAGAGAACATTATCTTATTTCTTTAGGCTTTAAAAAGCAGAAGTTTCATAATAAAAATTTCTCTAAAGCATATGTTGATGAAAATGGACGACTAAGGGATTTTGACGAAGGCACCGTTAAAAGAGAGCTTCTAGAAACTGCATGATTATGGGTGATTTTAGACCCATAAAAATGAAATTATTTCTCAAATTTCTAGAGCATCACGGTTGTTACCGTCACGGCGATCCAAAAGGTTCGCATTTTTTTTGGAAAAAACCTGGTTTGACCAGAAGAATTGTGGTAAGAGAAAAAGATAAAGACATTCCCCCATTCCACATTAAAACGAATCTTGCAACATTAGGGTTGTCTTTTGAGGATTTAGAAAATTTTATAAATAAAAATTCTAAAAAGAAAAAGGACAATTAAATGCTTTGTAGATTTCTGAAATTGATTTCTCCACCTCTAAGCCGTTTTTTTTCTTTTAATACGAAGTCGAGTTTCACGCATCAATTGATTCAAGTGATATTAATAAGATTGAACTTGGACAGAAAAATATTACTTTAAAACCTTTTTTGAAGATCGCTAATGGATTGAAAATACATCCTGAGGACTTAATTGATTTTGAAAATTAAAAAGATCATTTATAAGCTAGAAAACATATAACCATTTTTTCGTCGGAAAGGGAATCTAGGTATTCTGATGAAATGGTATAATTTTAAATCCTTGTTGTACGTACTTAAATTACACAAATGGCAGATACCTATAGAGTATTATTGCCTAATACCGTTTTAATTATTCGTATTCCTCCCAGTATTCTTCTAACCATAATTTATCACTTTCATTCAAATTGTATTTTAAACTTTCGGATATTAATGAAAAAATTCCTTTTATGCGTAAGTTGATTTTCACTCTATCGATTTTGTTGAGATTTTCATATAACTTTCCAATATTATGAAAAGCTTCTGGCTCTTTTTTTAATTTATTTTTCCAAAATTCAATTAAAAATGGAATTACTAAATAAGTTTCTATACTTCCTCCGTAAATTTTTAATTCTGGGAACAATTTAAAGTGAAATTCAATTGCTTCTTTGCTGTTCATACTAAGTGGACATATTAAATAAGCGACTGATTGAATATAACCAAAAATTGCTGGATTTGTTCTATTGACATGGTCTAGTAAGCTTTTAGATTCTTCACTATTATTAGGAAAGTTTTTTATAATATAATTTAACTCTTTATATAATTCTTTATTCGTAAAAATTTCTGAATATTTTCTTATGGTTTCCAAATACAATTGAACCAAATCAGAAATTTTTATTTCTTCTCTTAATAGCTGTTTAAGTAAATAAAATAACACTGGTACCACAGAAAACATTATCAAATCAAAATCTGAATCTTTTTTTGAAAGTCTAATCTTTTTTTGAAAACTTTCAACCAAATCCTTTTCAATTTGATTCTCAATCGTTTCTAAATCTCTTTTTAATAATTCTTGATTTAAATAAATATTTTCTTTTTGTAGCTCGAAGGCAGTATTTAATTCACCATTCATGATTTCATAGCCAATTAAATTGTTTAACATTCTATAAAATATTCCAATTCCATATTTATCTTTTAAATCAAAAATCTTTTGAGCCCAGTGCTTAGCTTTCACTTCATCATCAATCTTTTCAAAGAACTGAATAATTATAAATATATTTAGAAGTAATTTTTCGGAAAAATAAAGATCATTTAAATCTTTATTGTTGCTTATAAATCCTAAATAAGGTTTGGTGAAGTTATCTTCTGGAACTAAACCTGTTTCTGTCATCTTAGAGATATAACCAATGGCGTTGCCATATCTAACTTGTGTATTAATGTAAAAAGAGTTTTCTTGAAAAGAATTCAGCAATAGTTCATAACCTTCTATAAATTTTAAAATGGCTTCGTCATTTTTATTTAATAGAAATAATGAAGTAGCATACTCTCCAATATATTGAATATAGGAAATTTCATCAATAAAAATATTATCGGTCATAAAACCAAGACCTCTTTCAATAAATAAATGAGCTTTTTCAATATTTTTATCGCCATTTATTTTTCCAAGAGTTAAAAAGGTGTCAGCTTTTACAGTCACAAATTTTTCAACTTCTATATTTACAACTTCCGATAAATATTTTTCAGCATTTTCATTATTTTGATGATAGTGAAACTGTCTTCCTATTTCATCAGTAATAAGAAAATATGCTAGTTCTTGTTGAAGTGAATCTTTGAACTCGAGATAAAGTTTTTCAGCACTACTTATGTCGTGAAGCATTTCAGAAAGGATTATTATTTGCTCCTTAATGGCGAAAGCTTTTAATATTAAGATATCGAGTTCAAGAGATTTATTATAGATATAAGAAAAAATTTCTAAAACTCCATTCCAATCAGGTGTTAGTGATTTTTTTTCTTTAACTATAAAATTATGAAAAAGTTTTTCAGAAAATAAGTAAGCTTGCTCACTATCTATGTCATTGATGGACTTATCCATTTGCCCAACATTTTCAAACCATTTTTTAAGACTTTTGACATCATCAACTTTGTATAATAAAAGCCAAACCACATTTTTATCGAATTTAAGAATTTCGCTTTCTTCATTAATTTGCATTTCTGGCAATTGCCCATAGGCATAACTGTTTACATAAAGAGAAAAGTATTTAATGGCTTCTGAACTTTCTTCCTTAATATATGTGGTGGAAAGTATTAACGCAGGAAAATAAACATCAACCTTTTCTTTAAGTGCTTCATCAACTAATAATATTAGATCTTTTCTAAGAAAGTTTAAGTCTTTATCGTTGTCTCTTAATTTATTAAATTCAAAATTAACTTGAAGACTCCGAATAAGTAAACGAAGTATAAGATTCATTTCCTTCGGAATTGGATTAAAATACCACGTATAAAGTTCAAAATTAGAGTCAAAAAATTGATTTGGCTGAGATAAACAATGTTGCATAAACTTTAGAATTATAAATCCAGCATCATCATATTTTTTTGAGCTTATAAAATGCATAATGGCATCTTGAACATCGAATTGCGAAACCTTTTGTTTTGATAGTATAGATTTTCCTAAATTATAATTGATATTACACAATAATGCTTTAGATATATGTTTATCGCCAAGTCTTTTAAAAAGTGGAGAAATGAAATATTTATTTCCATCTCTCTGAACCCAACTACCAGTTACTCCTAATATTTTTTCAAAAGGTTTATCTATTTTCGGTTTACATTGTGCAACTACATTTATCTTACTCTCTGTCACATCACCTTTAATAACATTTAGTCTATAAAGAAGTTCTCGAGTATTTTCATCTTCAACTTTTAAAATAAATTTTGAAAGAGTTTCATCTGTTAAATCAGAAAAAAGTTGTCCAGTAAAGAAATCAAAAAGTTGTTCTTCCTTAATAACCCAGTTTGTATTTTGTAAATATCTACAGATAACTTGAAAGTACAGAGGATGTCCATTCGTAATGGCATGAAGAGCTTTTGTACTATTAAAATGAATGCTATTTGGATATGTTTTTATTATGTCATTACATTCCTTCAGATTTAAAAAAGGGATTTGTTTTTCAAAAACATTATTATTATGAACAGATTTTATGGAACTTGGAAGTGTATAATGTGAAGTTGAAATTATGATTATATTATATTCTACACAGTTGGAGATAAAAGAATTAAAACTATTATCGACACTGTTATGAATACCAAAAGTTGGTAAATTGTCAAGTATTAAAAGGTGTTTTTTTTCTTTAAAGAGTTTATCTAGCTTACTTTTTAATTCTATATCGGTATTAACTTCAAATGTCTTAAATATTTTTTCAAGAATAGATTTTCCATCACTATCATTAAAGCTTATCCATATTGTTTCTATCTCTAAATATTGAGCAATCAATATTGCTAATTGTGTTTTACCTGTACCATACATCCCATTAAGCATTATCCACTTTTTTTCTGTTTCCCTTAATAAGGTTTTTATAGTTTTAGAACGTTTTGAAATATTTGATGAAAGTTGTGGAATACTATCTCTGGTATATAATTGGTTTTCAAATTTGGGCAATGCTAAACCGAGCTTATTACCTATTCTATCAGTAATATGTGCAATAGACTCTTCACTAATATGTGATGTAATTAGAGGATTTTTTTTAGGCGTTTTTTTTAAAATATCCAGTGTTAAATCAATAATTGATTTCAGTACGATGGAGTCATTGTTTTCTGGTATAAGTATACTAAAATGGTCATCATCCGAATATACGACTTCTTCCTTTCTTCCAGAATAACCAATCGACGACTGATTTGAAACAATATTATCATTTTTTCCTTGAAAATAAATAGTTTCGGGTAAAGCATCCTTAACAGAATACTCAATCCAATCACGACTTATTTTATCAATAATTTTATTTAGTGGAGTGAGTTCATTTATATTGGGATTATTTAAGATTAATTTACCTAGATTAGCTAAGTTCGAGCCATTATGTGGTACTGCAAGAGAAATAAAAAGATCGATTTGCTTTTTATTTTCTACTGATAATTTGAGGATTGCTGACTTTGTAATGATGCCTCCCATACTATGGGCTATTATTACAATTTTGTCATATCTTTTAAAGAAATCAATTAATGTTGAAAATAAAATATCCTTTATGTCGTCAATTGAAAGGTTCTGCTTAAATTTTTTCTTTGAGCCTGTTATTAACCCAAAAAGCCATTTTATTTTTTCAATTTTATCAGTGAATTTTGTGAAATATTCGAAGTATGCAATATCATAGTTTAATTTTATGTCTTCATCTTCTTTAAGGTAATCAGGTATTCTATTCACTCCTTTTTCGACCCATGTTTCTTTTCCCCCAGTAAAACCATGAACTAAAAGAATTAAATTCTTATTTCCTTTTTTTAGTAAAAATTCTTTCATTGATTATGTTGAGAATGTTTATAACAAATTTACTTATATAATTTCGTAAATCAATCAGTGAATAAGACCAGTGAGTTGTCCACAATATGAGTTAATGCCAAATTTCGTTGCTCAAAGATAGCTCGGAGCGCGTGCCCCCCGTTAGTGTACTCCCCACACTTCGGGAGTATCTTGTTTCCTTTACCTCCTCTGAATACCGTAACAGATTAATAGTGAATATATCGAAGCAAGATGAACTCGTTATTCGCTAATCTGGTCCGATTAGTGCCAGTGATTCCGGTTTTATAGTGCCAGACAATTTTGGTTCAAAACTGTGGTACGTCTAGAGCTGTCCCCACCCAAAACTGCCGGAAAAGGCAGTTTTGACCTCCCCGGAGGGGAGGTAGTTGGGAAGTTTAAAGCGAAATGGGTATCGTGCTCTATTAAGGAGTTTTGGGGGGATGGATAAACTGGGGCGGTCGTTTGATTGAAAGTTGGGTAAATCGGTTCGATTTGCACCAGACATTCCGGTCCGAACTGTGCCAACGGTTTAATTTGTGCCACTTTCCAAAACAGTTGATTCAATTTGAGTTTGATTCGTGTCTTGACTTCGTCAATTACCTCGTTTTGAAAGATCAATTCTACGTGTCCACATTTTAAAAAGACAACCTATAGCAAATTCCCTTCATCTATATCTTACAAAGGTATAGGCTATTAAATTATTTCAGTACCTCCACTCTATCGCCCATTTAAAAGAAAAACATATATTTGGTGTTCTCCCCTATATAAACCCCCATCCGTTCGGTTTTTCATAATGGGAGGGTTTGAGTTGGTTTTATATTTGGAAATTTTAATATCTTAGGCATACCGACCAACCCGATGAAAGGTTTAAGCCTAATAACGTTAAAATATAAACCATTAGGGCATAATTTGAGAAAATTGGCGAAAAAAAGTATAAATAAAAAAATTAGAACTAGAGAACACGTCATCGCTGATTTTAGTGCTAATCATATAGAATACTATTCACTTAAAAATAATTTTTCTGTTGAGCACTTTGAAAAGGATTATGGGTATGATGTCAACATTTACACCTACAATGATGATGGTGAATTTGAAAATGGAACAATCTTTATCCAACTAAAAGCAACTGATTCACCCAAATTTGTCCGAAAAAATAAATACATCAGTTTTCCTATCGATAAAAGAGATTTAAATCTATGGTTATTTGAACCTTATCCCTGCATTTTTGTTTTATATGACGCTAAAATAGAAAAATCATATTGGATTTATATTCAAGCATATTTTGAGAAAATAATTGATTTTGATATTAATTCTGTAAAAAAATCATATAGTGTGAATATTCCAATTAGTAACACAATTAATGAAAATGTGATTAAAAATTTTCAAACGTATAAAAATAATATTTTAGACCAAATAGAAGGAAAAATTGAACATCTTGAATAGAAAAATTAAACATAAAGAACTGATTCAGTTATTGAAAAATATCGGATTTATTTACAAGCGCAATAATGGTCAACACTTGGTGTATTCTTATGATAAGTACAATGCAATTATAGTTTTACGACAGATTAAGCCTAACGATGAGGTTCCTGAATTCCACTTTGCTATGGTTAGAAAAACAATTATTGGAAAAGGAATATTGACAAAGGAACAATTTGAATCTGAACTAAGGAAAATATAAGCTTTTCCCTACTGGTACGCTTTTAGAAAGAGTGTCTATTTATAGTTCCATTTGTAATGCAATTTTTGAAACCGACAAATCATTATATTTGGTATTTCCGAATTAAAATGCTCACTCTTATGATTTTACGTAATGGGTAAGTTTATATTTGTTATATATTTTGAATCTTGGCGAAAGAAATTTTTAAAAAATTGAGTTTATTCAAAACTATTGACGTGAGAAGCCGAATAAAGTTGATGGTATAAACAAGTTAGTAACTCTCCCCTAAAAATTCGCATTAAACATGAAAATCCTCTATAACCATCAAGGTAAGATGTCAGAATCCAAACAATTCAAAATGTTTGAGAAGGACTTTGATCAAAACATTGAATTTTTAGATGACTTTACTAATTTAATAAACCTAAGTGGAAGAATAATTGCCTTTATTTCAGACAAGAATTTTCATATTGTAAATGCGAGGTTATTAGACAATTCCGTTCAAACTTTAAGGAGCATAAAGCTCTGTTGCTCCATTGGTAGCTTTTCCGATGCCAACACATTAGTTAGAAAACTTCGCGATGATTTATTACTGTACACTTATATTTTAACCGTTGTAAATAAGAGAAAACCTTTTACAGAAGAATCATTAGAGAATTTTAGTATGGAAAACCAAGAAGAGTTTCTAAAAAGCTTTTCCAATTTGCAATTTAATACAACATTGAACGATGATGAAAAGGCAGTTACTGCATGGCTCGAAAATAAGGTGTTGGAATTACCACGGAAAATTAGAATGAAGTTGAGCTTTGAAAATTATATGAAAGTTTTGCAAACAGACCCTAAAATTTCGCAAATACTCATTAATTATAAGCTTGGAAATTATTGGGAAATTTTGCGATCCAAACTCAATAATTATGTTCACAACAACGGCAGCCAATTTTCATCACATAATTTAATACAAATCCATAATCAACATTTAGAAATCTATTTTGGAAACGTGAACGTTAGAACATCATATATAATTACATTATTTTTAGTTTTAATTACTATGATTGAATCAGCTTTAATTTCTTCAGGTGATATGATTGATTATCTTGATTGTGGAATGGAACCGCCGGAAGATTGTCAATATGAAATTGCTGCTTTTATTCAATCATATATAGATAATAAGGTTGTTAAAATCCACCCAGAACTAAAACAATTTCTAAAAGATAATAATATAAACGGAATGAAAATAATATAGCCTCAGCCATTGGCATGGTACACACCCAATACCTTCTTTTTAGCTTCATCGGTAGCTATTTCAAGTGAGTTGACTTTAAGTCGATATTAAGTTGTATGTAAAAGTTAGGCCAAATAGCTCATAGATTATGAATCAAAAATGTTGGATATGTGGAAGTAATAGTGATTCTGGAGAGCATAAATTTAAAGCTTCTGATTTAAAACGAAACTATGGTAAAAAATTTAAGAAACATAATCTAACGTATATTTCTGGAAATGATGAGCCAATAAATCTTCAATCATATAAACCTAAGGAACTCATTTTTCCAAAAGTAATTTGTGTGAATTGTAATGTCAAAGTTACTTGTCCACATGATACAGCATATGATATTTTCGTTAAGTACATAGAAAGTAATTATAATCTGATGTTTACACAAAAAAGTATTGATTTTGAAAAAGTTTATGGCAGAAAGTGGTTGGATGGAAAAAAAGATTTATATCGATATTTTGCAAAACATGCAGGGTGTAAAGTCGTCACTGCTGGAACTCCATATGATTTAGGAGACTTAGCTGATTTTATTTTAGGGAAATCGCATTCGGACAATTTAAAAATTCATTTTCAATTGAAAGAGGGATTATACTTTTTAGTAAAAAGATTAAATGAAAATATTAAATACGCTCATGCCTATAATGGTTCAACAAGCTATTTTGGCGACAATATAAATGCTCTAAGCTACTGTGGGTGGTCGTCGTATCAGTGGGTTTCAACAAACTGGATATTGAGCCATAATATTAACAAATCCTCTAATGACTATAGCAATAATATTCAACCTTTAGAAATCAAGTATTTTGGACATTGTAAGCCATTTAATGAAAACATGAAATTTGATGAATTGTTGAAAAATGTTGAATATCAAGGCATAGAACGTTGGAGAAAAAAATCAGATATTTTATAAAGCTTATAAAATAGATCCCGATCTTGCTGAAGGCTCGCCCGTATCCTCGTCTGTCAATTAAAGTAGCATTAGTAGTATGCTTCATAGATTTTTTAAATAAGTAAAATTATTCAATTTGGTATTCTCCCCAATTTAAAAGCCCACTCTTATGGTTTTCCGTAATTGGTGGGTTTCAGTTTTTTTATATGTGCCCCCCCGCTGGGGCGCGATTGCATCGCGTTCCCTTTCTCACCGCAAAACACCTTGCCATATTAATAGTGGCTATTCCGGATCAAGCTGACCCACTTATTCGCTAATTCGATTCTATTTGTGCCAGTGATTTCGGTTTCATAGAGCCAGACAATTTTGGTTCAAACTGTGGTACGGCTAGAGCTGTCCCCACCCAAAACTGCCGGAAAAGGCAGTTTTGACCTCCCCGGAGGGGAGGTAGTTGGGAAGTTTAAGTTAACTTTTTGATGGGGAGGGTATTGGGAGATTTTAGATGATGATTTGTTGGGAGAATAGTGCGGATCTCATACGAACTGTTAAAAATCAAGTAGGGTTTTATTAAACGATTTTGAAGTGGCAATTTCGAAGCCTATTTTAGCTGCTTCTTTATGATTTCCTGTTTAAAATAATTTTCTAAAATATAATTGTTCATTTACTTATTTAAATAGGGATGCTTTAAATTTTCGAATGCTATTTTTCTGAATTCTAAAGTCTCGGGGGTTGGATATTTATTAAGATAATTGTAAACCACAATAGCACTATGTTTCAAAAATCTGTTGTATTTTTTTTTAGGCACGAAATACAGTTTTCTTGAACTATTTGTTTTAAAAATAATTCCTTGAAAAGACAAATGTTCTCCTTTCCATTTATAGGCTTGGAAAAAAGAGTCTGTACAGGAATGAATTTCCGTAATGGGCAGAAAACCATCTGCCATAGCATTTAAATCGACATTTTCTCTAATCTTTATTCTTTTACCTCGTCCTTTCAGGTGGAGTAGTTTACTTTCTACAATAGAATCTGGTACATGAAAAAACATAAAACCATGCTTTTTTAATTTACCGAGATTTACTTCTGAGTCCCTAATCATTTTTAAATGATGGAAATTATAAAGCTTTTCAAATCTATTTATGAAAAGAAAAAATCTAAAGGATGACATTACCAATATAAATTTTCTTCGTATTGAGCCTACTTCCTTAATATTGTCATCGGTAAAATGGATATTGAATTCCTTTCTCTTATTGCTATAGGCAATTGACAAATGCACGTTTTCTTTAAAAGCAGGTATATTGCAAATGAATCCTTTTTCCTCAGTGTAATTAAAACGTAGAAAGAATTTTCTTAAACTCTGTGCCATATCCAAACTTACATTACTTATTCAAAAAACACAACATAACATAAAAAAAGGTTATCTATTTAAGACAACCTTCTTTTAAAATGAATGATATAGAAGTGTTACAGCCTAATAGACTGAAGTTCTTGACCTAATGAATGTAACTCTCTTTCAATTTTTTTAGCTCTTTCTTCCGATATATAAATATCTTTATTTACAGAATATTGTCTCAAAAGACTTGGACTTATCCCTATTCTATTAGCAAAGGCAGATTTATTAATCACTTTTAGTTTGTTAAATAACTCTGACAATTCCAAGTGATATTCAAAACTAATCCCTTCTGATAATAATTGCAAGATTTTTTTATCATCAATATCTTGAGCTGTTTCAAGATATAATTCTAAAGCTTCTTTTAAATTTTCTTTTAATGCGTTTAAATCTTTTCCATCCGCAGTTACTACTCCCGGAATATTTTGAGTGGTGCCCCAATATACTCCGTCAGCAGATTTCTCTACTTTGACTTTGATTCCCATCTTTTCTCTCTTTTTAATTACTGCCAACGTGTTTGTACATTGTTAGTGTGACTAAGAACACACCTTTTTATTTTTTCCTTTGGAAAATCTGAAATTATAGATAATTTTAAAATCTTTGATACAAGTAGGGCTTACTTTACTTCAGCCCCGCTTGTTTTAAAATCGAACTAGTTGTTCCAACCGGTATATCCTTTTTAGGATGAGGAACAACAACTATTCCATTTTTTGTTAGATGAATAAATACATGGTGAGACCCTTTAATTCTATCTAGTTCCCAACCATCTTTTTTAAGCATCTTTATCAAAGATTTACTATCCATACTTCATATATCATTCATTTAGATCGCAAAGATATAACATTTATGAAACATATAACGTTTACGCAATACATTTTAATAAAATATTTCCTTTATATATACAAGTTAACTTCGCTTTATTTCGTAAGGATCGTTATATTTGATATTCTCCCCAATTAATAAGCCTGCCCATTCGGTTATCTGCGATGGGTGGGCTTATGATTAATCTGCTTTTGGAAAAATATTTTAATCCAACTTCTATTTGTTTCACATATTATGGACGAGTGTTATTTATTAGCTTGTTAGAGGTATTGATAAATAACAAAACAAATAATCTGAATTATGACAAAATTTAGAATTTCTTGAATATGGAAAAATAAAGATCATGTACTAACAAATTATGCATTTCATACCGTTGGAGAAAGTTCTATATCAAGAGTAAGTAAGAAGACAAAAAAGGAGGTAATCAGATTGTTGGAAACGTTAAGCGATGCTGCTACAACTTTGGTATGGAATTACAAACAATCAAAGGGGATTATTTGCGAAGATGTTGAAGTTTTAAAAGGAAGCCCTGGAAAATATGTAAGGTTAAGTCATAATAATAGAATAACCGATAACTTAGGGCAACTTATTGACTATGAATGGTCACCTCAATAATAAAATTAAGAGCGTAGTCCAAAAGAAGAATTGTTTTGAGATATTTGTTTGTCGGCATTGAAAGACATATTGTAAATGAAGAAAAAGGTCATTGAAACCCGATTTGCCTTCGCTTGTAAACAGGCTCTACCTCAGGTGACTATTGTTAGTAGGGATAAGGTATTACAACTAAACAAAGTTGGAAAAATGAAAATGCAAGGAAAGCAGAAAGCTATATATGAAGGTCTTAAAAG
This sequence comes from Aequorivita viscosa, assembly GCF_900106795.1. Lineage (GTDB taxonomy): Bacteria > Bacteroidota > Bacteroidia > Flavobacteriales > Flavobacteriaceae > Aequorivita > Aequorivita viscosa. Next base: position 37,409 of record NZ_FNNS01000024.1, on the reverse strand, counting down.
CATCGGCAAAGAAGTATCCAGTCTATATGCAGACGCTATTCTTATAAAACAAACAGATGAAATTGTATCCAAGTCTTATTTAATCGCGCATATTGCTCGAGAAATTGATGCAGGCCTTAGAGATGTATTAGCTCCTGAGGAAGCCCAACAAGAAAAACGAGAGGTTACTAAACACAAAGATAAAAATCATTTGGTGTCTATTCTGACAGCGCTAGACCTCCCAGATGATGACTTATTTGCAAAAGAATACTTCGGAGTCGCCAAGAAGTTTCCAAAATATGCTCATAAAAAGGGAGCATATGGAGAGCCTAGAAAACTCACAGAGTTTCTTTCATTATGGAATGATTATGAAGATATCCTTTCGAAGCTTATTGGAAGTTTTATTAATCAACTCAAGAGGATTGAACGGCTTGTTCAATATGAAGTGCCCAGCAAGCAAATACTATTGACTTTGCCGAATCTTTTAAATGATTTACAAAAGGAAAGGCATTTTTATACACAATTAAAAAAGGCCAGTTGGTTTGAGCCACTATATAAAAATGGATTCTTTTCACCAATAACTATAAGAGAAGATCAGTATTGGAATCAAACCGAATATTTAGAATATCTATCAATTGAGGTTAATAAGGGAACGCTACCTAAAGAATTTGGTAAGGTGTTGGTTAATTTAGTGGATGAAATTTTAACTTATTCGATAACTGTAGATTACGTGCATAATTACAGAATAAGGTATACTCTACTATTAATTCTAACGAACATTCCTAAAGAATATATTTCCGATAGGATTATGAGTTTAATTCCTCATTGTCTCCAAACCAAATATGAGAACATATTAGAAAGCAATCAAATTTTCCAATTTTATTATTCATTTCTTCAAGAACCCATTGTTCCAAACATCCAAGGCTTTTTAGACAAATTGACGAGAATAATATTTTCTCTTACAAAGGAGGAGCACTTTAGAGATAAGAGCAGTTATGAGAGCGGGAAGTATTTTTCTTTAGTTAGAGCGTATAGACTAAAGGAAGCCTGTGACAATCCTATATTATCTCAGGCTATTGCGGCTCATTGTTCAAATGATACCATACTTTACATAGCAGATAATTTGGAGAAATACCTAAAAGCATCTCCAGACTATTCTGCCACAAGTGTATTTGGAGCTACGAATTTTAATGATTACGCTTATTCGATAAAAACTAATTTCTCTATAATTCTAAAAAACACATTAATCGAGATGGCTAAAGCCTCTCCCGAACGGTTAATCGATATTCTTAAAACCCTCCTAAGCGAAAGATATAAGAATAATCATCAAATAATATCTATCACTCTTTATGTTATATCTAAAACTTGGTTCTCAACTAAAGCCATTTTCTTCGATTATCTGTCCAACCAAGATGAAAACAAATTATTTTCCACCTATTTGGTTAGTGATGATTTATACTTTTTTCTGGAAGAAATAGCAGAACGATTAGAGAAAGAAGATATTTCCATCATTAAGGAAGTTATTGATGCTGGATCCCAAGAGAATAGTTTTTTTAACAATGGGGGAAAGTACTACGATGACTTTAGGTTAAAATGGTATTCTGCACTTTCTGAAAATGAGTTTATAAAGACAGACTATAAAAGGTTGGCTACGGAACAATCACAGACTAAAGAGGACTTTCACCCAAAACGAAATGAATATGTAACTTGGGGAAGCATCTCACCGCTGACTAAAAAGGAAATCGAAGAAATGTCCATTGAACCCCTTATCAATTATCTTAAGTTTTTTGATCCGGAGAGGGCTTTCAGAAGCGCAAGCGTTGATGGCCTGGAGGGAAGTTTTGAAAAAGCTATCAAAAATAAACCTTCAATATTTATGGATAACACCATAAAATTTTTGGAAGTGCCCTATAGGTATATTTCCATAATATTCTATGCTCTCATTGATTTAAATAGGGAGAAACAAGAAATCCATTGGGATAACATTATTTTATTTATTAAAAAATATACTTCGCAACCAAATTTTGGCACTGATAACTTATCATTAAAAAATGTCTCTTTTCCGTATGATCCAACCCATCTAATAATAAGCATGTGCCGTTTACTTGATGAAGGTTTGAGAAACGATACCACTCCCCTTTCGGGGGATTCACTTTCTGAAATTTTTAAAATTCTGGTGAGATTTTGCAATCAATATGTCACGAATGAACTTCCTAAGAAACAGCAGAATAAGCTTGGTTCCGCGAATCAAGTGGTTAATTCGACCACTGGAGTAATAATTAGTTCATTGTTAAACTATTCGTTTAAAAATGCTAAGGTCACTCATAATACAAATACACCAAACAAATGGTCAAATGAAGAAAAGAAAATATATGACTCATTTGTAAAGAGAGAGGTCCAAGAGTTTTTTGTGATATTTGGTTGGCATCTTGGGAATTTCTTCTATTTGGATAAGGAATGGTCAAAACAACTCTTAAGCGTTATTCCGTCAATGAATGTGCAAACAAGAATGTCCTATTTTGGAGGACATATTATAAATCCTAATAGCTCAAGGTTTGAATATAATATCCTAAAACCTATTTATGAAGAGGCGATTATAAATAATTGGAAGATTGTTGATTCGACAATGGGAAATTCCCCTTTTGAAACTCATTTGCTTATTTTCTACTTATTTAACTATGAAAATTTAGAGGATGGAAGCCTTTTGGTTAGATCTTTGGAAAAGAAAGGCTTAGAATCGATAAGAGGATTAGTCCACTCTCTTTCATTTAGTTTCGAAAAGTACTACTTAGATCTTGATGTAAAAGAAAAAGAGAAGTTTATATCCAAAACCAAAAGACTTTGGGCTTATATTCTAAATATTCTCGAGAATAATAAAAATAAAGAGAGCCCTTCTAGAGAAAAAAGTTCTAAGGATTTTGGTGTTCTTTTAAATCTTTCTAAATACATTACAATTCTCGACGAAGTTACGACAGACCTTCTTATTCGTAGTAGCCAATACATAACCCGAGGCATAAACATTGAAATAATAATAGAAACCTTAAACAGATTAAAAGACAAGGGAAACAAGGATAAAAGCCTTAACCAAGCGAGTCAAATATTTGAGGTGTTAATATTAAAAGATGTTCGCTATGCCTCTACACTAGAGGATGAAATAACTGACTTTGTGGAGACTTTATATAAGTCTAATCTACCTGATTTGATAAATCGAGCGAACTTTTTGTGCAACGAGTTTGCAATTAATGGTCAGTTTACATTAAGAAAACTATATGAAAAATACAATCCTTAGACGGATTGGATTATAGTACTCCACTATCATTTAAACCACATTCAAGATGATTTAAGTTTTACTTGTTATCAAAAATGTGTGTTAATTTTTGATACCTGGTAAATTCGATTCTATTTATGCCAGTAATTTTGGTTTCATAGTACCAGTTCGCTTGTGTGAGAAAGCTTAAAACTTTTTGTTTTATGTTACTTTCTGGAGGGGGAGTTTTGTTGATCTGTGGGGGATGATTGGGGATTGGTTAATTTGGGATTGGTAAATTTGGGATTGGTTGATTTGGGATTTGGGGGATTATACACTTTACTAAATGGGGGGACGGTGGGGACTTTGGGGACGGGGGGAATTGGGGATGGTTCATTTGGGATTGGGAATTTGATTGGGATTGCTGAATGCATAATTATAAGAACTCCACTCTAGCATTTGTTCTGCTAAAGGGTCTATGCTCAACCAGATACTCCACTTAGGGTCATAATACCGCGCGCCATAATAATAATTCCCCGTCTCTGCATCCAGCTCCTTGGCGTTGAATTTGTATGGCGAGTTGTTGCTGTTCAGGTGTTCTTCCACTAAGGTCTCTCCAAAAGGCAAATACTTCATGTGCTGGGTAATCTCACCCGCTAAGTTAGTGATATAACTTGAGCTGCCCATCCCGATAGCTATCGGGAGGTCTGGGTGGTACCAGAAGGCGGCATAGTCCTCGGGTACGTGTACACCACTACAGTTATACCTTCCGCTACTGAAAAGAAACGGCGGCGGAAGTGGATCGGGGTTAAAGAGAGGATATCATTAAATTTTAATCCTAATCGAATAATATGTAATTTGATATTCTAAATATAAATCCTAAGAAACCTAAAATAACAAAAACCCACCAATACCTTTTAATTTCTTTATTTTGGTTTAATTTTGAGTATTTTATTATTAATCCAAAAACAACTCCTAATAAAGGTACGAAGATTTTAAAATATTCATTCATATTTAATTTATACTCATTTTAAGCTTAAGCATTTAGATACTTGAATGTTGAATATAAGAAAATAATAAAAATCATCAATAGCACACCTATAATTCTAATTATAGATTGAAAATTAGAGGCAAGTAATTTACCCTTATTATTGTTTTTTTTTCTTTTAATCCAATTTATCAAATGTAAAACTTGCAGAACTAAAGCAATAAGTGATACGATGCTAATTAATAATGTAATCATAGTTTATTTTTGAGAATTATCATATCCTCGTTCTATAAGTATTGGTTTTACTGTGGTAAAATTTGTTTCTAAAATTTGGTAAGCATCTTTTGAAATATCGGGAGTTGGGCCAGGGAGTATTCTATCAAAAGTCATATCTATAGCCTCTCCCCCTAAATAAAACCCTAAGTTTTTCCCCGCAGATTTATGATCTCCAGTCATTAAATTAATTCCAAACTCCAAAGCTGAACCAAATGTACTAACACCTTCTCCAATACCAGCAATTGCAGCACCCGGGGTAGCACCAACACCGCCAACACCAGCTCCAACAATAGCAGCACCGTAACCGACTATGGCAATACCATCTCCAGCAGTTTGTAAATCATTTGCAAAGGTCAATAGTTCCATTTTATTATGTTTAACCCAAGTTTGTGCTTCTTCAAAAAATGACCCATTAGATTGGATAAAAAAACCAGTCTCACCAACGGCTAATTCATCTCCCTTACCATAAGTTTGTCCTGTATTATTATCGGTAAAAACACCATTGTCCTGTAAAGAATATCCTTTACCAACTGCAACATCAGTAGCTTTTCCTAAATTCCAGTATCCTGCTTTTTCCGCAGACCCGTCGTGCCATTCATAATTACCATTTTCTAAATTTAAATACCAATCAACTTTACTCTTTCCTGTAGGATCTATGTATCTCAGAGGGGTGTTACTTACATAGGTATAGGCTTCCATAGTTTGCTCCCCTAACGGGTCAACACTTAACCAGATACTTCACTTAGGGTCGTAATACCGCGCCTCGTAATAGTAATTGCCTGTCTCCGCATCCAGCTCCTTGGCGTTGAACTTGTATGGCGAGTTGTTGCTGTTCAGGTGTTCTTCCACTAAGGTCTCTCCAAAAGGCAAATATTCCATGTGCTGGGTAATCTCACCAGCTAAGTTAGTAATATAACTTGAGCTGCCCATCCCGATAGCTATCGGGAGGTCGGGATGGTACCAGAAGGCGGTATAGTCCTCGGGTACGTGTACACCACTACAGTTATACCTTCCGCTACTGAAAAGAAACGGCCGCGGCAGGGTTATGGTTTTTTCAAAGTGGGCAAAAGCTTCCTGCACCGCTGTGCCGGCAGCATCTACTTTAATTTCCATGGCCTCTAAGGAGACCGAGGGGTTATCAGAGAAACAATAGGCACCAAGACCACGCTTGGAACCTATGACGCTTGCGATACGTTCGGTGCCAATGCCTGTGCTGAGCGGAGTCGAAGCATAATAGTGTTTGGTATACGAAATTAGTTTAGGATCCTTGACATCGCGCAACATTTCAGGAACAGGGAGCGTTTTGGCACTCAACTAGGGGCTGGGGTACAATATGGACTCCAGCCTATCGGCCTTTCCGGATTCCTTGGTGCTGTAACGGGGTATAGTTCCAACCATTAATTATGAGGAGACCACACGATGCAATCGTGCGGGAGCGGGGTATAATCGCCTGACCTACCGTTTGCAGTATTTAATGCAGCCGCATTATTAAAAACAGAACTCCTTCTTGTAACAGCTCCTGACCAAGAACTAGGATGATACATTCTATCGGAATACAACCAATGACCTTGTTTCCACATATCTTGTCTTAATAAAGCACTACTCCCTAAGACTTTCTTATAAGCTGCATAAGATGGGTATTCAGTTCTTCCATCAGGGTCAATATAATAGATAGGATTATTTAGAACATAAGCGTAAGGGCTTGCTTCTGGATGACGTTCTGCCAACGGGGTTGAATCTCGTGCCTTGATTTCTCCAAAAGAAAGGTACTCCATATGTTGGTTCACTTCGCCATCACGGGATTCGCGCGCCAGGGAGGGAAATCCAAAATCATATTTACAAAATTAATCACATCCTCTGTTTAGTATTTCAATTATTTCTTTATTTGGCTGTGAAACATTGTAGAGTTTTGCCTGTCTTGGAGATTTCACCAATATAGTCCTACCATCATCAGTTTTAACTTCAATGATATTATTATTGCATCCAATACAAACTTCTTGACCAATCTCATAGCCTTTAAAGCTGTCAATAAAAACAAGGTGCTCTTCTGATTGAACAGCAAAATAGACTCCCAAAGGACTTTTAATGAAATATTCTGTCATATTTGTTGACTCGATTTTAACAGTTATAAAATATTTAAAAGTACCCTCACCTTTCACAACATTGCAAATTTTTCCTTTTGTACGCAATGAGAACTCATTAAAATACGAGTCTTCAATTTGATTATTGTTTGCCTCGCAATTTTTAGCTATGAAAATAAACAAGAAAAATACCATTGCCAAAAAAGAGAAAGCACCTATAATTTTTTTATTAATTTCCATTTATAAAAGGATTGAAAGGGTTTTTGAATATTTGATTGGTGATTATATCAGTCCAAGATCTCTCCCGGGTAGGTTTAACTTGGTTCATCACTCTAGTAGTTCCAAAACCTCCACTTCCAAAAGCACTTGGACCTGGAACCATATCAATACTGCCTGCTACGCCAAATTCAAATACAGACCAGTCATCTCCTCTCGAATATTGTACAAATGCATCAGCTCCCAATAAGAAATCCCCACCTACGGTTGCAGATCCAAATCCGTATCTACCCTGAAAACCTTCAGGGCCGAAAGTGCCGTCTTCATTTCTAATACCAATAAGTAAACTTGCTTCCGAACTTAATGATATTGTGGCGTTCATTCCCAAATCAGCACTACCTTCAACACCGATGAATTCATTCCAATAACCGCCATATTCTTCGTCAAAAAACATTACGTTACTCTTTGTAATACTTGCTGTACCTCCATATCCAAGTCCACCCGAAGCCGAACCAGCCTTTTGCACACCTATTGCTATATCGCTAAGATTACAAATGCCCAAATCTTTAGTTTCATTTCCTCCAAAGTCGATATCAACATTAAATTTCACATCGGATCCAGGCGCTAAAATAGTTAAGGATGATCCATTTTTACCATTAAGTATAATATTATCCTCCACAAACATCCCCGTAGGATCCACAAATCGTACTGGATTTTGCAATGTACAAGCAAAGGGAGAAATTCCTGGATACTTCTCCGCCAACGGGTCAACGCTCAACCAAATACTAAACTTAGGGTCATAATACCTAGCGCCATAATAATAGTTGCCCATCTCCGCATCAAACTCTTTGGCATTGAGACGATTCGAAATTTTAATGAGTATTACATTTCAGTTTCGGAGGGTCGTAATATCCAAAAGCTTTATTGGTAATCTTTTTCTTGTATTTTTCTATATTTTTTTTACAAATGAAATAATTGACACTTTTCAAGCGGTCATCGAAAGTTATTACCCTTGTATCCTCAAAATCATTTGGTAATAAACCTAATTCTCTTTTTACATCCACTGAATCTAAAACACCATATTTATCCATCACATTTAAAACATCCTTTTGTAAAGGGGTAATACTATCATTCCAAAGAAATAAATTTTCATTTTCTATTGTATATCTGTTTGGGAAATAACTTCTTGGAACTTTGCCTAAACTATCTTCCACACGTAATGATATATCTCCATATTCAGGTAGAATTGACAATACAAAGGTGCTTTTGTTTAAATGTTTTTCTCTAATCAAAACAAAAACTTCAAAAGGTTTACCTTCTCTTTTCTTTAAGTAATATCGGGGGGTTTTATATGTATTTACAAAATCTGTGATAGCGTTCACTCGCGCATACTCTATCCCTTTTTCTCCTTTATACATAGCACTTTTATAACTGGTGCAATTAAAAGAAAAAACAAACAACGTCCCTATAATAATATTTCTAATACTTTTCTTCATTTCCTCCTGCTATTATAAAAAATGGTAAACTTGGATATGCTCCTTTGGCTCTTTTATCACGTTCAGAAGGAGTATGATCATTGTAAGGATGTGTATGAAAATGAGATTTTAACTCACCTCGGGTAAACCAACTTCTAGGCGTTTGAGATTCCGTCCTGGTACTTTTTCATATTTATAAGTAAGCACCCTATCAACATCATTACTGTTTTTATCTCTTCCTAATCGCACCCCTGCGATTTCTTTACCTATATAATCAGAAAACTCTGATATGAAAGTATCAAACTCCTTTAAAGTAGGTTGCCCCTCTCCGTTAACATCAAAGCTGCCGTTATTCTCTTTCAAGTTCAATCCGTCTTTGAGTATCCCTTTGCTGATTTTATCAACGGCAACTTTTTCTTTTCCTCTTTCAGATTTAGGAACTAAAAACCCTAAAAATCCTTCCCCTTTTATTTTTGCATTTCCATCACTGTCCGTCTTTACAATCCTATCAAAATCATCATCAGTCTTTTTAACCAATGTTATATTCCCTTTTTTATCCAACCCATAATCATTACAGGGCTTTCAGCCGTCATCCCCGTAGGGTCAACATATTTAACGGGGTTCTGCAAAGTATAAGCATAAGGACTGAACGAGGGATATTTATCGTACATCTGGTCTACCGACAGCATTATGCTCCACTTAGGGTCATAATACCTAGCGCCATAATAATAGTTGCCCGTCTCCGCATCATATTCTTTGGCATTAAACTTATATGGCGAGTTGTTGGAGTTCAAATGCTCCTCAACAAGCGTTTAACTCCACTTTTATATTTTTAATTGGACTCGTTGAATCTCGTTCCTCGATTTCGCCAAACGGCAAATATTCCATATGCTGCGTAATCTCTCCCGCTAAGTTAGTGATATAACTTGAACTGCCCAACCCGATAGCTATCGGGAGGTCGGGGTGGTACCAGAAGACGGCATAGTCCTCTGGCACTTGCACACTACTGCAGTTATACCTTCCACTGCTGAAAAGAAACGGCTGCGGCAGGGTTATGGTTTTTTGAAAGTGGGCAAAAGCTTCCTGCACCGCTATGCCGGCAGCATCTACTTTAATTTCCATGGCCTCCAAGGAAACGGAGGGTTCATCAAGCGGACAATGAGCACCAAGACCACGTTTGGAGCCTATGACGCTTGCGATACGTTCGGTGCCAATGCCTGTGCTGAGCGGAGTCGAAGCATAATAGTGTTTGGTATACGAAATTAGTTTTGGGTCTTTTTTATTCTCCATATTCTCCGGTATGGGGAGCGTTTTGGCACTCAACAAGGGGCTGGGGTACAATATGGACTCCAACCTATCGGCCTTTCCGGCTTCCTTGGTGCTGTAACGGGGTATAGTTCCAACCATTAATTATGAGGAGACCACACGATGCAATCGTGCGGGAGCGGGGGAAGCAAATTGATACCTACCATTCTATTATTGGTAAATATGAACGTGATGAAGTAAAGCCGACTATTGATGTGGTTAAGCGATTAGCCAATGTATTGGAAACTACCGTAGGTTATCTACTTGGCGAGACAGAAGAAAGAGAGCTGTTAAAAGACCCTACAATGCTCAGACGCTTGAATGATATTGCTAAATTTCCAGAGAATGACAAAAACTGTATTCTCTACACCATTGATGCAATGATTAATAATGTGAAGCTAAAAGGATTGAATGTGTAATAAAAAAGCCTTACCAGCTTACAGGGTGTTGGATTTCTATTTTTTTAAACTACACGTAAGTACTTTTCCCTGACCAATATATGCCGTCATCCGTTCGTCTTTGTAGAAAGATGCTGGTTTTAAATATAACGCTTCATTAAGTGGGTGGTTAATCCAAGTCAAGCCATTATCTTTTGATAGGTACATTACAGGTTTTGTGCCGCCAAAACCTCCAAGCATATTTTTATCAATTCGGGATGCAAGAACTACAATAACATCATTATATTTATACAACTGGTCGGGTGAGAATTTGGCATCATCTGAAAAGGCTTTTATTTCACTTGTCTTTCCGTCTTTATAGTGTTGCAATACTGTCTTATCGCCATCTTTTCCCAATAGCCAAAAATCTCTTTTTTCGCCAACTGCAAAATCTGTAATATTCAAATCCAATTGTAAGGAATCTATCTTATTGCTTCTATTGTCAATTGAATAAATCCAATCCATTTTGTCATTTCGCTTGTAGGAAAGAAAATAAAGGTTGTTATTTACTGATTCAACCTTTGCTATGGGCTTGCCCAATTTCAAGGTATCCCAACTCAAGCCACCATCTTGAGTTTTTAAAAATCCTCCATCACGAGCATATTTTGAAAATCTCCCCAATGCATAACCGACTGAATCATTCTCGAAAATCAAATCTTTAACAAGTAAATTTCCCATATCAAAAACTTTCTCCAATTCGTTAGTGTCGATATTCAACTTGTATAGAATAGATTTAGAGCTTGAAAATGATAATTTTTTGGTAAATACCTCATTGACAATATAGATATGATTACCCGAAATTGTGGCTACTCGATTTTCCCCTTTTATTCTTGTGCTCAACAATTCAAAATCACTATCAACTACACGCTTATAAATTATAGTCTCTTTTGTTCTATAATCTTGGGAATCGCCAACAGTACCTAAAATAAAACTACTTTGACCATTATCAATAATTGATTTATAATGCTCGAATACAGGGTCAATAGAACTGGTCTCACAATTCACCTCTTTACTTGTTGAGCAAGAGTAGTTTGCAACGAAAATGAATACATACAGTAAAAACATTATTCCTTTTATCATTTACACATACGTTTTATTACCACTCAAATGGTCTTGCCTTTCTTGCTTCATTGTATTTTCGAGCTCCATTATATTTGCCCATCATATCCACAATTTTTAATGCTTGTTTAACCCCAAGCGGACTAAATAAGTCTTTAAAATCTGGTGTAAGCCCAATATTCATTTTGTCTCCATCAGTAAGGTTATATAGCAAACTACCTTTTGTATATGCTGGAATGTGAGATTCAAATGCAAACTTTTGAAAAGTTCCGTTATCAAGTTCAATACTCGGATTATCTCGCAACCCAGTCTCCATTAAAACTTGAAGTTCAACAGATGTTTGGTCTAACCATTTTTTCCCCGCCTCTGATAAATTCCCTTTTGTTTCGTTATTAAATCTAACATTGTATTTATGTCCATATCCCAAATAATAATCTGGCGGTCGGGTATTATATTTATCAATATGTTCGGCATACCTATTTTCATAATATGCTGCACTTCCATCAGGCGTTTGCTCAGTATAATTAGCATCAACAGTACTTGGGTCTGCTCCATTGGTTAGCTGCCAACCATTACTTTCTGACATCGTCCAATCGTGACCAAAAGCTCCTGTTGTAGTCGAGCCTACATCAGCTTGGTCACAAGGAACGTACTCTTCGCCTACTTTCTGAAAACACCTACCATCAGGGTCTACATACATTATCGGATTGTTGGCAAATGCAGAATATGGCGAATAACCAATCTGTTTAGGAATATCTGCCAACGGGTCAACACTCAACCAAATACTCCATTATGGATCTTTTTTTAACCTTTTGTCCCTAATTTGGGCAGCTGCCTCTTTTGACATAGTTCAGACCTTTCAAATTTTTAGTACTATAAACGCTATAATCATCTTCTGTACTCCATATAGTCTTACCTTCGATAATCAAAGATGTTGGGATATCACTAACATTAACAGGAAGCTCCTGCATCCATTTGTGTTTTAACAATTGAAAACAGTAGCTTTCAGAAAGAAGAATCTTACGCTGTGGCTTCATTGGCTTCTTTAATGAAACAATTAAAAATTTTCTGTGGTTTCTTTCAACGGAAATCAAATAATAATTTTCAGTTGAGTCAATATTTATCACTCTGTAAGAATGACATTGTTGTGAATAAACTTGACCATTCGATATGATCAAAAAAAATAAAAATCCAAAAACCAAGCCTTTAAAGTTCATAATAATCAACCTTCTATAAAATTAGTCAAAAAGTGTTCTTTGTCCCCCTGGTTTTACCAATAATACCCTCACTCCTGAAAACGGCAGTCTAATTATTTCTCTTCTAATGGACTTTTTCTCTGCAATTTTACGATAGCCACCAGCAGGATAAATAACATTAGTTTCGTTGTGAGCCCTCAGGTACGCATCTTTTTGTTGCGGATAAGCCCCGGGGTCGTTCTTTGCGCCCAAATAAGCCTCTAATACAGAATGTTTTGCAATACTTCCTTCGGGCATTTCTGCAAACTCCTCTATTATTTTTGCTTGGTTCGGATTAAGTGTTTGTTTCGCTATAACATCTCCGTTTTTCTTTTGTCTACTTCCATTAAATACATCTCCAAAAATAAAGCTTCCACCTTCTTTGTTTCTTTCTGTAGCTTTTATTTTCACTGTTCTTTTTTCATCCTTAATGGCCTCAAGCAATAATTGGTCGGATTTTGTCTCTGCTTCCCCAGTGGCCGAGAGTTTTCCTGTTTTTTTGTCTCTAGTAATTTCTAGACTTGTTGAGGCATTTAATTGTTCAGTTGCTTTATCTGCCAATTTCCCTTTTATTATAACATCATCCGCTGACATCCCTGTAGGATCTATATACCTTAATGGATTGTTATGAGCGTAATGGTACGGCGTCCAGCTCGGATACTCCTCCGCCAGCGGGTCTACACTCAACCAAATACTAAACTTAGGGTCATAATACCGCGCCCCGTAATAGTAATTGCCTGTCTCCGCATCAAACTCTTTGGCATTGAACTTATAAGGAGAATTGTTACTGTTCAAATGCTCCTCGACTAGCGTTTAACTCCACTTTTATATTTTTAATTGGACTCGTTGAATCTCGTTCCTCGATTTCGCCAAATGGCAAATACTCCACCCTTCGACCAAGCTCAGGACAGGTATGTTCGTTGATTTCTCCAGCTAAGTTAGTAATATAACTTGAGCTTCCCATTATTAAAATTTATGTCATTATTTTTCTTGGGCAGTGACTTTATTATGCCAAGGATTGTCCGGGAGGAAGTTCATTGAGGAACACGGGCGGGACGCCCGCGCCAGCGGGGGCTTCTTATTTAGTTAATCAACGATATACTTAACTTTTAAGTCTCCATTGGGCCCTCTTTTTTCTCTAATCAATATTCCGCCACAACTCTTTCCCGTATACCCTTCCGAAGTTGGTTGTCCATAATCTCCTAAAGGTTGGGAATATAAATATTTCGTAGGGTCTAACTTATTTTCAACAACTCTTGCATACGCACTTGCAATTTTCCATTTATAACCATTTTCACCCCAACAAACTGAAAAGCCATCACCCAATCGGTCTACTTTAGACAAATCCAATAAAAGATAATTATCATCAGAAATATCTTTGTGTTTTCCATTCATAATATATCGCTTTTCCCCTTTTGTTATTACGGTAACAACTTGAGAGCCATCTAATGGTGAAATTTCGATATGATGCCATTCTTCCTGTCTTTTTTCCTGACCACAAGAGACAAGTATTACAGTAAACAAAACCAAACTAAAATATTTTTCTTTAATTGTCATTTTTTCTATTCTTTAGGTCCTGTAGGCCAGGGATTAGTAGCCTTTTTATATTCTCTTTTTCTATAATCTTGCCAAAACAGCTTATCGCCCATATTAAGTCCTATTTGTTGAGCTTTTGCACTTACTGGCGGTTCTTGTCCTCCCTGAAGTTCATTAAATTTCATTTTCGCAATCCAATGAGGTACACCTGCTCTCGCAGCCACAATACCTGCCGCCATATTTCCAAAGTCTCTTGCCGAAGCCATTTTCCTGTCAGATGTCATACTTCCTCTAGTTCTGTATATTAAAGCTTCTTGTACGCTAGCCTCTTCATCCAAACCTCTTGACTTAAAATCGTAGTGTTCATTTAGTGTTGCATTGTCTCTGTAATGAAAGACATTAGGGTCGTCTGCTATTATTTCATTGTCGATAAAATTTTGCCCTTCATTTGAGCGTGTATCTATAACAGCACCAACTACTGGGTCATTCTTTTCATTTACAAAAGAATGTGTAGTTAATGACTCTCCTACCTTTGTACCATCTTCTAAAACAACATCTGTACTACCATCATCAACCCAGTCTTTTACAGTATAAGTTCCGTTCCCGTTGTCTCCCACAATCGTAGTTTGTCCGTGCCTTCCATCTGGGTCAATAAACTTCAAAGGATTATTCCAAACGTAAGCATATGGACTTGTTCCTATGTTTGCAGGTGCATCCGCCAACGGGTCAACACTCAAACAAATACTAAACTTAGGGTCATAATACCGCGCCCCGTAATAGTAATTGCCTGTCTCCGCATCAAGCTCCTTGGCGTTGAACTTGTATGGCGAGTTGTTACTGTTCAAATGCTCCTCGACTAGCGTTTAACTCCACTTTTATATTTTTAATTGGACTCGTTGAATCTCGTTCCTCGATTTTGCCAAAAGGCAGGTATTCCACCCTTCGACCAAGCTCAGGACAGGTATGTTCGTTGATTTCTCCAGCTAAGTTAGTGATATAACTTGAGCTGCCCATCCCGATAGCTATCGGGAGGTCGGGATGGTACCAGAAGGCGGCATAGTCCTCGGGCACTTGTACACTACTGCAGTTATACCTTCTGCTACTGAAAAGAAACGGCTGCGGCAGGGTTATGGTTTTTCAAAGTGGGCAAAAGCTTCCTGAATTATTGAAACGCGGAATTTTCTTTACGGAAGAGTATAAGGAATATTAGAACTTCCTGAAAAAAGAAGCGCAGCGAATAAATTGTAATGTAGGAGATTTGGAAATTGATGACGACCATTTTGATTATGAAAAAGTAAAATGGTAAAATTACAAGTGAATTTTGGAGTGGGGATAAGCATTTTAATACTTTTTGCATTCTTTTCCTGCAGGAAGGATTTGAAGTTTGATAGCGAAAAATGAAAAAATGCGGGCGGAGAAAATATTGTGCTAGATATGAGAGCAAATATGGTAGCCGACTTGATTGAAAGTGGAATTCTTCTAAATAAAAGCGAGTCTGAAATAATTGAACTTATAGATAGCCCTTCCAGATTAAACAATAGAGAATCTGAAAACATAAAGTATTTTCCAGTTCAAGAAAAATACGGAACGGACATTGACCCAGAGGAAATGATTTTCTTGGAGATAAAATTTAACGAAAACGGAGAGTCAAATTTAGTTGAATTATTTTCGACAAAGTGATTTAGAAAAATATTGATCCCGAAAGCATAGAATATGTATTAATTGCACAACCCCATAAATTTTGAAAACCGAACTAATATAAGCCGCTTTGAACGGCTTTGTTTTTTTGGAGCCTTCTAAAAATGAAATAGACAGCGGTTCTATTTAACAAAAAACTTTATATTTGGTATTCTCCCTGATTAAAATGCAGTTTGTTACGGTTTTCCGTAATCAAATAATACTGCGTTGCATTATATTTGAAGTTGACAAACAAAAATAGCGTGAGGTATAAGTGCTATATATGTTGACTAGTAATATACCAACTGACTTTAAAATATAAATTATGAACTACCAAAAATGTCCAAATTGTGATAAATCATTAAATGGATTTTTTAGTGCAGATTTACTTCTTGAATCAAAAGTAAATTTCATTAATAAACATTTAAATCAGGATAAAGGAGCGTATTGTTCGAGTTGTTCAAAGCCCTTGTTAAATAGAATTGCAGATACATTTAGAAAGCAAAAAGCAGAAATTGAAAGTCGTCTGCAGCAAATAATACATTTTATTCCGGTAATGACCTGTCCTACACCAGTAAATTGGGAATATGAAGTTTTAGGAATGGTATCAGCGCAAACAACATCTGGAACTGGATTCGCTACTGAATTATCAAGGTCATTTAATGATTTTTTCGGCTCAGGTTCACAGACTACAAATAGAAAAATTGAAAGAGCCACCAATTTATGTAAGTCAGATTTACGTGTACAATGTGTAAGACAGGGTGGAAATGCAGTTATTTCAACTGATATTGATTTCAATGAAATTGGTGCAGGAAGTACTAATATGCTAATGGTTTGTATGGCAGGAACAGCAATCAGAGTTACTAATATGGAGAATTTTAGCACAAAAAACAGAGATACAATTATTGAGGTAATTGAATTAACCGAAAAATTGGAAGCGATATCTATTGAAATTAAATAGTGTATTTAGCCCTTTATTAAAATTTTACAATATTAAAACTCAAATTAAATGAAAGATACTATCCAAAAGATTATTCAAACAGCTATTCCAAAAGAATGCGTCTTTGATGCTCATTCAATTATTAATTTTCTAATCAAATATCATCCTGATATTTATTTATCTTCTTATAAACAAAATTGGACAACCGCATATTATCATAGTGAAATAAGTAAATTGATCGCCACGTATGAAACTGATTTGCTAAAAAGAATAGGTGAAAGTTGGTCCCAACATATTAATGGGGAATTCAGTAAGAATAAATGTTGGATAAAATTATAGAACAGTAAATGTATGTTTATTCCTTCTGGCGCGCTTTTAGAAAGAGTGTCTCTTTATCGTTGCATTTGCAATGCAATTCAGGAATTTATAATCCTACAAAAATCTTATATTTGGTATTCTTCCTGAATAAAACGCAGGCCATTATCTATTATATTTGGTATAAATCCAATCTATAAATTGTTTTAATATATTTTAAAGTGAAAAACCAACTGGAATTTTATAGAGAAATTCACGCTAATGAATTATTAAGAAAAAATGAAATTGATGCTTCAATTGGTTTTCCTACCACCTTATTAACTTTACTTATCGGTGGAGGGTTTTTCATTTTTAAGGATGAAAATTTTCACCCACATTACACTGACAATGAAATTATATTAATCGTTATCACGGTCTGTACAATATTGTTCATTCTCACCATTTTAATAGCTATGACCTTTTTGATTAGAATGTATCTAAACCGTTTTCGGAAATACAAATACCTACCTTGTTCGTTGGATTTGATAAATCGAGAAGACGAGCTTTTTAAACATTACTTAGCATTCTTTAAAAATAATGGAGACAAAAAGGCAAAGAAAAAAGCGATAAGTTATGCCACAGCTGCGTTTGAAAAGGATTTATTAAAATATTATGTTGAATTTGCAACCGATAATCAGTTAGTAAATGATGGTAGAATTAAGGACTATTATTGGTCAAGGAAAATATTAATAGGATCCATTGTTTTAATAACTATAATTGGAATATTAATTTTAATAAAATAAAAAATGTCAAATCAAAAGCCACCACCACCGCCACCGCCACCGCCAGGAAGAGAATTGGGCCAACCACCAATTTCACCCAGGACGCCAAGGCCACTTCCGCCTCGTCCAAAGCGGTAAGCATCAAAAATTATAACTAACTTTGTAACATGGTTACTACGGAAAAATACACTTTAAATCAGTTACGTGACTATTCCTCTTTGTTTAGCAGAAGTGAGGTTGAGCAATGGGCGACAGGTAATTTTTTTTCAATTAACAAAAAAATTAATCGCTATGATACTAACTGGATTTCCTATAAAAACGCTACTTATCTAAGCTATCTAAAGCATTTATATAAAATTCTTGAACTTCATTATCCCAATGAATATATTTATAAAAACTCATTCTTAAACGAATGGTTACTACAAGAATTAGGAAAGTCCAACTCTAAAGTATTTAATGAATTTCGTGTTGGCAATGCCATTGCTGATTTGGTTATGTTCAATGGGCACTCCAAGGTATTCGAGGTAAAATCTGAATTGGACTCAGATAATAGATTGGAGCTTCAATTAGAAAATTACCATCAGGCTTTCAACCAAGTATTCATTATAGTTCCTGAATCTAAGCTTGCTACTTATTTGAAGTATAATGAAAAGGTTGGAATAATTACTTACAATAATTTAAGAGGAAATAAATTTGAGCTAGTCCGTGATGCAGTCTTAGACTTTCAGATTAATCCTGAAGTAATTATGAATATTTTGCGAACAGCAGAGTATAAATCGCTGGTGCAATCATATTATGGGATGCTGCCTAAAATGACAAGTTTTAGTCAATATGATATTTGTAAAAAGCTAATTAAGGAGATACCTGTTCCTAAATTGAATGATCTGTTTATACAGACAATGAAGAGTAGAGTTTTTAAACCTGAGGTTTCGAAAAAAAACTACAAAGAACTAAATCAGATTAATCTTTCCTTAAAATTAAATAAAAAACAAAAGGAACGGATGATTCTCAATCTGAAGTCACCATTAAATATGTAAAGTATGTATTATCCAGTTTTAAGGGCTCGGCAATTTGAACTAATTATGTTACGGGAATTGGCAAGGGAAAGGGTGCTAAAAGATTATATTCTTCCAATCCTTGAACCTGTTAAAGAAAGTTATAATAACTTAAATCTTGCTTTACGAGAATTCGAGCAATCTAATCAGCATGCTTATTTAATATTAAATCCTGAGTTTGGTCAAAAGATTGGGGATACTCTTTACTATCTCGATTATATCCACGACCTTGAACTAGATCTTTTTATTCCGGCATTTCATTACAGGAATAATCGCGATTATATTATTGAGAATATTAAAAAATTTGATCTAAAGGATATCATGTTACTTTGTGGAAATGACATCAGTATGGAAGATGAAGAATTTAAACATCTTGCAGAAATGCCCCAAATATCTTCAATTACAATGAACGATCCACAAAGAAATCGTTCGTTGGATCGCTATATTAAAACTCTTCGCAAAACATATATTCGACTGGATGATTTATTTGAGAAACAAGTGCGAAATAGTGATTTCTTGGATATTCAGGAACACAGGTTTTCTGAAGAACATTTGTTTTATGATGAGGAAAAATATAATGGATTTGCGGATTATACTGTTTTACCGAGTGAATTTATTGATGGCGGCAGTACTCCTAGAGCTGTTGTTATTCATCTTACCTATATGAAAGAAAATGGTCAGATTTGGATCCGACATTTTACTTCTGAAACCAACGATTCTATTGCCAACGTTCAAGGTAAGTTTGCAGAAGCTGCAAAAAAGGCTGTTGAATTTTGCAGGGAAAACGAATTAACCAACTCTGCCATCGCAGAATTAGAAGATTATTATGACCGGGAGCATTACCCAGGATTAGGCGTTGTGAAAAAAATCGGGATTAAAAATCACCTTCTTGTAGTTCAGAAGTATTTAAAAAGTAAGTAGATGAAAGTTTGCGCCAACTGTTTTGCGGATAAAGAGATTAAAGGTTTTATATCTTCCTTCCAAACTATTGGTGAATGTAAAATTTGTCTTTCTAGTGCTGTACATCTAATAGACCTAAAAGAGCTTTTGGATTTTTTCCAAGAATTAATTGACAATTTCGAAAAATCGGAGAACGGCGAGCCATTACGATCTAAGATTCAAGCCAATTGGAGTTTCTTTAGTTCTCAGAAAACCGCGACAGAAATTCTTAATAGAATCCTTCCTGAAATTAATACGGAGATAATAAGTTCTGATGATTTAGTGGAATACTCTACCGAGATTACTGATAATTATAATCATTGGGAAACCGTAAAGGAGGAGTTGAAATGGACAAAAAGATTTTTTATAAATATTGAAGACTTGGGATGGGATGGTTTTTTCAACACCCAATATAAACTAAAACAAAGTGACAGACTATTTCGCGCGCGAGTGCATCACACCAGCGATCAACCAGCTATTGATACAACTAATATGCTAAGTCCTCCACGTCAAAGCACTTTAGGTGGTCGTGCGAACCCGATGGGAATCCCCTATTTATATTTAAGTGATAATGAAGAAACCGTATTATATGAGGTTAGGGCATCCTACTTGGATGAACTAAGTATTGGCACATTTCAACTTAAACCTGAATTTGAAAGTTTAAAAATTGTAGATTTTACTGAAGACACCTCTCTATTTCAACCAAGAACGGTGAGAGAAACAATTATGGCTAGGTTATTCAGGGATCGTATAAGTATTGATCTTTCCAAACCAATGCGCCGATATGATAGCGAGATTGAATATATTCCTACTCAATTTATCTGCGAATTTATAAAGGTTTTCACTGGAGCTGGAGGTATTCGATTTAGAAGTTCACTTCACCCTGATGGGAAAAACATTGTTTTATTTGAAGATAGCAAAGTGAACTGTGTTTCAGTGAAAAAGATAAAAATTACAAGTTTGAGGCTGAGGGCGGTAGAGCTTAAAGAAGAACTATAGGACTATCTCATAAAGTGTGTTAGTGTCTTAATCCATAATCTCAGGTATAATGCAATTGAATTGAGTAATAGAATTTTTACTTCACAGTTATTTTTTAACTAACCAATGTTTGCAAGATTCTAAAAGAGTTTAGCTCTAAAGTCATTAATCCAAATTAACCAGTTTCTAAAATTATTATATATTCCTAAATGTCTAAATCCTGATCATTAATTTTAGTTTGAAACTCTTCTAAAAACCATTCGAGAGATTTATTTTTCCTTCCAAGTTCCCTTCTTAAAAAATTCTCGTGCCCGCTTATAGAACTCTTCTTGGCGTTGAGCATCTTTGTAATCGTGTCCCACGCGTTCTGCTTCCAGTACATACTTAATTCGTTTGGGAAATCGGTTGGGGGAACTTCTGATTTCTTCAAGAAATTCTTCAAAAATTGCTCCTTCAGGTCGTTGTTCTTCTTTAATAAGGAGAGCCTCCTCTCTTCCAAAACTTTCTTGTTCTTCTTTTTCAAGCTTTCCAAACGTTCGAGATATGGCTTGCTCTTTAATTCGTAATCCTGCAACAATTCGTTCTTCGTCGTTATAAGCTTCTGATAGTTTTTCCTTTCTATCTCTAAATTTTCCTCTAATTCGTTCTGTAATTTCTCTATTTCTTCTTGTAAAGTTTTCAAATTCTTCTGCTTCAAGTTTTCTATGGTTTGCAGCAAGCTCGTCTTGTTCTTGTAATAATTCTCCGATAGAGTTTTCTCTTGTTCTGATAAGTTGTCCAAATTCGCTTGAAAGTTTTTCAAACTCAACTCGTAATTGTTCGCTATCTTTTCTAAATCTTTCTCTAACAGCTTCCTCAGTCCATCCATTTTCGAGCTCCTCTCTTTTATCGCTTTCAATTCTTGATTGCGTTGTCTCAAGTTCTGATTTCTTTGATTTATATCGTCTTTCCAAATCGTTATACTTGCGTCTAAGTTCTTCTTCTCGTGTTGTAGTTTCTCCTTCCGCTTTTCTAAGCTCAATATGTCGCTTTGTAAATTGTGCTCGTACTTCTTTATCAATTCCAACTTCCAACTCTTCCAATCTCTTTTGCTCTCCTCTTGTAGCTTTCTCAATTCTTGATATTTCAGATTCAAGGTGTTGTTCAGTTCTTCTGTACGATTCTGATTGAAGGAATTTTTTAATAGATCGTAACGTGTTATTAAGTCTTGCCTTGCGGCAACTGATGTCTTCTTCAAAAATTCGTCTTTGGTCTTCATCAAGTTCCAATATTCCTTCTGAAGTTCTAGAGGAAACTTTTTTATAGTTGGTGTTTGCTTCGATTTCATTGTATTCCCACTTTACACGTTTAGTTGACTTAAAATTATCTTCTATCTCTTGTTCTGAGGACTTAGGAACGATAATGCTAACAGTATCAATTCCTAATCGTCGTAGCTTAATTTTCTTTTCTTGATTTACTTTATGAGTAATTACCAATTCTATCAATAAAATTGGTTCCCCATTGGCATCAAAGAAAACAACATCAGGCCTTATTAATAAATATCTATCTTCTCCATCTGGGTTTTTGCCAAATAGTACTGCACCTTCCTTATCTTCATAAAAAATAAGTTGGGATTTTACTTTATGTGCATTTATAAATTTTGGTTTTTCAAGAAGCATTGGTATCCCGTCCTCTCCTTTAGGTGGGTATTTATAAACACCGGGCACTTTGATGGTTTTTAACCTTTGTAGTATATCTGTGGCTAATAGCTCTCTGTATTTTCTATTACTAAATGTACAGGGAGTTTCGTCTTTTGTAATATCTACCGGAACATGTCTAAAAAAAGATCTATGATTAAGGTTCTTTTTCATTTTGACAGCCTCCATTTCTTTATCGCAACCTATACAGAAATACCCTTTACGACCACTAATAGCATGGTCGATATAAAGATGATTTCCTTTTACATCCTTTGCCCAATCATTATTGGTTTCAATATCATATTTTTTTTCTTCTAAAGGCATTACTCCATTAAGGTTGTATTTGCAATTAAGGATTAAGATTCATTAATATCATTAATTGTATAATCCCCTACCCTATTCCCTCTATTTATATCAATTTCCCTTATAACTTCCGTATATTCATTCACAAATTTAATTACTTGTGAAACTGTCTCTTCAAGTAAATCTTTAAAGGTCTGGGAGTTCTCATCATTTAATTTTAGAAGTAAATCACCGCTATTTAAATGAAGTGGATTGTTCTTAGGTGTTTTAATTAATCTGATAACTGGCCAATATTTACTTAGATATTTATCAATTGACTCATCTGCAAAATCAATGTTAATCTCTTGGGTTAGTCTGTCAAAAATTCCAATAAAAATCCTACCATTTTCATTTCCTTTGCCACTGAATGATTCAATTCCAAAACGCATGGTCAAATCTTTGGAATTATCTAACTCGATCCAAATTTGCGAAAAATGAAAATCTGCTGCGTTTCCACTCACTACCCTATAATTGCTATCAATCAACTTATTTCGTAAATTTCCTATTACAGCTTGCCTAAATGATTCTCGGACATTATATATAAGTTTATCGAAATTACTGTGTACATACTGGGCAGCTTCATAATTGTTTAGAATGCTTTTGGTAAATTCCATTTCGTGCGTTTTATCCATGGTGTTGGTTAGTTTTTTAAGTAGTAGAATATATTTCTTTATTGATATTGATAATATTGAGTCAGGTTGTAAATGCTGTTGACAAACACTGAGCCACTCAATTATATCTTCTTTATAACTAATCTTTCGAATATTTTTTAATTCTAAACTTTGGTAGCTATATTCACTAGGATCCGTTCCATACAGAGTTAAATAACACAATTGAGTTTTTGACTCATTGTGTTTACTGTATCTATATAATTGTTTTCTTTGATCTTTTGCATAAATCTTATTTTCAATGGCAAGAGTATGTCCTGAATCAAAAATTATAAGTATATCTATAAAACCACCTCGCTCATAATCCGCATCAATAGAACCAATGTGATATTCTTTGATTACTCTTGTATTATTCAAATCTCTTCCCTTAAATTCATAACCTATCTTTTCTAAGAACTTTTCTAGAAATAAACTTTTGGCATAATGATTATATGCTGGATCTAGTAAGGCGGCAAGAATTGCAGAATGAGTATGAGTTTCATTAGACTCCATTCCCATTACACTAAACAGGTTAAAATCCTCTCCTTTTTCTCTTAATTTCTCTTTATGTCGTTTCGTTATTGTTCTAACTTCCTGTAAAAAAGGATCGACATTTTGTTTAATCGTAGTTTCGTTCATATATTATCTTTGTTAGTTTTTAAGCACTCCACTCCCCAAACTGCCCCTCTGCTTGAAGCATTATCTCCTGCAAAATCTCATTCAACTGAGAAATAGAAATTTTACCACGCAGCTCTTTTTTAACCGCCAAGCGTATTGCAGCCTTAGCATTTTCCTTTTTTGTCCAATCCAGTTGCAGATTTTTCTTCACGGCTTTTACCACGCCGTGAACAATGTCTTGAATTGGGCCTTCTTCTTTAATAATGTCCTTTTTAGCAGCGAGTATATCGTAAAACGCCAATTCCTCATCTGTAAGTCCTAAAGATTGTTTTCGCTCGTCCTCTTGTTGCAAGTCTTTAGCGCGTGCTACCAATTCGGCTATAGTAGCGTAGGAATCAAGGGCATTGGAATGATAGCGGTCTATCACCTTTTCCAATTCCTCTTTTAATGAAGTATATTTCTTTATGTTTTTATGTAGTCGAAGTTTTATTTCGTCCTTTAATATGTTTTTTATCAACTCAATCTTAAGCGCCAATCCATTTTTTTCCTGTTTAGCTCCCAAAAGAAAGGTTTCATCCAAAATAGAGATATCAGGCTTTTCAATTCCCGCCATCGCAAAAACATCCACAATATTCTCGCTCTCTATACTCTGACTAATTAGCTCCTTTACTTTTTCTTTCTGTTCGTTGCGGATTGAGGTCACCGATTTAGCATTACGTATTGCTTTTGAAACGTGCTGCATAAACAATACATCCACTGCAAACTCCTGTATGGCTGGCTGACTCTTTACAATACTTAATAAGCTTGTAAGCGACTTTTCAGCTTTCATAAAATCTTCTGAATCCTCATCACTCTTGAGAATGACATTTATCGCCTTTTTCACTAAAAGCAATTTATCGCCGTCGCGCAAAACTTTCCATTGTGAATAATCTATTTCAGAAGGAATAAATACCCTACACTTTTCAACCTGATTAAAAAACAACTCCAAGGCTTGCTCGATATCAATAGTAGGTTGCCCGTGACCACCTTCTTGTGTATATTTCTTGGTTGCGGTTTTCAGGTTATCGCCTATACCAATATAATCTACAATCACCCCATTTCGTTTATCGCGGAAAACTCTGTTGGTTCGTGTAATTGCTTGCATCAATGTATGTCCTCGCATTATCTTGTCCACATACATTGTATGCACACAAGGCGCATCAAAACCTGTTAGCCACATATCGCGAACTATAACTATCTGCAATGGATCCTCAGGATTCCGAAACCGCTTCTTCATTGATTCCGTGGCATCTTTTGTTCGCAAATGTTCATTCCAAGAAAGGGGATCCTTACTGATATTTCCAGTCATAATTACCGCCACTTCGGGGCATTCTTCCAATGCCGTAAGGGCATTATACATTTTCACGCAGTTTCTACGGCTCATACAAACTATCATGGCTTTCCCTTCTAGTGTATCTGTTCGCTCGGTAAAATGACCTAATATATCTGCCGCAACTTTGTTTACTCTATCTTCCGATCCTGCTGCATCCTCAATTGCCGCCCAACGTAAGGATGGGTTTTCTTCGGCAGTTTCGCCTAATTCGTCCACATCTTCGTCTATGGCTTCATTCCATAAATGGAGTTTCGCCAAACGGGGTTCGTAAAATATATTTACTGTAGCATTGTCGTCCACAGCTTGTTTTATATCATACACGTGGATAAGATTTCCAAAAACCTCAACAGTGTCTGCATCCTTACTGTCTATAGGCGTACCCGTAAAGCCGATAAAGGAAGCGTTTGGTAACGCCTTCCGCAGGTTACTAGCAAACCCATCCAACAGCCCATATTGGGTTCTGTGGGCCTCGTCTGCCATTACAATTACGTTTTCACGTTCGCTTAAAATAGGATGCTCTAGCTCTCCTAACTTTTCATCGGTGGTCTGTTTTAAACGGAACTTTTCAGTAGTAGTAAAAATTACCCCTCCAGCTCCGGCAGAAAGTAATCTGCGCAGGTCGTCCGTGCTTTTAGCATGCTGTACCTCCCCTACCAAATCTTTTGCCAACACAAAGTTTTCATAGAGTTGGATGTCCAAATCACTTCGGTCAACCTGCACGATAATCGTTGGATTTTTCAATTGAGGCAAACTTCGCAAAATCCCTGTATACATTGCCATACTGATACTCTTGCCACTTCCTTGGGTATGCCAAATTACACCAATTCGCCCATCGCCATAAGGTCTAACGGATTTCTTGGCGGCATCCACTGCAAAAAGAACTCCAAAGAATTGGTGATACTTTGCCCCCTTTTTAATAAGTGTGCCGTTATGGTCTTCGTGAAAAATAAAATTCTTAATATAGTTTAGCAACCGCTGCTTTGGGAATAGCCCAAACAACAGGGCATGCATCTGAAAATCGTCTTCCTGAACTGTGTCAACGCCATTAATGCTTTTCCAAGCTGCATACCATTCCATAGCTGAACTGTACATACCGTGTTGCGCCTCATTCCCATCGCTGATTATGGTAATGGCGTTATACTCAAACAACACCGGAATATCTTTGATATAATGCCCAATCTGGTTGTGTGCTTCCTTTAGGTTGGTATTGTCGTCATACCAATTTTTAAGTTCAAAGACAACGAGTGGTAAACCATTAACGTAGATTATAATATCAGGTCGTCTCTTGTTTTTGCCTGTAATGCTGAATTGGTTTACCGCCCAAAACTCATTGTTGGTGGGCGTCTCAAAATCTATAGGATAGATATGAACAGCTTTTTCTTGTCCATCGGCATCTTCATAGGCATATTCCTTTCCTTTGGTAAGTTTTAGATGAAAATCACGATTCCGATGGGCCAAGTCTGCACCCACATTATTGGTAAGCTCGGCTACTGCAAGTGTCTGTATCTCTTTGGGAATATGTGGGTATTGTCTTTCAATAAACTCCAATAGCGGCTCCGTAAGCACCACCTCTGTATTATTCTGAGGCAAGCCAGTGCCCAACTTGTGGACATACCCCAAATCTGTTAGCCAATCTATGGCGGCTTGTTCTATGGTAGCTTCTCTTGTCATACTAACTACCTGCGCAGGCAGGTATCTTTTAAATTATACTGCGCTTTCAATTTTTTCCTCAAATTCCTTCAACCGCACTTCCCCACTTATCAATTTTGGCAAAAGGGTGTCGCGGAGTTGGGTTAGGGTTTGGTTTTCTTGAATGTTCATCTTTATATTTATAAAAAACCTATTAATATCTTTCTGAATTTTCTCCATTACGTCATTTGGAGGCAATAAGACTTTAATGTTTTTAAATGTTGAAGTTGTTATAGTATCGAAAACAGAACCATAAGCTACATTTAAAAAATGCCTCATTAAGGAATCTATCAATAAATAGGTGGTCGCTTGAGAATATTTTGATTTTGAATAAACTCCATAGCAAGATTGGTTCATAGCCATTGGTTTTGCGATCATCCCAAATTTCCCTACAGAACCTCTTGCAACTAAAATAACTGAATCTTCCGGTAAGATTTTTGTCGAACTATTATCAAGACCTAATTGAGTGATTTTCTTTTCAGTATCATTTATATAAATATTACCCGAATTGCCTATATCTTTTGCTGACACCCATTCAAATTTTCCATTCCAATAATCCTTTTCAGTTGTTTTAGGTGTTCCTCCACTGAGTAAATCAAAAAGTTCTAGGAATTCATGCGTTGTCCATCCCTCAGGGATCTCCCCCAGTTCACTCTCCACAAACGCTCCATCCTGAAAAGGTCCAAAATCCACGAACCAATGCTTATAAAGTGCCATTGCCATTTCCTCCAAGGTCTTGTTAATGGCCCGGTTGTTCTCTATTTTATCGTCTATGGCGGAGAGGATTTGGGCTATTGCCTTTTGTTCGGGGAGGGGTGGGAGTAATATCTCTAAATCTCTGATTTGGGCAGGTGAAATGTTAGCTTGGTTTGCACTACCTGTTGCATTTAAAGCAAGGGAATAATTAATTTCATATCTATTTAAAAAATAGCAGACATAATCAAAATCTGCCACATCATTATCAGTTATATAAATCTTTCCGACACGTTGATTTAAAAGTGCAATATCATCTAATCGATATGTTCCCATCTTCCCAACAGCTGAACTCATCACGTTAACTGTTGAACCTGTCATAGAGATAAGGAAATCATTTCTTTTGATGACATATTTTTCAAGCTTGTCATCAAGTTTTCCTGAATAATATCCTGCACCTTCCAAAACCACATTTGGAGAAATAATATTTTTAATTTTAATAACTGGAATTCCAGAATCTTTCAAATCTTTCGATTTAAAAGCGTATCCATTTTGAACGTCTGCAAAGTCTCCTAGTTTATATGTTTTCCAGTTTTGGGGCATTAAAATTTTATTTGAATTCGATTAATTTACTTTTGATCTCAAAGACTAATTCCATTAAATCGTGATAATAACCAATATTACTATCATAAGGGTATAATTCAGAAAATTTTCTAAAAACAGCGATTTTATTAATTCCTCCACTTAAATGAACTTTAAAATGGGGATTAAGAGTGTCTAAAATTGGTAAGGGATATTCTTTGATTTCAATTGGTGAAAATTTTTTCTTCCATTCCAATGTATCTTGTTGCTCTGTATAATATGTGTTATAAGCTGTGATATAAGCTTCCTGATTTAACATATCTTCCATTGTTCTTACGGAATCATCCTTCAATCTTTGAATTACTGTAAAATAGTCCCAATTTGGGTTATCGGAAATATTAGTTTTAAACTTTGGTTTTACTATCTCTTTTTTCGCAGCGTGATCAGAATCCATAAGAACCAACCCTTTTAAATCAAGACTGTTTAAATACCTGACTGAAGGGATGATCTCTGTTACAGTATCTGCACTGAATATATTGGTCCAACTAAGAGGTTCGAACTCCTCTTCCTCGTGGATTATATAATGTAGTAAATACTTATCTGAATTGCCTTCAACTACAATATTAATATCGTTGATTAAAAAAGAGTCATTAAGAAGTAAACCAAGCTCCTTTCGAAGAATTTGATATTTATTCTGATATACTTTTGTTATAATTTCCGTTCCCTTAGTAGTATCTCTTCTTACAAGTATTAGATTATCAGGTTTCTTTCTATAGGCCAAAAAAGGATTGTGTGTTGAATAGATTACTTGCTCATTTAACGCGAAGTCTTCAAAAATCTTTATTAAATCTCGTGCTCCTTCTGGATGTAAAGACACTCCCGGTTCATCAAGTAAAAATATATTTTTTTTAATCTGAAACGCGTTGAGATAAGTATTGTTAATTAGAAAAGAAAAGAAGTATTGGAAACCTACACTCCTTTCTCTTAAGGAATAGGATCTATTTGACGAATCTACTATTCTTAAAAGAAATTTATCTCCTGAATATTTTAGATCAATCCTAATTGAGTTGTCTTGGGAATAGTTTTCTTGCAATAAATCAGTTATTTTTTGACTTATTGTATAAAGTTTGTCCTCTAACTTCTCAATATTGTTTGTTTTCAATAGCTTGAGGTCATTAACACCACCAATTGCAAAGAGTCTTTTAAAAGTCTCAAAGGAACCTTGATTCTGTTGTAGTTCCTCAAGAGAAGTCGGTGATATGACCAAATTTTCAGAAGTAATTAATTCAATGTGCGGAATGACTTCTTCCCAAATTTTATTTTTTATATTTTTCATATCTTCATCACTATAATTCTCTTTTAAATTATAGGTTCGGTTATTACCAGCAATAAGGTCTAATGCAGTATTGATTTCTTTATTCCCATTAATTTTAATTCTTATCCATTTAATGGCGAAGTTTTTTTTGGGAATTGCTTTATTGTTGGTATCGAAGCTTAAAGGAAGAATATTATTTACCTGCGTCTGTTCCTCATCATTAACTAAAAAATATCCAGTGATTGCAGGAAAATCATCCTTGTCATACCTATTTGAGTTTTTATTTGTATGGGCTGATGTGAGCTTGTTTTTTGAAAAATTTAAAAAACTCACAGCTTCTAAAATTGCTGATTTGCCCGATTCATTTTTTCCGACTAAACAAGTTAGAGAATGTAAATTAAGATTAAGCCTCTTTATGGATTTAAAATCCTCAATAAGTATTCTTTCTAAAATCATATCTCAAAATTTTTCAAAATTCTCCAAAATTCTTTCCTGCAATTCATTTCCCTTTTCAAACTGCTTTCCAAGCTGCGCTTTTAAAGTCTCCATTTTGTCTTCAAAAGGAATTCCATCATCCTCCACGGCTTCACTGCCCACATAAATCCCCGGGGTAAGTTTATAATCTTGTTTCTGTACTTCTTCAGTGGTGGCGCTATAGCAGAAACCGTCAACGTTTTCATAATTGGTAGCTTTTTTCACTTCGTTGGGAAGATTCCGCCAACTGTGATAAGCATCACTAACTCTTTTAATATCTTCATCGGTAAACACACGTAGCTTCCGGCTTTCCATAGTTCCCATTTTACTGGTATCTATAAAAAGTATTTCCTTGGTACGTTCTCGGTGAATTCCATCCCTACCATCGCGATTTTTGCTAAGGATAAAAATACAGGCTGGTATGCCAGTGGTTAAAAACAACTTATCGGGTAATCGCACAATACAGTCAATCATACTGTTGTTTATCATAAACTCCCGCACGTTCTTTTCTCCTCGATTGTTACTGGTCATCGCGCCATTTGCCATAACAATAGAGGCAGTGCCCGAATCGCTTAAATGACTCCAAAAAGTCTGCATCCACATATAATTGGCGTTCCCATCGGTAGTGAAATCTTCTTTGGGGCCAAACAGTCGCGGATCGTTTTCAGGCAAGTCTTCGGGATGCCATTGGCTTACATTAAACGGTGGATTTACAATTATAAAATCAGCTTTTAAATCTGGGAATTTATCCTGCAACAAAGAATCGCCAAGCCGAACATCAAAAGAAAGATCGCGTAGGGCCAAGTTCATTTTGCAAAGTCTCAAAGTACCATCATAGCGTTCCTGTCCATAGATAGAAATATTCTTCTTGTCTCCTCCGTGCGCTTCCAAAAACTTTAAGCTCTGCACAAACATTCCTCCAGATCCACAAGCGGCATCAAAGATTTTGCCCTCAAAAGGTTCAATCATTTCCACCATCAATCGTACAATACTCCCAGGAGTAAAAAACTGCCCCGCACCGGAACCCTCAGCGATGGCAAACTTTCCGATATAATATTCGTACACCCTGCCAAGAATATCACTCTCCGGATTTTCTTTCACCGAAAGTTTTGGGTTTGCCAATAGGTTTATCAATCCTGCCACCTGCTTGGCGGTCAATTGGCTTTTTACGAAAATACGTGGTAATATTCCTTTTAAGTCGGGTCGGAAAGTAGCCAAAGTTTTATCCAGCAGATCGAAAGCATCATCCACTAGAACTTTTATATTATCCTGCTCGGCATTGTCCTGTAGAAATTGCCAAGTAGCTTTCTTTGGAATGATATAAGTGTTTTTGGAAAGATATTCATCCGGATCCTCCAATACATAGTTTTGCTCTTCCTTATCCAAAGTGTAATAATCAGATTCCTCATCATTAAGAAGCTCCACCAAACGCTCCTTCCGCAATTCATATCGTTCAGAAATATGTTTTAGGAATATTAAGGGAAGTACGTAATCTTTATATTGGTTTTCAGCAACGGCGCCACGAAGTTCGTTCGCAGCCTTCCAAAGTTCCTGTTCAAAATTTATATCGGCCTTGGGGGTGGTTTTTGTCATTCGGGAATTGGTTGAGTTGGGTTTTATCTTCAAATATAAATCAATACAATTTTTATTCCTTACGGGATTCCTCATTGAGAACAAGGCAGTATTGAATCTGTTCAAATATAAGATTTATTTTAGGAATGCTTTAACACTCTTATGCGATTAAAGCGATGGTGATAAAAATTGTAATTCGTGTGTTTACTGTGTCTTAGGCTTTAATTAAGAAAAAAGTAGCTATCCATAAGTATAGAAATGTCCAATTCTTGGTTTGATCGTGGGCTTGTCAAAACCAGATAGCGTTTTTGATTTTTAAAATATTGATCTAAACTGGCTTTGTACAAAAAAATCATTTTTGTCCGACAAAAGACTTACGATTTGTGAGGGGACTTGGGGGACGGTGGGGGCTATAGGGATGGGGAATTTTGGAATTATGATGATGATAATTGCTGTTTTTTCAAACTAAGTTACGGGAAGGGTGCAGAAATATGCAGAATTATGCAAAAAGTGTCTGTTTATGTTTTGAGCGCTGATTTTAAATGAGTTGTGTTGTAGGTTTGAGTCATTGTTTAACATTAAAATTTATAATTATGGCAAAACAGAAAGGGATTTTAAAGCTAAAAGGTACTATGGGAGATATTACCTTTTACAAGACTCAAGACGGGTATATGGCTCGTGAGAAAGGTGGGCTTGACAAGAACCGTATTATGACGGATCCTGCTTTTAAGCGTACTCGAGAGAACGGGATGGAATTTGGAACTGCTGGTAAAGGAGGCCAATTGATTAGAAAGGCCGAGCGACTTTTAATTCGGCAGGCCAGTGATAACCGTTTAGTTTCGAGATTGGTTCAGCAGCTTATGACAGTAATTAAAAGTGATAGTTTGAATGAACGCGGACAACGCAGCATTCAAGATGGAGATATGGGATTATTGGAAGGTTTTGATTTTAATCAAAAAGGAAAGTTGAATACTGTTTTTTTTAACGGCTATTTACCCAGCTTTGATCGTGCAACTGGCGCATTTGACGTGGCTATTGCAGCCTTTGCTCCCGATGAGACCATAGATGCACCTCGAGGAACGACGCATATTCAATTGGTTGCCGGGGTTTGTGCTCTTGATTTTCCAGGAAGAACTTTTGAAGAAGACCACACTTTGTCTCCCATAATTCCGTGGGACAACCAACCACAGTCTGCATTAAACCTAGTTGCTACTATAGGCGGTGGGGGAACGCTTCCTGTTATTCAGTTAATTGGGGTAAGTTTTTTCCAAGAGGTGAACGGGGAAATGTACCCCTTACGTAACGGTTCTTTTAATGCGCTGGCAATAGTGGGCGTGGATCAGGTATAAGAAAAAACTTAAGTTATGGACTTATATCTGCACAGAACACATTATAAGAATGGGACAAACGGGATATTATTTCATAAGCATCTTTTTTTGTGCTTTTGTATAGAGTTGCCTTGGATAGTGAACAAGCGTAATATTTCGTGTATACCCGATGGAACCTATGAAATGGAGCCTTTTTATTCTCCGAAATTTGGTCATCATTTGAGGATAAAGAATGTACCTGAGAGACTTGGTATTCTTATGCATCCAGCCAATGATGCGCTAAAAGAACTGCGAGGATGTATCGCTCCAGTTTCGCAACTCACTGGTATTGGAAAGGGATTGGGGTCAAGACAGGCCTTAGAAAAGGTTATGCTGCGTGTGGAAGGAGTACTAGAGCCAGGAGAAGTATTGTTCTTGACGATTACTTCTGAGCATTCGGGGAGGTGATCTTCGGTACAAATTTCAGCTTTGCTACGCACGCTGAAATTCACTCAGATACCTTTGTGT
>NZ_FNNS01000024.1:0-3825 GCF_900106795.1 Aequorivita viscosa | reverse complement strand
GGTACAAATTTCAGCTTTGCTGCGCACGCTGAAATTCACTCAGATACCTTTGGGTTGATGGTTAATTGACAATTGGGATTCGCTGAGAACAGGATGCACAGCTTGACAGATTTATTGATTCGAGATGTTGTGGACTACTGCGGT
The DNA here is from genome assembly GCF_900106795.1 of Aequorivita viscosa. Lineage (GTDB taxonomy): Bacteria > Bacteroidota > Bacteroidia > Flavobacteriales > Flavobacteriaceae > Aequorivita > Aequorivita viscosa. The sequence goes on along the minus strand of NZ_FNNS01000024.1, from coordinate 3,681 downwards.
AATAGTGGGTGGACACAACCACGAGGGCGGGTGGTGGGAACTATATAGCGGTTGAAGATTCACTTTTAAGAAACTTAATTTTAGGTGAATAAACCGTGAACGGATAAATTAATTTAAATTTTAGCTTATGGATATTTTAAAAAGAATGGAACAACCAACGCCGAAGTTTTTTCGGATGTTAAGGAATATTGGTCTTGCGATGACTGCCATTGGAGGGGCTATAGTAACAGCTCCTGTGCTACTGCCTTCGGGATTAATAACTTTTGCTGGGTACTTTATGGTAGCAGGAACAGTAGCGTCTGTAGTAAGTCAGACAGTTATTAACGATGGAAACGATGAGGATCCGACGAGTAAATCTGATACTATTGGGATTGGAGACCCTAACCCCCTACTCGTTCCTAAACAATAAAAAAGAACGTTATGGATAATTACCGCATCAGTATTTTTGGAGGTATCGTATTTGGAGTGTTGCCTAATCTACCTGTAAAGGATATAGTTGTTACCATGTGTATGGCCACTTTTGGAACGATAACCAGTTTTATAGTAACACTATTACTCAGGTGGATTGGGAAATGGTTTGTTAGACGTTAGTAAAGGAGTTTAGGGAATTTTAAAAAAGCCGTCGAGAAATCGGGGGCTTTTTTTGGTTTGGCTTCCTTTGTGCTCCCCTTCGACAGGCTCAGAACAAGCTACTCAGAACAGGTTATTCAGCGTGATACATTTGATACTTTATATTGATTCTTCGACTGCTATCAGAATACAAGTCAACTCTACAATTCACAACCTATTTCACTTCGATTGTATTTTTTTACATTCGCACCTAGTTATCAAAAATCTTAAATCGAAATTTACTCGACATTAAAAATATAAATTGCTACTCTTACCTTTTCTTGAATGATAACACACTATTAAAACAAGTATGTTTTAATAGTTATTATAAACAATTTTTGAAAAAGTTTTGAGTACGGTATGTTGTAAGTTTTTGAAGTAGTGGAGTTCACAAATTTCTAAATAATCGAGGATAAAAACAATAGTGCTAACCTAATGTAATACTTGATTAGTCTTAAAAACGAATCGAAGAATTTATACTATTTTTATACTATATTTATCCAATAATAAACGTACAACCTTGATGAATTTTTATTTCAAAATCTTTCTTTTAGTAATTATTTTAGTTCTTCCTACCACTAGTACTTCTCAAACTAATTTAAAAAACGAAAGATTACAAGTCATAACTTCTTTAGAAGATAGAATACAAGAAAACCAAAAGTTGATGTTGACTGATTTGGAAGCTTCAAAAGCTAACATCGACCTCCTTTTAAATGAAGCCGTTAGCACAAATAATGAAAATGCTGAAGTGCTACTATTGGCTAATACTTGTCGGTACTATTTCCAAAAGGAAGATGCTTCCGGCTTGTTTAAGGCTTCTGAGATACTATATGACAAGGCGGAAAAGAACCAGAATAATCGCATGAAAGCATTGTCTAAAATGTATCTAGCGGAATCATTAAAATTCAATAGCCTTTTTGATGATGCTTTGTTGGAATTACAGGAGGCTTTAGAAATACTTGAAAGAGAAGATAGCTTGGATTTTAGTATAATAAATACAAAATCAAATGTATATATTAGTTTTGCTAATACTTACTCACATTTAAACAAGCCTAAAATAGCTGTTACGATGATGATGAAGGGTGGGGATGAGTTTAGTAAAGTACCTGAAGGTGAGTATCGTGATTACTTAAATTATTTATATCATTCCAATCTCGGAATTTATTATATGGAATATGATCCCGACGCTACTGAATTTCATGCTCGGAAATCTATTTCGCTGAGACCGAAAGAGATGGAGAAGGATGATGTAATTATGCTACGGAACTATCTTTCTCTAGGTAAAGTATATACCGAAAAAAAGGAGTTTGATAACGCTATTGAGTTCCTTAGCAAAGCAGAATTATTAGCTATAGAAATTGGAGAATATGTAAATTTAAAAGATACATACGAGACCCTTATTGACGTGGCTAAACAGAAAAACAATAGTGAAAATATAGAAGAATATACAAATAGACTTCAATCTTTAAAATTAATGCAATTTGAAACTAAGAATAAGTCACTTCATCAAATAATTGAAAAAAGAAAGCTTAAGCAAAGTGAAATCGACAAACAAAACCAACGAACTTTTTATGTTTGGATCCTTTTAATTGTTGGTATTTCAGTAATAATTATTGCAATTTCAATTTTCGTGTATAGAAACAAGATACACTCTAAGTATGAAAGACTTAGCAAGGAGTTTTTAGAAAAAAATGAAGTTTTAGAGGAAGATAAGTTAGCAATTTATAACGAAATTATCGACCTGGTAAAAAAAGACGATCCTGCTTTTATGATCAGCTTTAATAATGCATTTCCAAATTTCATTGATTCATTATTAAAAATAAATCCTAAGCTCGCCAAAGGAGAAGTTGAGTTCTGTGCTCTCCTAAAATTAAATCTTACTACGAAGCAAATAGCTCAATACAAGGTAATTCAGCCAAGGACGGTACAAAATAAAAAATATCAGATTAGAAAAAAATTAAATATCCCGAATGATATAGATATCTATAATTGGATTCACGGTATTTAGTGTTTTTGGTTTTTGTAATCTCTTTTTTTTGAAGTAGCATCTTTATAAACGCACTTACTATTTATTGTATTTACTTATTATTAAAAATTGGGTTAAAACGAAAAATATACACAGGGACTCTCTTTCGTCTCTAAAATTTGATTTATTCTAAGGTTCTGTTTTTAACATCCTTCCTCTTTTCTCACTCAAAATCTACTTTTTGAGATATAATAATTTCTGAAATAGACATTTTTCAACGAATTTGGTCTTCATGAGTTGTTTTTGATTTTAAACGCTAAATATCAATGATTTAAATCAAAAACATTAAGTTGTATAAGCTAAAATAGTTGAGAAAAGTACCTATTAAGTATGTGTTTTATTGTTATAAATTATTTTTAAAAGTATAATTGTTATCGTAATAATTTAAACTTCAACCGTGAAATAACATAAATCCATCAATATGATAAAAAGTCACAATATCCTCTCTTTCTTACTTAATTTCACCTCCTCAATTTCTAATACCAACTCAAAAGAAAATTTACAATATGGTGAATTTTTTATGCGGTTTTGCCTATTTATAGCTCAAGAGTTTCCATTTCTACTTGGCAATAAAATATACCTCATAGGCAAGGTCAATTTAAAAATGTTTACCTCAGTACTAGCTATTCCAATCAAAAAGAAGTTGGAGTGTTATTAATCTGTATTTATAAACAATTCAATGTAACAAACTCTACTCTCTAAATTTTTTCCACATGGAAAAGTGACTTTTAGTTTAGTATTTAAACTAATAAAAGAATAAAATTCAATCAACCTTAAACTATAACACATATGAAATCAATTTATTTCTTTCTAGCTCTTTTAATACCTTTAATAAATTTTGGGCAATCCACCTCTTGTACTATAGACGAAGATGGAAACAACTTCGAAAACGCTGAATTTGGATTAGACTTAAAATATATAGCCAACGATTTTGATATCGCTGAAGGAACATCAATGGAAATAGAGAAAATAATTCCAACTATTGTAAACAATATTGGGGTTGCTGATATTTTTATTTATGAAGACGATAACGGTCAACCAGGAAA
>NZ_FNNS01000038.1 GCF_900106795.1 Aequorivita viscosa | reverse complement strand
CTTTTTGATTTGCTGAATCGGGCTATTTCTTTTAGGCATTGACTACATGAAGTCGCCCGAAGCTGAACAGATCAGTTCTTTTTACTACTTAGAAGCATTTTAAAATAAAAGTTGCGGCATTAAAAAAATGATCAAATACTTGACTTTCTAATATTTTTTCAATACCTTGACACAAAGTCTTTTAGACGTTCCCAACGTTACAAATGCTAATTTGCACGATTGTAATCGCTAAGACTTTGAGTCGCAATTCTCATTGCGCCTGCTTTATTTTAAAATGTTCCCATTAAATAAAAAAAGAACTGATCCAAATCGAAAAAGATGGACATTGTCATTTTTAAAATTGCCGTTAACGGTCTCGTATAACCGCAGTTATGGAGTTAAAGTTACTTAATTTTTGGGTTAAGAACAGACGTTAGCAATTCCGAGTGGATTCGGCCGTAGTCGAATCCGCCGTAATTGCGGTTATACATTGTTGTGCATAGGTTTTATTTAGTTTTTATATAATATATTTCAGTAAACTGTCCATTATATAATCCTAAATGACCAGTTTTTCCGCTTTTATAAAGTCCGATTAACTCAACTTTCTTTCCGTTCATTCTTTTCCACACACTATCTAATTCCGTTGCTGGTTTGAAAGAGTTAAGCCATATTTTATCAGATTTGGCATAAATTCCTTTATTTTCCAAATCAAGATGCAATACACCAGATATTTTCAGAGTATCATTATTAAATTCAGTCGAGTTTTTGAAAACACTACTAATTTCAGTCAGATTTATTTTTTGAGATAATTCCGCATTTCCGTATTCAGTTTTCTCTGTGATACACGAAACTAAAAGTCCGATTAATATTAAAATTTTGTATTTAGTCACGATTTTTTTCAACTTATGCACAACGGTCTGCATATGGACCGTAGCGTGTGATAGCCGGAATTCAGCAGACGGACACGGACGGTTGAAAATTACGCAGGAATTTTCAAAACAGGCTCAGACCCAGCTATGGGCTATATGCGTTGTTGTAGTGCGTATTTTTTAGTTTCTATTGATTTTTCTTCTCTTCTTTTTCATATACCTTTCAAATTGTTTTCTTTCCTTTTTAATGAAGAATTCAAGATAGATATCGTCTTCTTCTGTTGGTTCTAAATTTTTAAATTCCCAGGAAATTACCTTGTCACTTTCATCAAATTCATATCCCTTTGGCTCTATTTTTTCGATATTCTCTAATGGTACATCGTGAAGATTTAAAATTACTTTTGCATTTTCTATTTCCTCGTACCATCCTTTACCAGTATTCAATAGGTAGCTGAAATATCTGTATTTTCCACCGTAACCAAGTCCAATAGGCATTCGATAACTAACGGTTATTTCTTTCCTCTCATTTTCTTTGAAGTTGACATCCCATACGTACCACGGAAAAACTCCATTTCTGACTTTTTCATCGAATTGGGCATAAAGGCTAGAAGAATGAGCGGTGTTGTTGAAGTGTAATGTGGATAGTGAATCTATTATTGTAGTTACTTGCTTAAAGTCTTCAGGATTCTTATAAATCTTACTTCCGTCTTTTCTTTCTTTAATGTTGTAGCTTGAATATATGCTGTCCTTTAAATTAATATACTCTCTTTCCATTTTTTGAATATTAATAAATTCTTGATAGAGTTCTTCTAGTTCTTCGGGTACTTTAATGTCGTTTGACGTTAATTTGTTATTGTCTACTGTAATTTTAAATTTTGATTTGTCCGTTTCTTCGTAACCACCAATAGACCAGTATTGGAAATTCATCTCTGGGAAACCTATCTCCAAACTAGTTTCCTCTCCTTTGTTGTGCATTGAAAATTTACAATTAACTATAGAATAGCCGTCATAAATATCAACTTCAACGACTTCGGATTGCATTTGTATTTTGCATTCTTCCTTGGTGTAAATACCTTTAGCATCAATTGGGTTTGGCGCAATATCAAGGAATGTAAATCCTGAGGCAAGTATTAAGATTATTAATATTATCGTAATTCTCATTTTGTGGTTTATATGCACTACAACGTTTTCGGCTATGGCCTGTGTGGGTTTTGAAACCGAGTTTTTGTCAACCGTTGATAATTTTTATTAAGTGCAAGATATTCATTTTTAACGATTAGCCCACATTGGCTATAGCCTAGTGTTGGCAGCCGTATTTATTATTTTTCAGTCAAATATTTCATATTTCCAATGGTCGTAACCCGTTTCATGTAGTTCCTTAATTTCTCCTTTGGCTGTGTGTCTATCTGTGTTGTCGTAAGTCACGATTTCATAGTTAAAACTGAGAATTACATTATGATAAAAAGTCAATTCATAACTACTATCGTTCTTTGTGTAGTAGAAGTCCTCAATTCCAATTATTCCTGTCGAAGGCGTTTCAAGTCCTGCAACTGTCAAGGAGTCTGGATAAAATCCATATACTGATTTAAAGTCTTCTAGTTCCTGAATCAATGTCTGTGCTCGCTCTATCGCAATACTTCGACTAAAATTTCTAGTCAACATTGATAGATAAGAGGTGGAAACGAAAAGTGTCAAGGGTAACGCCCAAAGAATAATTGAGGCAAATCGGTTTTTGGTCTCCTTTTTTTTATAAAGTATTATAGTCCAAATAAGTCCAATCGGGATTAGGACAAGTCCAAAAAGAGCGAGCATCGAACTACCGTCATAAATCGCTTGGGATATTCTAAAAAGGTTATTGGGTCCGGGTAGAAACGGAAGATTTGTTACAAGACCAATTATGACTAGTAGTCCAATCAATATGAATATTTGCCGTTTTTTCATTTTATATGGCTGCCAACGTTTCTTGTATATGAGCTGTGGCGTGTCTCGGCACAGGCCTTTCCTGATAAAAACTGACTTTGGAAAATCCTTCGGATTTTCCAAGTGTGGACTGGCCAAGCCATAGCTTATATACCGTGTTGTAAGTAGTTTTTATTTTTTGACAGTTTAATTTTTCGTTATTGTATCTTTTGTTAAAGTGTCATAAATGTGTTCGGGTATGTCTTCTTTTATCTTATTCATCTCATTTTGAAAATGTTTTTTTAGGAACGCTTTTTCCTTCTCATTCAAATTTCCAAGAATTCCCACCCTGCCATAAAAGCTTATGTTCTCATCATCTTTATGCACAAGAACGATTAACGGATATCCATTTTTTGCCTCAAACATTTCCAATTCATTTTCGATTCCTGTTTTTGGATTTGGTCGGTCTATAAAATAAGTGAAGCTGATGTTTTTTTCAGTTGGACTGTCGAAAGGGTCGCTTGTTGGATTTGCGTAGTTAATAATTCCTTGAACCTCATAAAAGTCCGATTCTTTAAAATCCGAATATTTTTTTTCAGATTCACAAGAAAAGAGACCGAGACTCAACATTATTAATATGGTTAGTGTTTTTCTCAAATTACTTACAACGTTTGGGCTATGATCTGTGGCCGTTTTAAAACCATTTCACTATCCGCCCGAGATAAAGATAGTGAAAAGCACAAAAGTGTCCGTCACCTACAAACCGGCCATAGATTATAGCCTCGTGTTGTGCATAGTATTTCACTTTTTTGCTTTGGGAATTGTTCCGTTCATCCATTCTTTTACTTGAAGTTCTGAACCTGGCATCATTGCCATTTGCTTGCTGTCCATATCAATCACACAAAATGCAAGGATATGATAGTCAGTCTGGTTATACTGTTTAGCTATTTCGTCATTACCGACTTCTGAAACATACCCTAAAAGTCTAATTATTTTTCCTTCTTTCTCGTATCCGCTGTTTACAAGTGAAGCAATCCAAATTGTGTTTCCGCCTTCCAACTTAACCTGATAGTACGGTTTGTCATTATGGGCTGTGTAAACTTTAGTCACTAATCCATTAAACGCAACTATTTCTCCATTTCGTTTACTTATTTTCTTTAAGTCTTTACTTTCAAAATTTGTCGGACAAGGGTTTTTGGTTTCTGATTCAGTTGAATTTTCTACGTCAGCCTTGATTAGCTTTCTGATTTTTTCACACCGTTCATTTAAAGTGGGAATGATTCCATTTTTCACTTTATCTAATGCTCCATTTTGAACTAATATTTTATGTTCAGCCGAATCAACAATGTTAAAAATGAAATTAAATTCCTTATCATAACATCTATTAAACTCAGGTTTGATTTCAGAGTAATTTTTAAGATTATCACTCATACATTCACAAATTTTGTCCGATATTTTTTCGGTAATAGTTTCAATGCTTTGAGCAAAACTTGTAAGACTTAATAAAGTCAAAATTATAGTAGTTATTTTCTTCATTTTCGTGATTTCGGATATTATGCACAACGGTATAGTATAATAATAGTAGCGGATTTTATGCACTTACTTTTAGGTTTATTATGTTGTTTGATTTATAAATTTCACTTTTCGTTTAACGATTAACCCGCTATTATTTTTATACAATGTTGGCAGTAGTTTTTCTTAATTCTTCTGACTCAACTTTTTTCAATTTAGCACAAGGCATACATATTTCAGCCATATTATTTCTGCAAAGCAAATCTGAATTTCTTTTCCCTGTGTATATTTTGGGACGTGGGGAATTATTAGGATAAAAATCCTTTCTTGCTAAAAATGGTAAAGCACGTTTTTCATCCGTACACACCAAACGACATTTAGAAATATAGCATATAGATACCAAATGTGGGTCGTCAAAATCTCTATGATTTTCTAATTCTTCAAGGATTTTTTGATAATTGTCTACTTCACTATCATCTATAGGAATTACTTTTCTCATTCTTGCAAATTGACCAAAAACCTTAATTATGCGATAAGCTTTTTTTAATTCTTCTTTGTATTTAGTTCCTCCGTAGACAATCTTACCTTCTCCTTCTAAAATCCAGTCATATACAGGTTTAAATTCCTCGTGCTTTGCTGATTCTTCATCAAAAACACTTTTAAAAGTATTAGTATCAATTATTATACACATAGAATCAAAGCGATAAAAGGTTAAGCTCTTCGTTAAGGAAAAAGTCTCTAAATGACGTTGGTTGATTTTCTGCATAATTACCATCGTCTTCTATACAGATAGGTGTAACCTTATTACCCTCTTTGTTTCTTTCGAAAAATAAAACCTGACTTTTTGGTTTTGATTTTCCTTTCTTTAAACAGTATCTATATCTGTCGATAATGAAATCGCTATGAGTTTCGATTAAAAAACTCTTATTGTCATTTGAGGCAGCTGAATATATGAACTCGCCCCAAGCAGCTTGAGCTTTTGGGTGCAAGTGAACTTCAGGTTGTTGAATTGAAAACCATCTGCCTTTATATGTAACTAAAATTTCAGTTAGTAATGGTAAAATTTGTCCTACACCATAACCAACATTTGTTAATTTTAAAGGCATACCATTTAGATATACATTTAAAATAAAGGGTGATGACAAATCTTTTCCTAAATTTTTCACTTCTATTTTATCAAATAACCCACTTTGTTTTCCAAAAAAACTCATTCTTCGTGAGAACTCATCTTTAGAAATATTCTTTTTAAATTGATTTGCAAGAATAGATTTAATTAATAATGGTGTATGGTCACCTTCCGGACTAAAAATCAATTTAAAACTTTCGTAAATTCTTTTTGGTTTGGTTCTAATTGGTGCAATCCAAGTTGTGTATGGTAAAAAGTTTGGGCGTACCAATCCTTCGATTTTATATTTTTTAGGCAGTTCTTTTCTCAAAAACCTTCTTATTTCATAGAAGGAAACTCTGTTACCATATTCATCATCAGAAGAGTATATTTTATATTTAACACCTTCAAAATTAGAATCATCAACCCATAATTTAAATGAGTCAGGGTCTTTTTCGTCATAACTGACTGATTTATGATAAATTCTAATCTGTTTATTTGAGATCTTTAATAGAACACTAATGTCTTCAATTAGCATTCTCATTTCAGAAAGTTTTGGCGAACCTTTTTCGTTTTTATACGTTATTAGAAGTGTATCGAATGCTCTATCCCTTTCATTGTCATTACTCTCAGAGTCTATTCTAAAACCTATCTGAAATTCTTTTATTCCTTTTATATTTTTACTTGCCAATTCGTTAAAAAATCCAAGTTCAATATCATTGGTGTTAAAATCATCATTGTTCCAAAATTGTGGCGTTGAAATAAGACGAAGTAAGGACAGTACAGAGGACTTTCCAGTACTGTTTTCACCTACAAAGAAATTCATATCCAGAAAAGGAATATATGTTTCTTTAAAACCTCTAAAATTATTTAAATAAAGTATTTTCATATTTTTTGATCAAATTACTGCCAACGTGTTTGTGTAAGGATAGTTGCGTGTGCGAGCAACTAACTTACTAAAAATGGAACGAACCAGAGGAAAATCCGTAGGATTTTCCGAATAGGCTAGAACCAAGCAATTATTTTTACACGGTGTTGGCATTAGTTTTTATTCTTTTTGTCCAAACCAATTTAAATTATTTTCATAATCGGTTTGTTTATTTTTATAAGTTCTGAAAATCCGTTCAATTGAAGTTCTTTTAAGTTGGTCTTTAATTGAGTCCATTTGAGATTCAGTTATATTTTTGTCAGCAATTAAGTTAAATCTTAAGAATGTTTTTAATTCTTCTCGTGAGTTTTTTTTAAAATCGGTTACTTCTTTTTCCAAGTTTTTTAGGTCAGATGAAAAGTCTGTTTTTACAATTAAACTATTGTTTGAAAAACCTGCGTAAATATTAAAAGTTAAATTGTCAGGGAAACCTATTTGAGTTAATTCATTTTCTTTTATCGGTAAATCAATTATAATACCGATATTTTTTTGGAAAAAGTCATAAGTATTTTTGGCTTTTACTAGTTCAGGGAGTTGAATTATAGTGTCTCCTAAAATTTTAAGGTTAAGTAATTCGTTTGATTTACCTAATTTATAAGAATAGGTTAATTCCTTTTTATTAGTAAATCCGTTTATATTAGTTAATTGAATTTTGTTTTCATTGACTTCCCATTGTGAAAACTCTTTTCCCAGTTTATCATAAACAATTAGTGAGTCATTATAAAATTGAAATTCTATAAACCCGTAGTTATCATCACTATTTGAATACCAATTTCCAATTAATTTTTCTTTCTGTTTTGTAGAAGCACAACTAAATATGAAAATTAATAAAATGTATGTTAAAATGTTCTTCATTCAAATTAATGCCAACGTTTTGCATATGGCTTGTGGCGGTTTCGAAGCACTTTCCTGTCCACCGAAACCAAAGCTGGCTACGGAGCGAAAACCTTGATGATATCCGTTCACCCGCCATAAGCTATATGTGTTGTTGGCGCTAGTTTTTTATTTTATTTTTCATCTGTTTCTGATATAAAAACATTTGTGGTAAAAAGAAAATCAGCATAAAGAAACTTGCAGGTGGTATTTTATCAAATCCCTTTGTCACCGCAAAAAATCCTAAAAGTCCAATCGCTCCAAATAGGATTATCGTATTAACTCTTAATGCCCATTTTAAATATCCTTTTTCTACCCAAATGTCCCAACTGTCAATTATTCCTTTGTTCCCAACTTGGTCGGTAAGGAAGTCTATAAATACTTGTGAGTCAATTTTAAAAACATTGTTTGGTCGATTATTTCCAAGAGTTATTTCAGTCTTATCGGTCACTATTTTTCTTAGAACTTGTCCTTGGTCAATCACTAGTCGTTTTATTTCATTGATTTCAATGTCTGGAATTTTCGCATAATTGAATAGCAGTTTTTGCTGCCATTCAAAATGGAGAGTTTCATTGTCGTAAGTCACATTGAGTCGTCCATATGAGAAATAAAAGAGTAGTCCAAACAGTCCAATTATTCCGAGAGCTGTCACCACTAATTGTAAAATTGAGTTGTCAATATGGCTTGGAAGCAACAAAACAGGTATGAACAAAATAGCAAAAGCAAATATGCTTATCACTACTCTGGTTTGCTTAAAAATCAATATGCTGAAGTTCTTTGTCAATGTCGTTTTTTCAAATTAGCGCCAACAATTGGATAAACTCCCATAGGGAGTTTATATCCATCATACCTACAAATCTAACGGATTTTTTATAGTATCAAAATTATTTGTGGCTACATGTGTGTAAATTTCTGTCGTTTTAGTAGAATTATGACCTAATAACATCTGAATATATCTTAAATCTGTACCAGACTCCAATAAATGTGTAGCAAAACTATGACGCAATACATGTGGCGAAACCTTAACTAGAATACCTGCCCGCTCCCCTGCACTACTCACTATTTTAAAAACACTATTCGCATGGTATTTACGACCCTTCATTCCCTCAAATAAATACTCCTTAGGTTGGTACTCCTTATAATACAACCTTAAATCCACCAACAACTTTTTAGACAACAATGTATACCTATCCTTATTACCCTTAGCACCAACAACACGTATCACCATTCGCTTGCTATCAATATTCTCAGGCCTCAAATTCAAAAGCTCACTACGCCTTAATCCAGCCGAATAAAGTAAACTCACTATACACTTATGTTTTAAATTATTAGTCGAGGCTATAACACGAAACACATCCTCCTTAGACAAAACAACAGGTAACTTCTTTTCTTTCCTAGGTCGCTCTATTTCATAAAACCTATTAGGCATACCCAAAACAATTTCATAATAAAACTTAATACTGTTAATAGCCTGGTTAATATAAGAGGTAGAATGACGCTTCTGTATTAACATTTGAATATACCTTCGTATATCAAACTCATTCAAAGTATCTATTTCTTTACCTTTATAATAATTAATAAAACGCTCAAAACAAGACACATAAGCCTTCACCGTATTGTTTGCATACTTTTTTAATTCTAGCTTCTGTAAATAGCAAGGCGGACAAGCCCTATAATCATCAGGCAAAGCTCTTTTCTTATACCAAGAAACATCAAACTCTTCATCCAAATTCTTAGATCTATTAGACCCAAAAAAATACTTGCCATTAACCCAAGCAACACCCTTAAAAACAGTAAAAATACTAGTAAGATTATTAGAATTATTAACTATATAATACATGCTATACTCCTCAGACCATTGTAAACCCGGCAACTCCCGTATCAATGCATTCAATACCTTATCCGAATAAAACTGCAAACCAATATATTTCTTATTATCTAGCAATAAGTGCCTTAAAGTAATATGCTTTTTAAAATCCATAACCAATAATACTAATAATCAACATTTTAACCGTATATTAAGCGTATAATAAACGTATAACAATCAGATAAACATCCAATAGCCATGCAAAAACAAAAAAAATGCAAATCATGCAACAAACTTTTGTCTGGTCGATCAGATAAAAAGTTCTGCGACACCTATTGTAAAAGCTCCTATCACTACCAAAAATCAATAGAAGAAAAACCAAATTTCTATACCAAAGTAGATAAACAACTAAAAACAAACCGACGCATTTTAAAAAACTTCAATCGAGCAGGAAAAGCAACCGTAAGAAGTGAAATATTAATAAATAAAGGATTTAACCCCAATTTCTTTACCCACTATTGGAAAAACAAAAACCAAGACGTCTATTTATTTATATATGAATATGGCTTTCTAAAGAAATCAGAACATGGGGTAGAAAAATTTGTCCTGGTAAAATGGCAAGAGTATATGACAAAAAAATAATAGTAAAAACAAAAGCCAAATCGTGAAATTTGGCCTTGTAATTAAATCCTTAAATATAAAAACCTGTATGTTTATAAAAACTGAACTTTATAATAATCTAAAACACTAAAATTGTAAATCTGCAATAATATCAAACCCCGCTAGTGCGCGAGTCCCCTCGCGTTCTTTCCTCATCCAACACAAATTCTCATTATCGATTTAAACACCCACCTTCAGCACTTACTCATTCTTTCGTACCGCAGGCTACACTCCTCCAATCGCAAGAGCCCACGGTGTAGTTTATCTTGAGCGAAGTCGAAAGACGAAACATAAGCAATAATTTAATAAACAGAAACTCTTTCCATTAAAGCAATATCAAATTATTGCCAATGCTATTTGCCAATGTGCGCACTGCAGGAAATAACATAATATTTTCGGTTACTCAATTTAATATAGAAAGGTAAGCGGCCACATCAAAAATTGCAGTCAACGACCCCAAATCGGGGAAAACCGACTCCTGAAAACCCATCCCAACCTAGACCAACCCCCATAAGGACAAACCGACATACACCGGTTCAGTCAATCCCGCAGGTGCGGGACATTCATGTTGGGTCGTACCGACCACACGAATGCTTAGTTATTGTGCTTTCGTACTTTATTTCAGATTTTCTTTTAAATTTCTAATTGTGTTTGTCATTCTGTCAATAAGGTCATTATAAGTCCAAATTTTTATTCCGATGTTATCTTTTAAATCTTGAAAATTCTCCTTCCATACCTTATTTTCTTTTCTCTGTCCAATAACGATTATGCAATCTGAAACTTTCTTCTTTTCGGATATTCCTAATTCCTCTATTTTTTCTTCAGACATAGTTTCATACCATTTTTTATAACCTAATATCTGTGGAATTGCTCTTGAGATATCTTTTGAAAGATTATAAGAAGTAGATTTTCCACCATTTTTGTTTTCCTTTTCTTCGATATCAAAAATTTCTGCTGTTGGTGATTTTAGCTCAATTAAAATATGGTATTCTAAATTTTGCGTTGCAAGAATATCAAACCTCTTCCTACCCATTATTTCTCCCTCTCTTATTGGGTCAACATATTCAATTCCAAAAATCATACATCTTGTACTTCTATATTTGCCGTTATCCTCATCAATCCAATTCTGAATAAAAGTCTCACTTTTATCTAAATTATTTTCAATAAATTCTTTTAAATCTTCGAGTGCTTTGATTTGGATTTCAGGAATCTTTGCAAAAAAAGAATTTTGAACTTTTTTATTAGTCAAAAACTTTGTGAAAATTTCAATAAATTCTGATTCTGAAATCAAAGAATTTGATTCTTCTTTTTCATCAGAAGTGTCTATTTCGAACATAGCATCAATTAGTGCTTTTCTTGATTTTTCAGGAAGGTTTTTAATTCCGATTAGCAAGTCTTTGTCGTTTACGCTTGTCTTTAGAAATTCAATTTTTTCTTCGTCTGAAACGCTTAAATTAGCGATTGAAATGTGCTGTCCAAAATAGGCTTCAACTCTTCGAGGGTCAGTCCGATAATAACCTATTTCATTACAAAACCTGATATAATCATCAATATTTACCAACCAATCATTCCCATACTGTATGAAGTCATTAACTTCCTTATTATTTGTGAAATAAATTGAAATTCTGGGGTTTTCATTTAAGAATGTTCTTAAAGCATCTGAAAATTGAAATCGCGTTTGCTTGTAAGAGTAATTAAAATGAGTTTGTAAATCAAAGTCCATAAATATTCGAGAAGTAAGCTCCAATTCCTCAAAAGAGTCTTTGTCTATTTTTTCTTTATTTGCTTTTTTCTCTTTCTTACTCATAAGTTTGTTTTCTTACGGACTGTTTTTGGTATGAAGCACAACGTTTTCGGCTATGGACAGTGTGGGTCTTGAAACCATGTATTTGTCAACTGTTGATAATTTTTATTAAGTGCAGAATACTCATTTATAACTATTCAGCCCACATTGGCTATAGCCGATGTTATGCGGTCGTTATTTTTTAGTCTATAATTCCGTTAATTTCTTGAAAAATGAATTTAGTCGAACTGCTGTCTTGCCTGATGTCAAACTTTAGATTTTCAAGTTCAGCACCGTGATAGCCCTTGCCTTTATTTTTAATTATTCCCTTTATCCCTTTTTCCGAATCATTTATTTCAAGAACAATTTTGGCGCACAGTCCGTCACCTTGAATGTGAGTATGGATGTATTTTGAGTTTTTGCCTTCCTGATAAGAGTCCATCCAATAAGTCAATTTGGATCTGTCAACCTTTGCCAATTGATTAACTAATTCGTCTTTATACTTTTTTGCATCAGGAGAATATTTTTCGAAGATTAAGTTTGTATTTTCACATTCAGGTCTATCACACGAAGCAATAAAAGTTAAGAGGGCAAAAGTGGTAAGAGTTCTGATAATATTTTTTTTCATAGTTGAATTTTATAAGTTAACGCAATACCTTTAGTCTAATTGTTCATTGTTAAACGGAGAGTTTGTCAAAATGCCGCATAACGTTCTGGCTAAAAGCTGGCGGGCTTTGAAACCCGGGTCTTTGTCAACCGTTACGGAGTTTTTTTAGTTGTAGTATTTTCAAATGTAGCACTTTCTGCCCGCTTGCTTTTAGGTTTTGTTATAGCCAGTGGTTCTTTTTTTTTCGTCAATTATTCGGTCAAAATTTGTCTCCATACATTACAGATATTGTCAAAGTTAATTCCTGTGTTTGCTGGACTTGTACTTGGTAATGGAATATATTTTATTCCGTTTTTTTTGTCAAAATACTTGTCGTGTAAGGCTTGGGATTTTGTCCCGTTGAAACCGATAATTTTTAAATTCTTATGTCTTGCGATAAAGTTTTTCAAGTCGTTTGGTTCTTCGTCTTCTATTGCACTGTCGAGACTTCCTTTTCTATTTGCCTTATGAGCTACGTCCCAAATGCCAATTTTTGTCTTGAGCAAAAGTGCTTTCTTGTCTGCATAAGTCAGTGGTAAACCGTTGTTTGTAATTGTCGAAATGATCTTCCAAAATCTGTTTCTTGAATGTCCGTAATACTCGCCAAGTTCGAGAGATTTATCACCTGGCATAGTTCCTAAAATTAAAATAGTCGTGTCAGCGTTTGAAATTGGGTCGAATGATGTTTTTAAGTGTGCAGTAGTTGGTTTAGAGGCAACTTTGTCAACCACTTTTTTTGCCAATATTTTTGGTGCTGATGATGGTATTGTGGCTTTTGATGTTGCTGTTCCTAATGGTGTCGCACCGCTCCAACTAATGTCAATAGAAGTTCCATAGTCATTTATCCTAAAATTGATACTGTCTTTATGAGCAACATCTGAACCATTAAATTTAAAAGTCTTACGAAACGGTTTTGTTTCATGGTCAATGTTAACCACCAAAATGTCGCCCCGAGAAACTGTCTTGGTGTCGATTTTATAACTTTTCGATTTCTCAAGTCTTGTCGAAGGTCGTATAGTTCTATTTCTTGTTATTTCGGTCATTGCTCATTATTTGTTGACGGTCTTTTTTACCATTGGCTATAACGTGTTTGTGTATGGCTCGTTGCGGAAAATCAGCTATGATTTTCCGCCGTAACCGAAAGATAGCAAATTGCAATGAATTCCGATTAGGAATTCAGCCGCAATGAGCTATACACGTCTTAAGTTTGATTTTTACTAAATCATTTAATTTTAAGTATTAATCAGAAAGAACAAAAGAGCGGAGTAAGGTTACTATATACAGTGAAGCTTTAGACTTCGACAACATTGATAATCCCCGCTCTTTTACTACTTAAATCACGTTCAGTTCTGTGAGGCCTAGACCTCGTTTTCAAGTTGTTGTGACCCAAGTAGCTGGTTCTTTCATAAACAATTTTCTATGAATAAATATAAGGAAACTTTTGGAGTTGACATCAGTAAAGATGTCTTTGACGTACACGGCAGTAGCAGTGGCCACAACCAGTTCAAAAATGATGAAAAGGGATTTAAATCTTTTTTAAAGATACTTCCTAAGGATTCAATTGTAGTTATGGAAGCAACCGGTTACTATCATTACAGGCTCGCACAGTTTCTTTACAAAAACAATGTGGCGGTGTCTGTTGTAAATCCCTTATCTGTAAAACGTTTTATCCAGATGAAGCTTGCCAAGGTAAAGACCGACAAGAGCGATGCAAAGGCCATCTGTGAGTATGCTCTGGCCAATGAGGTTCCACTTTACAATGCGCTGACCAATGTACAGGCCGAGTGCTTGCAGCTGTTCCGGTTAATGGACAGTTATCTTAAAAAGCGTACTGCTACCAAGAACAAAATGCACGGTGAGGAAACTTTGGGTATCCCTTCAAAATTTGTGTACCGTTCTTTAAAGCGTGATAAAAAACACTTGGACAGAGAGCTTGAAGGAATAGAAGCACGACTGCTGGAATTGGTAAAACAAGAGCAGCAGCAACAGCTTACCCTTCTGCAAACCGTTCCTGGTATTGGTGCCAAGACAGCTTTGTTTTTAATTGTGATAACCGATGGTTTTTCCAAGTTCGAGACGGGAGCACAGCTTTGTAGTTACGTGGGTATAACACCAACAATTAGGGAGTCAGGCAGCAGTTTGCGAGGGCGTAGTAGGATTAGTAAAGTTGGCAATAAAAAACTTCGCAACTTGTTATTTCTTTGTGCCTTTAATGCCTGTAAACACAATAAAGCGTGCCGTGAACTCTATGAGCGCATTGTTCAAAAAGGTAAAAGCAAAAAATTGGCGCTTATTGCAGTGGCAAATAAGTTGTTAAAACAATGTTTCGCCATAGCACATTCGGGTTTGCCTTATAATGATGAATACGTTTCAGTGCTAAAAATTAAATAACCAATATTAAAATGTTGGTGCTGTTTATAGCTTGTTGAACTGGAAACAAATCGACGAAAGAAGATTTGTTCCATTTCAACAATGCCAGGAAAACTTTGTCAAAATTTAATGGAGAAAATGTTTGGTTTTTACCTCAGTTCTTTGTTGTGTGTAGTACTTATTTTTTTACAATCACATTTACTCTATCTTTCGCTATACAAATATTATTTTTTATTGCATAACATTCTGCGAAATGTTTTCCAATATATGCTGTGTTTTCTGGATTTTGATGAGTCTTATAATCTGTTATTTCTCCTCTTGGTTGTTCACTATTTCTGTCATTTTGAACTTTCCATTTTACTAAATCGCAATAGGTGTTGTTATTTACAACTTTAAAGCTTATATGATTTTTAGTGTCAACTATTCCACTTGATTTTTTAAGGCTAGCATTGTATTTTCTAAATCCATCATATTTTTCAATAAATCCATCAACTTCAAAAACAAGACTCTCGTCTATTAATGTAGGAATATTTTGGTCAAATAGGAATTTTTCAGTTTCCCTTATTCTCTTATAGAAACCGCAATTAATTAAATCCTCAAATTTTGTTTCTGAATTGATGTTCTCGAATGCTATTAAAATAGAATCTACAGCCTCATTTATCAAATTAGTTTCTGATTCTGTCAGTTCATTCAAATATTCGTCTATGTAACGTGTGTTGTCCGCTCTGTCTTTAATTTTGGGTGCTTTTATGTCATCTTTTAATTTAGTAAAGAATAAAAACACGCTATCGAAAATTTCAATACTTGAGTTTTTTAAATAGTTTATAGTGATGAGTTGTTCTATATGAAATGATTTGAGTTTGAAATTTTCATTTTGTTCCTTACAATAGTTTTTCCACCCTTTGACGAACTTTACACTTTTTCTAAAATCTTCATTTTTACTATTTAACCTACTTGCAACCTCAATATATCCTCTTGGGTCAGACTTAATCCAATTTATCTGACTATGTTTTTCTTTAATGCGTTGATAATATTCTAACCTTTTTTGTCCTCTTTGGTATTTGATTATTTCTGGAACATAATAAGTGTCAAGGCCAAATTCATTTTTTGAGTTGACTAGAGATGGTACTAAATCGACAGCAAAAACTTCGTTTTCTCCATTCATATATTTGAAAGATATTGAATGTGTTTGAACTGTAATAGTAATTGAGTAATGAGTAGGGTTTTTATATTCTTGCTTAAATCTTCTTGCAAGATTTGATAGTAAATTTTCTGGAATAGTTTTTAAATGTTCCCAATTTCCAATAATGTATAAAATATCTAAATCGTGTAAAGGTCGAATTGCCGTATATCGTGGATAAGAACCAATTTGAATACAATTTTGTGTGCCTAGAAGTTCATTGAAAGATTGATAAATCTTTGAAACGAACTTTATATCATCTTGTGTTGGGGAAAGATGTTCTTTTACAAATTTACGTAATGTAGAGTTTATTTTATTTTTTTTCATAAGTCGTTGTAATCATTGAAGTCACAATATCATTTAAAAGTCTTCCTCTAAAATTTACGACTATTGAATTTCGGTTTTCATTTATTTTATCCATTAATTTTTGCTCAATTCTACCTTCTGATTGTGGTGCATAAACTATAAGCGAATCACTATCTCTTTTATGTTTAAGAATTGATTTAATATCATCATTAAATTCAGGATAGTTTACTAACATCATAGTGAATTTTTCTCCTTTTGCAATTGAATCCTTTGTGATTTGTGTGATGTTTTTAGTTTTAAAAATACCCGAATCCGATAAAAGACTTTTTAAACTTTCAAAGTCATTTTCTGCATAAATTGCAATTTTTCTGTTGTGCAAACTTTTCCCAAGTCTTATCCAAACAGGTACTATTCCTCTGAAAATAGAATAAATTCCATAAAAGAAAATTACAACTGCTATTGCAGTACTAATTCCTCCGACAATTACAAAGAAGGGATGGTTAAAAAAGTTTAATATTTCTTCCATATGTTCGTTTTTTGGGTATTACACACAACGTTTGTGTATATGAGCTGTGGCGTGCCCGGCACAGACTTTTACTGATTAAAACCGGCTTTGGAAAATCCACAGGATTTTCCACGTGAGGAGTGACCAAGCCATAGCCTATATAATGTGTTGCCAACTGATTTTTACTCAATTGCTTGATGAAATTGGCACAAGTCTATATTCCTTAACTTTTAAATATCGAGCTTTATTTTCATTAATTGAATTAGTGAAAACATCTTCAATGGATTTACCAGAATTTGGTATTGGCTCGAATGTAATTTCCACATTTTTACCATCTATGTTAATATTTGACCATTCAAAAATAATTGCATTTAGTTTGCTGTTGTTGCCGTTAATATCCATAGTTCCAATAGACTTAACATATTTTGGAAGTCCCCATCTATTTATGCACATTTCTAAATTACCTAAATCAGAGAAGTCACCTGTTGAACTATTATAATAAAGTGCTTCCTTAAATTGGTCATAAGTGAATTCATTTATAACCTTATTATTGTTGCAGGCACTTAATAAAAATAACTGAATAATCAGAAGAAGAGACAAGTATTTGAAATTGAGTTTTATATGTTTCATAAATTTTTTAATCGCTGGTTTACTGTAAAATGGTTTTGCTCATCCTCTAAAGTTAAGTAAACCCAACTACCATTTTCTTTAGAATATGTTTGATTTTCTATTCTAAGATAATATTGATTTTCCAATTCTTTTGCTAAACTTTTTAAGTCCAATATTTCATTTCGAAAATTAGATTTAGAAAAATAAATTGAATTGATATGTTGGTAATAATTCTTTGGGGCATCCCAATTTTTAAATTTGCCAAATACAAGTTCATTTATATCTGGGCATTCCGATATTAAAATTTCAAAATTTTCATTAGCCACATCTGTAAGAAAATCGCTTATAGAATAATTCTTTGAGCTGGAATTTAATCGTACGCTTCCTACTATATTGGGAATAGACAATCCTGTTTGTTCTTTTTCCAAACAGTAAAGTTTTATATATTCCTTCCAAAATAATATACTTTCGCTCATATTTTCTTAATAGTTGGCAACGTTTAGTATAAAAGAAGTAGGGCTGAAAATAAGCATTTACCTTTTAGATTATCCACAAGCCAGATCTTTTGCATTTTGTTTTATATTTTTGTTCTAAAGCCAAATCAAAAGATTTGGCGACCTCGCAAATATGCCTTAAACATTGGGTTTAGCACTGACTTGCCCTATTTTTTTTATACAGCTTGTTGTACGCTGGCTTTTATTTATTTTTTTAATTCAATTTCAGTTATAGTCGGTTTCTCATAAGCCAAAACAGTCAAACATCCATTTGTTGTTGCTATGAAAAATTCATTCAAGTCGTCAACCGCTCTACTAACATCCAAAATTCCGTTTTGTGTAACTTCTCCTGATTTCCATCCACCTTTTATTATTCTAAAGAGATGAAATCCGTTTTTGAAATCTGGCGAATCCCAATAACCTAAAAAATCGCCTTCGTCCAAATACCGAAATCCGTTAAATCCGTCGAATTCATATTCAATTCCGATTTGTTTTTCAGCATTTTTCCAAGTCGAAATTATTATTTTCAATCCGAAATTTTCAGTTGTTTGGAAATCAATTATATCACTTTCTTTTTTTGAGAAATATTCTTTTCCAATTTTGTCAATTGTCATTTCCATATTCGGTTTTCAGCTTGCGTACAACGTCTCGTATAAACGCAGTAGCGGGATTGGCGCACTTACTTTTCGATTTATACCAGACTTTAAATTTATAAAATTAATTTCGGGTTAAGCACTTGCCCGCTATTGCGTTTATGCAATGTGCCTGTTGCACAAGTTAAGGAATTTTCGTAATTTCATGCCATGCAAGGAAAAAAGATATACCAAGAAAAGCTTTTCAACTCTTTCAGTCTCAGTTCGCGTGTTCCTGAGAACAATTTCTACCGCCGCTTGAAGGGAGCATGCAATTTTGATTTTTTATACAAACTTACAGAAGACTTTTACGGCTCTAGTGGACAGAAGAGTATCGACCCTGTTGTGTTTTTCAAATTATGTTTAGTCGGTTATTTGGAGAACATTATCAGTGACCGCAAGCTGATCGACCATTGTTCGATGCGCCTTGATATTATGTATTTTGTGGGGTACGATATTGATGAGGAGTTTCCCTGGCACAGCACCATCAGCCGCACCCGACAATTGTTCCCGGAATCGATCTTCGAATCCGTCTTCGTAAAAGTGCTGCAGCTGTGCATAGAGAGCGGAATGGTCAGCGGCCACACCCAGACTATCGATTCTGCGCCTGTTAAGGCCAATGCGAGTATGGATACCCTTGAGCTCAAAGTTCCTGAGGAAGATCTTGAAGGTCATCTCCGTAGGGTTCGCCATATCAGTGCGATGGACAAGGAACAACCAATTAGAAAATCCAAAGAAGACAAGGCAGATGACAACCAGCGAAGGATCACTGCAAGCCAGAAGGAACTGGATGCCATAAAGAGTCGCACCAAACGCTGGAGCAAGGATCAGGACCAGCGCCCTGGAGCAGGTAATAAGGGCAGCAAGTACACCAGCAACAAGACCCATTACAGTCCCACCGATCCCGATGCACGCATAAGCGTAAAACCAGGGAAGGCCAGGAAACTGAATTACCTGAGCCAGCTCAGTGTGGATATAGCGCACCACGTAATAACGGATATCCGGGCATACCACGCGGACGGGAAGGACAACCAGCAGTTGGCGGATATTGTAAAGC
>NZ_FNNS01000033.1 GCF_900106795.1 Aequorivita viscosa | reverse complement strand
CTGCAGCTGTGCATAGAGAGCGGAATGGTCAGCGGCCACACCCAGACTATCGATTCTGCGCCTGTTAAGGCCAATGCGAGTATGGATACCCTTGAGCTCAAAGTTCCTGAGGAAGATCTTGAAGGTCATCTCCGTAGGGTTCGCCATATCAGTGCGATGGACAAGGAACAACCAATTAGAAAATCCAAAGAAGACAAGGCAGATGACAACCAGCGAAGGATCACTGCAAGCCAGAAGGAACTGGATGCCATAAAGAGCCGCACCAAACGCTGGAGCAAGGATCAGGACCAGCGCCCTGGAGCAGGTAATAAGGGCAGCAAGTACACCAGCAACAAGACCCATTACAGTCCCACCGATCCCGATGCACGCATAAGCGTAAAACCAGGGAAGGCCAGGAAACTGAATTACCTGAGCCAGCTCAGTGTGGATATAGCGCACCACGTAATAACGGATATCCGGGCATACCACGCGGACGGGAAGGACAACCAGCAGTTGGCGGATATTGTAAAGCGCCTTCAGGGCCGTTTGTGGCGGGAAGGGCTGGTCTTTAAAAACTGTGTGGCGGATACCGGTTACAGCAGCGGGGAGAACTATGCATTTTTGGAATCCCGAGGGCTCAGGAGTTTTATCCCGCCCCACGGCACCTACAAGGGCGGCCCCGATAATTTTAGATATGTGGAGGATGGCGATTATTATCTGTGCCCAATGGAAAAGGTAATCCCCTTCAAAAAAGTGTTTATGGACAGCCGCACACAGACCAAAAAGAAGTCGTACCGTGCCTCGAGCTTACTGTGCAAGGGATGTCCCCTTAAAGCAAGCTGCCTGGGAAAAGTAAATGAGAAACAGTTCAGCGTGACCTATTACAGAGAAGAGTATGAACGCAACGCAGCGCGTGTAACCAGTAAAGAAGGACGCTACTTAAAGAGCAAGAGACAAAGTACCGTAGAACCGGTTTTTGGGACACTCACCCAATTTATGGGACTGCGAAAGATCAATACCATAGGGATAAGGCAGGCCAACAAGGTAATGCACTTGTCTGCAATCGCCTATAACCTGAAGAAGTACCTAAAATTCGATAATAAACGAGTGAAAAGTGGGGCGGGAAGCCTTGTTTTATGTTTTTCGCCAAGAACGTTGCTCCAAAAATGTATTGGGGCCTTTTTAAAGAGCACAAATCTTGTTTATTTTCTGGCCTGAGGAAAAAACAAAGCCGCTTAAAGCGGCTTAAATGAATTTGGTTTTTCTGGTATTAGGGGGTTGTGCAACGGTTACCATTGTTGCCCACAGTTTTTTATTCAATCCATTCATCAAATTCATATTTCATTTGCCAAATTCCATTTTGCTTTTCATAAATTCTAATCATTCCACCAGAGCCTGGTCTAAATCGCACATATGCTAAATTTAGTTCCTTATTAAATATCGGTTTTGTGATATGAAGAAATGAATAGAAATCAATCATTTTATTTTCTTCATAGTATTTTTCGGCAATTTTATTAATTGAATCCCATTGAATTTCATTTTCTCTATATTTTTCTACATCAATGACTTTAAATCCATTTTTTTCTAAAGTTGAAATATCAAAATCTTTATTTTTTCTAAATTGTTTTCTCACAAAGTCAATATCATTAATTTTTAGAGTGTCAGATATAAATTCAAAATGCGAAATTGTTCGACTGGGATTATTTGGGTCAATTGGTAATTGTGGTGGAACTATAGCAGGCAAATTTGAAATCAATTCTCTTTTATCGAATAACAGTCTAGATTTTGAACTATCAGATAAAATTTGAGTAAGAAATTCAAGTTTGAATTCATCAGTAATTTCAATTTGAG
Source organism: Aequorivita viscosa (assembly GCF_900106795.1). Taxonomy (GTDB): domain Bacteria; phylum Bacteroidota; class Bacteroidia; order Flavobacteriales; family Flavobacteriaceae; genus Aequorivita; species Aequorivita viscosa. The sequence goes on along the minus strand of NZ_FNNS01000033.1, from coordinate 22,619 downwards.
TTAACTCACGAGCTTGTGATTCCGATTTGTTGTTTTGTCTACAACTAACCAAAATTAAAGTCAGAATTAATATTTTAAGTACGGTTTTTTTCAAATTGTGGGCAACATAAGTATATCCGAAGCATCATATTAATTCATGGCGTATATATCGCAAATACCCGCAATTATAATACTATCACATTCAAACATAGCACAAATAATTAAAATTTTATTTCGGGAAGTAATATCTTGTCAAATAATTGTCAACAATTACACCTAAATAATATGAATTTAACGCCGAAGGGCTCCATTGCGGGAAAAGCGCTTCACTACAAAGGTCTTGGACACAACTCCAAAGCTTCCGATTCCCATTCCACTTGCCCGCTCATTCCCGAGAAAAACCGGGAAGCGGCCAAACTCCATTTCCATCTACACCTTTGAAGTCAAGTCCGCTTTAAATTCTGCTTTACTAAGTATTCAGTTTAAATTGCTATCTGTTATAAGTTAATTAATTCCTGCTTTGCTCTTCCTCGCTGGCACTTCCAAATTCCATATTTGCTTTGAGTTCTTTCTTGCCAAAACGATAACTAAATCCAATTTTCAATAATCGGGTGTCGTTATGCCTTGTAAAGCCTAAAGATTGAGATGGATATTCAACGGCTACTTTGCTACGATTGGTATATAAAACATCAGAAAGCCCTATATTCAGACTTGCTTTTTCTTTCCAAAAAGAATAGCTTAGACCAATATCCAATTCTGCCGAATTTCCTACCCGATAAAAACCTTGTAGGGTTTTGCTACGATAATTCCCGGAAACTTCAGCTTGCAGTTTTTTACTGAATGGAATTTTTGCCGAGAACTGATACCTCCAAAAGAAGCCTTCTGGATTTTCAGCAGTATCTGCATAAGAAATGTTATAATACTGGTACAAACCAAGTATTGTTTGTTGCAGCTGAATTTTATCTGTCAATTTCAGCGGAATTACTGCCTGGATTCCGAAATTTTGACTGCTTCCCAAGTTGCCAAAAGTGTAACGTGTTTCTGATGAACCTGAAATATTCCTGGGAAATTCAGAATAGTAATCCTTGGTATAATTGTAAAAAGGCGTAAGAATATATTTTTGACGAATCACGTGACTAAATTCTATGGAATGGGTAAATTCGGGTCGTAATAACGGGTTTCCTTGGTTGGAAAACAACGGACTTTGATAGGTGATAAACGGGTTCAAATCGCTGTAATCGGGTCGGTTAATACGTCTTGAATACGAAAGGTTGAGTTGGTAATTCTTACTGGCTTTGTATTGTAAGTAAAAGGTGGGAAATAGTTTAAAATAATCATATTTTGTTTGCTGTTCCAAGGTAGGTGAGTAACCTTCCGTAGCAGAAAACTCCCCGCGCAAACCTGCTTTTATTTCCCAACTTTCAGAGAGTTCCTTTTTTACCGAAACATAAACCGCTGCATTGTGTTCTTTATACCGAAAATCATTACTTAGGTCTGTTTTTTTAAGCCAATCCCCATTCTCCAAATTCTGAAATAAAAAGTTGTTCGTCGCATCGGTAAATCCATATTTTGCACCTATTTCCCATAAAATCGCTTCGTAGGGCAGGGTGAAATCTAATTTTATCGCTCTAATTTTAGTTTCATTATCAAAATCGCTTCGCAATCGTTGTTCACTTGTATTTTCTTTGGAATCAAAAATATTGGTAAAATTTTGATTATCACGTGTTCCAAATTTTGCAGAACTGGCAGATACCGAAAATTTCTTATTCAACGAATCCAGCGTATATTCGTAATATAAATCGGTGCTGTAGTGGGAAAAATTGATATCTTCCTGTGTAAAAGTTTGAAAAGAATCAACGGGCAAATCTTCAGCAGTCGTCTGAAAAGTCTGGTTTGTGGAAGGTCGGTTATTTTCATTGATTGAGGTGCGTGACGCAAGACTCAAGATGGAATTTTCATTAAGCTGAAAATCAATTTGACCACGTAAAACATTATAAAATTGTTTCCTACGCTCGTAATTGGAAGATTGATATCGCTGTTCCTCTTCTGGTAAGCGCAAATTATTGTACTGTTTTATTTTTTCAAAAGAATTTACTTTTCCCCCGCTATAGGAAACCGCGGCGTTGAGTTGCTCTCCCTGATATTGGAACCCTGTTCGTCCTACAAGTCGACCATAATCGCCTTGATAACCCGTCAAGGCAAAGTTTCCGTTCCATCCTTTTTCGGTTTGTTTCTTGGTGATAATATTGATGATTCCTGCATTTCCTTCCGCTTCATATTTTGCTGGAGGCGTAGTGATAATTTCGATGGTGTGAATTTCTTCCGCAGGTAAGGTTTTTAAAAAGTTAGCGATTTCATCTTCATTCAACGTTTGTAAACGACCATTTAACATCAGTCTGATTCCTGATTTCCCCATCAATTGTAAGTGATCTCCTAGAGAAGTATAGATACCCGGCGTGCTTTTTAACAACTCAAAGGAATTACTACCAGCAAAAGCAGGGCGATCGCCCACATTAATTACCATTCTATCCAGCTTTTTCTCTATGAGCGGTTTGGTTACGGTAATCATTACTTCTGAAAGTACTTCTTCTTTTGGATTCAAAAGGATTTGTTTTGAAAGTATTACTCGAGAAAGATGAATAGTATCCTTAAAACTATGAAAACCCAGGGAATGCACTTCTAATAGATAAATATTGGGAAGAGCTTCAAGTCTGAATTTTCCCACAGAATCAGTAACTGTATAGGTAATTATTTTTTCAGATTGGGGTGATTTTAAAAGAACGTCTGCAGCAAAAACAGGTTGGCGGTCTGGCGTTTGTACAGTTCCCGTGAACGGTACTTTATTTTGAGCAAAGAAACCCTGCGCACTTCCGCAGAATAAAAGAAAAAAGATAATTGATTTTAAAGACTTCATTGTGTAAATTTTATTTCTGTAAAGGTGAAAAAGCGAAATGGAAGAGACGGTTAACGCTGGGTTAACGTAAGGTTAATGGTGAAAGCGTATAGCGATTTTTAGAAAAGCACAATTTTGAAGAAGACTTGAAAAACTTAGAATCATAAACCATTTTTCGGTTAACGATGGGTTAACGATGAGGATTTTAACGAAAAAAAGAAGAAACTGTGTTAGTTTTGAAATAGATTTAAAAATATGAAAACAAGGTTCTTTTGGTTGATGACAATTTCGGTGATGGTGTTTCTCGCGCTTTCAAGCATTCAGGGTTATTTGATTTACAACACGTATACTTTGAAACGCAATGCTTTTATCGATCAAACCCGTGATCAGATCTTAAAGATTGATTATAATCAGGAATTGGATACGATAGTGGATTTCTGGGGTGAGGAATTGAAAAATCAGATTGCTGATTATAAAAACCAACGGATTACTAAAAAGGAATTGTTGTACCGAATCCAATTAAAAGCCAATACATTAAATGATAAGTACTATCAGATTTATAAACGTGAATTGAAAAACAAGAAACTGGATTATGCACTTAATTATAAGAAGAATATAAAAAGTATTGTCATTTTTGGAAAAGAAAACGATACTCTATTTCCGCTAAAAAAGGACGACAGCTTTCGCTTGTTTGGTGCCGATTTCCCCAATGATAAAGCAAATTCGGTAAGTGTATCCCGAACGTTTTCCCAATTCGACTACATTGACCAGACCGGGAGCGAGATTACCACCCAACAATATAACTTAGAGGTAAAAGCGCAGGATATAATGCAAATTATTGATGAGAAAAGCATCGTATTCAAGCAGATGGCTGGCCTATTGATTGGATCCATAATCATTTTTTTAGCGATGGTTGGCTTATTTTATTACTCACTAAAAACACTAATCAAGCAGAAAAAAGTTAATGCGATCAAAACAGATTTTATCAATAATATCACCCACGAGCTTAAAACGCCTTTGGCCACTTTGGGTGTTGCAACCAAAGGCTTAAAAGTCAAAGAAATTCAGGATAATCCGGAAGCACTAAAACATTCGTTGACCATCATCGACCGACAGAATGATCGTATTCAAAAACTAATCGACCAGGTGATGAGCAATAGTTTAAATGCGGAAAATATCCCCTTGCAACGCACGCAAGTTCTGGCACGTCCTTATTTGGAAGAAGTCTTAGAAGATTTTAAAATGGGCTTGCAACATCAAAAGCTTAACCTTACAACCGACCTTTTTCCGAAGAAAGTCTTCTTGCGATTGGATAAATTTTATTTTACCACCGCCTTGTTTAATTTACTGGACAATGCCGTAAAATACAGTGAAGCTCTTGTCGAAATTAGGATAAAAACAAGGGTTGATAGAAATCAGTTTATAATTGCCATTCAAGATCACGGAATGGGAATTTCAAAAAAGGCACAAAAAAACCTATTTGATAAATTTTATCGCGTTCCGCAAGGCGATGTATATCAACAGAAAGGGCTTGGCCTGGGATTGTATTACACTCAACAAATTGTAAAAGCACACTACGGAGAGGTTTCAGTAGAAAGTGAACTAGGACAAGGAAGTACTTTTTTAATTAAAATTCCACTGGACAGATGAAAAAGACCCCTATTTTACTGGCAGAAGACGATGTAGATTATGGGAGCATCCTCAAACAATATTTGGAAGTTCATAACTATCAAGTCACTTGGGCTAAAAATGGACAGGAAGCCTTGGAAATTTTTCAGCAAGCAAGAAAAATACCTTTTGCCATAAGTGTATTGGATGTGATGATGCCCAAATTGGATGGTTTTCAGTTGGCCGAAAAGATTATTGATATCATACCAGAAATGCCTTTTGTATTCTTAACGGCAAGAAAACTAAAAGAAGACAAAATAAAAGGTCTAAAACTGGGAGCCGATGATTATATCGTCAAACCTTTTGACGCCGATATTTTGGTTTTACGTTTGAACAATATTTTGCGACGCACGCAAAACAGGAACCCTATAAAAGAACCTTCCAAAATAAAAATTGGCAGTTACCTTCTCGACACTGAAAATTACCAGTTGTTGCGGAAAGAAAACGTTCAAAAGATCACCGAAAAAGAAGCTGCGCTGATTAGTTATCTATTTCAGCATAAAAACAAGTTGTTGAAACGGGAAGAAATTTTAAATGCGATTTGGAAAAACGACGACTTCTTTTCTGGTCGGAGTATGGATGTGTTTATCAGCCGCATTCGAAAACACTTTAAGAAGGATCCCAGTATCTGTATTGAAAGCACGAGAGGCATCGGACTCACTTTTCGGATTGAAGAAAAATCAAAAAAATAATTAACAGAATAATTTAATCCATTAAAACCTTAGAACCTATGAAAACTATTTTTTTAAGCAGTTTATTGATGAGCCTGGGCGCTTTAAGTTTTTCTCAAAAGACGCCAACTCCTCCTACACCACCGACAACTTCAACAACGGTGAGTACATCCTCGAGTACCAGTAGCAATTACGTGCGATCGGTTTCTAAAGATGATGAAGATAAGGGGGGCAATCTTTCCATAGCCATTAGCGAATCTAATAATTCGTATAAATTACGAGCAAAATTTCCGTCAAAAAATGATAAAGCATTAAAAGATTTATTGTTGGATCAGTTTGGAGAAGAAAACCTGCAAAAAAATGGGAACGACTGGGAATGGCAATTTGCCAGCGAAGATGAGGAAATTTACAGCATCAAATTTTCTTCCGGGAAATTAAAAATAAATTTGGACAAAGAACAGGCAGCCAATACCTTAACTAAAAAATTTGTTCGCGTAGGAAAACAAATCAAACAATTACTTTCAGGTGATGATAATCGAAAAGCAGAATCTTTACAACGCAAAGCAGAACATTTACAGCGAGACGCCGAGCGAATGCAGCGCGAAGCCGACCGTTTAGCACGCCAAAATAATCGGGAACACAGAGAAAAAGATGTTCAGGCTTTACAAAAAAAGGCTGAAAAGCTTCAAAAAAAAGTAGATAGCTTACAACAAGTAATTGAAAATCTCAAGAAAAATTAATCTGTTAATTTGAATTTGCTTTAACCGCTTGTTTTTATTTGAGGCAGGCGGTTTTTAAATTTCTTGCAAGGTTAAATCACACTCAGCCCATTCCCCCGCTAGTGCGCGATTGTATCGCGTTCCGTTGCAAATTCTTGTTATTCCTCTAAAATTCGTTCCAAAAGATGATTCAGTATCCATAAAACATAACACAATCAACAACCCAACTAATTTACAAATTCTTTCAATTAAAAACATAAGGTTTCCCTTGCACCCATAAAAAACGTCGCTTATCCCGAAACCTCTTGAGGCATATATGGGTTATGTTCTTATAGAATCATGAGGTTGTTCAACGGTTATCAGTGTTATCTGCTGGCTTTATCCGTCTTGATGTATGTTATTAAAACTAATCTAAAAAACATATTGTCAAAATCTTGCGCATTTTCAAGTACGAAATTTGTAAAAACAAGATGTTCTTCGTCGATTTCCATTATCGATAGGATATTGGAATTAAAACTCATAGATTCAATTTGTTCTTCAGGTAATTGTTTTATTAATTCTTCATCTGTTATTAAAAATTGTCGTTCATTATACTTTAGATGAAGGTTTCCAATAAGGTTTTGCTTCACAAACCATTCTCCTCTTGAAATTTTACCTTTTAATATTTGGATGAAGTTTTGATTTTCATCAAATCTGATTTGGTCGGGGGTTTGTATGTTTAAGGTTTTACCATTTACTCGCTTAGCACTTTCTAGCTTCCAATCTCCAATTAATATTTTTTTTAATGTTGAACTATCTTTTTTATCAACAAATCAGTTCTTTTGTCATCCACAAGATGAGTGCTTAAAGAATCTAAATTAGACGCTAATTTGCTTTTCAAAATTATTTTTCCACTTGGATTTAATGAATCATAGACAATTATAATATCTTCTGGATTAGTCTGTCCGAAAGTACTTGAGGAAAGAATCGTAAATAGAAAAATCAATAATTTTTGTTTCATCTATGTGCTTATTTAGCTTGCAGGAAACGTTTGGGCTATGAGCAGTGCGGGCAAAGAATGCACTGATTTTCAAATTATCAATAAGCCAAAACTTTATTTTTTTACTTAAATTTTCGTTTTTACGCCAAAATGAAGTTTTGGCGACTTCGTAAATATACAACTGCTTTCCGGTTTAGCACTTATCCCGCATTGCTTATAGCCGATGTTACCTGCTGGCTTTGCTGCACTTTTAATCGATTTTGCCATCTTTAAATTTCAAAATAATAGTAGGTCAATTATTCCAAAATAACCTCTATTGCTTTCTCCAAAAACTCGTCTTTTCCTGATTTAACTCCTTCAATTGATTTACTGACATATATATCTGGAAGCACTCCAACGCCGTGAAGCTGAGAACCATCGTGTTTTACCACTTTCATTCCTGTCCAACTAATAGTAAAATCTCCTAAAAGAGAAAAAGGATTTATATTGCCATTTGTACCTGCAGTGGGTTGCCCCAATATGGTGGCTAAATGATAACCTTCAATAAAACTCATATAGCTTTCAGCATAGCTTATGGCACTTCCGTCAATAATAAAAACAACTTTCTTATTTCCTAAATAGGGTTTTTTTGGTTGCAGTTCCCATCCACTGTTCTCAAATCCTACAATTTTTTCTTGATCTGGATAGATTATTTTTGGGATTCTCATCCAAGCTTTTGAAGTGTCCTTTTCCCTCAAGAGATGCGAGATAAAAGCGTGGTTTCCATTTGGGTAACCTCGTAAATCACAAATAATACCTTTTGCTTTTTCTAGTTGTGGTAAAAGGGCAGTAATAGTGTCCATTTCAATTGCGCTGAGATTGAGATAATATATATTTTCATCTAATAGCTTATAATCATTTTCTTGTATGGCGATATCTATTTCACCATAGTCATATTTGTTATCACGATTCAAGACTATATTTTTACCATTAATCTCCAGAACCAGTTTTTCATCTTTTTCGCCAGAAAGGCTAGCGACTTGCGCTCTATAGTTTAACCATCCTTTAGTTCCTGCCGAAATTTTAGAATTAACTTCTTTAAAATAATTTTCTGATGATTGGTTATTTACCTTAGTGACTTCGTCACCTACTTTTATTCCTAAAGACTCATCTTTCACCCTGGTGATAATCAACTTCCCTTCAATCCACTCCCAGTTAATGGCGGGAACATATTCTTTGATATTAGGACCACTTACATAAATATGTCCGTCTTTTAATGGTGCCGTAAACTTTTGTAAAGTCACCAGATGTTCATAATCTGTTTGGTCATTAAAACTTCTTTGCAATGCCGCTGTTAATTCTTTATCCCAGTCCACTTCCACCTCATTAAAATAGGGGTAAAAATGTTGAAAAACATTGTAGGTATTTATAACATTTCCTAAGTAAAGAAAGATATTGTTTCCGCTATCATCCATTGCGCTTATGCTTTTGTTTAAAGTATTTAAGCTTGTGCTTTTTGGATACGTGGTTTCATTATTAGCATATAAATTTAAAGGTATTTGACAAAAAATCCCATCACCTATTTCTCTTTCTATAAGTTCTCCAAATTTTGGATGCGAATCAAAAAGAGCTGTTCCTTCAACCCGTTTAATTTTTCCTTCATAAGCTATTACAGCACTTTGTTTACCCTCTTTAATTTCGGTGGTTGAAAATGTATATGAATATCCGACGCTATTTCCTGTCCAAGCTGATTGTTCATTTCTTTTGCCAAGTGTTTGTGCTTCAAAATCATTGTTCTTGATTGGTATTTCTACCCATTCATTGTTCTCTTTATAATGAAGACGTACGTCATCTAAAAACATAGTACCTTTTCCTTTTATAAAGCTACCAAAATAAATTCCAGATGCTAAATCATCTATTTTTCCAATAATCTCATATTGTTTCCATTCATTGCTTTTAATTGGGTTAGCGTCCATATTCTCAAAAAAGCCCAGAGTATTATCACTCTTATCAATTCTCATCCATAAATGCCCTGTACCCTTAGAGCCCTCTTTAAGTTTTATCCATCCACTATATTTTATCTCCTTTCCTTTATATTTTTCAGCATTTATGGATACCGAGAGGTTACCAAAACCGTTAGATTCATCAACTTCTGTATATCTATTCACTCTAACACTACTATAAGCCTCACCTTGCATATTCATATCTTTTGAAACACCTAAATGTTGCCAATAAGTTGGTTTGTAGTCATTAACAATATTGGGTGTAATTGTCGACATATCATAATCCTGCTTTGTATTGGAAAATACAACACTGGGTGCAATAGGCTTAAATAGGTTGTTTAGGGTGGCTATTACTTCGTTTGTATTGTTGGATTTTAAAATTTCGTTTGCGCCATAGGCTGCAAAACTATTCCAATCTATTTTGGAAGCTTCATCACTCGGGTGAAAGTATTTTACATATCCATAAGCTTTAGCAAAAACTTTTAAATGGTTTACTTTTTCTTGTTGTCGTTCCTGTATTTCTTGAATCTCATTTTGGGTGGAAGTTTTGCTTTTACACCCAATTAAAAGAAGTCCAATAATTAATATTCCGAATCTTTGTTTCATTGTTGTTCTTTATTGTTTTAGCTTGCAGGTAACATAAGTATATCCGAAGCATCATATTAATTCATGGCGTATATATCCAATATACCCGCAATTATAATACTATCACATTCAAACATAGCACAAATAATTAAAATTTTATTTCGGGAAGTAATATCTTGTCAAATAATTGTCAACAATTACACCTAAATAATATGAATTTAACACCAAGAATCCCCAAAAACGTTACAAACAAATAATTATAATAAGAAAAGAAATTAAGGACATTATGATGACAAGTCGGCAATACATTAAAGTTCGGGAGGACAGTTAAAATGTCACCCAAAACATATAATTGCCATTCCAAAACAACAAATACAAGATAAACTAATAATCAAACACACCCCCTCAGGCACTTATACCAATTTAATATAGAAAGGTAAGCGGCCACATCAAAAATTGCAGTCAACGACCCCAAATCAGGGAAAACCGACTCCTGAAAACCCATCCCAAACCAGACCAATCCCCATAAGGACAAACCGACATACACCGGTTCAGTCAATCCCGCAGGTGCGGGACATTCATGTTGGGTCGTACCGACCACACGAATGCTTAGTTATTGTATGCAGTTATTCATTATATATTCCATAAACTTCAACATTCATTCCTAAGTATTGCGTTTCAAACAAAACCTTCATTCCATTTTTTAGGGCTACATTTATTGAGTCTGAATTTTCTTTGTCTATTATAGATACAAACCGCTCGGGCTTAATATTCTCAAAACCATATTTTGTCATTTTCTTGGCTAATTCAGTCCCATATCCATTATTCCAAAATTTGGGTAGTAAAGAGTAAGCAATCTCGAATTCATTTTTGTTTTCTAGTTCCCGCGGTATTATTCCTCCAACTCCTATAAATTCGCTAGTTTCTTTCAGTTCTATTGCTAAATGCCCTAAACCTTCTGTTTCATATCTTTCTAATTGTTTTTCAATCCATTCTGTGGCGTGAGTTTCGGGCTTGTTAGATAAATCAATCCCTAAGAATCTTAATCTATCGTTATTTACAAAAAAGCTAGTCCAAACGGGAATATCTTCCCTTGTCAGTTTTCTGAATTTCAGTCTTTCTGTTTGTTGATTAAAATAATTCATTTTTTTTCGGCACAATCTGTTTAATTGCATACAACGTCGGTTTCGGGCTTTGCGTTCGGGCGGGAACGTAAACCCCGCCTGACGCCAAACCCTTGTTATGTGTTCGCCCTTATTTTTTGTTTGGTTTATGTTATTTATTTTTTCATCTCGTATTCAAATCTTGCAACTTTAAGACGCCATAATTTGAGCGTTTGTTTTGCTTTTAGTTTTTCATTATCATCACTTACTATAAGTTTGTCCGTAAAGGATTTGATGTATTTGCTCCAACAATTCCCTTTGGAATCGTTCAGTAAAAAATAAAAACCGGCATCCCCAAATTTATTTCCCGATGAATCTAAAATCAGTTCGTTTTTTTCTCCGACAGAAGGTTTCAAAATAACCGTTGCATTTCCTTTTGGCAACGGAAAAATGGCTTTTACGCAAGTAATTCCTGAGGGTAGCAAACAAGTTGTATAAATTCCCGAATAAATAACTTTTCCTGTTGATTGAAATTTTCGCAACCAAATCGTGTATTTTACTTCGTTGGTGTTTTTTGCAACTAATTCAATGATTTCGCTGGTCAGATTTTCAGAGGATTGAATGTTGTTTGTCGGAATATTGAGTTGATTAATTCGCTGACTGAACAATCTATTCACGACATAACCAAATATCTTAAATATCGGATTCCATTTTACATTTAATTGCAGTTTATATTCAGACGTTTTTTCGTAAAAATCAATAACATTTTTCGGTAGTTTTTTAATTTCATTTTCTGATAAATTCAAACTCAAAATGGAATCTAACAATCCTTTGGAATTGGATTTTCTTATTATGGTTAAATCTTCCTTTTCGGCTAATTGATGAATGAATTTTTCTCCAATTCCGCTTACTTCTCCAAAAGTACCAAACAACCACGTGTTTTCAGACGGATTGATTTTTCTTCCACAAATAATAACCCATTGTTGCGTAAACCAATCCTGAAATTTTTGCATTGTATCTGCTAAATTCATATTGGTTCAGTTTGAGTTGGGATATATTTTTTTTGGTCATTCCATTCTCCATATTCTGCAAGTGGTCTGAAACGCAATGTGGTAAACTCAAAATGGAAATCTTTTCTATCACGTTCTTTCATCGCATTGATGTGTCGTTTGGGTTGCGGAGTTTTGCTGTGTCCACGAACCATATCGGTCATTGCTTTTTGTGTTTTCCAAATCGAAAAAGTTGAAATGATATTTGGGTATCGAATAGAAGCCAAAGACAAAGTTGTTCCGTTATCGTCCCGAACTTGTTTTTCAACAGGTCTTCCCCAACGAAGAAATCTCGGAATTTGCGTGTATTTCATTCGAGCGATTGTAACGGCAACTACTGGATTATTTTCATTTTCCAATTCCGTTTCGTGATTGGGGATTTGAAACCCCGAAATTTTCCCCCATTGTCGTAAATATTCCAATCGAATATGCCAACCTTTTGCTATTTGTTTTCCTTTTGGGTTGGATTGTAAAAATTCATCGAGATACTTTTCATTTTCCCATTGAGCGAAAACCACAATTTCTCTGTTAAAAAATCTGGATTTGGAATAGATTGACGAACCTAATACCATTGCGGACATCGTTTCTGCATAAATCAATCCATTTACTTGTTTTGATTTAATTGGTAAATACATCATTCTGAGTGTAGAAATAAAAGATAGTTTTACAAGATGATAAGAAAATACACTCATTTTTTCTGTTGTTCTGTTTATGTACGGTCATTCGTAGGGTGACACATAACGGTTCTCAGCTATACGCAGGCAGGGATTTTCACCACTGAACTTCCTACGAAGAACTGAACTTTAAATTTAGCACTTTCCTGTCCTACGAAGCACGAAGCCCCTGCTTGCGTATAGGTGATGTTATACCACGTTTATTTTGTTAGAAGCTTTGTTTCATAAAGTAAGAACTTATCCAAAAGCCATTGATTTTAACTGCATTTCTCAAAATTTTCTCCAAGTATTTTACATTTCCAAATGCGTGGTCATTGTTCCTTTTATTAGTTATAAAGCCGTCACTGTACAATGTATAATCTGTCACTTCTGTAAGAGAAGTTCGTTCGTACCCCAATCCTGAATTTTTACCCCAATAGTTGTGTTTGAATTGCAATAAATCATTGTAATACTTCTCTTTAATGTAAGATATATCTACATAATCTAATGTGTTGTTGTTGTTAAACATATTAATCTTCAAATAATACAGGATATGGTCTGATGGCGCAATTTTATCTACAAACTCCTTCAATAAAACATCATTGTTGTTTTCAAGTGCTTTGATCAGTTCAAATTTGAGTTCGTCAAAAGATCTGTAACCATTATGAGGCTGCATAGTTATTTCAGTTGAAAGGTAATTTCCTTTTTCGTCAATAACACGCATTTTCCCGTTACGAAAGGTCAAAGCTTGATAGCTTGGTTTGTATCCATATTCAAAGCCTCCTTTCTGCTCGAAATTAGCTACTTCGTCATATAAATCATTGTTTATGGGTTGGTTCTTAGCGTTGATAATCTGATAGCGTCCTTTTTTCTTTGCTTTATAAAGTTCAATATCGGCAATACGCTCTAATTCTGTGTATTGAAAAGGTATTTGGATTTCGTTTTTCAAGTTTACTGCACCGTATTTATTGCCCTTTGCCACGACAACTTGATAGTTTTTGTCATAATTTGAAACCACAAAATTAATATTTATATCATTGTATTTTAGAGGAATTATTTCTTCGTTCTTTTCGTTTATCAAACCAAATTTATTTCCTTTTTGTACACTAAAGTAGGTATGTTCTCCTGCTTCAAATCGTTGCAATATAGTGTCATAAATCATTGGAATATCAACAACTCCTGTCATTTCGTTCAACATTCCGAATTTTCCTTTTTGGCTTTTTATGTACAATAAATAGTTATTGTTAGAAGAGAATGGATTTAATAAAAGATTTTCATTTAAAATATAGCCATATTTGATACTGTTTTCAGGTAAAATCAGTTCGTTTTTCTGATTTAAGAAATTATAAGAATTATTTTCTTTTTTAAGAATAATGATTTTGCTATTTTCAGTACCGCTTTTCGCTATCCACTGATATTCCGCAGGAACTATAATTTTCCCATTCTTATCATATAATCCTACTTTATGGTTGGGTTCAGGAGTAGTTACTTTGAAGAAATCATCTTCAGTACTTATAAATTCATAATCCACAGGAATAATCTTTTTACCTTCAAGGCTTATAACTCCTACTTTATTATCCAATGTTACTTTTATAAAATTTTTGAAATTACTGTTATATAATGTGCTTACATCGTCATAAATAACTGGAACAATTATTTTTCCTTTTGAATCAATAACACCTCGTTTTTTATTTTTGGTAACCCGTAGACCAATGCCACTATATTGTGAAATATAATCATCGTCATATTCAAACGGAACAATCAGTTCTCCATTCAGATTAAAAGCTCCGGCTTTGTTTTCCTGAACAGCCATTACATAGCCATATCCATCTGCATAAATTCGGGAAAAATTAAACGCTGTTTTTGTTTTTGAAGATGTAAAATAAATGCTGTAAAGATTTTCCTTTTTTATGAAATAGTAAGCAAACATTGTTTCTCGTTTAATCTCGTCATTTTCGGCAGGGTAAATAATTTTTCCTTCGCTGTTTATTAATCCCAATTTATTATTCTCCAACACCATAAAGTCAAAGATAGGTGGACGGCTAACATTGTTTGTTTCAACATCATTGGCAACTCGTTTTTGCTTTGATTTTGTAACATTTGAAATATTATGGGCAATACTATCGTATTTAAACGGAACGATAATTTTATCGGTAATCACTCCAAATTTTCCATTGCTTTTTACAATTGCCAAATTATAATACAAGTTTATATACTCCACATCCTGATTGAAAACTTTTCCTGTTTCGTTAAAAATGAGTTGTACTTTACCGTTTGTACCTTTTACTATAGAAACAAGATTATTCCTACCAAGTATTTTATTGTATTTTGAAGGTAGCACCGAAATGCCTTTATCAGACAAAAGCCCGTATTTCCCATTTTGTTTAACAAGATAATCGTTTTTTAAAATTCCGATGCTGTCAAACTCCAACTTACTTATAAGTGTCCCCTTATTATCTGTTAATCCAAATAGTTTTCCTTTTTGAATAATAAAGCCATTTGTTCCATAAGTGATTTTATCGTAGATAGCTTCTTGACGGTTGTTTCCCAAAACAAATCCGTATTTCCCATCTTTTAAATAGTAGCTTGCGTTTTCATTTTTAACATTTGGTTTTTCAGCATCTATTCTCATCTCTCTTGATGGCTCTGGAACTTGAGCTATAGCTATTGTACAAAAGGAAATTAAAATGAGTAAAAAAATCTGTTTCATTTATTGTTGTTATGTTGTTTTTAAAATGTGGTATAACGTTTTTCAGCTATACGCAGGCAGGGCATTTTACCACTGAACTTCCTACGAAGAACTGAACTTCAAATTTACCACTTTCCTGTCCTAAGAAGCACGAAACCCCTGCTTGCGTATAGGTGATGTTACCACACGTACTTCTTGTTATTCTGTCCATTGTCGTTTTCGTTTTTCTCTGTACCATATTACAAGTCCAAGTAAAATTGTCAACAGTATTAGACTTGGTTCGCTCATTCTTTGCGTGTCTTCACCGAGGTCTAAAGATTTGTTTCCTGATAAAGCTTGTTCTTGTTTCTTTTTCAGCATTGCTTTTTGTGCTTCGTTCTCAACAACTAAATATGATGTTACAGGTGTCATAACCTTAGAAATGAAACTGTACTTTACCATATTCAACCATTCTTTGTCTGAAATTTCAGGATGCAGGATTTGCGAAGTCCATTGTCCCTGCATTGTCAAGGCAGATTGCCAATTCTTTTCTTTAATTTCTGTTTCGGAAATTTCAAAAATATCCTTTCTCAAAATGATGCTTGGTTGATTATTGTTCGCTAAATAGGCAACCGAATTGTCCGTTAGCTTGTATTCCAAAACAGTTTCACAAAACATACATTCTCTTAGAATTTCAGGCAGTTCTTTTATTGGGTTTTCTGTCAAAGAATGCTCTATTAAATTTCCTTTCTTGTCAAGATTGAAAAACAAGTCGTTTTCAGGAAAAGTAAATTTTAAGTCT
Organism: Aequorivita viscosa; assembly: GCF_900106795.1. Taxonomy (GTDB): domain Bacteria; phylum Bacteroidota; class Bacteroidia; order Flavobacteriales; family Flavobacteriaceae; genus Aequorivita; species Aequorivita viscosa. The sequence goes on along the minus strand of NZ_FNNS01000033.1, from coordinate 6,868 downwards.
GCAAAATCTTTGTCTAAAACAGCATTTTGAATACTGTCTGTCACTACTACAATTACAGGGTATGTTTTCGATTTATCTTGATAAGCATTAAACAAGGTTGTTCTTATTGCTCTGTCTAAATAATAACCGCCTTCAAAAGTTTGATTTTTATATTCTCCTTTCCAATCTTTATCTAAAGTAGTGGTAGTTACATAGCTGTTTACAAAACTGATTTTTGCGTTTTCCGAAAGTGGTTGATTGGCTTCAATAACTTGTTCAATTCTTTTAATGAAATCGGTTGAATTTCTGCTTTGGTTTTTAGAAGCGTCAACCAAAAAATGGAAATATGGTTTACGTTTAACAGAATTCAATTTTTGTTTTTGTTGGACTGAAACATATGCTATGCTTTCAGTTTCAATCTTTTCATAAATGGTTTCTTCAATGTTTCCTAATTCAATTATGTTGTTGTCAATGTTGAGCGTAATTGGCTCTTTATGTAAGAACTCTATCCCCGTTTTTCTCACTTCATCTTTTGCAAAAGGAAATACTCGAAATGCAACTTTATTCCCTGTTAAATAATATAGAATTCCCGGGTCTCTGTTTTCATTTCGGATTTGTGAAAATATCCACATTGCTGATTTTTTCTCTGCTAAAATACCCGGCTCTTTTACGTCACCAACATAAAGGTAGTAATCGCTAATCCAACATCCTTCGGGTAAATTTATCGTTGTGGCATATTCAGAAAACCAATTGTTTCCACTTTTGTTGGTTATTTCCAAGTCAACCCAACTTTTCCAAGCTTTTTGAGATTTATCGTAAGTGCTATTTGTGGAAATATTACTTATCTGAACATTGTCGTTTTGGATGTTTTCAGGTCGTAGTTCAAAAGAGATATTGCCAAAAAATATTTTTTCAATGGTATTAATTTTAGAGTCAGACAAAGTAAGGTTGTCCATTACCAACCAATTAAAATACGAAGACAAATAAGGAATCCCATTGCCAAATATTCCGCCCCTGCTATCTCTGTGATCTTTATGACTTTTTATAACATTGAGTGTTTTTTGAAGTGAAACTTTATCAATATCGTATTGCTTTGAGTAATCGGGGCTGTATAAATATGAGAGGGTTTCGTTTAAAACGCTTTTGTCCTTTAAATATGTTGCCGTGATAAATGCTGGAATTATCAAAAAGCCTAATAATGAAATTGCGATGATGAGTTTTTTGGAAAACAGAGTTCTGAGGAATGTAAAATCCTTTGAAAGTTCGTTAATGTGAATAACGAAAAGCAGTAAAGGGGTCAGCATTAAAAATCCTGTCCCGATTGCAATAATTGCAATTACTGATAAAGGTAAAAAGGGAAGAAAAACTAAAAAGAAATAGAGCGTGTAAACAAAAGTTATACTTCTTCCTATAAACACAATAAGTCGATATAGTTTGTTTTCAAGGTTGGGTAAGCAAACCATTATGCCGTTTATAACAGCTAGAACATAAAACCAAGCATTATTGAAATCTCCAAATATTCCTGAATCACTTGGTCCAAAATTATTAAATAAGTGTCCGTTGTTTACCGATAATCCTATTAATGGAAGCACAATAGCAATTGGTATTTTCCAAGCTAATTGGTATTTCTGCCAAACTTCTGCTTTTTTGGTCGCTAGTATAAAAACGCCCCGAATTAAAAAAAAGAGAAAGACTAAAGTAGCAGCAATAACAAGAATTACCATTGCGTGAACGTTAAAGTCCCTGTCAAATGGTTGCCATAAAGGAAGAATGATTTGAGTAAATAAATAACCTGCAATCGGGATACCAATCGCAATTAAAAAGTTTATCCAAGCTTTGTGTTCTTTGTTTTCAGGTGTAAAATGAGAAACTAAAACAAACAATGAATAGGCTAGTGTCGGCATTAGAAATGTCCCAACATATAAAAAGATGTTGCCCGAAACCATCCATTGAGGGATTGAAAATGGTATGATTTTGTCTAAATTGTAGCCGTATAGGTAAATGAATGGTATGTAGCAAAGTAGAGCTATTAAGCCAAACCATACAGAAACATTTCTTTTCTTTAATGTCAAATAAACCGCATATGCAAAATTCATTAACCCAAGAACTCCTAACGAAAGACCAAAAGACTTCCAAAGTTGAATGCTGCTTTCTTCCAATAAAGTTTTAATAATTTTAAACTGACCAAAGAATAAGAAAAACAGCACGACCAATGGTAGCGTGTTTATGACAAAAAGCCATTTCGGGTTAAGCAAATTTCGCATTGTATCGTTTATAAGTTAATAATTTTTCAATAAGAACGTAAGCCAAAATAAGGAATGTCAGGTTAGTTGTTATCCCAATAGCTTCGTGTATAATATGTTGATGGTTTAAAAAAGCACTTTTTGTTTGAGACTGAACTACAATTGAAGCAAAAATCCTTGATGTATTTACAAAGATTGTCAGCACGTAAGCCACAAATAAAGAAGTCGGAAGCGTCAGGATTTTTTGTAAAGACTTGTCAAAGTGTTTTACTGTCAAATAAGCAAAAAGAAGGAAGCACAAAATAAAAAAATTAAATCCCGAGCAAGATTTGTCAATTATGATGTTTAGGTGTTCGTGAAAATATCCGCTGTCTGAAATATAAACAGATTGTGAACCTGTCAACAGTCCAACGAGTTTGTCAGTTGGTTTGAGAAGAAAGGTCAAGTCGTTATTGTCCGCAAACGTAAAACCAAATTTCAGTAAGATGAAAAATCCTACTGCTGTCAAATAATATGGTATGTTCTTGTTTGTCTGCACTGTCTTTTTAGTATGTGTGGTAACGTCTCGGCTATGAGCAGTGCGGGGCAAAAATGCATTCATTTTCGAATTCGCAATAAGCCAAAACTTATGTTCTTAAATTTCTTTTTTTGTTCCAATCGCCAAAAAGTTTTGGCGACTTCGTAAATATACAACTGCTTTTCGGTTTGGCACTTATCCCGCATTGCTTATAGATAATGTTGTGGGCTGTGTTTTTTATACTCTGCTTGCGTTCCGATTACGTTTTCCTTTTTTCTCTTTCACCGACCATCGAAGAAAATCACTTGTTTCGATGATTAAAACACAGATTTCGCAAATAAGCTTTCTTTTCCGCCGTTGCTTGCGTTCCGCTGATAAAAGTCCGACGCAATGATTGGAAATCTTTCTTTTTTTTATCCGCTACTTTTTTAAGTCCGCTGAACGGATTTCAGTTCCGATAAAAATCGTTCTGATATTTTTTTCTTTAATCTGTCCGCAATTTATTCCGCTGGATTTATTTCGGATTATTCTTGGTCAGAACGTCAATTTTTGGGTGTCGATTCCGTTTTATTGGAATTCCTTCTACATAGCCCACAACGGCAGTCTGTCTCAAAACTACACTAATTTTCCTTTAAATTCAGTTTCAGGGTTAAGATTTCCGTATTTCATGAATTTTATGAAATTTCTCGGGAATGCGATTTTTAAAGTTTCCTGAGTGGATAATTGGGTTATAGCAAGCAACATAACCCCTAAAAACGAATTGAGCGCAGCGCAAACGGCCGTTATATCGAACTTTACACCGAGATTAAAGAGCCGTTTAAGATTGTAGGCAAGGGTCATCAAGCCGGCATCTGCCGAAGCCACAGATATCTTTCTTTTGGTAATTATGTAATCAAAGCCCCACTGGCGTTTTAAGGTGCCGTAAGGGTGTTCGACCAGCGCTTGACGTTGTTTATAGCGTTGTTTGTTCTGGGTCACTCGAAGGGCATTAGCTTCTATATATGGGGCGTACTCACTGCGTTGGACAATTTTTCCGTTTTTTGCCTTGGTGCATAAATTGCGAACCGGACAACCTTTGCACGCCTTGGTTTTGTACTGTTTAAAAGTGTAGTTTCTTGTTTTATAGTGGCTTTGGTTACTGGTTAGTTTATGTCCTTCGGGGCAGGTGTAGGTGTCGGTTTTTTGATTGTATATAAAATTCTCGGCATTGTACTTCGGATGCGGTGCCTGGCTAGCACGCCCAATGGCGGGTATGGCCACAAGCGTTTTAATGTCTAGCTGATGGGCCGTACAAAACTCGCTTCCGGTATGATAGCCTTTGTCGTAAAGGGCGGTAAACTTGTTGGTTCGTAAAATGGATTTGGCCCGGCGCAACATCATGCCCATGGCTTTCTTATCGTTTTGATTGGTTAGTTTGTAATCGATAAGTATTTTGTTTTGATCATCCACAGTAGTTTGAAGTGTGTAGCAAACCTCAGTGATCATTCCCCGTACAATTTGGTGTCTACTATCAGGATCTGATGTGGATAATTGCGGATTTTCCGAACTTTTGTCCGCCTGGAGCTCCTGTTTGATACGGGTGTATTTCTTGTGGTGTTTTTTATGCTTGGCTATCTCTGTGCGGAGCGCTTCTGCCTTATCTCCGTCTGCTTGTTCTAATGCAAGGCTGTGTTCTTTGAGTTTATCCTCGATATAGGCCAGATGCCGTTCAATTTTCTTTTTGTTGTAATTGTTTTTCTTACTGTTTTGTGCCCGAAGTTTTGTAGAATCTCCAGCAATTAACAATCCTCCAATAAGGTTAAAGTTTTTGGCAATCTCAACACTGTAACGAAAAACACGTTTGATGGCCTTCGGGTTTTCTTTTCTAAATCTCGCAATGGTATTGTGATCTGGTTTTAAATTTTTCAAAAGCCAAATTACTTCTAAATTACGATGACATTCTTTTTCTAATTGTCTCGAGGAACGCATCCGGTTCATATAGCCATAGATATACAATTTCAATAAATCTGCAGGGTTATACGGTGGTCTTCCTTGAGAGGGTAAAGGCTCAAACCCCATCTTCTGTAGGTCGATGCTTTCTACAAACTGATCGATAAAGCGTACCGAGTTGTCTTGCGGGACCATGTCGTCCAAACAGCTAGTATATAAAGCGAGTTGTTGACGGTTTTCTCCTTGTTGATATTCCATACCTTAAGATACAAATAACCAAGGCAGCATCTAAAGAGAGTGCAATGAGTTTTCAACAAACTTATTAAGTTTTGAGACAGTCTGACGGTCTTGTATATGGCTCGTAGCGTGAAAATTAGCGATTATTTTCGGATTAAGCACAAGCCAGATTTTTAAATTTTACTATTTATCTTTTTTATTGGAAATCGTTAAATTTAAAAATTTGGCGACTTCCAAATATGCCTTAACTTCGTTTAAGCAACTGCCAAGTTATGAGCTATATACGGTGTTGCCCACCGTTTTTCTCGCGCTAATCCATCCTCCAATTCTTTCTTTTTTAATCCATTTTCCATTGAGAAGTTCATAAATTCTTTCTTCTCCACTTCCACATTTTCCTCCGCAGATTGTTCCGATTTGGACATAAGCTAAATCAAAATTTTCATTAAATATTGGCTTACTAATAGAACAATATCCAAATGTGCAATTTTCGTTTATTAAATCCCAAAATATAAATCCTTCATTTTCCGTTTTATTTCTAAATTCTATGAATTGGGTTTCGGTTAATATGTTTTTATTTGGAACTAACTCCGCTGTGATTTTGAATTTTTTGTATAATTTTGATTGCATTTTATAATGGACAGTATCCGTTATTTTCAAATTCATTTTCACATATTCATCAAAATTTGGAACCGTTGGATGCGAAATCGCTCTTGGCTTTTCTGATATACAACTTGATGATAATTCGCCATCTTTTTCATCTTTTAAAATCTGGGTAATTAATTCCGTCGTTTTTTGAGCGTCTAATTCTTCCAATTTTTTCAAATCAGTTTTATTGTCTGACTTACAACTGAAAGTCAAAACCAGAATTATGAATGATATGTAAAAAGGCGTTTTTTTCTTCACAATCCATTTTGCTGTTTCCATTCCGACAATGTTTTTGGATGCTCATTATCATTTGGGTAATTTTCTTTAATTATCTCAAATTGTTTGTCCGTTAGCAGAACCATTTCGCCACCGTTGTCACACCTTATTGGATAAAATCTGTTTTTACTATTCTGTAATTCAAGTTCGTCATTTAAAATCGAAATGAAATTTGCATAAACAGTTCCCCAATCTTTATCAGTAAACGCTCCATCAAAAGCTACGTATTCTTTCCCGTTCAGTTCGATAGTGTGTTTCCAATAATTTTCAGACTGTTCGTTTTTCTCATTTGCATAATTAAGATTTAAACCCAATTTTTCAAAAGTAGGTTTTACTTTGTCGAGATATTCTGTCAAACCTCCAATTTCAAATAATTCTTCGCAATCAATCCAATAAAATCGTTTGTCGGTAAAATCCATCGTTTCGCCACGCAATGTTCCAGAAAAGAAATTCAGTTCGTCTTTAGATTTGACCATTTCATCTTTTGTTTGTTCCAATTCGGATTGGTCAGTAAGATTGAAAAAATCAAGACTATCAAGTTTACCGACAATTTCATTTCCAGTCAATTCTTGTTTGGTTTTAGTTTTTGGTTTTTCGGATTGTTCATTTTCAATCGATTGTTTTTTATTTGAGTTACAACCAACTAAAATTCCAATTAAAAGCAAAAATTTTAATCTGTGCATAATTTTTTTCAAATGGTGGGCAACGATTGGATATGGGAAGTATCGCTTTTCGCGATATTTACTATATCTGGTGTTATCGGCAGTGTTTCTACTCCCAATTCTCAAATATAATCGATTATTCACAGAGAAACACGTAGTTTTAAAAATGACCCAAAAATACTGAAGGACTATCTTTTTGATTTGCTGAATCGGGCTATTTCTTTTAGGCATTGACTACATGAAGTCGCCCGAAGCTGAACAGATCAGTTCTTTTTACTACTTAGAAGCATTTTAAAATAAAAGTTGCGGCATTAAAAAAATGATCAAATACTTGACTTTCTAATATTTTTTCAATACCTTGACACAAAGTCTTTTAGACG
>NZ_FNNS01000010.1 GCF_900106795.1 Aequorivita viscosa | reverse complement strand
TTTTTAAAACTTTTTAATCCAAATATCACCAACCAACTATAACAAAAATACTTACACCTAAAATTAATTTTATTTAATGTATACCTTAATATATATACGTTATAAAAGGTATATTCAATCGTGTTTTTTCATCAAACGATACATTACAATGATTAAGGTGACTAAATATAGAAAACACTGCGTTATGAGCGTAAACTGCACTCAAAAAAGCTTGGTTTACACTAATCCAAAAGCTAGTTGCTGATTTGTAAAGGTTTAGCCTATTTCTTAACCGATTCTGCTCTCTTCTCATTCCAGTGAGCAGTCAAGTCGAGGTAATCAATAGGTGATGACGGGGCTTGGCGTTCGAGTTTGTTTTCTTGAAATGATCTTACCAAAATGTCCTCTATTAAATAGTCTTCTTCAACCTCAAAAGGTTTATATTCCTCTTTTAAAGAAATCTCAAATAAATTTGCTGTAGCATTATACCAAAAAGCTCTCCAGCCTGTTCGTAGTTCTTTTACTAAATCAAAAGCTGTGTGTCCAGTTTGCCTATATATTAGTTTCACCAGAATCTGACCTTCAGAATGAGTCATCTTCTTAAGCCTGTCAGAGAATTCGCCTTCCACATACTTTTGAATTCTTTTAGTGTATTTACGCCTGTCACTCTTTTTTTTAATTGTACCAAGACGTTCATTCATTACAGTAAGTCGATCTGCTGCTAATTTCGCGTATGGATATACTTTTCTAGTTTTGCGACGAAGGATAAGATAACGCCTTCGATCTTCTTCATTCTTAAAGTGAAGTTTATTCAATAAGAACACTTCATCTAAATCAATATAATCCCTTGCAATAGTATCTCCTTCTATTATATAATAAATAACTTCTGAAGAATCTGTGTTTTTTTGATTCAAATCAATAGCGCTGTCTTCCTGCCCATAGGCGAGTGGCAGTATAAAAATCATGAATAATACCCTAAAAAAAATAGACGAATTCATAGAAGCAAGATTGTTTCGATTTTTCAATTCAAAAAACATTCCAAAAGTAGGCAAATTGTCTTGTCCTTGCCTAATAAATCACTAATTTTGGGAGCATTAACACCCAATGAAATAAGAAAATATGAAGAACACAATCCTTACCGAAAAATCACTTGAATTTTTAGAAGCCTATTTAAACAACGCCTCTCCTACTGGCTATGAATGGAATGGTCAAAAGCTGTGGATGAATTACCTGAAGCATTATGTAGATGATTTTATTACCGACACTTATGGCACAGCTGTAGCAGTTATTAATCCTGAAGCTAAATTTAAAGTTGTAATTGAAGGGCACGCTGACGAGATTTCGTGGTATGTAAACTATATTACAGATAATGGCTTACTATATGTTATAAGAAACGGAGGAAGTGACCATCAAATTGCTCCTTCGAAAATTGTTGACATTCACACTAAAAAAGGAATTATAAAGGGTGTTTTTGGATGGCCTGCCATTCATACACGTGACAAATCTAAAGAAGAAGCACCAAAACCTGACAACATTTTTATAGATGTAGGCGCTAAAGATAAAGAGGAAGTAGAACGCATGGGCATTCACGTAGGATGTGTAATTACTTATCCTGATCAATTTCATGTATTAAACGACGACAAATTTGTTTGCCGAGCCCTGGACAACCGAATGGGTGGTTTTATGATTGCTGAAGTTGCTCGTCTTCTAAAAGAAAAAGATATTACCTTACCGTTTGGATTATACATAACCAATTCAGTTCAAGAAGAAATCGGGTTAAGAGGTGCTGAAATGATCGCAGATCGTATAAAACCAAATGTTGCTATCATCACTGATGTTACTCACGACACTACAACACCAATGATTGATAAGAAAAAAGAAGGCCAAGCCGAGATTGGAGCAGGTCCAGTTATAGCCTATGCTCCTGCAGTTCAGCAGAAATTAAGGGATTTAATTGTGGACACAGCAGAAAAGAACATGATTCCATTTCAACGTGCTGCCCTATCAAGAGCGACAGGAACAGATACCGATGCTTTTGCCTATAGTAATGGCGGAGTTCCAAGTGCGCTGATTTCACTTCCTTTACGATATATGCATACAACCGTAGAAATGGTTCATCGTGAAGATGTTGAAAATGTGATAAAATTGATTTACGAAACGCTTCTAAATATTAAAGATGGTGATACGTTTAGTTATTTTGACTAAACGAATTCTGTTGGCTAAATTTTCACTTTAAGTACTGGATTTTACAACTAGGGTCAGACTGAATAAATCTGACCCTTTTTCATGAATTGTTTTTAGATTTTTGGCTCGCGCGTTAATTCCTACTTTTTATTGAATTTCACTTTTGCAAAATAAATTTTCGCTTCTTTAATAACTTTTGGAGCAAGTATAATTGTTGCTGTCATTGTAGGGATAGCCATCAACGCAAAAAATGTGTCAATTAGATTGATCATCATGCTCAAGGATGTTGTTGCTCCAATAAGGATACTTAATATGTAGAAATAATTATAGATACCTTTATTTTTCGCTCAAAAAAGAAATGACATACATTTTGTACCATAATATGAATAAGAAAATAAGGAAGATATACTGAAAACTGCAATACAAACCATTAATCCATATTTTCCGAAGGCAGGAAGACTTTCATCAAATGCAGATGCAGTTAGGCTAACACCATTGGCATCGCTACTTTGCCAAACTCCGGTGACCAATATAGCAAGAGCAGTTAAGGTACAAATAACTAAAGTATCAATAGCAGGGCCTAACATCGCCACCAATCCTTCTCGAATTGGTTCGTTTGTTTTTGCTGCTCCATGTGCCATTGGGGCGGTTCCAATTCCCGCTTCATTTGAAAATGCTCCTCTTCGAATTCCCAAGAGAATAATTCCCCCGATTACGCCTCCTAAAAATGCATCACCCTTATAGAAATTGGCAGAAAAAGCATCGGTAAAAATTAAGCCTAAGTATTTTGGTACAACCTCAATATGAACAACCAAAATAGCAATCACCAAAATAAAATATAGCGCTGCCATAGCAGGAACCAATCTAGAAGCTGTTTTGCTAATCCGAGAAAGCCCTCCCAAAATAACTATTGACGTTATTGTGGCTAAAACTAAACCAATAATTAAGTCGGTTTGAAACCCATTGTATAAATCCATTGGTTTTAAAACAATATCATTGATGGCTTGTGTAAGTTGATTTACATTAAAAACAGGCAATGCTCCAACCAATCCTGCTACACTAAACATTATAGCCAACGGCATCCACTTTTTACCTAAACCTTCGATTATAAAATACATTGGCCCACCTTGAGTTTCTCCTTCGCTATCAACACCTCTATAAAGAATTGCTAATGTGGCAGTAAAAAACTTTGTAGACATACCTATTACAGCGCTTACCCACATCCAAAACACAGCACCAGGACCGCCAATTGCAATTGCTACGGCTACCCCTGCTATATTTCCCATTCCTACCGTTGCCGAAAGCGCAGTTGTCAGTGCTTGAAAGTGCGAAATTTCACCTATGTCGTTTTCATTATCGTACTTTCCTCGTAGAACAGCGAAAGCGTGTCCTAAATATAGAAATGGCAAAAATCTAATTCGCACCAATAGGTACAACCCACCTCCTATTAAGATTATCAATAAAGGCAAACCCCACGCGAGAGAAGCTAATTCTGAAATAAAATTGTTTACGTATTCCAAAGTAGGTTTTAAAATATCTTCTAAAAGTAGAATTAATATTTTTAAAATCAGCAAGGAAATTGTTACTTGCAGCCGCAAATGAAGAATCAACTAACCATTTTTCTTTTATTTCTGTCATTCTTTAGTTATGGTCAAACAGAAACTAATTGGAAAAAAAGTGCCTTTACAATCAGTCCTGAGTTTCTAATAGGGAAAACTATGGAAGCCAATGACGGGTTCCCTTCTACTGGATTGCAAAAACAATTAATTATAAATTTTGGGAGGGATAACACGAACAACCCGCAACAATGGGCGCAACAATTAAAAAGTCCCAAAACTGGATTCTCCTTTGGAATTACCGAATTTGGAAATTTGGATAGTCTAGGAATTGCCTTAACCGCAATGCCTTTTATTGAATTTAATGCTTTTGGCAGCAACCGATTTAAAGTGCATACTGGTGTAGGGGCATCATACTTTACAAAAAAATATGACCCTACAACAAATCCGTTAAACAGAGCAGTTACTACATCCATAACGTGGGCTTTCCGCACCTATTTGTTTTATGAATTTCTGGCTACAGAACAAATAGATTGGCGCGTGGGGTTGGGTTATTCTCACCATTCTAATGGACATACGCGACTTCTTAACATAGGTTACAATTCATTTTTGGTGAGTTTTTCGGCAGATATTAAAAATCCGTTACAACAGACTCCTGCCCTTTCTGAAATTATAATACAAAAACATAAACAAACGGTCAATAATTACTTTGCATTGCGCGGCGGATTGGGAATTAACACCCTAGCAACTGCTATTAACAATACAGACTTTGTTTACAATTTTGCTGGTGAATATGGGCGCATATATAATAATACATTTAAAATAGGCGTTGGTTTTTACTCAAGACTCTATCAGCATTATTACAATTATATAAAAGGCAACGAGTCGTTGGTACAGCCTGGAAGAGATTATGACTATTTTAGAAGCAATCCTTATTATTACGCATCCAACTTTGGCGTTAGTATTCACGGAGAAATCTTTTTAAATCATATAGGTATTGACCTGCAGTTGGGTTATAACTTTCATAAACCGGCCTATGAAATGGATTATCGCATGAATGAAGGGTGGGAAAACACGCCTCGTGAAATTCCTACAGACTGGGTTTTGGGGGCACTCAATACAAAATATAGTTTAAAATATAGAATTTCCTCTCGAATAGGTTTAAAATACTATTTAATAGGTATGGAAAAAGCACCAAAAAACAACTTCTATTTGGGTGCTCATATAAATGCAAATTTAGGACAAGCAGATTTTAGCGAATTTAGCTTTGGATACGTTCGCAGCTTCAATTTTAGGGAGAGGAGTTAAGATTTAAGCACAATCCCGGCTTGACGCCGGGATTGTATTATAGCAATTTTATTTCTGAAATGACAGGTGAGAATTGTGATATTATCACTCTAACAATTACACGATGGTATAGACAACACTAGTCATACAAACTGAATGTTCCCTAATTATATTACTTCAAATAATTAAGCACGTTTTTTTCAATACGCTCGTGAATATTGCTAACATCTGCCTTGACAAACTTTTCACCTGTAATGTTTTCATAAAGCTCAATATACCTTTCAGAAACAGTTTTCACATATTCATCACTCATTTCAGGCACTTTTTGCCCTTCCAAACCTTGAAATCCGTTTTCAATAAGCCACTGTCGAACAAATTCCTTTGAAAGTTGTTTCTGAGGTTCATTCTTTTTTTGTCGGGATTCGTAGCCTTCAGTATAAAAATATCGAGAAGAATCCGGGGTATGGATTTCATCGATTAAAACGATTTTTCCTTCTTTTGTTTTACCAAACTCATATTTTGTATCTACTAAAATCAGCCCTCTTTTAGCTGCAATTTCACTACCTCTTTTAAAAAGTTTGCGGGTATAATCCTCAAGTTGTAGGTAATCTTCTTCTGAAACTATTCCTTTTTTTATGATATCTTCTCTCGAAATATCTTCATCGTGATCACCCATTTCAGCTTTTGTAGCAGGTGTTATTATAGGTTCTGGGAATTTATCATTTTCTTTCAAACCCTCAGGCAACGGAACCCCACAAAGCAATCTTTTTCCCGCTTTGTATTCTCTTGCCGCATGACCACTCATATAACCACGAATTACCATTTCAACCTTAAAAGGCTCGCAGGCTTCACCAATTGCAACATTCGGATCAGGAGTAGCGACTAACCAGTTTGGAACTAAGTCTTCCGTATCACGCATCATTTTAGTTGCTATTTGGTTTAGAATTTGACCTTTATACGGTATACCTTTTGGCATAACCACATCAAAAGCGCTAAGCCTATCGGTTGCAACCATTAAAAGTGTATTGTTTTCTAATGTATAAACTTCGCGGACTTTTCCGTGATAAACACTTTTTTGTCCTGGGAAATTGAAATTCATAGCTGTTATCGTATTACTCATTTTAGATTCGGAATTCATTATGTTGGGATAAAGAAATCAGGAAACAGAATTTAGAGTTCAAGAAATTCTCTCGTACACTAAAAATTGTCACTTTTTCTTCTTTTTTTATTCTATATTTTCAATTTTTCTATACGCTGCGATAACCTCTTTCACCAAGCGATGGCGGATTACATCTTTATCGTCTAAATAAATCATGCCAACGCCTTCAACGTCTTTTAAAACCAAAAGTGCTTCTTTTAAACCTGAAGTGATGCGACGCGGCAAATCAATCTGTCCCGGGTCACCGGTAATCATAAACTTAGCGTTCTTCCCCATTCTTGTGAGGAACATTTTCATTTGAGCGTGTGTGGTATTTTGTGCTTCATCTAAAATAACGAAAGCATTGTCTAATGTGCGTCCACGCATAAATGCCAACGGTGCTATTTGAATTACTCCATTCTCAATATGTGAGGCCAATTTTTCTGCTGGTATCATATCGCGTAGCGCATCATAAAGTGGTTGCATATACGGATCGAGTTTTTCTTTTAAATCGCCAGGAAGAAAGCCAAGGTTCTCACCTGCTTCCACGGCCGGTCTTGTCAAAATAATTCGTTTAACCTCTCTTTCCTTAAGTGCTTTAACGGCCAAAGCCACTCCTGTATAGGTTTTACCCGTTCCAGCTGGACCCACAGCAAATACCATGTCGTTTTTTTGCATTAGCGCTACCAATTTGCGCTGATTTGCTGTTTGAGGCTTTACTGGTTTTCCACTTACCCCATGAACGATTACCTCACCGCTTTTTGTGGGCGTTTCGTATTCCTCCCTACTTCGGCTCAATAATACACGCTCGATCACGTTTTCATCTATCTTATTGTATTTGGAATATTGTTCTAAAAGCATTGTAATACGACGGTCAAATTCTTCTAGAATTTCCTCATCGCCATAGGCTTTAATTTTATTGCCCCGAGCAACGATTTTAAGTTTAGGGAAGTACTTTTTAAGCAGTTCTATATTGGCATTTTCCAGCCCAAAGAATTCTCTAGGGCCAATCTCTGTAAGTTCGATTATAAGTTCGTTCAAAAGGCGTAAAATTTATATAGGTATAGACGTTAGGTTTTGTATTTAATTACAGTTGAAGCCTTTGAAAATAGTCGTAAAAGCATCAATCCTCATCGATATAACTAATATTATTATATTCAGTAAAAATAGTTTTGCTACTAACAAAAGTAACCTATTTTTGTGGTACTTGTTTTAATAAAATATCAACAATCCCTTTATGGCTATAATCACACTTACGACAGACTTCGGAGAAAAAGATCACTTTGTTGGTGCGGTGAAGGGAGCTATTTACAGTGAATTGGAGGATGTGAAAATTGTTGATATCTCACATTTAATTTCTCCTTTTCATCTACACGAAGCCGCATATATTATCCAAAATGCCTACAAAAGTTTTCCGAATGGTACAATCCATATTATTGGTGTTGATTCGGAATTAAATCCTGAGAACAAGCACATTGCAGTATATATGGATAAGCATTATTTTATATGTGCAGACAATGGAATTATTTCGATGCTTACCGCCGAAATTAAGCCAGAAAAAATAGTAGAAATCAACATTCACGACAGAATATTGAGCAATTTTCCTGTGCTAGATGTTTTTGTAAAAGTTGCTGGACACATTGCCCGTGGAGGCACTTTGGAAGTTGTAGGAAAGCCTATTTCTGAAATTAAAGAAACGACCAAAATACGGCCCATTGTTAACAAAAACGAAAACCAAATTATCGGGAATGTTATTTATATTGATAATTACGGGAATGTTATTAGCAATATCAGTAAAAAACAATTTGACAAGGTAGGACGCGGCAGAAAGTTTGTTATTGGTGTTAGAACGACTAAAATAGATAAAATTCATACCAATTACAGCGATGCTATTAATTTTGACCAGCCTTCGGATAAACGAATAGAAGGCGGAAAAAAACTCGCTCTTTGGAATTCATCTGGATATTTAGAATTGGCTATTTACAAAAGCAATCCGTCGTCCGTAGGTGGCGCGTCTACCCTTTTTGGCTTAAATTTTCTTGATTCAATTACTGTTAACTTTGAACCAGAGTCATAAAGTGGTTCCTTTAGTTTGAGTTTTTCGATATCAAATTAATCAAGAAGAATATTTGAACTAGCCCAGCAATCTTAAATAGAGAATATGTTTACAAGAATAGTCAAGATGCAATTTAGACAAGAAGAACTAGAATCTTTTCTGTCTAATTTCGAAGAAGTGAAAGAGAAAATCCGCAATTTTCCGGGATGTCGTTTTTTAGAACTTTATCGCGATAAAAATAACGAAACAATCTTTTTCACTTACAGCCGTTGGGAAGATGAAGCCGATTTAGAAAAATACAGAAACAGTCCGCTTTTCAAAAAAGTATGGAGTCAAACAAAACCTATGTTCAGTAAGCGAGCGGAAGCTTGGAGTGTCGATACGCTTCTGTGCCTTCAATAATACGTATAAGAATTTAAGGAAAATTAAAAAATGGCGTTCCTACGCCTTTAGCGAAAAGTCAATGTTTACAATTATAAAACGCGAAATAAATTCATTTTTTTCAAGCACCATAGGGTATTTGGTTATTGCCGTTTTTCTAGTCATAAATGGTTTGTTTTTATGGGTTTTTAGTGGGAACTTCAATATCCTCGATTCTGGTTTTGCCGACCTCTCCCCCTATTTTGAACTTGCACCGTGGGTACTGCTGTTTTTAATCCCAGCCGTGTGTATGCGCGCCTTTAGTGATGAGATGAAAATGGGAACTATGGAGCTTTTGCTAACCAAACCCATTACACTAAAAGAAATTGTATTAGGAAAATATTTTGGGGCCGTTATTTTAATCATTATTGCGCTAATTCCTACAGGTCTTTATGTATTTACTATTTCAGAACTGGGCAATCCAGCAGGAAATTGGGATGTCGGTAGCACTATAGGTTCATATATTGGATTGTTTTTTCTCGTTATGGCCTATACCGCCATCGGAATATTTGCCTCGACCCTATCACAAAATCAAATTGTAGCATTCATCATAGCTGTATTTCTAAGTTTTGCACTTTATTACGGATTTGAAGGATTTGCATCTTCTGCTTTCGATATTTCAAATTTTGGAATGAAAGCACATTTTGAAAGTGTAGCACGAGGGGTTTTGGATACACGGGATTTAATATACTTTTTACTGCTCACAATACTTTTTTTAGCGCTCACTACTTTTAAATTAAATAAAGAAAAATCAAGTACTACGAAAAAGGGGCAAATTGCATTTTTAGTCCCAATTATTGGATTGGTGCTTCTTATTGCCTTCGGAAATAGTCTATACATGCGCTTCGATTTAACTCAGGATAAACGTTTCACCTTGTCTGAAGAAGCTAAGAAAATTGTTGATCAAGTACATTCACCTATTGTTATAGACGTGTTTTTAAAAGGGGAATTTCCACCTGAATTCAAAAGACTACAGAACGAAACCAAACAGCTTTTAGATGAATTTGCGGCATATAATTCCAATATAAGGTTCGCTTTTGCAAACCCTTCAGAAAAAGGTTCTGAACATTTTCTATCACAATTCGAAGAATATGGTCTAATTCCCGCACAAATTTCAGTAGTTGAAAGCGGAAAACAAAGTACCGAAATCATTTATCCTTGGGCATTGGCACACTATAATGGAAGGACAGTAAAAATTCCTTTGCTGAAAAATCAATTGGGAGCAACATCAGAAGAAAGAGTAAATAGTTCCCTTCAGAACTTACAATATTCATTTGCTGATGGTTTTAAAAAATTAGCAACCGAAAAGTCGAAAAAAGTAGCCGTTCTTAAAGGCAACGGCGAGTACGACGACCGTTACATTGCAGATTTCTTTTCAACGCTGAGAGATTATTATTTTATCGCTCCTTTCACCTTAGATTCAGTTGCTTCAAATGCTAGCAAGACATTAAAAGCACTTAATGGTTTTGATTTAATAATTGCCGCACAGCCTACCGAAGCATTTACCGATGCCGAAAAATATGTTTTGGATCAATACATTATGAACGGTGGCAATTCGCTTTGGCTAATGGACGCTACACAAATGCATTTAGACCCAGAATCGGGTAATGCGTTTGCCTTCGGAAAAGACCTAAACCTAAATGATTTTTTCTTTAAATACGGCGTTCGAATTAATCCAAACCTGGTTAAAGATGTGTACTCCGCACCCATCGTTTTGGCTACTGGAGAAGAACAAGAATCGCAATACAATAAATATCCTTGGTTTTTTAGTCCGTTAAGTAGTAGTGCTAATAACCATCCCATTGTGGCGAATCTTGAAGCCGTTAAATTTGATTATGCTAGTTCGATAGATACACTTCCAAATAACATTAAAAAAACGGTATTGCTTTCTACTTCTCCTATTACAAAAATTGTTGGGTTACCTTTTGAAATTAATTTTGATATTGAAATTCCGAATAGTCTTCAAATTGTTAACGAAGGTCCAAATCCCAACGAATATAATGCTGGAGAAGTTCCGCTCGCAGTGCTATTGGAAGGAAGTTTTACATCTGTTTTTAAAAACCGAGTTAAACCGTTTAAACTGCTTGATGGTCTAAATAATTACGACGACGGTAAGGCTTCAAAAATGGTAGTTATAAGCGATGGTGACGTAATTAAAAACCAAATGCAAGGTAACCGCCCCTTGGAATTAGGGTTTGACAATGGGACGAATTCATTTTATGGAAATAAGGAGTTTCTGCTTAATACTGTCAATTACCTATTAGACGACAGCGGACTTATAAACATTCGAACGCGAAAAATTGCGGTTCCGTTTCTCGATATTCAGAAAACTGCGTTGGAAAGAAACAAGTGGCAAATGCTCAATCTACTGTTGCCGTTGGGGTTACTGGCGCTTTTCGGAGTTCTGTTTACTTTATACCGAAAACGAAGATACACACGCTAACTGTTAATAAGTTTGTTTTATCTAAAACATCATTTGAAATATATTTGTACATCGGCGAAGTTTATAAGAAGCTAAGCTGAAATACTCAGTGAACTGAATGAATTTTTTGATTTATCGAGATGTTAGACACATTTACTAACCTTTGTAATTCTTCGTATTTTTAAATTTGCTGAGAAAACCTTTTGAGAATTATTTCATAAAATACATATCTAAATGAAATTCATAGTATCAAGTTCGTATTTATTAAAACATCTTCAAGTATTAGGCGGTATTCTAAACAACAGCAACACACTTCCTATTTTAGATAATTTCCTTTTTGATTTAGATGGCAATCAACTTAGTGTTTCTGCTTCCGATTTGGAAACTACAATTACTTCCAAACTAGAGGTTGAAAGCACCGAAAAAGGAATGGTTTGTGTTCCCGCAAAATTATTGTTGGAAACCTTAAAAACCTTCCCTGAGCAACCGTTAACCTTTATCGTTGAAGACAACAATACAATTGAAATAAGTTCAAATCACGGAAAGTATGCATTAGCTTATGCAAATGCTGAAGAATTCCCAAATGTAGTTGAGCTTAATGAACCTTCTTCTACAATAATTCAAGGTGATATATTAGCAACGGCTATAAGCAAGACTATTTTTGCTTCTGGTAATGACGATTTACGACCGGTTATGAGTGGGGTATTTTTCCAGTTTTCTACAGAGAACTTGATTTTTGTAGCTACCGATGCCCATAAATTAGTAAAATACACGAGAGATGACCTAAGTGCTTCACAAACGGCTGAGTTCATTATGCCGAAGAAGCCACTAACACTTCTTAAAAACATTCTTGCCGGAAACGAAGATGATGTAACTATCGAATATAACGAAAGTAACGCGAAATTCATTTTTGATAATACCGAAATGGTGTGTCGCTTAATAGACGGGAAATATCCAAACTACGAAGCGGTAATTCCAAAAGAAAACCCGAACAAATTGATTATGGACAGAAATTTACTTCTAAATTCTGTACGTCGTGTTTCTATTTTCTCAAGTAAAACAACACATCAAATCCGTTTAAAAATTGCAGGAGCTGAATTGAATATCTCTGCTGAGGATGTTGATTTTAGCAACAAAGCCGAAGAACGTTTAACTTGCGATTATCAAGGTGATGATATGCAAATTGGTTTCAACAGCCGTTTCCTTACCGAAATGCTGAACAACCTTACAAGCGATGAAATTTCACTGGAAATGAGTTTCCCTAACCGTGCAGGAATTCTTACACCTGTTGATGGACTAGACGAAGGCGAAACAGTTACTATGCTTGTAATGCCGGTAATGTTGAATAACTAGACTAGATACTAGAGAAATTAAAAAAGGTCTGCCAATTTGGTGGACTTTTTCAATTTAATATTGGTGCTCGTAAAATCTCAAGCTTCATTAAAGGTAGAAGCATTCTCAAACTTAAATCTTACCTTTGCAGGCAATGACACACACAGATACCATAGTAGCAATGGCAACTCCGGCTGGAGCAGGTGCGATTGCAGTAATTCGACTTTCGGGGCCTGAAGCACTTTCTATTGCTTCCACTCTATTTTCCTCCGTTTCAGGAAAAAACCTTGCCAATCAAAAAACACATACGGTCCATTTGGGACATATCAAAGATGGTGATAAAATAATCGATGAAGTACTGGCTACAATCTTCAAAAACCCAAACAGTTACACAGGCGAAGATGTGGTTGAGATTTCCTGCCATGGTAGTAATTACATTCAACAAGAAATAATACAATTGTGCCTTCGAAATGGATGTAGAATGGCGCAGGCGGGTGAGTTTACGTTAAGGGCTTTTCTTCACGGGAAAATAGATTTGAGTCAGGCGGAAGCTGTGGCAGATTTAATTGCAAGTGATAGTGCTGCAAGTCATCAATTAGCAGTTCAGCAAATGCGTGGCGGATTTTCTTCAGAAATAAAAAAATTGCGGGAAGAGCTGTTAAACTTTGCTTCCTTAATTGAACTGGAACTTGATTTTGCCGAAGAAGATGTAGAATTCGCGAACCGAGAGGAATTTCAGAAGCTTATTTCGAAAATAACGCTGGTTCTTAAACGGTTGATAGATTCTTTTGCAACAGGAAATGTACTGAAAAACGGAATTCCCGTTGCTATTGTAGGTGAACCAAACGTGGGGAAATCTACTTTGTTAAACGCACTTTTAAATGAAGAACGCGCAATTGTAAGTGACATTGCCGGTACAACACGAGATACCATTGAAGACGAAATTAGCATTGGCGGTATTGGGTTTCGATTTATAGACACCGCCGGAATTCGCGACACTGAAGACGTTATCGAAGGTCTAGGTATTCGAAAAACCTTTGAGAAAATAGAACAAGCTCAAGTTGTAATCTATTTATTCGATGCTCAAAAGTTTCAGGTCTCCCAGCACGGCGGGCAAGCGAGTTCCAAGTTTCAGGTTGAAATTGAAACTATAAAAAACAAATATCCACTAAAAAACCTGATTATTGTCGCCAACAAAGTTGATACGCTATCTGAAGTAGAATTAAAAAACCTAAATATCACCCTGAGCGCCATCGAACGGTCTACCCACTTACTTCTTTCTGCTAAAAATGGAATCGGATTAAAGGAGCTAGAAACTCAATTATTGGAATTCGTAAACACCGGAGCGCTACGAAGCAATGAAACTATTGTAACAAACTCTCGCCATTACGATGCCCTACTCAAAGCATTGGAAGAAATTATCAAAGTGCAAGAAGGAATTGATGCCAACCTCAGCGGCGATCTTTTAGCGATAGATATTCGCCAAGCGCTTTATTACTTTGGAGAAATAACAGGTCAAGTGTCTAACGATGAGCTACTTGGTAATATATTTGCGAATTTTTGCATCGGAAAGTAATTACATTTCCTTTTCTACCCTAAACCCTTCTTTTTCTTACTATTAGAGTGTTTTTCTTTCCTTTATTTGTTGCTAATTTTCCTTTTTATTGCTTATATTTGTTTCTAATCTGTTGCTAATAGCAACAGATCTGTTGCTAACAACAGATTTTTTAGACCGTGGCGAAGTGATGTTACATACAGATACATTCTGATATCTCCAGTTATCTCCGGTGACAGAAACAAGCCCAAAAAGATTATGCAATGAGCAGCAACATCGAAATATTAAAAATTTGTCAGCACTGCGAAAAGACATTTATCGCACGAACCACGGTAACCAAATTCTGTAGTCACAAGTGCGCTTCCAGAAATTACAAAAAGCGGAAGCGTGAAGAGAAAATTAAGCAAGTAGCTCCGGTAAGTGTTCAACGAATGGAATTCAATCAAGAGCAATTAAAGGACAAGGACTTCTTAAGTATAGATGAAACCTGCAAATTATTAGGTACAAGCCGAATGACGATATATCGTCAGATTAAGAGCGGAAACATAAAAGCCGGAAAAATTGGGAGACGTACCATTATCCAGAGAACCGAAATCGATAAACTTTTTCAATAATGAAGGTAACACTAAGAAAACGCAATCAAGGTGGTAAAACCAGTTTATACTTGGATTATTACCACAAAGGTAAACGCAAAGCCGAATACCTTAAACTCTACCTTGACCCCGCGGCCAAAACCAAAGAAGCGAAAGAAGTCAACAAGAAGACCTTGCAGTTAGCAGAAACCATTCGGGCCCAGCGACAAATCGAAATCCAAAACGGCGTATATGGTTTCAGGGACAACGAAAAACTAAAAGCCAGCTTCACCAATTATATTGAGTTACTTACTGAAAAAAGAAAAGACAGTACCGGCAATTACGGCAATTGGGACAGTATGCTAAAGCATTTAAAAGCTTACATTCCTTGGGATATTACTTTTGCCGAAGTAAACAGAGAATTTGTCCAGGGCTTTAAAGAGTTCCTGGATAAGGAAGTAAAAACGAAAGGCAACCAAAGTCTTTCCCAGAACTCCAAATACTCATATTTCAATAAACTTAGAGCGGCATTGAAACAAGCTGTTAAAGACGGCATCATTCCCACCAATCCGGCAGAAGGAATTGATGGTTTTAAGCAAGGCGAACCTCAGCGCGAATTCCTAACCCTTGAAGAACTTCAAGCTGCGGTTAAAGCGGAATGTGAAATTCCACAAATGAAAACAGCTTTCATATTTTCTTGCTTAACTGGATTACGCTGGTCAGACATAAATAAACTACTTTGGTCAGAAGTTCAGCACTCTAATGAAATGGGTTATTACATTCGATTTCGACAAAAGAAAACCCAAGGTGTAGAAACCCTCCCTATCTCAGAGCAAGCCTTCGGCTTGCTTGGTGAGCGTCAAGATAAGGACGAAAGAGTTTTCAAAGGATTAAAATATTCCGCTTGGCATAATCTAAAATTACAGCAATGGGTAATGAAAGCCGGTATATCTAAAACTATTACTTTTCATTGCGCCAGACATACGTATGCAACTTTACAGCTAACCGCAGGCACTGATATTTATACGGTTTCAAAACTTCTTGGTCACAGAGAGTTAAAAACCACCCAGATATATGCTAAAGTTATTGACGAAAAGAAGAAGGAAGCAGCAAACAAAATACAACTTGACTTATGAGTGTTCGTATAAAAGTATTAGATGAGATTTTAAATCACGGTTTACGTCCTTGGCTGGATCATAACAGCTTAGATGAAATATTCTATTCCAAATTCCATAGCTTAAAAGAATACAGGTCAAGACATCCTCTGCAATTTGAAATTAAATTTGAACGGCCATTTGACAATAAGACCAAGTATTACAATCTCTTAATCCGCAATGCCATCAAATCCCATTTTGATACCATTTACGAGGCTATGGTTGAAGATAGAAACGAGAACCTCATTCATTATTACCTAAACGATATTTTAAACAAGCGTTTAAAAACTCATTTAAAAGACCTTGGAAAACTTTTGAAAGAAAAGGATTTTACACTTTCCTACATTGACCCAAAAAACACATCCTATCAATTAGACCAGGTACATAAGGCGAATACTTTTATAATGCAATTACTCAAAATTGCGCTTATGCAGCTATATCTGGAAGTACAGGAAACCTTTAAAGAATGGGTGAACGATGAGTTTATTGTAGAGGACTTTTATACGCAGCTTCTTAATGAACCTATTCCCGATAAGCTTCCCATCAAGAAAAATGAGATTATAGAAGTTGAGCCGGAACCATCTCTAAGGCCTAAGGCGAATTTAAAAGAAAAGCCTATTCAATTCTATTCTTTCTTTTACAAGCAGTACAACACCAACCCCGATAAGCTACAAGATCTATGGGTTAGCCTAAAGCATAATAACTTTATTCATCCAGACACACATCTTTCATCATTTAAAAAGATTTTTTCAGGGACAGAAATTAATACTCCTATTACTTGGACTGGTTTGCCAAGTGATTTGTACTATTTTATAAAACGTATTCATACTGATTTAAAGTTAGTAGAATACTTAAAACTAAAAATATGGGAAGTCACAGTAATCTGTTTCGTAGATGAAAACGGCCAACCGTTTCAACGAAATCAGTTCAGGTCATTAAAAAGACCAAATCTCACTGGTGACAAAATCGATAACATTGTAAACCTATTAAAATAGGTTACTCTGCACTTTACACTTCTTATTCTTTTTCTATTTTTCTTTAGCCCTTGTTTTATCTTAACAAGGGTTCTTTCCTTTGTTCTACCACTCTGCACTCTGCACTCTACACTGCACCTACTTCCTTCACCCCATAACAGCCCAATAGTCACCCTACTTTAGCCCTGTATTCGGAAATCGAATATGACTTTTGGCCAAAAGTCTTTTACTAATTCTTTAATCCAAAATAAAATGGAAGAGATATTAAAAAGGCTTGAAATTATAGAAAAGCACGTATTAGATCAGAACATCATTCTGAAAAATGTACTCAACTTCAATGAAGCTTGTAAGTACTTAGAACTATCACAATCCCACTTGTATAAACTTACAAGTGCCGGCACTATTCCACATTACAAACCTAATGGTAAGAAGCTGTATTTCAATCGTGCCGAATTAGAGGAGTGGCTATTGCGTAACCGCAATACCACCCAAGAGGAAATCGACAAGGAAGCAGCTAACTATCTAATCAAGAAAGGGAGGGTAAAGCTATGATAGAAATAATTGATTTGCTCCAGGCACTCTCCCAAGAGCTAAAGGACATTAAAGACCGTATCGATATCATCAGGGCAACGAGAGCAGAACGCCTAAAAGATACGTGGATTGACAACCAAGACGTAATGCAAACGCTCCACATAAGTCAGCGCACCTTGCAGACGCTTCGTTCAAATGGAACCATACCATATAGCAAAATTCGCGGAAAATTTTATTACAAGGTATCGGACATAGAAAAGCTGTTACAGGCAAATTATTATAACCCAAATTTCAAATGCGATGGAAATAAGTAAAGAAGCAATTCTAAACAAAACGCATTATGGGTTGAAAATTTATGCCTACATCCTTCGGCAGTATTATCCTAAATCAGTCCTTTCCCTAAAGGGAAGGGACTGCGGGATAACCCGCAACCCATTTAATGGCGGTAAGGACACATTACAAATAAATATTGTTGATAATGTTGCCCGGCACTATGACACTGAATTAACCGATTTTAAAGGAGATATTTTTGATTTTGCATCCTATCATTTTAAAACCTTGAATGATGAGGATTTATTGCTAAAACTAAATGAAGAGTTACATCTGCGTATTGGTCAAAAAAACAGCTTTTACAATCAGGAAGAACTCCAACCTACGGTTGAGTTCCCTGATACCATAACACAGGCTTCGCCCGTGTTCAGCTATTTTCAAAAACCGATAACCAATATTATCCCAAATCGGCAAGCCTCTTTGGTTGAGGTGTTCCACCTCATTAGAGGAACTGATTTCGCTACGTGTACAAGTACACTACGCAAAATTCAAGACGTTAAAAAAGCTCGGAAATACAAAGCTTCTAATTTCGATTATGTTACTTTTTCTGGTGAATTTTCTAAAAGGAATGATAAGAACCTTAAAAAACATTCAGGTCTTCTAACCATTGACTTTGACCACATTCCTGATATTTACACTTTAAAAGAAAGTTTACTCCAGGATCAATATTTCGAAACTGAACTTCTATTTACATCCCCTTCCGGGGATGGTTTAAAATGGATAATTCCTATTGAATTAATCAAAGTCAAACATCAAGATTATTTCAAGGCAGTTGCCAATTACATCCAGCAAACTTATAGTCTGGAAGTAGATGGCTCAGGCAAAGACATTTCAAGAGCGTGTTTTTTACCGCACGACCCCAATGCATTTATTAATCCAAAATACCTTTAGATAATGGAGAAACCCAAAACACACACTTATATATCCTTTTACATATATGTGTTTTGGATTCACGAATACCTTAACTCAAAATTAAAAAAATATGAGTAAAAAAACGTTTAATCCGTTGGAGTGGATGGAAAACCCAAACCAACAGCAGCAACATACAGAACAGAATTATCAACAACTTACAGACAACAATTCAGAAGTAGAAAATGTAATTCAAAACATAGAAGCCAATCAAATTGATATAGCACCCAATTACAATGATTGGATAAACATAGGCTTCGCCTTTGCAGATGAATTTGGAGAGTCTGGAAGAAGTTTATTCCAAAGAGTAAGTCAATTTTACACCGGCTACAATTCAAAAGAATGCGATAAGCAATTTGACAATTGCTTAAAATCAAAAGGTCAAGGAGTTTCTCTGAAAACCTTTTTCTTTCTTGCCAAGCAAGCCAGAGTTTCTATTGTGGCACAATCCAATGTCCAGTATAATACTAACAATAGCAATTACAAATCATCAAAAGCTCCCCCTGTTCAAGAACACCAGGAAGAAGATCCGATAAAGGAAGTTATGCCTACCTTTCCAAAATCCTTATATTCTGAACTTCCTGAATTCTTGCAGCAAGTGGTCGCAATAGCGACCTTCAATGAAGAGAGAGATATTTTGCTTTTAGGCTCCTTAGGTGCAATTAGTGCGTGTTTCCCGAAGCTGAACGGCATATATGATGGCAAAAAAGTATATCCCAATCTCTTTCTTTTTATAACCGCTCAAGCATCGGCCGGCAAAGGTCGGTTGGTACATTGTAGGCAATTGGTAAACCCTATCCATAAAGAGCTGCGTGAAGAAGCCAAATTGCACAAACAACATTTTGAGCTGGAAATGGCTGAATACAATGCGAACAAAGGTAAAGTTGAAGGAATAGAGAAGCCAGCTCGACCACCCGAGAAAATGCTCTTTATTCCCGCCAACAATAGTTCTACAGGAGCATATCAATTATTGGGCGATAGTGATGGAAAGGGATTGATTTTTGAAACCGAAGGTGATACATTGGCACACGCCTTTAAAAGCGATTACGGTAATTATAGTGATGGTTTCAGAAAAGCCTTTCATCACGAGACCATTTCCTATTACCGAAGAACCGACCGAGAATTTGTGGATATTGAAAGTCCTTGTTTGTCAACAGTACTTTCGGGAACACCAAAGCAAGTTACAGCCCTTATTCCAAATGCTGAAAACGGCTTATTCAGCCGTTTTATATTCTACTTTATGAATATCAAACCAGAATGGAAAAATGTATTTGCAAGCACAACGGATAATGGTCTTGATGATTATTTTGAGAATTTGGGAAACCAGTTCTACGAACTGTATAAATTACTCAAAAGTAATGGTGAATTTCAATTTCACTTAACCGCAGACCAACAAGAGCAATTCAATACGTTTTTTAGTGAGATACAAGCCAAATACCTCAACCTTCAAGGGTTGGACTATATGGCTACCATTCGAAGATTAGGTTTGATTGCCTTTCGTTTCTGTATGCTCTTTACAGCATTGAGAATTTTAGAAATGCCACACCTCCAATTTGATAAAAACGGTGTGGCATTCGATGGCTCCACTGGAGAAATATATAATTTGGGCCATCAAACGGGAGACACTTCAAACAAGCTTATCTGTGAGGAAAGAGATTTTCAAGCTTCTTTAGTGATGATAAAAGTATTGATAAAACATTCAAGCAAAGTGTTCGGCGAACTCCCACAGGAAGAAACCAAACCATCGCGAATGAACCGTAAAGAAAAATTCCTCCACGGATTACCCAATCAATTCAATCGTCAGAAATACTTAGAAGTTGCCAAAAAGCTCAATATTCCTGCAAAAACAGCAGAGGGCTATATTACGAGCTTTATAAAAGCAAACCTCATTCATCGCGAACAGCAGGATACCTATTTAAATCTCTTTAGTGAGGAAAATAAGGATATTGAGGAACCTAAGGATAATTAGTCCTTGGTTTCCTCCATTTCCTTAAACTCCTGAATGTTAATAAATATATAACCCTTTTCCTTTTCTTATTCTTTTATACCCTATATTTGGCATAAACTGTCAAGTACAAAAATGCCACAATGAAGACTTTTGCAAACAAAATCAAGGACTTACGCATCCAAAAGGAACTTTTGCTTCGGCAAGTTGCAGCAGCTATTGAGGTAGATACTTCTATGGTAAGCAAGTTTGAAAACGGTGAGCGTTTCCCAACAAGAGAACAAATCGAAAAGCTCGCCACTTTTTTCAAAGTGTCAGAAGAAGATTTTCTCGTGGACGCCTTTAGCGACAAACTTGTTTACGATTTTAGCGAAGAACCCCTGGCATTAGACATACTTAAGCAGACCGTGAAAAAAATAAAATCTAAAAATATAAAATCACAGTAAAAAACTATGAACATATTAAAACACGAATCGGACATATGGAAAACTGCCGACCTACTTATTGGAGCAGGAATTAAGCAGTCCGACTTCCCAAAGTTTATGATGCCATTTTTTGCCCTTGTAATGGTTGAAAGCAGGCTTATCCGAGAAGCCCATCGCTTGGAGCAAGAGGTGGGAAAAGAAAATATGGATGACTTTATAGAAATGTTCCGTTTGGAGGAGTTGGGCTATAATGAATTTGTTATCCGAAATGGGAAAACATTAAAAACCATCTGTAAGAACGATAAAACCTTTGACATTGATTTTCAAGCTTATTTAGAGGCTTTTGATGGAGAGACCAGAGGTTTATTAGGTGTCAATAAAGGTTCAGGCGAAGAAAAATTCCTCGATATCTCCGGAGTTGCCGGATTGTTGAAAAAGAAAGACATTCTTTTTGATACCGTTAAAGCCTGGAGTGAAATCGATTTGACTCCCTTCAACAACTCCGAAATAACCACCCTGGAAGAACATATTAAAAGAAAGTGGGCAGATATTTCGGCCGAAACTGCAGGAGAGCAATATACCCCGGAAGATATTATTGATTTAATTACTGAAATCATCACAAGTAAACTTGAAGACAACAACAAGTTCCTAACCATATATGACCCTACCTGTGGCGGTGCCAACTTACTTTTTGGAGTAGAAGATAAAATCCAAAAAAAATTCAATCGCCCTACCAAAACCCACGGCGATGAATGGAACGACACCTTATATGCTTTGGCAAAAATAGAAAGCCGGTTTAGGAATGATAGTGAAATCCACCATTGCAATACCCTGACCGCTATCAAACACATTGAAAAACGATTTGACGTGGTCGTGGCCAATCCACCCTATGGCGTGGACTGGAAAGGCTATCAAAATGACATCAAAAACGATACAACCGAACGTTTTGTTGCCCTACCCTCCATTTCTGACGGACAATTCCTGTTTACCCAGCACATCCTGCACCATTTGGCAGATGATGGCTTGTCTGTTGTAGTTCATAATGGTTCCACACTTTTTAGTGGCGATGCAGGAAGTGGTGAGAGCCATATTCGAAAACACTTCTTTGACCAAGATTGGGTTGAAGCCATTGTACAAATGCCAACTGACGAATTTTTCAACACCGGCATTTATACCTATTTGTGGATTTTCAATAAAAATAAGCCAGCCGACAGAAAAGATAAAGTAATCCTCATAGACGGTAGCAACCACTGGGAGCTACTCAAAAAGAGCAAGGGGAAAAAGCGTCGACAAATGAATGAAACTCACAGAGCGCAACTTGTGGAGGCTTTTGTAAACTTTGAAGACAACGACTTTGCCAAGGTATTTGACAAATGGCATTTCTACTATAACAAACAGGCAATAATGCTCACCAATGTAGATGACCAAGGCAACGCAATCAAAATGCCAACGAAAACAAATCGTTCCGGCGAAACTGTAGAAGCAAAAAGCATAAAGATAGATTTCTCTACTGTAGCTAACCTAAATACTTTTGAAAAAGAAAAAATGAAGGCTATCAACAAAGCTGAAATTACCGATTTTAATAAGGAGAAGTATAAAAACCTAAAGGAGTATTATGATGCCGAATACAAAGATTTTGTCGCCGGATTTGATTATAAGGAAGAAGCTTTTGTAGTAATTGACAAGAAAGGAAACAGTTATACTTATGACACCGATAAGGAAACCATCCTTAAAACCGATAAGAACCAAAAGACATCACAGTTGGGCAATGGCAAAATAATCATCAAACCAGCGTATAAAAAAGCAACCAAAACCAAGGAAGCGGCTATTAGTATTACCGTGGAGCTTACCAAAGATTTAGAAAAAGATTACGAGATTATACCTTACAGTCCCGATAAAGACAATAACCAACAGACCATAGAAGCTTTTATGGACCAATACGTTACCAGGCCTTTTGAGTATTTGGACAATGTCGTGGGGGTAGAATTGAATTTCAATAAGGAGTTTTACAAACCAGAGGAGTTAAGGGATATAATCGAAATACAAGCTGATTTGGAACAATTAGAAAACGATTTGGAGCTGTTGGAAAAAGAACTGGCACTATGAAAAGATACCACACATACAAAGACAGCGGCATTGAATGGTTGGGCGAAATTCCTAAGCATTGGGAGGTAAGTCGAATTAAAGATATTTTCGACCAAATATCCTCTAATGGTTCCGAGCTTGAAGAGAATACATATGTTCCATTGGAAAACATAGAGTCATTTACAGGAAAATTATTAAAGAAAGTTTCAAATGACAATAACGAATCTACTAATCTTTTTAAAAGTGGAGATATACTTTTAAATAAATTAAGACCGTATTTAGGCAAAATATTATTGCCCGATTTTGATGGGGGTGTAAGCGGGGAAGTTGTTGTTTTAAGAAGTAATATACTCTTCAAAAATGACGTTGAGCCGAAATATTTTTTCTATAGATTCCTTTCCACAAAATTTATCTTTAAAATAAACTCTTTGTCAGATGGCGTAAAGATGCCAAGGACTAACCCAACTAAAATTCTGGGATTAGAAATGACAGTTCCCCCTTTCCCCGAACAAACCGCCATAGTCCAATATTTGGACACCAAAACCCAAGCCATAGACCAAAAAGTTCGGCTATTGGAAAAGAAAATTGGCTACTACAAAGAACTGCGGCAAAGCATTATCAATGAAGCAGTCACCAAAGGTCTTGATAACAAAGTAGAGTGGAAAGAAAATGAATTCGGTTTTAAAACACCCATAAAGTGGGTTAAAAAAAGACTCAAGGATTTAGGAACCCTTTACAGTGGTTTGTCAGGCAAAAGTGGAGATGATTTCAATCAAGATGATAACCCCAACAATAAAGGCTTTATTCCTTTTACAAATATTGCAAACAATACTTATTTACAAAAAGACAATTTAGGAACTGTGGTGGTTTTTGATGGAGAAAGACAAAATGAAGTAAGAAAAGGAGATATTTTCTTTTTAATGAGCTCAGAGGGCTATGGCGATATTGGAAAATCGGCAGTATTAGCGGAGGAACTTAAGGATACTTACCTAAATAGTTTCTGTAGAGGTTTTAGGATCAACCAAAAAACTTGTAACCCCTATTTTCTTAATTATCTTTTGCTTTCAGATTATTACAGACAGATTCTAATTATTGAGGGAAAAGGATTTACCCGCATCAATTTAAAAATGGAAAAAATAAACGATTTCGAAGTGTATCTTCCCTTAGACTTAGATATTCAATTTGAAATAGTTACTTATTTAGACCAAAAAACGCAAACCATTGACAAAATAATAGCCAACATCCAAAAACAAAAAACGGTTTTAAAAGAATTCCGAAAAACCCTTATAAACGAAGTGGTTACCGGTAAAAAGCGTGTATATGAACCTAAAAGCAGTGCTGTAGTATGACATTACATAAAAACATAAAAACCCTTAGGTACTTGCCTAATTTCAACAATTGTTGTATATTTGCACCAACAGTACCTGTATTGCTTCCCATAAGAACAGCTTGCAGGTCTTCTTTTTTTACACCCCTTCCACTTCGTTACAATACACCTCCTTTGCCTCTCACTGAGGCACACTTAGGAGGTATTCTCTTGGTGTCATCCCAGTCATTAATTCCAAACACAGTGAAGTAATGGCAAAACCGGCTAAAACCATACAAGAACAAGTGCAACTCCTTAAAGATAGAGGGATGCTCTTTCATAATATTGGCGATGCTCCACACTTCTTGGCCAATATCAGCTATTATCGGCTTAAAGGCTATTGGTGGGAAATGCAGTCAGATAAAGTCAATCACAAATTTCATCCCAACCACTATTTCGAGGACATTATAGACCTATATAATTTCGATAGGAATTTTCGCCTTATAATTTTTAATGCCATAGAACGTATAGAGATTGCTATTCGCGCAAAGCTTATTTATCATATGTCTTTGTCTTACGGTCCACATTGGTATAACGAAACTGCATATTTTGAGAAATATAAACATCATTTATTTTTTAAAAGCAAGCTCACCAGAGACCTTGCCAGCAGTAGTGAAGAATTTATAATTAAGCATTACAATAATCACGTAACGGAAGAGCCCGAATCGTGGAAAGCTTTGGAAATCCTCACCTTGGGCTCTCTTTCCAAACTGTACCAAAATCTCAATCATCAACTTCCAGAAAAAGCTGAAATCGCTAAGGAATTTGGTTTAAACAACCAAAAATATTTAGCCAGTTGGTTATTGAGTACCACTTATGTTAGAAACATAATAGCCCACCACGGCAGATTATGGAACCGGGTAATCATCAATAAGTATGACTGGCCGAAAAGCACACCATATCCGCTTTTAAGCTACATCCCAAACCAGCATCAAAGAAGAAAGATATTCCCTCTGGTTTCCGCAATAATTTATATGAATAACGTAATTAGCCCAGGACACCATATCAAAACGGAGTTATTGGACTTGTTTGAGCAATTTCCTAACACTCCTTTATACAAAATGGGCTTCCCGAAAAACTGGAGCAGTGAGCCTATTTGGAAAATTTAATATTATGACAGAATTAGACTTACAAGATAAATACCTCATCAACTTTCTCTGCAAAAGAACAGATGGTTTACAATACAATGAAGCCAAGGCAAATACAGCATCGGCCAATTTCTTTGTAATAGAAGACTTGAAAAATTTTCTTTCACAGACAGATTTAAACAAGACCAATTATAAAAAACTTTTACGCAAATTCCCATCCGAAAAGGAATTGCTACAGGCATTTACGGAGTTTTTGGAGGACCGCATCGGTTCCTCTATGAATATGGCCATTTTTATCAATAACAACCAAACCGTCACTTTCGAAGGAATAAAACTGCATTTGTTCTATCCCAGTGATTCGGTAACCCTGGGCGACAAACTGTTTCATCAAAATATTTTTTCTGTAGTCCAAGAACTGCCTTATACCTTTAAACATAAGGGCAAACAGTTATTTTCATTTAGACCGGACCTCAGCTTTTTTATCAACGGTATTTATTTAGGTTATGGCGAATTAAAGAGCAATTACAACAATCAGAACGCACGAAATAACGGGCGTAAAAAAATAGCTAAGGACTATCTTTCCGCAGCACAGGAATATCTGCGTATAGCGAAGGACAATGACCTCAACCAATCTATAAAGAAGTCTTTTTTAAAGATATTTGAAAAAGCCATACACATCACGGCAACAGATATCAATGAAACATTTATCATTAGGAACATTGCCAACCAATTTGAAGAGATAAAGAATACTGTAAATGCAGGTAGCTATGATTTTGATACCTATACCAAGAAAGTATTGAACGATTTTAAAGTTTATCCGGTAAAGGGAGCGCACAATAAAAGCACTGGTCGATTTGAGGAAGTATTTAAGGCCCTTTACGACAAAAGGATGATAGAAAAGGAGATACTGTACTACAATTTTATTGAGCGTGAATTAATCAAAAAGGAAAGAAGCAGAACCAAAGAATACAAGCATAATGATGGCCGATTGATTGCACCAAGACCCAAACAGAAATTTGGTGCAGACAAGATTATAAGTAAAATTGATGAATTTTTAGAACACGAAAACGAACCTAATTACTTTTTAAACAAATTAGAAAATGAGTTAAGAGCTCGTGGACTGGGGGAAGAACAGATTAAAGAACTGGTACAGAAAAGAAGTAAATACCAAAATAACAAGACGGTATATTCTCTTTTATTGCAATATGCAGCAGGATTTGGCAAGAGCAACATTATTGGCTGGACAGCATTACAGCTTAAAGACCTCAGAAAGAATGATGCTTACGTCTATGACAAAATAATGCTGGTGGTAGACAGGTTGCAGCTCCGCGACCAAATAGACAGTAAGATGCACAATATGAACCTTCAAAAAGGAATGTTTATAGAAGCCTCAGACAAAAAAAGCTTTATTAAAGCACTGACGAGTGACCGGCGTATCGTTATCGTAAACGTGCAAAAGTTTGCCACCATCCACGATATCTTAGATAAAGAAATCGTCGAAAAACTTTCCAAACTGAGAATAGCATTTTTGATAGACGAAATACATAGGAGCCAAAGCGGCATACAGCATTCCGAAATGGTGAGCATCTTTGATGAACTTCAGTCCAGTTTCGACAATAATAATGCTTACAAAAATCAAGCAACCAAAAAAAACCTCATAGTAGGTTTCACCGCCACTCCAAGCGATCACACATTAGCAAGGTTCGGTGAGTTTAACAAATATGCAGAGGCAGAAAAAATTTGGGTGCCTTTTGACAGCTACACAATGAAAGAAGCCATAATCGATGGCTATATCCTCAACCCAATCAAAGGCATTGTGCCGGTGTCTGCCAAAATGTATTTTGAAATCCCGGATAATGTTTTAAAAGGTTTTGAAGATGATTACGGTTATGAAACCATACCAGATAATACCGACACAGGCATAGATGACGATGGTAAAAAATATGCTATAAGAAAAAAGCGGATTTATGGCAATACCGACCGAATCAAAGCTATATCCAAATTTATTGCCCAACGTTTGGTCACAGCAGTCTATCCAAACATTCGAGGAACAGCCAAGGCTATGTTGGCAACCTCATCTATTCCAGCGGCAATAAAATATAAAGGCTTCATAGAAAAACAGTTTCAAAACTTGGTCAAAGAGAAGAAGTACGAACGGTTTAAGGATGCTCCTATTTACATCGTATATTCAAACAGTCAAGAATACCCGAGCAGTAGCACCCTCAATGATGGCTTGGGAGAAACTTCTGTATTGCAGAATTTTAAGTTATCCAAAAACGGCTTAATCATAGTAGTAGATAAATTACAAACAGGCTTTGATGAACCCAAATTGCACACTCTATTTTTAGATAAAGAAATAAGGGGGATTAATGCCATACAGACGATTTCAAGAGTCAACCGGACCACCAAACATAAAAATGATTGTAAAATAGTGGACTTCTCCTATAAAAACGTGAATGTAAAAAATATTCGCAAAGCATTTGAACACTATAGCAATGTCGTCGTTTCAGATTTTGACCCATTGGGCGATGAAGCTAAACTGGGTGTTTTTTACGATGAATTAAAAGACCATTCCCTCTACGGCTCCCACTTCAAGAACTTCAAAAAATTTCAAGATGGTAACGGTGATACTTCTATCATTCTTGATATGGTAGATGCCTTTGAAATTTATATTAAGGCAAACCCAAAAGAAGCAAAACACCTCAAAAAAAAAATTGGTTCATACTTCAAAACGCTAAACCTTATAGAATTTGTAATTGAGTTAAATCCAAAATTCAGTGATTCCATATTTCTTGAATTTTGGAGAAAATACAATACTATCTACAACCACATCAATAAACCAGATGAAATTATAGATGACGTTGAAATATACTTTGATAACAGAATAGGGATAGTTTCCCCAGGAGAAGAAGAAAAGGAAAAACCCAATAAGCCAAAGAATCCTGATCCTACCGATCCCGATCAACCCAACAAATACAAATACAATATTCTTAAGGTTATTGAAAAAAGAAACCAGGAGGAAGAAGCCATTGCAGAACTCATAAAAGACTTTGAAGATAAAATTGAAGCATTTTTTGAGTACATCAAAGCAGATAAAATGGGCAAAAGACTGGTTGCAAAGATAGCAGACGATGGCTCAGCATTTACCCAAGAAGAAATCTATTCCGACTTCGAGAGGCTGTACCGAAAGTATATTATCATAAATCAAAATCTTGGCGATTTCTTCAAAAGTGAAACCAGAGATATTCTCAACCAATTATGTGATGATTTTGAAAACACCTTAGGGAAAAAATATCCATTAGGTGAAGAGGGCCCTGCCACATTGTTAAGTGCCGCCGAGCCAAACGAACCTAAGTAAAAAGATATAACTAACAGTTAATCCCCAATTTATGAACCCGTAATAAACTCTGTAAAAATGGCCAACCTCTGTTTCAACATCCTGACCTTCGACCATCCAAAGGAAGAATTAAGATTATATTTTACCGATAAGGAAGATATTAATCTCACTCGTATGTATCACACCTTAGTCCCCGATGAGGTCATTCAAGAGTTTGGTCAACAAGAACATTATTACACCTCTTTTGAAGAAGAAAAAGAAGGTTTTTTTCCAGTCACCAAATCTGTCAATCCTACTTATGAAAAAAAGCTTGATAAATATGGAGAAGAATATTCCGCAAAGGTTCACAATACATCATTCTCTATTTCCATTTTAAAACGCTATTACAACGCTAAAATCCATAAGTATTTTACTGATAAAGGGTTAATGGTAAAGCCTAATTTCATTCACGATACAGAGGTTTGGCTACCAAGCAAGAAATACGACAGTTCGGGGAAATACAATCTATATGACCGCTATTGTCTCCGAGTTCAATTTAAAACCGTTAGTAAAAAACTGGAATTACTCGTTACTTTCGAAGGAGTTCCCAAAATATATAAAGAATCAGTTGAGGTACTCCAAGAATTCGTTTCTCCTACCGCTTTCAATTGGGTAATGTTTGAAAATGAGCTTCATAAATTTGAAGACTTGCCAAGTGCCGGCAAAAGAGCTTATGATAAAGTGTTTCCAATATGGAACTTCGATATCAGAGATGGTTTGGGCGAAGCTACCGAGGCTCCTGATAAATCCAACAAATACATTAAATTCAAAAATGGAATTGATTTCTTTTACAAAACGTATTTAAATAACGAAGAATTTAAACAGCTAATTCCACTAAATTCAAATGGATTTATCCCCGTAGAAGAATTTAGAATAGGAAAGGTGAAAAACAACAGTAACCAATTATTATTTGGTGAGAAAGATGGAATAAGACAATCCCACATCGTACCGATGAATGGGATAAAAGAATTTGGCCCCTATGATTTCAGCGATACCACCAAAATTCATTTTTTCTTTATTTACCATAAAGACGACGTACAAGCAACAAAAAAGATTGACAGCTATTTTAGGGGCACTGAAAGAGGCTTTGGTGGATTGTCAAAATTTATTCATACGCCATATTATACTGAAAAAGGGTTTAGTATATGTTTTGAGGACTTAGACAATCCTTGGCCCGAAATTTATACCAAAATCACCGACAAATATTTTGAACCTGATGTTCAATATATAGCCATTTACATCAGTCCTTTTTCTAAAAATTCCCCCGATAAGTCCAGAAGGAAGATTTATTACAGATTGAAGGAACTATTGCTAAAAAAGCGCATTTCCTCCCAAGTAATAGACGCAGAAAAAGTATTGGCTAATGACAAATATTTTTATAGTCTCCCTAACATTGCAATTGCCATTCTTGCTAAATTAAAAGGTACTCCTTGGCGTTTGGACAACACTATTAAAAAGGAATTGATTGTTGGTGTAGGAGCGTTCAAAAACCCTGATTTTGATATTAAATACATTGGTAGTGCTTTCAGCTTTTCCAATAATGGAAAGTTCAACCGCTTTGAGTGCTTTCAACAAAATCAAACAAGGGAATTAGCCGGTTCTATTATAAGAGCGGTAAAAGAGTATGCAAATCACAACCCTGATATAAAACGCTTAGTAATTCACTTCTACAAAACAATGGGTCAAGAAGAGCTACAGCCAATAGAAGATGGATTAAAAAAGTTAGGGTTAAGCATACCAGTATTTATTGTTTCAATAAATAAAACAGAATCTTCAGACATTGTAGCTTTTGATTTGAATTGGAAAGATTTGATGCCTATAAGTGGCTCATATATCAATATTGGTCGTCATAAATTCTTGTTGTTCAACAATACCAGATACAGTAATAACAATTTTAATTTCTCTGACGGTTATCCATTTCCTATAAAATTAAAAATATACTGTACACAAGCCGGATTAGTGAACGACACAAAAACTGTAAAGGAATTGATAGATCAAGTTTATCAATTTAGTAGAATGTATTGGAAATCAGTTCGTCAACAAAACTTACCAGTAACAATAAAATACCCCGAAATGGTCGCAGAAATGATCCCTCATTTTGAAGGCAATGAAATCCCCGAATTTGGAAAAGATAATCTTTGGTTTTTATAAACTGAAAAAATAAAATTATATGGAAGCAACACAAGCGCAGTTATTAAGCCTATTGGATGGTAAAAAACAACTTACTATTCCCATTTATCAAAGAACTTATTCTTGGCAGATTAAGCAATGTCAACAATTATTTAATGATATTTATAGGGTGGGAAATGACGCTTCTGAACTTTCCCATTTTATAGGGTCAATAGTCTATTTCAAACCCGGAAACTCTCCGATTACAAGTGTACCTGAATTGCTTGTTATAGATGGTCAACAAAGACTTACAACCGTCTCCTTGATGCTTCTTGCGTTAATTCACTTTTTAAAAGAAAATGACAACATTACACTTGAAGACGAAACTTGGGAGGAAATTCAGGAAACTTATCTTGTAAATAAGCATAGAAAAGATGACTCCAAATTCAAATTACTTCTTACCCGTAAAGACAAAGCCACTTTTACAAACCTGATTGATGAAATAGAACTTGATGGTAATTATTCTAAGAGAGTATTGGAAAATTATAAATTTTTCAAAGGAAAGCTTCATTCTGATAATGTTCAGGCTATATATCACGGTATCAAAAAGCTGATTATTGTTGACGTCATTCTGGAAAGAGATAAGGATAATCCACAACTGATATTCGAAAGCTTAAATTCAACTGGTTTAGATTTATCCCAAGCTGATTTAATCCGCAATTATATTTTAATGGGTCAGCCCTTGGAGCAACAAACTGTTCTCTATGAAAGATATTGGTATCCGATGGAACAAAGCTTCGGGGAAAACATAGGTGCTCTTGCTTGGTTTATTCGCGACTATCTCACAATGAAAGAGGCTTCCATTCCAAAAATCAATCTTGTTTATGAAACTTATAAAAATTTTCTGCATTCAAAAAATGGCTTCAAATCTGTCAATGAAGCTATAAAAAGCTTGCATAAATATTCGAAATTTTATGTTCGCATTGCACTTTTAAAGGAACAAGACCCGGATATCTCTAAAAAACTTAAAGAGATTACAAAACTTAAAATCGATACCTCTTATCCTTTTTTACTTGCTGTCTATGGTGATTATGAAGATGAGCTAATCAACAAGGGTGAATTTATTCAAATTATATCTTTAGTTTCAAATTATGTTTTCAGAAGAGCAATTTGCGGAATCCCTACAAATAGCTTGAACAAAACTTTTGGCACCCTCTATAAGCGCATAAAAAGAGAAACCTATTTAGAATCCGTACAGGCAGCATTCTTGCTAATGGACGGCTATAGACGTTTTCCCACCGATGCAGAATTTACAAAGGATTTACAGATAAAAGATGTTTATAATTTTAGGTCCAGAAACTATTTATTGGAATCTCTCGAAAACTGGAAACGTAAAGAACTGGTCAATGCTGAAAATTATACCATCGAACATATTTTACCACAGAATCAAAATTTATCTTTACAATGGAGACAAGAACTCGGTGAGGATTGGGAGCGGGTTAAAAATCAATATCTCCATACTTTAGGTAACCTCACTCTTACCGGTTATAATTCTGAATTATCTGATAGACCTTTTTCAGATAAAAAAACAATCGAAGGTGGTTTCAATACAAGTCCTTTATTTTTAAATGAATCAGTAAGAATAGAAGATAGTTGGAATAAAGAAGCAATTCTTAATCGAGCCTCAACTTTAGCTCAACGGGCTTGTATTATTTGGAAAACACCTCATTTGTCACAAGAAAGATTGGACATTTATAAAGAGCCTGGTCTCTCAAAGGAGCAAAACATTTACAACATTGAAAACTATGAGCATTTACAGGGCGATATGTTGGTGTTATTTCAAAACCTCGAAAAACGAGTTCTTAATTTGGATGCTTCTGTTAGAGTTGAATTTAAAAAACTTTACATTGCTTTTAAATCTCAAACAAACTTCGTAGACGTAGTGCCTCAGAAGAAAAGATTAAGACTTTCATTAAATACAGAATTTGACCGGATAAAAGACTCGAAAGGCATTTGTAAAGATGTATCCGGTTTGGGAAGGTGGGGTAATGGTGATGTTGAGGTTGGTTTAGAAAACCTTTCCGAATTAGATTATATAATGGAATTGATTGAACAGGCTTTTGAAATACAGGTCGA
This sequence comes from Aequorivita viscosa, assembly GCF_900106795.1. GTDB lineage: Bacteria > Bacteroidota > Bacteroidia > Flavobacteriales > Flavobacteriaceae > Aequorivita > Aequorivita viscosa. The sequence continues at coordinate 86,702 of NZ_FNNS01000010.1, read as the reverse complement.
ATCGGTCTAATTGTTTTTCTATCGAATCCGAGGTTGTAATAATAAGCTTAATTTTAAGCCAATAATGAAAAGGCTTGGTAGCTTTTTTAAAAAATACAATGAGAAATAAAGACACTTGCAAATTATGCGGAAACTTTGAAACATTAACTTTCGAACATATTCCTCCCCAAGGTGCTTTTAATTCCTCACCTGTTCTTTTTCAAGATAAAGAAAACTTATTAGACAAGTCCAGTTATCGTTATGGAGGTCGTAAGCGAAGTAACCGTGGTGCTGGTGGTTATCATTTATGTGGTTCTTGCAACAAGAATACTGGTAGCTGGTATGCAAATGATTATATTGATTTCGCCAAACAAGGTGCATATGTATTGACACATCGCGTCTATGCCAATAATTTCATTTGCGCAGAATATGAAATAAAACCTTTAAATGTCCTGAAGCAGATACTGACGATGTTTGTTGCCCTTGATAACAGCGGCTTCTTCCTAAAAAAACCAAGTATAAGGGAATTTATATTAGACAGGAAAAGTAAATCATTGCCACCAGACATTCGGCTTTTAATGTATATGTCCAGTGCCATAAGTTTAAGAAATCCATTATCTTGGTCAAATATGGATGGATACGCTCGAACATTCGGGGAAATCACTTTTATACCGTTCGGCTTTCATATTAGTATAGAAACGCCTACAATAAACCGCCCCTTTTGCGACATTAGTAATTTTTCTGATTTTGAATTCGGTGAAGAGAGTTTAATTACATTACCATTGCGGCATCTAATTCCTCAAAGCATATTACCTGGTCTGTATTTATAAAAATCCTTCAATCCATATTTATCAAAACACAAACATTAACTGTATTCGTCCGTCTTGAAGTTCACCTGTACAAAGTCCTACCCGCACACCCATTTGCTTCCGGTCGGTTCTTTTCGTTCGTTCGTGCCTCACTCTCTACAATCACCCACTTCCAGCAACGCGCAGCAAGAGTAGCCCACCATTCATTTCCGTTGCACTACAATTCATTCAGGGCCACACTTGCTATTTCAACTCCTGAGTATCATTATAATTGCACAACCTGTGCATCGATTAATTTGTATCTTTGTCAAAATTTATGAAAATATTCTTTTCCATATCAATGTCAATTTTATTCTTTTTTCAGGGAATTAGCATTGATATGGACTTTTGTGGACCAATTAAAGAAATTTCAAGCATTATTACCCATTATCAAGACCATAAAGTTTATGGAGACTCTTTCCTTGAATATGTAGTTGAAGATTACATTGACAATGATGCAAAAAATGAAGGGCATCATAATAACCCAGATAAGGAGAATACACCAGTCCATTCCCATCATCAATGTTGTCACCCTTTAGTATTAATTATTGCGAACAACAATTCGGCTTTAACCAATCGACTAAAGTTTGAAGAGAAAAAACAGTTTAACTTACATAAAGTAAACTTCACTTCCAGATATCTGGAATCGCTTTTCCAACCCCCTAAAGTATAATTCAGTTTTTTTAGGATAGCTATATCCTACCGTGATGCTTTTAAAAGTAAGTATCGCATCATAAACGCATTGCATCTCTTTGCATTGCGATGTTTAAACTGAATTAATACTTTTTCTATGATTAACAAAATCATTTCATTTTCCATTAATAACAAGTTTATTATTGGGCTCTTTATAGTGGCACTTGTAGGTACGGGCATTTGGTCTATGGCCACTATAAATCTGGGTTCTGTACCCGATATTACCAACAACCAAGTACAGGTTATTACAGTTGCCCCAAATTTAGGTACTGAAGACATTGAGCAATTTGTTACCTATCCGGTAGAATTGGCAATGGCAAATCTTCCTGACGTTATCGAGCTGCGTTCCGTTTCCCGTTTTGGTCTTTCTGTGGTTACCATTGTTTTTAAGGACGAGGCAGGTACTTATCTTCCCCGGCAATTGGTGCAGGAGAAATTAACCGAAGTTGCTGGAGAAATCCCCGAAGGCTTCGGCACACCATTTATGGCACCAATAACTACGGGTCTGGGCGAAATCTACCAATACACCCTAAAAGTAAAAGAAGGCTACGAAGATAAATACGATGCTATGGAGCTTCGTACCATCCAGGATTGGATCGTTAAACGTCAAATGGCATTAGTCCCAGGAGTCGTCGAGGTCAATGCTTTTGGAGGGTATGTGAAACAATATGAAGTGGCCATAAATCCTGATAAATTAAAAAGTTTTGGTATTACAATGAATCAGGTCTTTGAAGCCCTGAAAGTGAACAATGCCAATACTGGTGGTGCTTATATTGAAAAAAACCATCAGGCCAATTTTATCCGTGGCGAAGGCTTGGCCCGAAGTATCGCCGATTTGGAAAACACAGTTGTAACTACTCAAAACGGTAGTCCCGTTTTAATACGGGATGTCGCTGAAAAGGTTGGATATGGCAGCCAAGTACGCTATGGCGCTTTTACCCAAGATGGACACGAATCTGTGGGCGGACAAATTTTAATGCTGAAAGGCGAAAGCCCAGGCGACGTGATCGAAAATGTGGAAAAGCGTATTGTAGAAATTCAAAAATCCCTGCCGGAAGGCGTTTATATTGATGCTTTTTTAAGTCGAAGTGAACTTATTGAGGCAACCACAAGTACCGTTAAAACAAATCTAATAGAAGGTGCCCTTATTGTCATATTTGTTTTGGTCTTGCTTTTAGGAAGCTTCCGTGGTGGCTTGATAGCAGCGTCGATAATCCCTTTATGCCTATTATTTGCATTTATTTTGATGAAACAATTTGGCATTTGGGCAAATTTAATGTCCTTGGGTGCGATCGATTTTGGGATTATTGTAGATGGTGCGGTGATTATCGTGGAAGGAGCGGTTTTCCACATTCATCAACGGATGAAAAAATCCACAACCGCCATTAACCAAGCTGAAATGGATGAAATCGCCTATGACTCTTCAAGTAAAATGATGAATTCTGCCTTCTTCGGTCAACTAATTGTTCTTATAGTTTTTACACCTATTCTGTTTTTGACCGGTGTGGAAGGGAAAATGTTTCGACCAATGGCATTTACATTTGGTTTTGCCGTTTTAGGGGCAATTATTCTTTGCCTTACCTACGTACCAATGATGTCATCATTATTTTTAAAACCTGCTAAAAATCAAAATAGTTGGTTTGCCAAATTTGAAAACAAGATTGATAGGTTCAGTGATAAAATTATGGGGGTTCTGAATCGTATCTATCTGCCAATATTAAATTTTGCACTTCGCTTTCGGGCAGGTGTGGTTATAGGCGCGGTTGCCTTGCTTTTGATTGCAGGATTTATTTTTAGCAATATGGGAGCAGAATTTGTCCCTAAATTTGATGAAGGCGATATTGCATTTCAAGCATTGATAAAACCAGGGAGCAGTCTTTCAGAATCTATTGAGGCCTCAGAGAAACTTCAGAATTTAATCAATGAGTTTCCGGAAGTAAAAACAGTAGTTTCAAGGATTGGTGTGGCTGAAATACCAACAGACCCAATGCCTATGGATATTGCCGATAGTTATATTATTCTTGAAAAGGACAAGAGTAAATGGACATCCGCAGATAGTAAAGAAGAACTCATAGAAAAGATTCAAGAAAAAATTTCAGTAGTTCCCGGCGTAAATTTTGTGTTTACACAACCTGTAGAACTTCGTTTTAATGAATTGCTGACTGGTGTCCGTGAAGACGTGGCCATCAAATTGTACGGAGAAGATTTGGACGTTTTGGCAGACAAGATACAGGAAATCGCGGCAGTAATTAGGACCGTTCCCGGAGCGGCTGACATTAATGTGGAGGCTACAAGTGGTTTGCCACAAATGACGGTGGTATATAACCGTGCGAAAATGGCACAATACGGTGTAACCGTTGATAAGCTGAATGATTATGTAAGTGCTTCATTTTCAGGAGAACAGGCAGGAGTCATTTTTGAAGGGGAAAAACGGTTCGATGTGGTCATTCGTTTGGCAGAGGAATATCGACAAGACATCAATAGCTTAAAAAACCTTTATATAGACCTGCCAAACGGTGCACAAGTACCATTAAAGGAGGTGGCAGATATCAGCTATAAACCCGGACCAATGCAGATTTCAAGAGACAATACCTCTCGTCGTACTTCCGTGGGCGTGAATGTTCGTGGGCGCGATGTAAAATCGATGGTCGAGGAAATTCAACAAAAATTGGAAACGGATGTTAAACTGCCACCAGGTTATTTTGTAACCTACGGCGGATCATTTGAAAACCTACAACGAGCATCAGACCGATTGATGATTGTAGTCCCAATCGTTCTATTAACAATATTTGTTCTGCTTTACTTTGCTTTGAATTCAGTTACACAAGCCTTGATGATCTATATGGCAGTGCCTTTGGCGGCCATTGGTGGCGTTTTCGTTTTGTTGATTCGTGGAATGCCTTTCAGTATTTCCGCGGGAGTCGGATTTATCGTGCTCTTCGGAGTTGCCGTATTAAACGGACTCATACTCATAAATAAGTTCAATGAATTAAAAGACAGTGGAATGACAGATTTAAAAAAACGTATATATGAAGCTACGCACGAACGTTTACGTCCAATTTTATTAACAGCCATTACAACAATTATGGGCTTTATCCCAATGGCGATTTCTACCTCTGGTGGTGCCGAAGTACAGCGGCCCTTGGCGACAGTAGTCATTGGAGGAATGCTTACGGCAACATTTCTGACCTTGGTGGTTATTCCTATTCTTTATTATTGGCTTGAATCGAGAAAGGAACGAAACAATAACGATGGAGGTGTAAGCTATGTCAACAAATCAACGAACATTGTAACCGTATTATTGATGGTTGGCGGTTTGATGGCTTCTGGAACTGCTTTTGCCCAAGACACCAATCAAAATGGAACAATGCCAAAAACCTTGACTGTAGATGAGGCCATTGCTATGGCAAAACAGAATTATCCATCGCTTAAGGAAAGTCAGGCATTTATTGAACGGGAAAAGGCACTAAAGGGAACGAGTTTTGACCTTGGTAGCACACAAGTTTTCACGGGCAAAGAAGAATATGGCAATAATCTTCCTGGAGTGCAAACAACCGTTGGCGTGCAACAAGGCAACATTGATTTGCTTTCAGGATTTTCAAAATCGAAGTTTTATAAAGAGCGCATTGCCTTGGGAGAAAAGTTTTATGTGGCCAGTGAACAACAGTTGGTGCGCAATGTGATGCAAGCCTATGACCAAATTAATTATTACAAGGCACAGTTGCGTTTTGCAGACCAATTGGACAGTATTTATGCCAATTTTAAGTCCGCTGCCCAACTTCGGTATGACACTGGAGAAACAGGCAAGTTGGAATTTATTTCAGCCTCTTCCGAATTTCAACAGATTCAAGTGTTGAGGCAACAAGCTTTTGATGATATTGAAATTGCCAAACGTGCCTTAAAACAATATTTGGGAACGGATGAAACCATCGAGACGGTAGATGGTTTTTACGAGCCATTGGATTTTATGGCGACATTGGATTCAACTTCGGTTGCCAATAACCCAATGTTGCAATATGCCTTGCAAAATGCCGAAGTAAGTAAAGCAAATGTGGGCGTTGAAAAATCGCAATTCCTACCGAAATTCAGTTTATCATATGGCAGGCAGGTTGTGGATGATGTTTCAGGGTTTAATACCTATCAGGCAGGTATTAGTATTCCGTTATGGTTTTTTCCGCAGAAGTCAAGGGTTAAGGCAGCCAAGGCAGACGCAATGGTAGCAGAGAATCAATATTTGGAGCAAAAAGCGGTTACAGAAAGTCGTGTTTCACAATTGACCAAATCACTCGAAAAAACAAAGAAGATTTTGCAATATTACGAAGAAGGCGCACTATTGTTGGCAGAAGAACAAATTACCACAGCGCAGTTGGCTTCTAAAGAAGGCGAAATAGATTACGTCAATTACATCACGATTCTCAACAGTGCCATCCGCATTAAACAGACCCATTTACAATACATCAATCAGTATAACCAGCAAACCATTGATATGCAATATCAATTGGGCAATTTATAACCTTAAAAAAAGAGAAATGAAAAATATACTATTAGTAAGTACCGTATTATTTACACTTATGTTTATGAGTTGTAACGATGGCCAAAAATCTGAACTTGGGCATAACGAAGCTGAAGGCGTATCAAAAACCGAGGCTGGGGGCGAAGATACACACGGAGAAGAAGGCCACGATGAAGGAGAGGAAGAAGGTGGTCACAGCGAGGAAGAAGGCGTCGTCGAACTTACAAAGCAACAGGCTGAAACCATCGGTTTGGAAACGAAGCCTCTGGAGGAACGGAATTTAGGGAACAACATTAAGGTAACAGGTATGCTGGAACTTTTCCCACAGGATAAGGCGAACATCAGTCCGTTTGTTGGTGGAAATGTGAGTTCCATAAAAGTAATACCTGGAGATAACGTAAGCAAAGGACAGGTGTTGGCATATATAGAACACCCAGATATCATTGCAATGCAACAGGAATATCAGGAAAAAAATGATGAACTGGTCTTTTTGAAACAGGATTTTGAGCGCAAGCAGACCCTTTATGATAAAGGTGTTTCTTCTGGTAAGGAATTTCAGATGGCACAGTCAAAATTTCGTTCCACAACATCCAGCGTCAATGGTCTGCGTTCCCAATTGAGACTGTTGGGCATAAACCCGGACAAGGTGGCTGAAGGCCAAATATATTCCGCAGTTCCCATTACCACGCCCATAAGTGGCTATGTGGATGAAGTAATGATTAGCCTTGGCGATTACGTGGCGCAGCAATCCAAGATGTTCTCAATTAGCGATAACTCGAAGATTTATGTAAACTTTAAAGTATATGAGAAGGACATAAAGCAAATCAAGAAAGGGCAACAGATATATTTTTCAACGGCTTCTCGTCCAGACGAACTGCTTAAAGCAACCGTTAGGTCTGTTGGCAAAACCTTCAATACCGACCCAAAGGCTTTGGAAGTCCTTGCAGACATTGAGAACAAGGATAAAAACCTGTTGCCGGGTATGTACGTGGAAGGACGCATAGTGCAGGGCGAAAAAAAGGGTTTTGCCGTACCGGAAGCTGCCATTATAAAAGAAGGCGAGCAATCCTTTATTTTTATTTTGGATGAAGATGAAGCAATGGAAGCGAACAAAATGAAATTTAAAATGATACCCGTAACGGTTGGTATTACTGATTTGGGCTTTGTTGAAGTCAATTTACCTGCCGAAGTTTCAACGGTTGCCAAAGTGGTCATAAAAGGAGCTTATAACCTGTCTTCGGAAATGGTTAAAGGCGAACTGGAACACGGACATTAATTCAATAATAATCAAAGATTTTGATTCCGAGTTTGTTTATCGTCTTAATTGGTTAGTTAAAAATTAGAAAACAGGCTCGGTTCAAAATCGATTAAAAATTTAAAAAATTCATAATATGAAGGAAATAAAAGCATTTATAAAACCGAACCGAATCCAAAGAGTCATTGAAGCACTATCAGATAATGGATTTGAAAGTATGACCCTTTCACAAGCAGAAGGCACTGGCGCATTCAAATCAAAAGGTGCAAGACCGTCGTTGGATTTTCACGTAACAGATAGTCCAGTGGTTAAGTTGGAACTGGTCTGCCAAAATGAGGAAGCCCAAGCGGCCATTGAAACAATTATAGCCAACGCCAAAACCGACGGGCCTGGAGATGGTATTATATATATAGCAAATATTGAAGATGCCTTTCAGATTAAAACTGGAGATTCCTTAAAACGGTACGACCTATAAAACACTTTATCACAAATGGAAAAAATAGTCCAACTACTTGAAAGCAAAGGGATACGACCTACGGCTATGCGCCTTATGACTTATAAGCGTTTAGCAGAATTAGAGGTGGCCATCAGTCTTGGCGATTTGGAAAAGGATTTTAAGGTCAGTGAAAGAAGCACCCTATTTAGGACTATGAAAGCGTTTGAGGAAAAAGGTATTGTACATCAAATTGAGGATGGGACAGGTGTTATAAAATACGCCCTTTGCGAAGAAAATTGTGAGTGCGAGGTTGGCAACGACCTTCATTTACACTTTCATTGCAACAATTGTAATGAAACTGTCTGTTTAACAGAGCATAAAATCCCTCATATCAACTTACCTGATGGCTACATTACCGAGGACATTAACTTGGTGGTAAAGGGTATTTGCGAAAAATGCAGCGACAATCTGGATTAAACGTTTGGTTTTTAAATTCAATTATCATTTATAAATAGTGAGCAATGATAACAATCTATAAAAAAGAGGCTACTGTATATATGGTGGCAGAGAATAAGCTGGATGCCAAGGATTATGAAAACTTGATACCGGTCTTAATAGAACATATAACTGCATATCAGGAAGTTTCTTGGTACATCGAAATGCATAATTTTGAAGGCTGGACGGCAAACGCATATTGGAAGGGCATTGAATTAAATCTTCCGAATGAAACGCATTTAAAGCGTGTTGCTTTAGTGGGTAGCGTTATATGGCAGGAGCAATTTACCGAGGCATTGCTTCCTTTTTCAGAAGCTCATATAAAATTTTATAAGCCAGAAGAAAAAGACGATGCCAAAGAATGGATAAAAAAAAATAGTAAAAAATGAAAAAAATACAACTAAAAATTCCCGTTATCCTTCCGCAAGTTCCAAACGAAAAAGATACTTGTGTTGAGCGGCTTATAAAAGAATTACAGGCTAAAGAGGGCATCGAAAAAGTACACGTTGCCGATACAAAGGAAGATGACACACCACAGCTCTGTTTTCATTATGACCCCGATATCATTTCTATAGACCGCATTCAATCTCTCGCAGAACAGACGGGTGCCGAGATTACCGAAAAATACGGGCATTTGCTCATAGAGGTTAAAGGAATCAGACATACAAGACAGGCACGTTCCATAGAGAAAAGTCTTTTGGCAATCAATGGGGTTTTGGAGGCTTCCGTTTCGGTCTCTGGAATGGTGCGCCTTGAGTTTGATAAAAAGCAAACAAATTTTGATGAAATAAGTAAACAGATTGAAAAGGAAGACCTTCAGGTTAAGCGGAGTTCTTCAAACGAAAATAATTACACCGAAGCATCCAAAAAAAAACAGGAACGTTCAAAGAAGGAAGATACTAAAGAGCAAACTTCCACAGAGGGCCACGAGCACAAGGAGGGCGAGACCCACGAGGAAGGAGAAGAGCACGCCCACGGTGGGGTTTTCGGTAAAAATACGGAGCTTATTTTTTCCATTATCTGTGGGGCACTTCTCGGGATAGGTTTCGGGCTTTCTTATGTGGAATCCATCCCGGATTGGGTCAGTCTTACTTTGTACATTGGCGCGTACATTTTCGGTGGTTTCTTTACGGCCAAGGAAGCGGTTCAAACTGTGGCCAAGGGTGGTTTTGAAATTGATTTTTTAATGCTGGTCGCTGCCATTGGTGCCGCCATTCTGGGAGAATGGGCAGAAGGTGCACTGTTGTTGTTTTTATTTAGCCTTGGGCACGCCTTGGAACATTACGCAATGAACAAAGCAAGAAAAAGCATTGCTGCGCTTGCAGACCTTGCACCAAAAACAGCATTGCTTAAAAAAGATGGCAAGACCGAAGAAGTTGGAATTGAGCAATTGAGTATTGGCGATATTATAGTGGTCAAGCCCAATAGTAAAATATCCGCAGATGGCGTCGTGGTCAACGGAAAAAGCAGTGTAAACCAGGCCCCTATTACTGGGGAAAGTGTACCCGTGGATAAACTTCCCGTGGAAGATACAGGCAGGGACTATTCGGCAGACGATGATATCAAGGATGAAAATCGGGTATTTGCCGGAACTATCAACGGTAATAACACGCTGGAAATAAAGGTAATCAAAGAAGCCAAAGACTCTACCCTGTCCCGACTGGTCAAATTGGTCAACGAGGCACAGACCCAGAAGTCCCCCACGCAACTGCTGACCGATAAGTTCGAAAAATACTTTGTGCCATCCGTACTGATACTGGTTGGTATCCTACTCTTTGCCTTTCTGGTCATTGACGAACCGTTTAGTGCCAGCTTTTATCGTGCAATGGCGGTATTGGTAGCTGCAAGTCCCTGTGCACTGGCCATTTCAACACCAAGTGCCGTATTGAGCGGTGTGGCAAGGGCAGCACGTGGCGGCGTGCTCATCAAAGGTGGGCGACCACTTGAGGATTTAGGGGTCATAACCGCTTTGGCTTTTGATAAAACAGGCACGCTTACCGAAGGCAAGCCCAAACTTACCGAAGTAGTACCATTGGGGGATATTGAAGAAAATGAACTGTTAAAGATAGCCGTTGCCGTTGAAAACTTGAGCGACCACCCTTTGGCCAAAGCCGTCGTAAGGGATGGGAAAGAGCGTCTGAAAGGTACTGATATTATCGATGCGTCAGATTTGGAAGCAGTTCTCGGAAAAGGTATCAAAGCTTCTTTGGGCAAGGATAAAATCTATATTGGAAACCTTGACTTGTACGAAGACCTCGATGAAGCAAAACCATCCGAAGATATATCGAATAAAGTAAAAGAACTTGAAGGTGGTGGAAATACTACGATGCTCATAAGAAGGAACAAAGAATATATAGGTATCATCGCCCTGATGGACACCCCACGGGAAGCGGCCAAGGAAACACTGAAAAAATTAAAGGAAATCGGTATCAAGCGGATGATAATGCTAACCGGGGATAATCAAAAGGTTGCCGATGCCGTTGCTAAAGAAATTGGGTTGACCGATGCCTGGGGAAGCCTGTTGCCAGAGGAAAAGGTAGATGCCATTAAAAAATTAAAAGAACAGGAATCCAAAGTCGCAATGGTAGGCGACGGTGTGAACGATGCCCCTGCAATGGCAAACAGCACAGTAGGTATCGCAATGGGTGCAGCGGGCAGTGATGTGGCCTTGGAAACTGCAGACATTGCCCTAATGGCCGATAAATTGGAAACCCTGCCCTTTGCCATAGGCTTGAGCAGGAAGGCAAAGGCAATTATCAAGCAAAACCTTTGGGTAAGCCTCGGTATTGTGGCATTGCTTATCCCATCGACCATTATGGGTTGGGCCAATATCGGTATTGCAGTGGTCATCCACGAAGGCTCAACATTACTTGTGGTTTTTAATGCGTTAAGGCTTTTGGCTTATAAGAAATAGCATCAAATATATGTTTTGAAAAAAGGGTTTGCTTTTGAATTAATATTGCAATGACTAAAACGGAAAAGATACTATTAAATCACGGTATTCGACCTACTCAAATGAGGTTGAAGATATACAAGTTCCTGAAAAGGAAGCAAAGTGCCGTGTCCTTTTCCGATTTGAAAAAGGCTTTTGTTCAAAAGAGCGAAACCAATAAAACAGCAAACAGAACGACATTTTATCGAAATCTCAAGATTTTCGAGGATAAAGGGCTGATTCATCAGATTAATGATGGGGTCGGAGTGGCAAAATATGCTATTTCTGATGAAAACGCCAAAGATAAATACGGTATAGATTTACATCTGCATTTTCATTGTACCGATTGCAGAAGAACAATCTGTTTACCGAATAAGATATCGAAAGAAAGCTTGCCAGACGATTATGAAGTGAGAAATGTGAACCTGATATTAAAGGGAATATGTGAAAAATGCAGGCAAAAATATTAGATGGAAGTTTCAGAATTCTGAACCCTTGGGTCCAATGGTCAGGTTCAGGTTTCTTCCACCTTCTCTAACTTAAAAAATATTATGGCAGAATTAAAAAAATCATTGGGAACAATTCGCCTTACCTTTTATGGAGTAGGCACTATCGTGGGTGCAGGAATATATACTGTCATAGGCGCAGCAGCTGGACAAGCAGGTACCGACCTTTGGTTGAGTTTTGTTTTCGCCGCAATTGCTGCCAGCGTTTCGGCATTGTCTTATGCAGAGTTATCCTCTACCTATCCCAATGCAGGTGCCGAATTCATTTTTGTACGCAAAGCGTTTCCGAAAATTGACATTCCTTCCTTTCTCACTGGCTGGACAATTGCCTTTCACAGTTCTGCCACGATAGCCGCTGTATTGCTGGCCTTTTCAGGTTATTTCAACACTTTTTTTAGTGTGCCTTCCCTATTGATAAGTTATGGCGTATTGATAATTCTTTCATTGATAAGCATTACGGGAATCAAGAAATCATCTACTGCCAATATTATAATGGTTAGCATACAACTTTTGGGATTGTTCATTCTTATTGTGGTCGGGCTTGCAGAAACTGGCCCGCCAAAGGCTGAATTTTTTAAAGTTGAATCCTTTTCCGGTACTTTGGCGGCTACCGCAACCTTGTTTTTTGTCTATACAGGTTTTGAGCATATGGCTGCATTGGGTTCTGAAGTAAAAAACCCTGGCAAGACCATTCCTCGTGCCTTTCTACTGACAATGGTTTTTACAACCGTTATCTATCTGCTCATAGCTTTTACGGTACTTAACATTGCCGACCCGTCAGAACTGGCAAAAGTAGATTCGCCACTTTCACTTGCGGCATCAAATCTCAACAGTTGGTTGCCCGTGACATTGGCGGTCGCAGCACTTTTTGCTACTGCCAATGCGGCCTTTAGCGGTATTATCTCTATCAGCAGGCTGCTGTTTGGAATGGCAAGCGTGGGCGAACTTCCGAAATTTATGACCAAAACCAATGCACATAAAGTGCCGTGGGTTACTACCATTGTGGTTATGGCGGCAGTTGCGGGTTTTATGCTATTGGGCGATATTAAAATCGTAGCGGGAATGTCGTCATTGGGTGCGTTGCTCGTCTTTGTCGCCGTGAACATTGCCCTTATCGTATTGCGTTTCAGAGCACCAGATAAAGACAGGCCCTTTAAAGTTCCTTTATCTGTTGGGAAAGTTCCGATACTGCCAATTTTGGCGATAATCATAAGCCTCTCTTTGGTCATACAATTTGATTGGAAAGTTTATGCCGCGTTTGTGGGAGCTATTGCAGTAGGCATTATCTTGGATTATTTTTTGGACAAAAAGTCAAAAGATGAAATAGACCCTGAAAAAGAAAAGGAGCTTTTTAACCATTAATCTAATGTTATGGACTGGATGTTTGAAGATTTTAAAACCGAACTGGATAACCTAAATCCTTACGAAAATGGTAACGCGATCATTGAGTTTGACGATACTAAAACGAATGAAGGTGAAAATTGAGGAAGCAATTAATGCAACAAATTACAAGGTAACAAGAAAAAATAAAAATCAATGGAAGCTATATTAAAATCAGAAATTACCTGTCCAAACTGCGGACACAAAAAAGTAGAAGATATGCCAACAAATTCCTGTCAATTCTTTTATGAATGTGAGAAGTGTAAAACTGTTCTAAAACCAAAAGAAGGTGACTGTTGCGTTTACTGTTCTTATGGTTCTTTGCCCTGTCCTCCTATCCAGTTAACAAGAAAAGATGAATGCTGATGCAAATGCAATTCCTGTGCATAACCTTTTAAAGTATCTTTAAAGAAAATTTTAATAAAATGAAAGCAGCTACATCCCGGCCCTTAAGCCCAAAAGTTAATAAAGAAAAAACAGGCTGGAAAACCCACTGGGACCTTCTGCTTGCCTTGCTGATTTTGGTTATACTGTTAACATTGGAATATGGGTTTAACCTCGACATACCCACTATACCTTTATTGGCAATTAACCTCATTGCTTATCTTCTCGCCGGAAGAAAAGTTTTAGATCTCGCTTGGCGAAAGTCAAAAAGAGGCGATTTCTTCAATGAATTTGTATTGATGAGTGTGGCAACAATCGGCGCATTCATCATTGGAGAATATGAAGTAAGGTGTTGCCGTAATGGTATTTTACCAAATAGGCGAATGGTTTCAGGACTCGGCAGTTAAGCGCGCCAAAAGAAGCATTAAAGCCTTGCTTGATATAAGGCCTGATGAAGTTATCGTTCTAAGAAACGGAAAATCACAGGTTATACATCCTTCAGAAGTAGAAATAGGAGAAAAGATACAAGTGAAACCTGGTGAAAAGGTTGCCTTGGATGGTGATCTCATTTCTGAAAAAGCCTCTTTCAACACTGCGGCATTAACAGGGGAGAGCAAACCAGATACCAAATATAAAGGTGAACAGGTACTGGCCGGGATGATCAATCAAAATACACTTGCAGAAGTAAAGGTAACCGCCCTGTTTAGGGATAGTAAACTCAGCAAAATCTTGGAAATGGTACAGGATGCCACCGCACGTAAATCACAGACCCAACTCTTCATATCCCGTTTTGCCAAAGTATATACCCCAATCGTATTTTTCCTTGCACTGGCACTTTGTGTAACCCCAATATTTTTTGTGGATGATTATGTGTTTCGGGAATGGTTTTATCGTGCCTTGGTATTCTTGGTGATCAGTTGTCCCTGTGCATTGGTTGTTTCCATACCTCTGGGCTACTTTGGAGGTATCGGCCTTGCTTCCCGAAATGGAATCCTGTTCAAAGGCGGAAACTATTTGGATGTTATGACCCAAGTAAAAACAGTGGTGATGGACAAAACAGGCACCTTGACCAAAGGGGTCTTTAAAGTTCAGCAAGTAGTATCCGAAGGAATTGAAAAAGAAGAACTGATCAAAGTAGCAGCAGCTTTGGAAAAGAACTCGACCCATCCCATAGCCATAGCTGTAACGGATTATGCCGATAATAAACACCAAGGCCTACAAACTTCAAACATTGAAGAAATAGCAGGACACGGCTTGAAAGGCATCGTTGGTAATAAGGAAGTATTGGCTGGAAACCTTAAACTTTTAAAGAAATATGACATAGCTTATCCTGCCGAAGTCGAACAGATTGTAGATACCATAGTGGTATTGTCCATTGATAATAAGTACGCCGGTTATATCACTATTGCCGATGAAATAAAGGAAGATGCATATCAGGCCATCAAGGAAATGCACCGTCTAAACATAAAAACCGTAATGTTATCTGGTGATAAACAAACAGTGGTAGATCAGGTGGCAAAAGTTTTGGGAATTGATGAAGCTTATGGTGGACTGCTTCCGGACGAAAAAGTGGAGAAAGTGGAGGCTCTTAAAAAAGAAGGAGTAAAATTGGCCTTTGTAGGCGATGGTGTTAACGATGCTCCGGTTATTGCCCTCGCCGATGTTGGTATTGCAATGGGCGGTCTCGGTAGTGATGCCACCATCGAAACAGCAGATGTAGTTATTCAAAACGACCAGCCGTCAAAGATCGTTGCAGCAATAAAGGCGGGTAAAATCACCAAAAACATTGTCTGGCAAAATATCATTCTCGCTATGACAGTCAAAATTATAGTACTTGCATTAGGTGCAGGCGGTGTTGCTACTTTATGGGAAGCCGTTATCGCAGATGTGGGTGTAGCTCTTTTGGCTATATTGAATGCTGTGAGAATACAACGGAAGGATTTATAACATCCGCATACTTATCTTGGCTTCAAAAAGATTGTTTTTCTCGAACGAAAAAAATGTTCCTTGCTCTAGCGGTTGTTGCTATGTTCGCATCAAAAACTTAATAGACAACCCAGATGTCATTTATAAATTGCTCATTCCTCTACTGATATTTTTCATTGTGATATTTATTATTGGTCAAATCCTCAGGCAAATCCCTAAAGTTTAGCTATTCAGACAGGGTAAGCCTGACATTAACTACTACGGCAAGAAATTCACCTATTTCATTAGCCATTGCCGTTTCTGCTTTTTCTTATGAACCATTAATTGCATTATCATTAATTATTGAACCATTGGTTGAACTTCCAGTTTGGTTTTAACATCACTAATCATATTGTATTATTGTGCTTAATATACTGACCCTAATTTCCTCACCACTAAAGCTAACCTTATTCCTTCTATAGCGGAATTAGATGATTCCAATTTAAGGAAAAAAACCCACCGCACAGCCATTTGCTTCCAGTCGGTTCTTTACGTTCGTTCGTGCCTCACTCTCTACAATCACCCACTTCCAGCAACGCGCAGCAAGAGTACTCCTTCAATCGGTTCCGTTACTCTCCACCTCAATCAGTCGCACCCTTGCTTTTCCCCACGCACATCCCAACGCAGGTAAAGCGGTGTTCGTCAGTCGTTCCGCTTTGTTCCGCAAAAACATATCTGCAAGGGTAAAATGAACTCCCTGCGGTCGCCCTTGCATATACCGTTCACTTACCAGGTGCCTTGCGCTCCAGTGGGTGCTCGCCACCTGCCGTTCACTTGTTTTGCTTCACACGCTACTCTCCTTCCTCACCCGTGGCTACTCCATCCCCCCAAACCCCGATAAGGTGTTCGCTCCGCTCACCACTTTTTTAATTGGGGGTCTGCCGCCACTTGTTAATTGTGCGAGCCTGCGGGTCGCTGCGGGCTGATCGGGCTGTCACGTTTTTTGCAATCCGCCATTTGCTTTCAGTAGGTTCTTTTCGTTCGTTCGTGCCTCTCTCTCTACAATCACCCACTTTCAGCAACGCACACAAGAGTGGCTATTTCACTACACTGCGCGAGCCTTCGTACCTCCATTTCGCAATGCCCCAATGTCTACTTCAATTAACTTTTAACTTAATAAACGAAACAAAACACTCATCAAAATTGTAACTCTTTAGGCATTGCTCCATTACGGCTCCGGCACCGCTTCGTTTCGTTCAAACGCCACACTTGCCTTTTCCGCCGCTGAAGCAAAAAATCGCGCCAGCCCTGCCGTAAACGGTAGGCGTCTGCCGCCCTCCTTCCTCGGGCTTCTGCAGCCACCACCCTTGCTCCGCTCGCAGGCGGCTCGCTTTATAGTTCCAGCACTCCATTCCATTACTCTCCATTGCGTGCTTCCACTATAGCTACGCTAGTTTACCTGCGTTTGCGCACATTTACGTTTCCATATTTTTAGTAATTTAGTAACCGATGAAAAGTCTATTTGAAGATTTCTACTATTTACTTTTCCCAAAGGATGAAGAAGGTGTTTATAAAACTGATACCGACAGTCCGTTATAGGTCAAAATATTGATAGTGGCCTTCATCGTTTTTATGTGTTTTATAATGGCACAAATATCTTAACTCTTTAGGATTAAAATACTTCAATTAATCCACCGAATAGAATTTCGGAAGAAGAATTAACTCAAACAAAAAGCAAAGGTACAGGCGTGCGGATGCGAGAGCCGCAAGGGTTCGCTTCGCCTGTTGGAAAAAAAATCTCCACCCTATCGGGTAGTATTTTTTGTCCACAGCCCTTGCGTCAATCGCACCGATCCTGTGGTGCGGCATTTTGTTTAATTTAAATCTTTCATTTATGTACAAATCATTGTTTTCAGTCCGTTGTGGCAGCCGTTGGTTGTTGGCGGGCGTTCGGTTGTCAGGTCGTCCTTTCTTTGCGGGCGTGGTTCGTTGCGGTGTTGTAGATTATACCGTTCGGCTCTTTTGGCTAGAGCTTTCATTGTCAGAGCTCCCTTTTTAGGGAGTTCTTTTTTTTCTCGTAACAGGAAAATTTACATTTAAGAAACCTTAATTCAGAAGAAATGGTAGCGCGAACAATCGAAATTACAGAAGTATACGTTGACGAGTTAACAGATATTGTAGCAGAAAAATTGCTGCAAAAAATCAAACATTATTTAGATGATTTACATTCCGGCCAAGTGGACGTCTTTCTGACCAGAACAGAAGCAGCTGATTTTCTAAAAATCAATTCCTCAACCCTTTGGCAATGGACTAACAAAGGAAAAATTAAATGTTACGGTTTGGGCAACAGACGGTATTACAACAAAAAAGAGTTAATCGCACAATTAAAAGCAAATGAACTGCGACATTAACCCGATTTTCAAAGAAAATTAGTGCAATGTTTTTTCAAGTGAAAATTAAAAGAGAAAAGCGAAGATAGGCGGGTCCGCACCAGCAAGCCGCACAAAAGGATTGTAAAGGTCAAGCCCTACGGGTTTTGCAAAAAATCTCCACCCTCCGGGTAGTATTTTTTCCAAAAACCTTGACAACCCTCCCAGACCCGCCTTATTAAAAGCTTTCTCTTTTATTTTTTTTCCTTTTTTCTTTTCTCTTTTGAAAAAAAATATGGGAAATGGATGGCTGTTGAATTTGCGAACATCTTTGAAAATTAATATTGAAGTGAGCAATCGCGGAAGGCAAGGTTTTAATAGCTCACTGTAGGAAAACGTTTCAAATCAGACCTCATCGGCCGGTTGACACTTATTCCAACCCCCTTTTTTTTATCCACAATAAGGGATTGACTTCCGGGAGACAGATTATCTTGTAGAAACTATTTAGCCAATCATTCACATCCTGAACCCGGTACCTGACAAAAAATCAAATTCCACAAGGCAAACAAAAGCAAATAGAAGCAACAATTCCCTTGCCCGAATCATAGCATATATATTGAAGTAATTTTGAATGAAAGGGCAAAAGCCGAGTCAAGTCCGTGCCAAGTCCGAACATTTGTTTAACCCATAAATACATATAAATTATGGCAATCATCAATCAAGGTATTCTCGGCGGTGTATCCGGAAAAATCGGGAATGTAATCGGTGGGACCTGGAAGGGCATCGATTACCTACGAATCAAACCTTCCAGCGTAGCGAACCCCAAAACCGAAGGACAAGTTGACCAGCGCTCAAAGTTTTCAACCGTGCTTCGTTTCCTGCAACCTATGACAGACTTCCTACGGGTTGGTTTCAAATTGTATGCAAACAAGATGACCCAATTCAATGCTGCAATGTCTTACAACTTGTACAATGGAGTAACAGGATCCTATCCTAACTATTCCATTGACTATGGAAACGCTTTGGTAACCCGTGGTAATCTAACCGGAGTAGTTGGCGGTGCCGCGGCTTCCACAGTCGCATCAACGGTTGACATTAACTGGACTGACAATTCAGGCAGTGGAAGTGCAATGGTAACAGACAAAACTTTGATTTTGCTCTATAACGGGACAAGAGGAGAAGTAGTATTTACCACCGCTGGACCAACAAGGTCAGCCGGAACAGAAAGTATTTCAGTACCACCTGAATATACCGGCGAAGATGTGGAGGTGTTCTTAGGGTTTATTTCCGAAGATGGTTCTAAAGTGTCCAATAACGCTTATTTAGGTTCTGTAACAGTTGCGTAAAAGCGATTGACGTTTTCTTGGAAAACCGTCCTCATTTGGGGGCGGTTTTTTTATCTTTACACCTCCCGATTTTCTTATCTTTAGTCTTTAATTAGCTATAATTCAACACTTCTTGTTGCTTATTTGTATCTATTGATAGCTAATTAACTGATAATCAGACATACATTACATTTTGCATCGGGAAGTAGCACCAAGTATTGTACATTGAAATTCACGCAATTCCTTTCCAATTATTATAAACCTCACAAACTGCATGATTATTAAAAACCACCTATTTCTCATAATGCTATTCATTCTGGGAACATTGACACTAACTGCTCAAGATTGTCAAAGAATAGAAACTGAAGATGTAAAGAAGGAAATAGCAGATATTCCCGGGGAAACAATGGGACAGAAGCTTGAAAGTCTCCTCTTTTGGTCTCAGGAAGAAAAAGAACGCCGATTTCCTATTATGCAAGATATTTTTCCTAGCATTTTAGTTTCAACAGGAAGTCAAATCGTTTCATTCGAAGAAAGTAAAAACATCACTCCAAAGTGGGAAGACGAAACTACTTTAGCTTCTTATATAAACGATAATCGCGTTAAAGGCATAATTGTTTTAAAAGACAATAGAATAAAGCTGGAAGAATATGCTGAAGGAGTTGATAAAGAAACACTTTGGACTTCATTTTCTGTGGCTAAATCAGTTTCCTCAATGTTAGTAGGTGTTGCGTTGAAGGACGGCGATATTGAAAGTTTAGATGATCCTCTAAAAAAATATATTTCTGAATTAAATGGATATGATTACGGCGAAGTTACAGTACGACAGTTATTAACCATGACCTCCGGTATTGAATGGAATGAAGATTATGTAGATCACAATTCTGATGTTGCACAAATGTATCTAAGTCCGTGCGAAAATACTGAATCTCATATTTTAACGTATATGAAGCCACTTAAATTTACTCACGAACCTGGAACTACTTGGAACTACAGTACCGGAGAAACAGATTTGGTCGGAATATTAATACAGAAAGCTACAGGTAAGAGCCTAGCGGAATACCTTTCAGAAAAAATATGGAAACCCTTTGGAATGGAAAATTGCGCCTATTGGTTGGCCGACGAATGCAGTAACCTAAATATTGGCGGGAGTGGCCTTTCGGCGAGTCTAAGAGATTTTGCTCGTTTAGGCACTCTAATGTTACGCGAAAACCAATCTAACGTTAATAACATTATTTCGAAAGAATGGCTAAAAAATGCAACCTCAATTTTATATGAAGTCAACGAACAAGGAGGCGGTTACGGTTATTTGTGGTGGCGTTCTAAGGATGGAAGTTACGCAGCAGTTGGTATCTTCGGCCAGATGATTTATATAGATCCTAGCAAAAATCTTGTAATTGCACAAATAGCTGCTTGGCCCAAAGCCAGTTCCAAAAAGCTCGTACGGGACAGGTACAAATTTATAGAGGCCGTCCAACGGGCAATAGAATAAACACCAGACGTTCATTATAAAAAAGCAAGCTTATATCTTTCGTCTCTGGTTTATAGCCACTATGGCAAAAACCCTAGGGTTAATCTATTTTCTTTGGCTTACATCGGCATATCGTGCTCAGTCCTAAACCATAAGAAAATAGCGAGCTGGAAAACCGTTTTTAGCTGTTTGAAAACAAAACAATCCGTTATTTCCCAAATTTTTAAACAACAACGTTATATTGGACAAGACGATAGTTAAGGAAAATAATTATACTTAAACAAAAATACCGATGAGTAAACTATATTATGCCATCCCAAAAAAGATGTTCGATACAAATATTTTTCTAAGGAATGTTTCCAAATGGGATGGGGTGAACCATGAAAAGCGGGGAGAAAACACCATTTACTTATGGCTGGAAAACGAATCGACCCGCGGGATAGATGTAACCGATGAAGGTGATAAAATTGAAATACGCACTACGGTCCTATCTAACCATCACGATTATCAATTGGCCAACTGGGCGGCAGAAGCCCTTTGGGAAGAATTTGGATGCTCGTTTCAGGATGAAGACGATAACCACCTGAAACCGCCAGAAATAATAGATCTATCAAAAACGGCATCCATGATGGAATTTGATTACAATACGACCAAGATATTGGCACTCAACGTAAATGAGCTGGAAATCTTTGGTCCGCATAGGCAAGTATATATCGGTAAAGATCTAATTTCCAAAATAGAATCTTTTGAAGATGATGCTACAGAACAGTTGGAACTGGCCATAAGACATATTCAGTATGACATACCAAGACCGGCTGGCAATTATATGCAGATAGACACACCAACTGGACCTAAAACGGTCAACACGTTATGGCTTGATAAAAGACAGATCATTACTAAATATGATTATTTGGCAATCAATCTAAATGACGACAGACTTATATTGATTACCAACGACGACCTTAAAACGATTATGCCTCAAAAATGGCAACTACTGGATGAATATACAATCGACGCCGAACCATTAAACAATGACGAAATAAAGGTTCTACTTGAAAAAGCACTGCCTATGGACAGATATAAAGAGTTGGCATAAACAAGAATCCTATTGGGAAGCAACAATATATACGTTAAGAATAAAAGCAATATCAAAAAAGCCGGCAACATTAATTTTCAGTAACAAACAACTCATTGAATTTATCCCGCATCTCAATGTTTCCGAGCATGATTATCTCGGCTCCTTGCGGAAGAATCGTATTTGCCGATAGTAGTGTTTCCACCTCAGAATTCTCTTTTATAGCTATAACCGAAAGACCGGTTTTGGCACCTATACCCGATTCAGCCAATGATTTCCCCGCCAACGATTGCGGCATTGCAACACTAAACAATTTAATGCCCTCGCCAAGTATATTAAGCTCCTGCCCTTTTGAGATTGATAAAACCGCTTCGGAACCCAAGGTGGCATAGCTCAACACAAAATTGGCTCCTGCCCTATGGATAATATCAATATTCCTGGCTTTTGTTATCCGGCTCACTATGCGCACCTCTTTATTGAGCTTTCGACAGTAGGACGCAAGGTGGATGTTCATAGCATCATCGTGGGTAGAAAGTAGTACGGATGGAGCATCCATAATCCCAGCTTCCTTCAATAATTCATAATCGGAAGCCAATCCAGCAAATACCTCGTTACAATAGGGACTTGCTTTTTTGCATAACGCCGGCTCTTTATCGATTAAGTTGGCAGAAACTCCATTTTTATGCAAGGATTGCGCTGCTGCCAAACCCACCTTCCCACCACCAATAACCAATACGGGATTGGGGTTGGGTTTGTAATCATAAAACACCTCGTCAACGCTCAACAGTTGTTCTTCTTTTCCGATGATAACCAATACGCTGTCGTGCGATAATTTCTCATTTCCGGTTATAGGCTTTAATATTCCACGTTCCCAAATTCCAACAATACTTACTCCATATTTTTGCCTTAATTTCGTTTCCCTTATCGTTTTAGAAACCAAAGTGGTATGCTGAATAGTCAATTCGGCAATCAAAAGATTTTCGTATTGCCCAATGGGCTGCGATTTTGCGTGTTGTGCGTTCACCCTATTTGCCAGTTGTTCACCGAGCCACCTTTTTATAGGAAGTACGTGATCGGCCCCACTGAGTTGCTGCACATCTACCGACTCATCATCCGTGGCCAGGGCAACAATGGTAATATGGGGAGCAAGGTTTCGGATAATAAGGATGATTTTCGTATTCAAAATATCATCCCTGTTTACGAGTACCAATTTTGCCTCCTTGATATTGGCATGTAGAAAGGTTTCTTCCATGTCCAATTCTCCCAATAGCACAGGAACCTCGGCGTCATAAAGCTTAAGGGCTTTTTCTGGATCTTTCTCGATAATATAATACGGTGCGTTGTCCTGTTTTAACCGCTCTGTAAAATCCCTCGCGATGACATCATAGGAACATATAAGTATATGGTCTTTTGTTTTTTGCGGAACACTTCGGGGAACCCTGTTTTTCTTTTTCGATTCCAACAGCGGTACATAAAAATGCCTAATAAAAGCAAAAGGCAAAAAAATCAATAGCATGAATATACCTGAAAGCAATACCACAATACTGAAAAAACGCCCCAAGTCAGATTCAAAGGTTATATCGCCGAAACCCAGAGTGCTCATTACGGTAAGCGTCCAATAAAAGCCAGTAATCCACGAGTGGTTCTGCCCTTCAATCTCCATAATAAAATGGAAAAGAACAGAAAAAATTACAATGACGATTACAAGAAGGACCAAATATTTTAATAGAACCTTAGAGTTTCTTTTAAAATCCCTGTCGCTCAAATAATATGCTAATTGGCTACCGACAAATTTCATTATTTACGTTTTATTTCGAATAGAGCTTACAAAAAGGCCCTGATAAACCCCTAACCTACACAATTAAATTTATGTTTTTTCTATTTCGACCGTAATGTTTTGGTTGAGGAAATTCAATAGCACAAAAATAGGGGAATTTAAATTGGAAAGTAAGCGAAATCAGACCAAACAGCAGGGCTTTGCGCTCTGAATGAATAACAATGAATAACAACGTTGCCTATTATGATTGTGTAGTAATGACTAAGGGGTTTAGTTTTTAGGCTGAATAAAACCGTCTTGGAACCACTAATTGTTAAAGCTGAAATTGATTTCCCTAAAGTTCCCGCAGTTTTCGTTGGATATAGTTGGAAGTTTTAATATCCTTCATAATTGCATTATTAGTGTTTTAAGAGGTTTACAGTTCCATTTTAAAGGTAATTGAAACCTCTCCCGATTCTTTGTTCACACTTACCTTCGGCTTTCCCGCAGCTGCGATGTCCTTTCCGGTGCCCATCTTATAGATACCGGTTAAAAACTCCATGCCCTTGGTCATTACCGCTTCCATTTGCTCCAAATCGGTTATGTTTTTTCCGTTGTTTTCATTTTTGGCAGCTGTGGTTTGGAAATTTTGGCTTTTCGGATTCCTTACTTTTTTGTTAAGTTCATTATCCTCAAACAAGTTTGTTTGGACGGGTTCGGTGGTCAGTTCCAAAAGGGTGTCTTCCTCTTGAAACTCGAAGTTTGACGCATCCTTGCCTTTTGGACTTAATTCATCATCTTTTCCTAATACTTCTTCCAATTGCTGAATAAACTGAGATTTACCTTTATCTGAAAAATCCACATTATCAGTTAGGCTTTCCGAATTCAGTACGCCTTCAAACAGATTCTGTTTTAACACGAGGCCAGTAGCAATCTTCATTTCAATGGAATCATAAGAGAGCAGGTTAAACACGTGTAATGTTTGCTTCTTTTGGCCAATCCGGTCAATACGGCCAATGCGCTGGTTTTTCTTTGCTGGATTCCAAGGGAGTTCAAAATTAATCACGGTATCGGCAACCTGCAAGTTGAGTCCGGTTCCACCCGACTCGCTGGACAGAAAAATACTGCAATCTGGGTTATCCTCAAATTCCTTTATTAATGCACCGCGCTTCTTTACGGGTACTTTTCCGGTTAATATTGTGTAGGTAATACCTTCCTTTTTAAGCATTTCCCCAATAAGATTCAACATGGTTACCCATTCCGAAAAAATAATTATCTTTCTTTTGTTATTCTTTACATCCAAGTTTTCTAACAGAATTTCACGGAGTTCCACCAGCTTTGGCGAAATATGTGTTTCCTTGTCAATAAGATAGGTAGAATTGCATACCATGCGCATATTGGTCAGTAAGTGCATTAATTTTTGCCAGTCGTAGGTGGTTTTAAACTTCTTGCCTAGAATGGACGCTATTCCCCTCGCAAAACTGGCATGCAATCCAGCCTGTTCATCAGACAATGAAACAAACACATTTTTTTGGATTACATTGGGCAACTGCTCAAACACATCCCGCTTTTCCCTACGGATAAGTATTGGTTCCAACCGGGCTTTTAATTCTTGCAAATTATAATATCCCCGAATCTTATTCTTTGAATTGGTATCGAAAACACAATGCTGGTATGAAAACTCCCATTGCGGCGCCAGGTAATAAGGATCCAAAAACTGAACTATGGAATAGAGGTCCAACAACTTGTTCTCCAATGGAGTACCTGTAATTACCAAGGCGTGTTTTTTATGTATGGCTTTTACGGCGTTGGCGGTTTTGGTCTCATAATTCTTAATCTTCTGGGCTTCATCGAGTATGATGAAATCGTATCCAACTTTGTTTATAACGGGCAGATCCCGCAATACGGTTTCATAGTTGATTATATGGAAAAAAGAAGGATCGTTAAGGTACATTTGGTTGCGTTCTTCGGGGAGGCCTTCAACCACAATGGCCTGCTCATTGGTAAACTTCAAAACCTCGTTCTTCCATTGGCTTTTTACCGAAGCTGGGCAAATTACCAAGGTCTTTCCAAAATCAAATATCTCCTTTTTGAGGACCGCGGTCGCAATGGCTTGAAGGGTTTTCCCCAGTCCCATTTCATCAGCGATTATAACACCTTCTTTAAAGGCGGCAAATTCAACACCTTCTTTTTGGTAGGGGTACAAGGTTGCCCGTATAGACGAAAAGTCCAATGTTGTGTTTTGCTTCTTCTGCTCCAACTCGTTCTTCTCAAAATAAGCTTCTACTTTTTCAAACACCTCTTGGCGAATCTTAATGCGCTCCAGGTCCCTCGATTTATGTACGAAAGAAAAGAAACCGGCAATCTGTGAATCGCCGATATGGTTTTTGTTACCAAAATACGAGGTCAGTAATTTCCTTTCCTCCGTTCGTAGGGTTTCCGGATAATACCACGTAATTCTATAATCGTTCAACGGATCGGTAAAAATTTCTATAAATGGATATTTTTTATCCATTTTTCTAGTTTTCGAAGGATTGTTTTCCAAATAGTTGAACAGGTACATTATATGCTTGGTAGTGCCGAGCTTGTTTGTGCGCCAATCGATATTGTTGATATAACCGGTCTTATTCTCAAAATCGCGAAGGGTAATCCTATAGGATTTTCCTTTTTCGTTGGTTAAAATGTGCTCGCCGTGCAGGTTATTGGCCAAAACTACCTTATAATCAGCTTTTTTGGCTCTATCATAACGTTCCTCAATTACCCGCTTTATCATGCCTTCCCGGGTATATTTGATGCCTTCGGAAAGGGTTTCGTCCTTACATTTATTGGCTATAACGAACAGGGCGGTAAGGCCATATACATCCCATTCGGTAAGTCTATCGTTGGTCTTTTGGAAGAGTTCTTCTTCTCCGTTCACTGCTATCTGTACCGTATGCTCTTCCCCGTTTGCTACAAGTACCGTTATCTTTTCTTTCCCTTGCGATAGGATGGTGTGCTCGCCTTCGCCATAAAACCGTTTTGCTTCTTCTATTTCAGAATGGGTAAACAGTTCGTCTTCCATTATTGTTTTTATTTTATCTTCTACCAGACTAACCATTGCGATTACATTTTCAGTTATTTTTCAAATCTACTAAATCAGTGAAGCCTTTTTAAGATAACGAGAATCATTTTATACCTATTTATTAACCGCTAATTGTTGAAAGGTTGAAATCCGAACAAACACAATTTTGTAGGAGATTTGGACCACTTAATGCTGAAAGATTAATCTAAAAATGAAATATGGTTTGAGAGGAATGGCTAAAAAAGACCCGTTTTTTACTAAAGCCGTTTAAAGAATAATTAACACTAAATGAAAGCCCAATTAACTATTCTTGAATTAATGACGCAGCCTCCGCATCTAAAACAATTTCAACTTGTGGAATTGTTTGCAATATAGAAGCAGGAACATCGGTAGATACATCGCCTTTAAGTGCTTTGTTGATAATTTCTGATTTTCGCTCTCCTAAGGCCAGTAAAAGTATTTTCTTTGCTTGTGTAATTGTATGAATTCCAATGCTTATTGCTTGATGAGGAACCATTTCCATAGTTCCAAAATCCGCTTCGGCATCAAGTCTTGTTAGCGAATGTAAGTTCACCAAACGAGTGGTAGAATCGAACTTAGAACCAGGTTCGTTAAACCCAATATGTCCGTTTCTGCCAATACCCAATAACTGCAAATCTAAGCCGCCATAATTTTTTATTTTCGTTTCATAATCGTTGCAATATTGCAAAATACGATCAGGTGAAAGATCTGTATGAGGAATATGAATATTCGATTCGTCTATATCAATATGATTAAACAAATGATGTTTCATAAAATATGTATAGCTCTGGAAGCTTTCTGGATGAATTGGGTAATACTCATCTAGGTTAAAGCTAATTACATTATGAAAGCTCAAGCCTTCATTTTGGTGTAGTCTAACTAATTCTTGATACACCTTTTTAGGAGTATTGCCAGTAGCCAACCCTAATACCGCAGGCTTACCCAAATGTTGTTGCTGAACGATAAGTTCCGCTATAGTTCGTGCAACATATATAGAAGCTTTTTCAGCATCAGACCAAACGTTGAATCTATTGACTTTAGAAAGTTCATCAAAATTGTTTATCATAAGGAAACTTTGTTATATCAGTAGTGTCTAACTGAAATTAATTAAGCAAGAAAATTTGAATTAAATTTTAACTTATTCAAATTACTTAATATTATCACAAATATAGAAAAATGAACAACAGTAGCAACTTTTGATTGCACACTCATTAATTAAAAAGCACCTCTTTATTAGAGATGCTTTAAATCGTTAACTTTTATAAAATTATATTGAAATCACGATAGTACTTCTAATTTAATCTTCTTGTTCTACAAGTTCAGCCGTTTCTATGACATTAAATTTTTCAAGTTGTTCTTCTTCTCCAGTAAAATATGGGAATACATCTAAAATTGGAGATTCGGTAATTGACGGTATTGTAAAATCGCCCATGGTATCAGCCATCGCTTTAGTACTGTTTTCATAAGCTTCCTTTACGTCGTTGGCTTGAACTAACAAGTATATATTAGTCTTTTTCTCCTTACCGCTCTCTTCGTCGAGTGCTACCAGAGATACCTTAGATTTAAACCAACGATCGGAATTTTCAAACGGATGAACTTCTGAAAAGTTAGCCACCTTTATATTCATTATTCTAAAATCTTCCTCTGTGTAAGCTTTCATCTCTTCTGTAATTCTGGATTCAGCTTCGGTATAAGAAACCGCATCTAACAAATAGGTATCTGTAGTTACTTTTTGTTCTCCTGTCTCGTGTGTTTTTTTGTATTTCACCTTACATTCATACCAAGTTACGCTCATAGTAATATTTTTTAGAAAAGCGAAAATAGGACTTATAATAGAAACGAAATTGAAAGTTGAGAATAGATATTCACAATTTTAAGTGGTCCTACGTTAGTATATAAAAGTAGTGACTAATTATTAATAACCAATTGTCCGAGAAAAGAAACAAGACCCGCCCGCCTTATCATATTCATTTGGGCAAGAAAAGCACGTTCGGGCGGACCGCTGTCGCTACAAGAACCAAGTCTGCCCGTCTTGGAGGCGGGAGCCAAGACTATATTGTAAAACACGGAAAATGTATTTTTTAACATTTAAAGATTGAAAAGATTGAAAAATTTCGGTTCTGATACT
The DNA here is from genome assembly GCF_900106795.1 of Aequorivita viscosa. Taxonomy (GTDB): domain Bacteria; phylum Bacteroidota; class Bacteroidia; order Flavobacteriales; family Flavobacteriaceae; genus Aequorivita; species Aequorivita viscosa. The sequence continues at coordinate 58,170 of NZ_FNNS01000010.1, read as the reverse complement.
GAACAAAAATGAAAATGAAGGTCATATTTAAAAAACCCTCCGAAAGTCTTTATTGACTTGGTCTATACGTGATTATAGAATTTTAGCCAGGCAACACTGATTAATAACCAATTGTTTGTTTCTTTTTATATAACATAGCCACGTCAATGCAATTTATTTCTTTATGCAATGCAACGAAAGCAACTTCCAACTTACGAATTAACTATTTTATTTATTAGATAACCTTAAAATAATATCACTTTATGAACATCACCTAATCTAGGCTAAAATATATTGCTTCCAAAGAAAAAGAAATTCTAGCTTTCGATTTAAAGGTTTACACTCAATCACCAAACCATTTAGTTTTGTTTAAACGAGGCACTATAAGATTACGTCATTTTGTTTTTTAACCAAATTTTATGACCTAAAATCTATATTATCTATCAAATTCTGTGGAATTGGTCATTCAAACCTATAGTTTTGCGCCTATTGATTAAATAATTGAAAAACAAAACAGTATGAATCAAGTAACAGGAAATGAAACCGTAAAACTTCATTACACCGGAAAATTAGGAGACGGGCAAATATTCGACAGTTCCTTAGAGCGTGAGCCTTTGGAAGTTAAGCTGGGCGAAGGTCGTTTAATTCCCGGTTTCGAAAAAGGATTGGTAGATATGAAGGTGAGTGAAAAGAAAACTATTACCATTCCAAAAGAGGAAGCTTACGGAGAAGTCCAAAAAGAACTTTTTCAAAAAGTACCTAATGAAAACCTTCCACCAGAAATTAAACCAGAAGTAGGAATGGGACTTGTGTCTAAAAATCCTGATGGTTCTGAACGCCAGATGCGCGTAGCAGATGTAAAAGAAGATTTCATTATTGTAGATGCTAATCACCCATTAGCAGGACAAGATTTGACATTTGAACTCGAATTACTCGAGATAAAATAAGCTCTATAAGAAATAGTAAAAAAGACTGCCATTTGGTGGTCTTTTTTATTTTCAAGTTTTAGCTAAGTTTTACGCTTGCATTTCCGTTACAACTTGAAATTGTTCTGTTTAGTATTAAAACTGCTTTGCGTTTATTTCATATTTAATTTTCTACCCTTTAGAAAATAATGCGTGCAAGATTTACAAAAAGAATAAATAGCGTAATTATTCTAAACTGGAGCTAAAAAAAATAAAAATAAAAGACTAATTTGTTTTGTTTTCTCAAAGCTAGAAACGACCTTTGTTCTACGGTTTTAACCACAAAAAATTATGAGCAAATTAAAGTCTCTTTTACCTCTTCTCCTCCTGTTTTTTCTTGAACCTGTTTTCGCACAATTTACTATTGATGCTTCATTAAGGCCTCGGTTTGAATACAGGCACGGTTACAAAACGCTTTTCCCTAACAACATAGATCCTGCAACGTTCGTTTCGCAGCGTACAAGACTTAACTTTAGTTATAAAACTGAAAAGTTACATTTTTATTTAAGCCCGCAAGATGTGCGTGTTTGGGGCGATGTTCCCCAACTTAATGTAGCCGATGAAAACGGCGTTTCCCTACATCAAGCTTGGGCAAATGTTTTATTAGTTCAGAATCTTTCACTTAAACTAGGTCGACAAGAAATTGTTTATGACGATCAACGTTTATTTGGAAATGTCGATTGGGCGCAACAAGGTAGAAGTCACGACGCCGCAATTTTAAAGTTTGAACCGAACAATACGAAAATTCATTTTGGTGCCGCCTATAATCAAGATAGAGAAGCGTTAACTGGAAATACTTTAACAAAAAAAACCTACAAAAGCTTACAGTATGTATGGTTGCATAAAAACATAAATAAAGTAAGTGCTAGCTTCTTATTCCTAAATAATGGACTACAATATATTGATGAAATCGACGAATCAAAGAACGAGACGCGATATAGTCAAACGGCTGGAGTACATATTGATGGGGCATTAAATAAATTTAAGTTCAGCTCAAATCTTTACTATCAATTCGGAAAAGATATTGCAAATAATTCTTTAGAAGCTTACTTAATTTCACTTGAAGCAGCATTTAAACCTACAAAAAACCTCAATTTAGGTTTGGGTGGTGAGTTAATTAGTGGAAATGAATATGGCGCTCCTAAAGACGGAAAAAACAATGCTTTTAATCCACTTTATGGTACTAATCATAAATTTAACGGATTTATGGATTACTTCTACGTTGGCAATCATATTGATGATGTTGGATTGTTAGATTTACACGGAAAAGTATCGTATGCATTTAACACCAAATCAAATGTTATCGTAAATTTTCATAAATTCTTTGCTGCTTCAAAAATAGATTCCGACCTTTCTAAAGATTTAGGGTTCGAATTAGATTTAGTAACTTCGTATTCAATCACTCAATTTGTTGGAGTAAAAGCAGGATATTCACATTACTTCACATCTGAAGGTATTGAAAGTGTAAAAAACAATTATGACGGTAACAGTAACAATTGGGCTTGGATCATGATAAGTATAGACCCCGTATTGTTTACCTGGAGTGAAAATAAAACCACAAATAAATAATTATTATATTAAAACCAACCTATAAAATTCGACTTATGAAATTCAAAATTAAACAAACATCATTAAAAAATGTTGCATTGACAATTGGAGCGATGGCATTGCTAACTTCTTGTGTTAATACACAATCTGACAAAACCTATGAGAATGCCGTTGACATACCGGTGAATCAAGAAATGGTTGCAGAACTTACCGATCCACCTTTTGTACCAACTCCTGTTGGAAATCGACTAGCTAAAAAATTAATCGTAGATCTCGAAATACAAGAACGAGAAGGCGAAATGGTTAGTGGAGTTAAATATATTTATTGGACATTTGGAGGAACTGTTCCAGGTAGCTTTATTAGAACACGCGTTGGTGACGAAATTGAATTTAGATTAAAGAACCACCCAGATAATAAATTGCCACACAATATCGACCTTCACGCAGTAAACGGACCTGGAGGTGGTGCGGAGTCTTCATTTGTAGCCCCTGGTCACGAAAAAGTATTCTCATTTAAAACACTTAATCCAGGTTTATATGTTTACCATTGTGCAACTGCACCAGTAGGAATGCATATTGCTAATGGAATGTACGGCCTTATTCTTGTAGAACCTGAAGGTGGTTTACCGCCAGTTGATAAGGAATACTACATTATGCAAGGTGACTTCTACACCGAAGGAAAATATGGTGAACGTGGGCTTCAAGCATTCGATATGCAAAAAGCAATTGATGAAAACGCAGATTACGTAGTATTTAACGGCCACGTGGGCGCCATGACCGGTGATAACGCACTTACCGCTAATGTAGGCGAAACAGTTCGACTTTTTGTGGGTAATGGAGGGCCTAACTTAGTTTCTTCTTTTCACGTAATTGGTGAAATTTTCGACAAAGTTTATGTTGAAGGAGGAGATTTAGTAAATGACAACGTTCAAACTACATTAATCCCAGCGGGAGGAGCTGCTATCGTAGAATTTCGTGTAGATGTTCCCGGTTCATTTATCCTTGTAGACCACTCTATTTTTAGAGCATTCAACAAAGGAGCTCTTGCTGTACTAAACGTACAAGGAGAAGAAAACGAAAAAGTTTTTGCAGGCGAAATCTACGAGGGTATTTACCAACCTGAAGGTAGTGTAATTCAGTCTATGCCAACTTCTGGAAGCAGTAAACCGAAAGAAGAAATTAAAGCATTAAGCTTTGAGGAAAAAATGAAATTTGGAAAAGACAAATATATGGCAACTTGTGTTGCTTGTCACCAAGGTAACGGACAAGGAATTGAAGGTGCCTTCCCTCCTCTTGCGAATGCTGATTACTTAAATGCCGATGTAGATCGTGCCATTGATATTGTATTACACGGAAAATCAGGTGAAATTACAGTAAACGGTAAAAAATACAACAGTGTAATGACTGCTCAAGCGCTTAGTGACGAAGACGTAGCTAACGTACTTACCTACGTTTACAACAGCTGGGGCAATAACAAAACCGATGTTACACCAGAAATGGTTAATGCTGTTAGAAATAGAAAATAAACTTATATACAATGAAATTATATAGCACCACCCTTTTCTTAGTCTGTTCAATCTTATTTTTTAAGGCAACTGCCCAAAACGATAGCATGGCCTTAGTAAAGGGGGGTGTTTATTTACCCTTATACGGTGCCGCTGGACAAACTGTAAAAGTGGATCCGTTTATGATGGATGTCTACCCAGTAACAAACGAAGAATACCTCAAGTTTGTAAAGGAAAACCCCAAGTGGAAAAAAAGCAATGTAATAAGCTTGTTTGCAGACAAGAGCTATTTAACCAAATGGGAAAACGACACAACATACACTGGTTTACCCAATGCACCAGCAACAAACGTTTCTTGGTTTGCAGCTAAAAAATACTGCGAATGTCAAGGCAAACGATTGCCAAAAATTGATGAATGGGAATTTGCAGCAATGGCAAATGAAAAAGTAGCCGATGCAAGGAGAATAGAATCGTACAACCAATACATTTTAAGCTGGTATGAAACTCCAAGAACGTTTAATAACCCAATAGGCGAGTCGTATAAAAACTATTACGGAATTTATGATTTGCACGGTCTAGTTTGGGAATGGACTCAAGATTTTAATACTGTCCTTATTACTGGGGAATCTAGAAAAGATGGCGATAAAAACCCGAATCTTTTCTGTGGAAGTGCTACTATTGGCGCATCAGATTTAATGAATTATGCTGCCTTTATGCGCTATGCATTTCGTGGAAGTATGAAAGCGCGTTACAGTTCTCAAAACTTAGGGTTTAGATGTGTAAAGGATATAGAAATTTAGAATTCGATATGATAAACAAACTTAAATATTTTTTAATCGCTCTTTCATTTGTTGCAATTTCCTGCAACAATTCAGCCAAAAAGGACTCAACAACTTCGGAAAATACAAATATGGAAACTTCCGAAACTGCTAAAATTTCGGATATGTCTATTTACAACCTTCCCTCCCATTGGACCACTCAGGATGGAGAAGAAATAGAATTAAAAGAATTACAAGGCAAGGTCCTGGCTATGGTAATGATTTACACTTCTTGTCAAGCGGCCTGCCCTAGATTGGTGGCAGATATGCGAAATATTGAAAAGCAAATTCCAGAATCTAAAAAAGATAATGTACAATATGTTTTTGTGAGTATCGATCCAGAAACAGACACTCCTGAGCGACTCACGGCATTTGCAAAAGAAAACCAAATGGAAGACGATAAATGGCTTTTTCTAAGAGGTACAGAAGAAGACACCCGCGAATTTGCTGCAGTATTGGCGGTAAATTACAAACAAATTTCACCAATAGATTTTTCACACTCCAACATCATCAGCGTCTTTAACCAAGGTGGCGAACTGATTCATCAACAAGAAGGTTTGGGGGTGAACAACAAAGAAACCGTTCAAGCCATTATAGATTTGGCGAAATAAGAAAACTACTTAATAAAGGCATTATTATAGGCTCAAAATTGGCTGTCACGCTAAAATTTGAGCCTATTTTACTTCAAATGTTCACAGTATTGCCCAGATTAACATCTTATTATCTCTCTACAAACATTTCCATATTACTAATCCTTTATCAACAAGCTGCACCCTTGGGCGTATGTCGTAAGCATTATATGTAAGTCATAAATAGAACCCTAATCAAAACCCTTGGTCATCTCTACGGTTTAAGGATTACTCAATACGTTTATAAGACAATGATGATGTTTATATTTATTCTAATGAATTTTCTTTTTTAGGAAAAACTTCATCATTACTGTCTTTCTTTTTTCCGCTAAGTACAAAGCTTATTACAATGGCAGACATAACTACGCATAGTACGGCAAAAAAGATAATAATCGCCGTTCCAGCGCCCCAATTAGCTAATGGTAAAATTGAATTTGTCATTGTTTAAATATTTAATTAGTTAGTAATTACTTCATTCCCTGAAATTATTGGTGCACAGTTTTGACTTGCATCAACTTGTTCGGTCATAGGTTTTGGTGAAATATAAGGAATCCCTAACCCTAAGCCACGAACAATAAAAAGACAACCAATAATAACAACTAAAACTGGAATCGCGCGCCGAATACGTTGCCGCACTTGTCCGTTTAAAAAATTTCCAAGATAAATAGCCGAAGTCATTAATGGAATAGTACCTATTCCAAACACAGCCATATACAAACTGCCTTGTAACGCATTTCCTGAAGCAATGGCACCAAAAACTGCCATATAAACAAGGCCACAAGGCAGAAACCCGTTTAAAAACCCAATAGTTAAAAATGTATCGGGTGTCTTCTTTTTAAGCTCCTTACCCAAAGCAGATTTCACCTTTGAAACTGCCATATAAATAGGTTTGGAGAAATTATACTTAATAAAAGTTTTTATAGGAATAAAAATAACAGCTATCATTAAAACCCCTATCAATATTGAGAGTTGTTGTTGAAGCCCAAATAAATTTAAGCTTTTTCCAACCAACCCAAACACTAATCCTATGATACTGTAGGCTAGAATTCTTCCAAAATGATATAAAAAAATCTGCCCAACTTTTTTAAAATTGTTAGTTCTATCAACCGGTAATAAAAATGCTATAGGCCCGCACATTCCCACACAATGGAAACTACCTAATAATCCAAATAAAAGAGCGGTGTATAACATTTTTTCAGTAGTCAGTAGTCAGTAATCATTGGTCCGTGGTCCGTGGTCAGTGGTCAGTGGTCAGTGGTCAGTGGTCAGTGGTCAGTGGTCAAAATAAAAAAAAACGTTTACCCTATTGACAAACTTCACATATAAACCCTTAAACTTTTCAACTCATAAACTCATCATCTCCGATTCGGATTTCTAATACGTTATTTCCTTTTTATACAAATAGTCCTCACCCTCATAATTCCACTGCACAATTGTATTCCAACGTCCAGGAACCATTCGCTCATCCGGAATTAATAATTCCGAACTAGAGAGTTTTAACGGAATTTCAAAGTCCAATTTTTTATTAGAAGGTCTATAAAGCGTGACTGTTCCCGATATTTTCGAGTAATCTATATTTTCTGGAAATGTAAGCATCCAGCCTTCGGGTATTTTCTTACCTGAAATATTGCTTTTTAACGTACTGGAATTTGCCTCGTCGTCCATTTCTTTTTGGAAAACCAGTTCTTTTTTATAGTATTCTTCGGTAACTAAATCAAAATCGTATTTTTCTTCTGTGCTAATTCTTATAACAAAATATAAAATAAATGCGATAAAAAGTCCCAACACAATCGCAATACCTGTACCCCAATTCATTTTCATATCAATACCTTTAAATATTTCACATTAAACATCTAGTAGTTGAAGCGCCTCGCCTACAATCTTGCCTTTGGTGAACTCCCGCTAGATATTTTTACGCATCCAGTATTTGCCACTAAGCACTTTTATACTATTTATAACTCCTTGGCCCCAAGAATGTAACGCTTGTTGTTTCTATTAAATCGTCTCCGCTATAAACTTCAATTACCGCTCGATTTTTATCGCCACTTAAAGCTGAATTATTAATTTCGATAAACAGTGTTCCTTCAGATAAACCTTGTGCTGGCACTACAATTTCGCCTTGTTTTACACTGTGAATAGTTCCTTTTGGAGATTTCAGTTTAAAGTGAATGTTTTCAAAATCTTTAGTCGTTTTATTGAGCAACTTATATGTGAAAACATTGCTGATAATATTGTTTTCTTTATGTTCATATAGTTGTCCTGGCAGCCTAAGTATATTTGCTTCTACATCACTTCGTAAGAATAACATACCCGTGAGCACACCAATTAAAATAATTAAAACGGCTGTATAGCCCTTTAACCTAGGTGTAAATTTAAATGGAGCTTTCTTTTCTATATTCTCTTCACTAGCATAGCGAATTAATCCCTTTGGAAGATTTACAGCTTCCATCATATCGTCGCAAGCATCCATACAAGCAGTACAATTAATACATTCCAATTGTGTACCGTTTCGGATATCAATACCTGTTGGACAGACATTTACACACTGAAAACAATCTATACAATCTCCTTTACCAGAAGCTACCCGATCTTCATTTTTTCTGAATTTTGCTCTACCTGCTTCCTTTTCGCCTCGTTTGTGATCGTAGGCTACAATAATAGATTTATTGTCTAACAACACACCTTGCAATCTACCATAAGGACAAGCAATAATACATACTTGTTCCCTAAACCAAGCAAAGATGAAGTAGAAGACTCCTGTAAAAATTAAAAGTGAAATTAACGTGCTCAGGTGCTCTAAAGGTCCTTCAAAAACGTATTGAATTAAACGATCGCTTCCTATAAAATAAGCAAGAAAAATATTTGCTATTGAAAAGGAAATAAGAAAGAATATAAACCACTTTAAAACTCTTTTCCTAATCTTTTCGGCATTCCACTTTTGTTTGTCTAACCGAATTTGAGCTCCCCTATCACCATCAATCCAATATTCCACCCTACGGAAAACCATTTCCATAAAAATGGTCTGCGGACATATCCACCCACAAAAAATCCTTCCAAACGCCGCCGTGAAAAAGATGATGAACACGACCCCGATTATCATCATTATTACAAATAGATAAAAATCTTGTGGCCAAAAAGGAAATCCAAAAATGTTAAATCGGCGCTCTAAAACATTGAACAGTAAAAATTGGTTACCATTAATTTTTATAAAAGGAGCAACAAATAGGAATGTTAACAAAACATAGCTCACATACTTCCTATATTGATACCACCGACCAGAAGGCTTTTTAGGATAAATCCAAGCTCTTTTACCTTCTTCATTTATGGTTCCGATACTATCTCTAAAGCTTTCGTTTTCTGGAGTTTCCAATTTTATATTGTTTTAAAGGATTTATTTCACTTAATAACGCAGAAGGAAAAACGGGTTCTCCTTCTGCGTATAATAAGGTAACCGTTTATTATTCAGCAGAACTTTCTTCTGTCCAGATTTCTCCTTCAGGTTCTTTCCCGTCTGATGGGTTTGTACCGTGCAATGTCATAACATAACTGGAAACCTGAGCCATTTCACTTGGTTTAAGATCTGTTTTCCAGGCAATCATACCTTTTCCAGCTCTACCTCCTTCACTAATGGTGGTATATATGTTTTTAATGCCACCACCTAAAATCCAATAATCATCGGTTAGGTTTGGGCCAATACCTCCTCCTCCACTGTCTTTATGGCAAGCTACACAGTTAGCTGTATAAATAGCTTTTCCGGCAGCCAAATCTGAAGGAGAATCTAAGAATTCAACAGTGCTAGCATCTATCAAATCTTTATTGTTCTTCTTGTATTCTGCAACCGCTACTTTAGCCTGTGCGACTTCAGTTTCGAATTCATCAATTTGATTAGGACCATCAAAAACTTCGTAATAAACTAAGTATACTCCTGCAAAAATGATTGTAGCATAGAACATATACACCCACCAAGGCGGAAGGTTGTTATCTAATTCACGAATACCGTCATAGTTGTGGTCTAACACAATTTCCTGCTCTTTTTCTATTGGTTTAGAATCAAGCATTTCCTGATACTTTCTTTTAAACCAGCCAAATTGGCTTTTTTCTCGATCTGCTGCCAAGGCCATATAACGTGCTTTAGCATTTTCATCAAGACCTTGATATAATATTCGTTCCAAAGTAGCTGCGACTACCTCAAAAGCAATTGAAAAAAGAAACACCATTCCTAAAACTACCCAAATAATTGGATATTTTACGATTGCCCAACTATCTCCAGAATCTACAATAAATTCTAGTATAAAAAAGGCAAGAATCATAAAGCCTATGACTCTAAAATATGAGGCTGTAGTTTTCATCTGTATAAAATATTTGATTGGTTAGTTAAAGATGCTCGCCCGCCTGCTCGACAGGGAATGCCCAAATCAGACATCTTCAGGTTTTTTTGATATGTTTCCGGACATTTCATAAAATTTGGTCTTTTTGATGTTTTGAATCGTCTTCCAATGGAATATTACTCACTTCGGCAATATGTTCCTTCTTTGCAGTAATCACCCAATAAAAAAGCGCTACAAAAAAGATAAAAAATATTAAAAGTGAAATCATCGGATATATTTGAACATTATCTATGTTCTCTAAATTTCCTTTTACAAATTTTAGCATAACTATTCGTTTTGAGCCGAAGCTTCATCGGCGTTTACTGCTTTAATATCAGTTCCTAATCGTTGTAGGTAAGCAATCATAGCAACGATTTCACGATTTTTCATTTCAATAAACTCTTCGCCGTTTTCTGCAGCATATTTTTTGTCTGCTTCATAAGTAGTAACAAAATCAGGATCGCTATATAGATTTTGTTCTATTTCAGTCCCTTGCTCGTCCATCCATTGTTGAGCTCTTTCAATTTCTTCATCGGTATACGGAACACCAATAGTAGCCAGGGCACGCATTTTAGCTTCGGTATTAGACTTGTCTAATTCTGCAGTTACCAACCACTTGTATGACGGCATAATAGATCCAGAAGATGTACTCTGTGGGTCGTACATATGGTTTAGGTGCCAACTATCAGAATACTTTCCACCCACGCGATGTAAATCTGGACCTGTACGCTTACTTCCCCACAAAAATGGATGGTCATAGACATATTCTCCCGATTTAGAATATTCGCCATAGCGTTCTACTTCACTTCTAAAAGGACGAATCATTTGCGTATGGCAGTTTACACAACCTTCTCGAATGTAGATATCACGTCCTTCTAACTCTAAGGGAGTATAAGGTTTTACGCTTGAAATTTTAGGAACATAATCATCTACCATTAACGAAGGTATAATCTGTACCATACCCCCAATTAAAATTGCAATTGTAGCGTAAATAGTCAATTTAACAGGACGACGCTCCAACCAAGTGTGCCATCCTTCGCCAGCTGTCTGCTTTTTAGTTACTGGAGTAAGTGGAGCTGCTTCAGCTAGTTCGTCTGTTACTTTACTGCCTCTTCTCGCAGTCATTATCATATTATAAAGCATAATAAATGCTCCAGTTATATAAAGGCTTCCTCCAATAGCACGCATCCAGTACATTGGCATAATTTGCGTAACCGTTTCAAGGAAGTTACCATAGGTTAGAGTTCCATCTGGATTAAACTGATTCCACATAGAAGCTTGCATAAACCCAGCTACATACATTGGTAATGCATACATAATGATACCTAAAGTACCTATCCAGAAGTGGGCATTAGCCAATGGTACAGAAAACAACTTAGTTTTAAAGAGCCTTGGCACGAGCCAATAAATCATACCAAATGCCAAGAAACCGTTCCAAGCAAGTGCTCCAACGTGAACGTGAGCAACAATCCAATCGGTAAAGTGAGCAATAGCGTTAACGTTTTTAAGCGACAGCATAGGCCCTTCAAAAGTTGCCATACCATAACCGGTAATAGCCACAACCATAAACTTTAACACAGGATCTACACGTACTTTATCCCAAGCGCCTCGCAAGGTTAAAAGTCCGTTAATCATACCTCCCCAAGATGGTGCCAATAGCATTACTGAAAACGCAACACCTAAGTTCTGAGCCCATTCTGGGAGCGCAGTGTACAATAAGTGGTGAGGGCCAGCCCAGATATAAATAAAAATCAAAGACCAAAAGTGAACAATCGAAAGCCTGTATGAATAAACAGGTCTGTTTGCCGCTTTGGGAACAAAATAATACATTAACCCTAAGAATGGTGTTGTAAGGAAAAATGCCACTGCATTATGCCCGTACCACCACTGAACAAGGGCATCTTGCACACCAGAGTACATTGAGTAACTCTTTAAAGCAGTTACAGGAATTTCCATACTGTTTACAATATGCAGAACGGCTACGGTTACCCAAGTTCCTAAATAAAACCAAAGAGCAACGTATAAATGACGTTGGCGTCTTTTAACCATTGTCATAATTAGGTTAATACCAAAAGCTACCCAAATTATTGCAATAGCAATATCAATAGGCCACTCCAGTTCGGCATATTCTTTTGAAGTTGTATAACCTAAGGGTAATGTTATAGCTGCTGCAACTATAATTGCTTGCCATCCCCAGAAGTTTAGGTTACTTAAAGCGTCACTCCACATACGTGCTTTTAGCAAACGTTGACTGGAGTAATATACTCCTGCAAAGATTGCGTTCCCCACAAAGGCGAAAATAACGGCGTTGGTGTGTAATGGGCGTAATCGTCCAAAACTAAGCCAAGAAATTCCATCCGTCATATTCGGGAACATAAACATGTAGGCCAGCAATAAGCCGACACTCATACCAATGAGTCCCCAAAATATGGTCGCATAGATGAATTTTTTGACAATCTGATTGTCGTAATAAAACTGTTCTGTTTGCATAGTGGTAATAGAATTATTTATCTGGATTGGTTAATTTTTCTTTTGGGGGATTGTTTTTTGATTTTGTGCCTTCTTTCACCAATTCATCTTCAAACAGCATTCTCACGGCGGGGGTATAGGTATCATCGTACTGACCTTTTCTCATCGAAAAAATAAACAGTACAAAAAAGACAAGAGCCACAAAAAGACTGATTGCCAGGAGCATATAAATTATGTTCATACCTAATTATTTTAATTCAAAAATATTGTTGAAAACGCCTTTAAAATATGACATTTATCAAGTTCCCTTATTTATATTCATTCTTAATTTCTTGCCAATATATTGTGTTGCAACGGTAGTAAAAATCACAATACTTATGGAACTTAAAGGCATTAAAATTGCAGCAACCACAGGACGTAAATGCCCTGTAACTGCAAATGTAATTCCTATTAAATTATAAAACAAGGATAGTACAAACGCCCATTTAATTATCTTTACCCCTTGTTGTGAAAAGCTCAAAAAGTCTGCAATTTTAGTAAACTTTGACGCATCCAAAATCCCATCACAAGCTGGAGAAAACACATTGGTGTTTTCCGAAATAACAAAGCCTACATCGCTCTGTTTTAGCGCTCCAGCATCATTCAAACCATCACCGATCATTAAAACCCGTTTGCCTTGCTGTTGCAATGATTTAATAAAATTAAGTTTGTCGTCTGGTTTTTGGTTAAAATACAAATTCACACCTTTTGGAAGCATAGCCTCCAATTTTTCACGTTCACCTTCATTGTCGCCAGATAAAACTATAACTTCCTTAGATGCTCCCAATTCTTCAAAAACCTGGGCAACACCACTTCTATATTCACTATTAAAAACATAACAACCTTTATAATTCTTGTTTGTGCTAATGTGTACAGTTGTTTTATTTTTTAATTCTACATCGGTTTCATTTGCGTATCCAACAAATTCATAGGACCCTACTTTTATAGAATTTTGATTAAATCTAGCAGAAATCCCCTTTCCAACTTCTTCTTCAAAATCATCTAAAGTCTGAATGTCATTTTTATCTAAGATACTGTACAGGGAGCGACTTAACGGGTGACTTGAAGCTCGAAGGGTACTTGTAAGTAATTGTTTTTCTTCTGTTGAAAGTGCTACACCTTCATAAGTAATCAAGTTTTTCTGATTTGTAGTGAGTGTTCCCGTTTTATCAAAAACCACTGTATCTAAATTTGCCATTTGTTCTATAACCGAAGCTTCCTTTAAGTAAAGATTTTCTCTTCCAAAGATTCGCAAAACATTCCCCAAAGTAAAAGGTGCTGCTAAGGCAATGGCACACGGACAGGCTACAATCAAAACTGCTGTAAACACGTTAAACGCCTTTGAAGGGTCTACAACCAGCCAAAAAATAGTTGAAACAAACGCAATGGTAAGAAGCGTAACCGTAAAGCGCTTACTAATACTATCCGTTAGCGATTCGAAAATGCCTGAATGATCTTTACTGAATACGTCGTTACTCCAAAGTTGGGTTAAATAACTCTGAGAAACGGGTTTTAATACTTCTACTTCAACTATTCCTCCTTGCTGTTTCCCTCCAGCAAAAAGTTTATCACCGCTTTGCTTGGAAATTGGTTCCGCCTCTCCAGTTACAAAACTATAATCAATAAGCGCGTTCCCTTTAATAAGAATAGCATCAACGGGGATGATTTCGTTATTCCGAATTAATAGTCGATCGCCTTTTTTAACGGTATAAACCTCAGCTTGTTCTTCAATTGTTTTTCCTTCTGCATTTTTAAATAGTCGTGTAACAGCAATTGGGAAGTACGATTTGTAATCACGTTCAAATGAAAGATAGCTGTATGTTTTTTGTTGAAAGAATTTTCCGAGGAGCAAAAAGAAAAGAAGCCCTGCTAAACTGTCAAAAAAACCGGTTCCCCAGTCCATAACAATGTCTATTGTACTTCTTATAAAAAGCACTGCAACCCCTAAAGCAATAGGAACATCAATATTTAAAATTTTTGACCTGAGCCCTTTGTAAGCTGAAGTGAAATATCCACTTGCCGAATAAAAAACAACTGGAAGCGAAAACGCAAACATTAACCAACGAAAAAATGGCTTAAATTGATCTAACCAAAACTCAGAACCTTCAAAATACTCTGGAAGCGACAGGAACATTATGTTTCCAAACGCGAATCCGGCAATTGTCAATTTGTAAATTAAGCTGCGATCTACATTTTTATCTTTTTTATCTGAATCATCCAGCGATATATAAGGCTCATACCCTATTCGACTTAAAAGAACAACAAGATTTTTCAAGGAATCGTCTTGTCCTGTGAACGTAATTCGAACCGTTTTTTCTGGGAAATTAACCTGAGAAGATTTAACTGAAGGATTCAGTTTATTAAGGTTTTCAAGAATCCAAATACAACTACTACAATGAATTGAAGGAATTACAAATGAGACAATTTGGAGATTTCCATCATTAAATTCCAATAGTTTTTCAACGATAGCTTCATTATCTAGAAAATCATACTTACCAGCAATTTCTTGAGGAGAAATACCTGGTGTTTTTTCTAAATCGTAATAATAGCTTAAATCATTATCGTGCAGAATATCATAAACCGTTTTGCAGCCATGGCAGCAAAAAGACTTTTCATCGTGTTTAATCTCAACATCTATACACGCATCTCCACAATGGAAACAGTTTACCATCTTCAAAAATTTGCTCATTAAACCAGTTGCAAATATTGCAATACCTACCTAAATTTCTAATGATAATTATCAGCTTTTACAACCTAATTAAGCACTAGAAAATAAGTTTTAAACTTAAACAGTTTAGGCAGAAAGATAAAGACTTTTAACCTGTTTAAAAAATAAAACTCCAACGGCGACTGGAAAAAGACAACTTAAAACAGTTAGAAAATTGTAGTATCCTGATAAGAAAGGAAGTCCGAGCCATATAGCTGTTGCTTTATAAAATATTAAAGCTTCGGTTGTGAAAAAAGCTATCAGAAAAATCCAAACAAAACTTTTGGGTAAATGAAGTAATTTAAAATATTTCAAAAAAGCTAGCATTGTAGTAACAACAATTCCTAAAAATACTAGATGCAGATACCCAATTACAAAATCAGGAAGTCGGAATGCTAATTTTGCAAAGTACGAATGCGCTGAGAATAACTGCATAATTAGCTTGATTACCATCAAGATAGAAGCTATTTTTAAAAGAAGCAACGACTTTTCATCAAATTTTTCTTTAATAAATGAAAATTGGTTTTGTAGAAGAAAGTATAAATCACCAAAAGCGAGCAGTTGTGCTATAGCCCCAATTCCGCCGAGTACATAAAAAATCTTTGGAGGCTGAAACCACAGCACCGAAAGAAAAAAAGTGAATATAATTCCAAAATTCAAAAGAAAAACAATAGATTTCAATTTTTGCGAATTAAACTGTACTCCTCTTTCTTCAAAGATAAAGAACAACAAGCCTAGAAGCGCTAGAATAAACCAACCATTATATTGAAAATGGAGGTAAAAATAGATGGAAGTTTTATACCAAATTGATGTTGATCCCAGTGTAGACATCACGCCGCCAATAGCCCACGGCCCGATACTCGAAATAACCAAATACCAAATTGAGGTTTTTATCAATTTCCAGGAAAATCGTTTTTTGAAATGCGCAGGTATGTGTTTTATTGCAAACCAGGCAAACCAATAAGATGCAAATAGGAAAAGTGTAGAAAAAATGATGGAATACAGCGCATACCCTTGAATAGGAAAGGTTATTAACATTCCAACGATACAAATATTGGTAAAGTAAAATATACGCTTGTACAGTTTTGGCTTTTCGGCCGACTCTAGAAAGCATTTATATACTAAGGTTGTTAGCCCCAAATAAATCCAACCTAGCAATGCTGTGTGCGAATGTGCGTGTAATAAAAACTTATAATTAAAAGGAAGTGAGGTTATTACATATAATCGCAATAAGACTCCCATTAACGCTACCAACAAAAAGTAGAAAAGCGCAACACCTATATGTTTCTTAAGATTTATCACCCATCAAAATTAGAAAAACAGTCCGGGATAGTACAATAAAAACTGTACTTCTTCCGGACTGCCAAAAAACCAATCAAAATGTAAAAAAAACTGGGGATTATATATAGAATTTTGGTTTACTTTTTTTGTAAAGTCTTTTCAAGCTTCAAGGCTTTTGGGAAAAGAATATTATTTTCTAAATGAATATGTTGGTGCAAATCTTGTTCAAACTCATCCAGTTTGGCATAAAAGGCTCTATAGGTGTTACAAGCTCCTTGCGGTGGTGTAAAACCACTACTCAATTCAGAAATACGCTTTAAAAAATCGCCTGCCTCTTCGTGCTCTTCTTCCATCATATGAATTGGGTTTTCAACCGATCCAAAGTGTGTAGCAGGCACCTCAGTTCCTTCAGCTTCCGCTTTAACAAGTTTTTTGATAAAAGGAAAAAGAATTAGTTCCTCCTTACGTTGATGAGCAGCCATAGCCTGAACCAGTTTAATGACCAGTTCTTCTATTTCATTTAATTCGGTGTAATGATGACCATGTACGTGGTTTACTCTTTTAGCGTATTGCAATAATAGCGGACTACTTTCTTCCACATATTGATGGTGTACGTTCAGAATATGATCTGTTAGAAAATCAAGTTTCCAACTGTTAAAATCAAAAGCACGATCAGGCGCTGTATTCAGATTTTGTAATTCTTCAATTAAAATCGTAGGATCTATTTTGGCTTTTTCGCAAGCGCGGGTAATACTAACTCCTCCGCCACAGCAAAAATCTATTCCGTATTTTTTGAAAATATGTGCAGCTTTAATGTTTTCGGTTACAACATCGGCTACCGTTCTTTCTTGTAGTGTAGTCATCTTAACAATATTTTTATATGAAACAATTTCTTTATTACGACACAAAGGTCTTATTTAAAACACTAATAGAATATGACTTAAATCATATTCTGACAAATTTATCAGAATTTATAATAAGCTTGATTTAGAAATGCTTAGCATCGTCTATTCATCCCAAAATGGATCTTCGTAATCAGGAGCTTTTTCAATATCTGAATGAATTTCCTCAATTTTATCTAATTGCTCTTGAGTTGCTACTTTCTGAATTTCGTTAAATAAAATACGTTCTTCAAAACGAATATGGGCATCTAACTCTTCCTCTAACCGATGAAGCGATTTTTCTGGATGTGCTGTATCTAAAAACAGGCGTTTTAATCTTCGGTGTTCCTTAAGGGCGCGTTCAATTAATTCATGACTTGGATCGAGTATGGGGAAAAGGTACTTCTCTTCATCATTAAAATGAGGTTCGATTTCGTGTGAATAAAACCAACTGGCGTATTTCATCATCCGTTCGGGAGCAATATTTTTAGCAAATCCCTTTCTGATTTTCCAACCAAAAAGCAACCCAAAATGATGTTGCCGGCTGAGTGGTTGCAATGCTTTATGTCGTTTAATAGGCTTATGTACTTCCATATCTAATTATGACTTTTCTTTATATTTAATGCGTTTTCCACCACATTTTGGGCAACGCATTATTATTCTCTTCTTATTTTTAAAACCTTCTACATGTTCCACCATAAACTTTCCAACTTTCACGTGTTTATCTCGATGATTTTTAACATCTATTTGCTTATCGTGGTTCGCTGTTCGCGATTGTGAATCATATTCCTGATATCCCCAGCAAAAAGCACAACCTTCTTTTTCATCCGTTATTTTAGGCTGAACTTCTGGTTTTGATTTAAAAATTCCAAACAAACGCTCTAAAAAGCTCATAAGCTTCAAATTCAAAAATACAATTTAGTTTTATCTTAACAGAATAGTACTGTTTTAAAGGGCTCGACTAAAGAAGACTGCCAAGGTTTTCTATATTATTTTATTGACTCACATCAGTCCTCTTGTATACCCTTTCCTAGTTATTACGTTCTCTTGAACACTCCCCCGCAACTACCTAAGTAAAGTATCAACCTTCAGTTTTAAATTATTACATTTTTATCAGAAATAACTATAAAAAAAGTTATCGTTTTAAAAATGACAAGCCAACATCTACTCCATTCGCCAATTCCAAAAGACTGGTATTCTCTAGCATTTCTTTTAAATTATCTCTAATATCGACAAATTTATCGTGCATTGGGCAAGGCTGACGGGCGTCGCAGTTATCAAAACCAAGTGCACAGCCGTTATAAATAGAATCTCCATCTATTGCGGAAACAATATGAGCCAATTTAATACTCTCCGCACTACCTTTCGGAATTTCAAAACCTCCCGTTGGCCCTTTCAAAGATTCTAAAATATTTTGCTTTGCTAATTGATGTAAGATTTTAGCCGTAAAAGCTTCTGGAGAATTAATGTTAAATGCGATATCTTTTAAACTTGTTCGAATTCCAATAGCCGATTGCGAGGCTATATAAACCGAAGCTTTAATTCCGTACTGACACGCTTTAGAGAACATACTTTAAAAATCTTGCACAAATATAGCAATAATTCTAATTTCTGATAAAATTGTCAGAAATTATTTGCGCTTACTGAAACATAAATGTAAATAACAATTATTAGATTTTCAAGAAAGTCCCGCCTTCATTTAAATCTAAAGCAAGATCTAGAACATTTGTATTCTCACACATTCGTTTTAAATTGCCACGTATATCTTCATATTGATCGTGAACTGGGCACGGATGAAGAGACGAACAAGCTTGCAACCCTAAGCAGCATCCCGTGAAAATGCCTTTGCCATCGATTGCTGCAACAATATCTATAAGTTTTAATTTGGAATCTTTTTCGAGATAAAAACCGCCATTAGGCCCTTTTTTTGACAATATAACTCCAGCCCTCGCAAGTTCTTGACAAATTTTAGCCGTAAATGGAACAGGGGAATCAACTGCTTTAGAAATTTGTGCGATATTAGGTCTTTTATCGTTCTGAGATTCTTTTGCTATAAATAGCACGGCTCTAATACCATACTCACAGGCTTTTGAAAACATACATTTACTTTTCTTCAAAAGTAAATAAACAAGCCTTAATTCAAATTAAAGTTTTCTTAAATATTTTAACGAAAAATTGGTTCTAAAATTAAAATAGTAAAGGTTCGATTAAGAATCACTTATTAAATCGCTTTCTAGCTTCCCTTTCTAATGCTTCACGATGGTCGGGGTGTGCGATAGAAATAAGTTCCTTTGCCCTTTGCTCTATTCCTTTTCCGAAAAGGTTTACCACACCGTATTCCGTTGCAACGTAATGAACATGCGCTCTAGTAGTCGTAACACTTGCGCCCTCCTTCAAAAAAGGTGTTATTTTGGAAATACCCTTATTGGTAACTGAAGGCATTGCAATAATTGGTTTTCCGCCTTCTGAAAGTGATGCACCACGTATAAAATCCATCTGTCCCCCTACTCCCGAATATTGATACATCCCTATACTATCTGCACAAACTTGACCAGTTAAATCTATTTCAATTGCACTGTTAATGGCCGTTACCTTAGGGTTTCGTCTAATAATTGCCGTGTCATTGGTATATGCTGCCTCTTTAAAATGAATGTTTGGGTTGTCATCAATAAAATCGTATAACTTCTTAGTACCCATTGCGAAACAAGTCACTATTTTTCCAGTCTTAATTTCCTTTTCTTCACCCGTAATAATTCCTTTTTCAACTAATGGGAGAATCCCATCACTAAACATTTCTGTATGAATTCCAAGCCTTTTATGATTCATTAAGTTGTGTAAAACTGCGTTGGGAATATTGCCAATCCCCATTTGAAGTGTTGCGCCATCTTCTACCAATTCGGCTACATTTTTACCAATTATAGCTTCAACTTTTGACGGTTCGCCTACCGGGGCTTGATAAATTGGCGTATCGATTTCCACACCATAATCAATGCTTTTTATATGGATAATACCATCTCCATGAGTTCTTGGTACATTTGGATTAACCAAAGCTACGACGTGTTTAGCTGTTTGAATTGCAGGTAATGTAACATCAACTGAAAGCCCTAAAGAACAATACCCATGCTTGTCTGGTGGCGAAACTTGGATAAATGCGACATCCAAAGGCATTATGTTTCTTCTAAACAACCAATGGATTTCACTTAAAAAAACTGGAATATAATCGCCGTGAATTGTATCTACACCCTTCCGAACATTATCGCCCACAAAACAACTGGCTAAGTGAAATGCATCGGTATACGGGGCGTAAGTGTATTTTGCATCACCATGCGTATGAATATGAACTATTTCAACATTTTTAAGTTCGCGATATCTTTCGCATAACGTGTCTATCAATAAATTAGGTGTCATTGCGGCACCCTGAAAAAACACACGATCATTTGATTTTACTATAGATACAGCCTCTTGAGCAGATACAATTTGCATGGAATATGATTTTTATACAAAGGTTGATAAATCATCAGGTTTTATAAATGATATCGGTCAGATTATTTGGAAATATGGGCGGTTTGAACCACGATGGTTTGAACCACGATGCCCTGTAGAGACGCGATGCATCGCGTCTCTACCATTACCAACGGCCAAAATCACCGCATCCAATATCCAATACCCCTAAAATGTTTTTGTTATACAATATTAAAAAAATCATCATTTTTTGTAAAATGAATCATTTTTCCAATTTAATGGATTGTTTATAATATAGGATTGGATTCTATCAAACGATCCTTGATTGCGGATTACGTGATCGTGAAACCGGGATTGCCATCCAAAATTGGAATCAATTTTACGGGCATTCACTGTTACGGCAGATTTGAAACCACGAATTATAGATGCCAAATTTTTTGATTGTGGACCAAATTGGTTTACTGGTTGTTTCGTTTTGGCGTGATTGGAATTATATTCATTACTGCCAATGCCAATTACGGCATGAAAATGATTCGGCATTACAATATATTCGCCCATTTCCAAATTCATGTCTGGTCGTAATACAAAGGTTTTCAGCCATTCGGTGTCCGCAATTTTACCAATTTGGGATAATTGCATTTTTGTGGACACGCGATGCATCGCATCTCTACGAATATCCCCGAAAAAACAAATTCTATTTTTCGTGCAAATGGTTACAAAATACATCGCGTTCCAACCATAATCCCAATTTTGTAGGCGGGTGGATGCAATTCGATATCTATTTCTGAATTTATCGGACATTTCAATTACCAAATCAGAAATTGAAAATACGAAATAAATTTTAAATTATTTGTATTCAGGGGGATATCCGATGCATCCTGTATTCACATTGGTTATTAATTTGATGGTATTTGTATTGTTTCCATAATATCATTCACAACAGAAACCCCTTTATCATTATTATACCAAACCTGCAATATCTCTTTAAAGGCATCGTCAATTACTCCGTGTTCTTTTTTGTAATCTGTTACCAATTTTGTCGCTGCTTTGGAACGTGGTCCAAAGGTTTGAAGCACATTCATAGCTTCATCTAGCATAATAATTATAGGAATTGACTGTGACCCATTGGTTAGAAACTGATTCATCAAATCTAGATTTTCATCACGAAGTACGATTTTTAAATCGATGTTATCTGAGTGTTGCGCTATCTTGTTTAAATATGGAAGCGTCTGAGCTGCATCGCCACACCACGGTTCACTAATTACAAGCCAAGTTTGCTTTTCTGAAACGTTTTTGAAAACCTTCATAGCTTCATCTGAAACTTTAGCCGTTTTGTCCAACCTTTTGGTACGACTAAAATTCAGTTTTGTGTAATCAACTTTCATTTGCGAATGCTCGCCAGTAGATTTTTCTTCTTCAACTAATTGTTTAAAAAGCAAATTGTATTGAGTGTAATCCATTGCTTTTTGAACTGATTGTTCTATCAAGGTCTTCATTTTTTTCTTTTATAATTTTTATAATTGATTGAATATATATGAAAGACAGCTATGTGTATTTCGTCCTATTCTTTTAAATTCATTTTTAGTTTATTGATTGTAATCTTCATTAAAATATCCCCCACGATTTTCTTTTCTAACCAAGGATTGCTGAATTATCAAATGCGCCACATTAACCATATTTCGAAGCTGACATAATGAGGTGTTCAGTTTGTGCTTTTGGTATAAATCTTCAGTTTCTGCATACAAACCTTCCAATCTGATTGAAGCTTCCTTCAAATCTTTATTATTTCTTACAACGCCTGCAAATCGTCGCATTAATTGTTGTAGTTCAACCGTTTTCTGCTGAAGAATTTCCGAGCTTTTTAACATCTCTACACCGCTTTCATTCCATTCAGCAATTGATATAGTCGTTCGCAAAGGTAGGTTCTTACTAATGTATTTAAAAATTCGGTCTGCATAAACCAACGCCTCCAGCAACGAGTTGGAAGCTAGCCTATTGGCACCATGTAACCCTGTGTGGGAACATTCCCCACACGCAAAAAGATTTTTTAACGACGTTTTACCATCAATATCCACCACCACACCACCACACAAATAATGCGAGGCTGGCACTACAGGAATCCAATCTTCTTCTAAATCAATATTATTTTTTAAACAGGTTTCGTAAATATTGGGGAAATGTATCTTCAGCTCTTGAATCTCCAGATGTGTGCAATCTAGGAAAACGCATTCTTCACCTGATTTTTTCATTTCGGAATCGATCGCTCGCGAAACGATATCGCGTGAAGCCAATTCGCCTCGAGCGTCATAATCCAACACAAATCTTTCGCCCTTTTTATTCCGAAGAAAAGCTCCAAAACCACGCACCGCTTCAGAAATTAAAAATGAAGATTGATTTTTTCCATCGTAAAAAGCTGTGGGATGAAATTGTATAAACTCCATGTTTTCAATACGGGCCTTCGCGCGATACGCCATTGCAATTCCATCGCCCGTAGCCACCGCAGGATTGGTGGTATGGCCATAAACTTGCCCCATCCCCCCCGAAGCCAATGTGGTACAATCGGCTTTTATTGCGAAGATACTTCCTGATATTTGGTCTAGAACATAAGTCCCGTAACAAGAAATTTCTTCGGTTTTCAATTCAGGAAAATGATGCTCCGTGATTAAATCTATCGCAAAATGATGGGGAAGGATTGTAATATTTTGCAACTGGTCTGTGCGTGCCAAAAGGGCGCGTTCAATTTCATTTCCAGTAGTGTCTTTATGGTGAATAACCCTAAATTTTGAATGGCCTCCCTCCTTCCCCAATGTAAGTTCGCCATCTGCGTTGGTGTCAAAATTAGCACCCCAACTCATTAATTCCCTTAACCTAAGTGGTCCTTCTTTGATTACCATTTCCACAACTTTCTTATCGCAAAGCCCGTCGCCAGCGATTAAAGTGTCTTCAATATGCTTTTGAAATGAATCTTCTTTCAAATCGAAAACTGCCGCCACACCGCCTTGGGCATATTTGGTGTTAGATTCTGATTGATGGGCTTTGGTAACAACCGTAATTTTTTTCTTTGGAAATTTCTCCGCAAGTTTCACCGCAAGTGTTAACCCCGCAGCACCAGAACCGATAATCAAAAAATTGGTTTCCATCATTATTTCGATAATTCTAGCATACGCTCAATGGGGACAATAGCTTTTTTTCGTACCTCCTCCGAAACTTCTATATGTGGAGTTTCGTGCAGCAAACAGTCGTAAAGCTTTTGCAACGTGTTCATTTTCATAAAAGCACATTCACTACAAGCACAGGTGTTGTCTTCTTCCGCTGGTGCAGGAATTAGCACCGCTTCAGGTACTTCCTGTTGCATCTTGTGCAGAATCCCAGCTTCGGTAGCAACAATGAATTTTTTTGAAGGATTCTTTTTTACGTAATCTATCATTCCAGCAGTAGAGCCTATATAAGTCGCAGTTTCCAAAATATGTGCTTCCGATTCAGGATGTGCAATAATGACAGAGTCGGGATGCTCTTGATAGAGTTTCAAAAGTTTCTCGATGGAAAAAGCCTCGTGAACAATACAAGCACCATCCCAAAGCAACATCTTTCTACCTGTTTTCTTTTGAATATATTTCCCCAAGTTTTTATCGGGTGCAAAAATAATCGGGACGTCTTTTGGAATGGAGTTCACGATTTTCTCAGCATTCGACGAAGTACAAATTATATCACTCAAGGCTTTAACTTCTGCAGAGCAGTTCACATAAGTAATTACTGTATGGTCTGGGTGGGCGGCTACCAATTCTCCAAACTTATCTGGTGGGCACGAATCGGCCAAGGAACAACCTGCTAGTAAATCTGGCAACAAAACTTTCTTGTTCGGGTTCAATATTTTAGCAGTTTCGGCCATAAAATGTACACCTGCAAAAACAATTATATCGGCATCGGTTTCTGCTGCTTTTTGCGATAATCCCAAACTATCACCCACGTAGTCAGCTACTTCCTGAATTTCAGGCACCTGATAATAGTGCGCTAAAATAACTGCATTTTTTTCTTTTTTAAGCGCTGTAATCTTCTCAGCTAAGGTCATTGTCATTGTATTCGGCTTCATTTTTAGAGAATTCAAAGTTAAGTTTAACAGAAGTGGTTTAAAATGATATTAATCATAGCTAAAACCTCATTTTCCTGGTTTCAATTTTAGCAGCAGCATTTTAAATATTGGAAACACCACGGTTACAAGAGAGATGAAAATTCCGATTCCGAAGATGAAGAACGATATGTAATAAATAACCATTGATTCTTCCATTTCTGAAAAAGCCCCCACTTTGGTAACATACATCCAATAACTCCTTTTAACGCCCGCTGCAAACAAGGAAGCACAAAAAAGGAATAGACTAATATTAAACGCAATAAAGCCACGCTTCACCCACTTTCTGTCAGTGTTATATTGTGGATATAAATGATGGATAATAAAAAACAATGCCGAAAAAAGAATGGTTGTATTGATGCCAATAGTTGTTCCCATTGAGTGCGCCACTGTAATATGCGTACCGTGTGTAAAATAATTAATTGCCGGAATAGAAAACAACAACGCCAAGATTATATTGAGGAAAACCCAGAGGTCTGTAGCCAATAAAAAACGGTATGCCATTGGGTGGTTTTCTTTTTCAACCTTTAAAACTGAACGTTTCCAATTATAAATAATAGATGCCAAAACTATCCACTCCGTCATACTAATTCCGTAAGCCACATACCTAATCCAAGGCTGTGTTGGCACGAGGTACGTGTGGTGCGCCCACCCAAACATTAAGTTGGTAAGCCCTAAAAAGTAGAAGAAAAACGCAACTTTATTGGTAGCCACATTGGTATCAGATTTTATTTTGGACATTAAATAGATAGAGATTCCGTACACCAACATATTCCACGAACCCGTAAAAGAACCTGTAGATTTCCATTGAACAGAGAAATCTTTTATAAAATCCAGTCTAAAAAAGTCGAATAGCCAAAAATGAGCTTCCATTAAGTGATATGTCATAAAAGCTATCCCTGTACCCCACATCCAATAGTAAACGGGCCATCCCCGCATATTTTGATAAAGTGTTTTGAAGTAATTAATACCGAACAAAATCCAACCAATTAAAATTGGGATCATCAAAAAAGATGGAAAGGCGAAATATTCCCGCCCTTCGGTATAATCGAATGTATAGGAATAATAAATGGCTGTTCCTGTTAAAAGGAAAATGATAAAGTGCAATTTGCCCAGTACGGGCGAAAACAACTTGAACTTTTCAACGTAGGTAAGAAAGAAATAGATACTCCCTGTTGCGGCAAGGATAATCCAAGCTATTACAGATGTAGCGTGAAAAGGTCGCAGTTTTGAAAAAGGAAAATAATCCTTTAAAAACTCAGGCATCACGTATTGAAAAGAAGCAGTCATTCCAAAGCACATTCCCAAAACAAGCGAGATAATGGCAAATACTAAAAAATAGATGGGCATTTTACTATTCATTTCGATACTTTAATTTTACCCAGCCAGTAGCTTCTATTTTGGCATCGTAGTTAGGATAAATTCCTGTTTCATCTACTTGTTTTAAATAGGCTACAATAGCCTCCTTTTCTTCTTCATTAAAGTTAAACTGAGGCATACTCTTCACGCCACTGTTCAAAAATGCTTTAATGTACAGCGGTCCCTTCTTTTCATCAGAAAACACATTAGTAAGGTCAGGTCCCAAATAACCACCTAAACCATAGAGTTGATGGCAAGACCAACAACGATTACTTTGAAACAATTGCTGCCCCTTTACAGCTTGTGGAGATAATTTCTCGACGGCAATATAACTTTCCGTAGTGTACACAACATAGTTGTACAACCCAAAAGTTACTAGCAAAAACGCTATTGCATACAGGTAAGGCTTTGAATTGACAGGCATTAAAGAATTAATTAATTGCCGCTAAAAATACTACTGAAATTGAAGGTGAAATATGACAAAAATCATATTTAAGACTTTTTAGTCTTAGTTTGTGGTGCTTTTTTCACTACCGGTTATGTTTAAATTATTTTTTAAAAAAAGGATTTGAAATTCTGGTGAAAAATTCATTTTGGAAAGCACAACCAAATTCTGAAACATACCATTATATTTGTACGTTAAAACAGAAATAAAATGGAAAGTATCAGTGTTTTCGATATGTTGTCTATTGGTGTTGGCCCTTCAAGTTCGCACACCTTAGGACCTTGGCGTGCTGCCTTGCAGTGGATTGACGAATTGAAAGAGAAGAAACAATTCGATAAAGTTGTCGGGGTTTCAGTCGATTTATATGGTTCACTGTCTCTTACCGGAAAAGGTCACGCTACCGACATTGCAGTAATGCTCGGACTTTCTGGCTTTGACCCAGTAACCTTTCCTATAGAAAACATTGAAAAAGAAATAGATTTTATTAATTCAGAAAACAAATTAAAACTGAATAACGAACGTGAAATCAATTTTATTCCAAAGGAAAGCATAATCTTCAACCGCAAGTTTTTAGAATTTCACCCAAACGGAATGACGTTTAAAGCAATTCTTGAAGACGGATCCAAAAAATCTACTTCTTTTTACTCCATCGGCGGTGGTTTTGTGGTTAAAGAAGAACGAAAATCGAAGAAGGTGAAGCTTGAAAAATTTTCACATTTCCCATTTCCTATTAAGCTCGGAACGGAGTTGCTTGAATATTGTAAAAAAGAAGGCAAACAAATTTGGGAGATTGTTCTTGAAAATGAAAAATCGCTTCGTACTGAAGCCGAAATAAACCAAGGACTTAAAGAAATTTGGGATGTAATGCTCGATTCTATGTACGTGGGCTGCCATACCGAAGGCACGCTCCCTGGTGGACTAAACGTTACAAGAAGAGCTTATAATATGAATAAGAACCTTATTTGTGACACTAAATATAGTAATGCCGAAGAATGGATTGAAGCCATTCGTGATACCGAAGTAAAATTCCGTCAAATATTGAAATGGGTTTCATGTTTTGCTCTTGCGGTAAATGAAGTCAATGCCTCATTAGGGCGTGTTGTTACAGCTCCCACAAACGGAAGCGCAGGTGTAATTCCAGCCGTAATAATGTACTATTTGGTTATTGAAAACCACGATGCCAATTTTGATGACATTCGTAAGTTTTTGCTCACTTCGGGTGAGATTGGTAGCATTTTCAAAAAAGGTGCAACCATATCAGCTGCTATGGGCGGATGTCAAGCCGAGATAGGCGTTTCCTCCTCAATGGCTGCTGGAGCTTTATGCGAATTGATGGGCGGTACTCCAGAACAGTGTTTAATGGCAAGTGAAATAGCCATGGAACATCACTTGGGGCTAACCTGCGACCCGATTGCAGGATTGGTTCAAATTCCTTGTATAGAACGCAACGCAATGGGCGCAATAAAAGCCATAAATGCTTGCGAAATGGCACTCAACAGCGACCCAAGCAAGGCAAAAGTACCTTTGGATAAAGTTATAGCAACTATGTGGGAAACTGCAAAAGATATGACTTCTAAATATAAAGAAACCAGTGAAGGTGGTTTAGCGGTTCAAGTGAATATAAGCGATTGCTAAAAAAACACACAAGAAGTCAATTTCATTTTCTTCAAGCCTTTCAAATTAAATATCATAGATCGCCAGCTAGCAGTGATTCGTTGATATTGTAAATTCTGAAGGGCATCCAAATCAAAATCACTATTTTTACAAATTAATTTAAGTTTTAAAATATGTCTGTAGCCAAAAAAGAATATAAGCGTATTACCACTAAAACCTTGGTGGATATGAAAAAGAAAGGCGAAAAAATTTCGATGTTAACCGCCTACGATTTCACTATGGCAAAAATTGTGGATAGCGCAGGTATTGATGTTATTTTGGTAGGCGATTCGGCCAGTAATGTTATGGCAGGTCACGAAACAACCTTGCCCATAACGCTAGATCAAATGATTTATCACGCAGCTTCTGTAGTCCGCGGAATTGAAAGAAGCTTAGTAGTTGTAGATTTACCTTTTGGAAGCTACCAAAGCGATCCTAAAGAAGCACTTCGCTCAGCAATTAGAATAATGAAAGAAAGTGGCGGACATGCAGTAAAACTTGAAGGTGGAAAGGAAATAAAAGAATCGATAAAGCGAATTCTGAATGCAGGAATCCCGGTAATGGGCCATTTAGGGTTAACCCCACAATCCATATACAAGTTTGGAACCTACACAGTTCGAGCAAAAGAAGAAGCTGAAGCTGAAAAGCTAATTGAAGACGCCTTACTTCTCGAAAAAACAGGTTGTTTTGCTATAGTTTTAGAAAAAGTACCTGCAAAACTTGCACAAAAAGTCGCTGAAACCATTAGCATTCCGGTTATTGGCATTGGTGCCGGACACGGAGTAGACGGCCAAGTGTTAGTAACCCACGATATGCTTGGGATGACACACGAATTTAACCCTCGTTTTTTGCGAAGATATTTAGATTTATATACCGAAATGAGAAGTGCTTTCAGTCAATATAGCGCCGATGTAAAAAGTGGTGATTTCCCAAATGAAAGCGAACAATATTAGATGATTGACGATTAACGATTAACGATTAACAGAATTTAAAAATAATAAACTACAAACCACAAATCAACTTCCAATTTCACCCACAAAAACCCATAGCTCCAAAGATAATCTTCAGGTTTTATATGAAGACAATCACTTAATTGTAGTAAACAAACGCCCAGGCGATATTGTTCAGGGAGATAAAACGGGTGATATGCCTTTATCCGAAGTAGTTAAAGAATATATCGCCGAAAAATACAATAAGCCAGGAGCCGTATTTTTAGGTGTTGTACACAGATTAGATAGACCTACCAGCGGAATTGTAGTTTTTGCGAGAACCTCAAAAGCTTTGGCTCGATTAAACAAAATGTTCTCTGCACGGGAAACTGAAAAAATATATTGGGCAATTGTAAAGAACACACCCTCACAATTAGAAGCAACGCTAGTTCATTATTTAAAAAGAAATCCAAAGCAGAATAAATCGTATGCACACAACAAAGAAGTTCCTGATAGCAAAAAAGCCATACTTCATTACAAAGTGCTAAAACAATTAAAGAATTACTGCTTACTCGAAATAGTGCTTGAAACCGGTAGACATCATCAAATTAGATCGCAGCTTTCGGCCATCGGGAGTCCGATAAAAGGTGACTTAAAATACGGATTCGATAGAAGCAATGCAGACGGTAGTATTCACCTACACGCCAAAAAACTAACCCTCGTTCATCCTGTGTTAAAAGAAGAAATGGTATTTGAAACTTCTACTTTAGATGACCCTATTTGGAATGCTTGTAGCTAGAGCTTTACGATTTCATGTTTTATGGCAAACATTACCAATCCTACCCTGTTTTTAATATTTAATTTTCGAAAAAGTTCTTGACGGTAACCGTCAATTGTTTTTGGACTTAAATTCATTTTTTCGGCAATTTCTTTATAAGTCATTTCAGAAGATGCAAGTTTTATAAAGGCTATTTCTTGTTCTTTAAAATTTAATAATTCTTCATTTTCAGAATAGCCAATAGAGTGAAGCAAGGCTTCCGAAACTTTATCTGAATGGTAATATCCGTTGTCGATAACTTCATTTAAAACACGCAGCAAATATTCTGGTTCAATATCTTTCAGCAGATATCCTTTGGCCCCATTTCTCAACATTTTTATAATACTAGTTTCTTCATCATCCATTGTCAATGCCAAAAACTGAACACTCGGATGCGTTTTACAGAGCCATTCTGCGGTTTCAAAGCCATTTAATACAGGCATATTAATATCTAATAAAACAATATCTGGGGTGACCCCGTCCTGTCCTAGCTTCTTTTGAAGTTCAAAGCCATTCCGAAGATTAAATGAAACTTCAAAATTTGGAAATGAGTTAATAAGTCTTTCCAAAGAACAAGCGAATAGAGCGTGGTCATCTACAATTCCAACTTTATATTGTAAAGGTTTATCCTGCATTTTTATAATTGTATCTCAAAAATAATTTGGCTCCATCCCCTGGCTTAGATGTTACTGAAAATGAAGCTTTAAGAAGTGCTGCACGGCTTTTCATCGTCTCCATACCCGAACTACTTGTTTTTAGCGATGTATCAAAGCCAACCCCATCATCGGTAGCTGTGATTTCAAGAAAATCTTCCTTATAGTCCAAACTTACGAATAAATTTGAAGCCTTAGCATGTTTAAGCACATTTGAAAGAAATTCCTGTAAAATGCGGAATATAATAATTTCAGAAGCTTTATTTATTGGCACAATATCTCCAACAATTTCCAAGGAAACGTCCAAGTAGCCTAAGCGCTTAAATCTATCCATCTCTAATTGCAATGACTCCAAAAGTCCATTTTTCAGGACAACATCGTTGTTTAACACTTTAGAAAGTGAGCGGATTTCCTGAACACTTTCTTGTATAACTCCTTTAGTCTCTAAAATTTGTTGATGAAAATTTTCTGGAACAGTTTGTTTTAAAATATTCAATTGCATATTTGCAACAGATAATAGTTGCCCAACATTATCGTGCAATTCCCAAGCAATGTTTTTGAATGTTTGTTCTTGAATTTCGATCCGGGAATTAGCCAGTTCGGTTTGATAGCGTTGTGCAACCTCGTATCGTTCTTTTAGAAGCTTGTTTTTTCTTCGTTGGAATGCTATAAAAAACACAACAACAAATATAACCAGAAGGAAAATTACGGTAATAAAGTATACTATTAGTAAAATTTCTTCTTTCTCGAGCATATTAAAAAACCAAGCGTAAAGGTGCTATAAGTAAAAATGTTTGCAAAAAATAATACATTTAAGTGCAATTTAACAAATAAATCGTTGCCATCTGTTATATTAAAATGTTGAGACAAGATATCGATGGGTGCAATACACAAATTAAACACCAAAACCCCTACCGAAATGTAGAAAGGCAGAAAACTCTTAAGTTGCAATAGCATATCACTTCTAAGCAATTCAAAATAGAAGAAAATCACACTAAAAAACAACAGTAAAGTGCCTGATAACGAAACTATTTGAGGCGTAGTTTCGAAAAAGGTATTTGTACTCAAAATTACCGCCATAGAGGCTACAACAAATGTGATGATTAGCCCATAAAAAGTGATTTTTGAATATTTGTTTTTTAAAAAAGAGGTGAAGTAAAAAGAAAAAAACGAAAAACTTAATACATTGTAAATGTTGTATAACCAATAATTATTTTTAAATGGTGTTCCCTCTACAAATCCAAAGTAGTTGTAATTAGAATAGTAAGCAACTATAACATAAGATGCTACAATTTCTACAAGCACGGTAAACCACAGAAATAAAACTAAATATTTAGAATTCTTAGACCGAGAACTACTTTTTTTTAAATAATAAGTTCCGGACAAAGCTGCTAACACCTCTATACAGATCGTAGAGAGAGGAAAAAATAATATATCGGATAATTCCAATTTTTTAATAGATTTTGGGAGGCATGCCCTGTAAAGACCTATTTATAGGTTCCAGTTTATAATTATTTTCAGACCCCACGGTTACTCCCAATGTTGGCGCTAAAAACACAGTTGCTTTATCTCGTTTTCCAGTACCGTACGCCCCAAAATAAATTCGGATTCCCGGAGTCTGATTACCAGAACCTGCCTTAACGTAATCCAAAAACGCTTGCAATTCATCTACACTAAATAAAAACTCACAGCAATCGGGCGCACCTAGCTCCTTTTCTATATACAAAGCCCGAGTTTTCATCCAATTATCTTGTAATTCTTTTGCTTCGGCAACTGTAATGCAATTAAATGGCTTTTTCATTTTTGGTTTTGTTTTAAATTAGTCCCACGAATTTAATGAAAATCAAAAGGAAAGCGTCATTAGTACTTCAAAAAACAGGAAAAACCCCTTTTTTCGGTAAGGTTTTTTCCTGACAGCTTAAAAAATCGCTGAAAAATTCGTAAAGCTAAAAGGCAATGATTCTACACCCAGAAAGTAATTAACTTCTATAAATTATAAAGTACCTTTAATCACACAAACTACTCATTTTCAGAAATTAAACAAATCAAAAGTAAAAAAGGTTGATTTTTTCTGAAAAATATTTTCAAATCAGGCACTTCACCCTTTTGCCGATACCTTAAACAAATCTTATCTTTATCAAATATTTTATACACATGAAACATCAATATAGTATTTCAGTGGACGAAAATTATCAATTCGAGCTAGGAGTTGACGATGCCACTAAATTAAATCAGTTAATCTTCTCAGAAGTTGAGGCGGGAACGAAAAAAGAAAAAATCCATATTCTACACAATCAAAAGTCTTTTTCTGCAGCAATTGTAAAAGAAGATTTTCTTAACAGGGTGTACACCGTGAAAGTTAACGGTAATTCGTATACAGTTAACATTGCAACACCTCTCGACCGGTTAATTAAAGAAATGGGGCTATCACTCGGAAATGCTTCTGTTGAAGACGAAGTGCTTGCGCCTATGCCTGGAATTATCTTAGAGGTAACCGTAGCAACTGGCGATGAAGTGAAACAAGGCGATTATTTATGCGTTTTGGAAGCTATGAAAATGGAAAACGCACTCACTGCCCCTAGAGATGGCGTTATAAAATCTGTCTATATTGCCAAAGGCGACACGGTTGATAAAGGAAAATTACTAATTGAATTCCAAAAAAATGATTAAAAAGATACTGATTGCCAATCGTGGCGAAATCGCGCTTCGAATCATGAAAACGGCTAAGAATATGGGCATCGCCACGGTTGCTATATATTCTGAAGCAGATAGGGATGCACCACATGTAAAGTTTGCCGACCAAGCCGTTTGTATAGGTCCACCCCCTTCAAACGAATCGTATTTATTAGGCAATAACATTATAAAAATTGCAAAAGAGTTAGATGTAAACGCAATTCATCCTGGATATGGTTTTTTAAGTGAAAATGCTGACTTTGCTGAAAAAGTTGAAGAAAGCGGAATGATTTTCATAGGGCCTAAATCGCACGCCATTCGCGTTATGGGAAGCAAATTAGCGGCAAAAGACACCGTGAAAGCTTACGATATCCCAATGGTTCCAGGCACTGATGAAGCTATTACAGATGTAAAGGCAGCAAAAAATATCGCCAAAGAAATTGGCTTCCCTATCCTCATTAAAGCTTCAGCTGGTGGTGGTGGAAAAGGAATGCGTATCGTTGAAAATGAAAAGGAATTTGAAGAACAGATGAAACGCGCTATCAGTGAAGCAGAAAACGCATTTGGTGATGGCTCCGTTTTTATCGAAAAATTCGTCACTTCTCCACGACATATTGAAATACAAGTTTTAGCTGATAAGTACGGAAATACAGTACATTTATTCGAGCGGGATTGCAGCATTCAGCGTCGTCACCAAAAAGTGGTAGAAGAAGCCCCTTCTGCTGTACTCACCCCCACATTAAGGGAACAAATGGGGGCTGCAGCGGTAAAAGTTGCCAAATCTTGCGACTATGTGGGCGCTGGAACAGTCGAGTTTCTTTTAGACGAAAACCTCAACTTCTATTTTTTAGAAATGAACACTCGCCTTCAAGTAGAACACCCCGTTACTGAGCTTATTACAGGGCTCGATTTGGTGGAACAACAAATCCATATTGCCAATGGCCAGAAGCTTGCATTTGTGCAAGAAGATTTAAAAATAACTGGTCACGCTTTCGAACTTCGGGTTTATGCTGAAGATCCGTTGAATAATTTTATGCCAAGCGTAGGAAAGCTTGAAGTTTACAGCCCGCCAAGTGCGAAAAATATTCGTGTAGACGATGGATTTACTGAAGGCATGCAGGTTCCTATTCACTATGATCCGATGCTTTCAAAATTGATTGTTTATGGAAAAACCAGAAATGAAGCAATGCAGTTAATGCTAGAAGCAATTTCCAACTATAACGTTGAGGGAGTGAGTACTACCCTACCCTTTGGAAAGTATGTGTTTAAGCACGAAGCCTTCCGAAGTGGGAACTTCGACACCAACTTTGTTAAGCATCATTATTCAGAAGAAAAGATACAAGCCAATAATGAGGAAGAGGCCAAAGTTGCTGCTCTTATTGCTTTAAAACAATATTTAAAAGATTCAGGAGTACTTCGATTACCGAAATAAAAAACTAAACCCCAAAGGTTTTTAAAACCTTTGGGGTTTTAATGGAATTAATATGACCGACAACAATAAAAAACTGCA
Source organism: Aequorivita viscosa (assembly GCF_900106795.1). GTDB lineage: Bacteria > Bacteroidota > Bacteroidia > Flavobacteriales > Flavobacteriaceae > Aequorivita > Aequorivita viscosa. The sequence continues at coordinate 23,355 of NZ_FNNS01000010.1, read as the reverse complement.
CGAAATGATTTCTGAAGCCAAAATGGGCGGCGGAGAAAAACGAATTGCAAAACAGCACCAAAAGAAAAAACTTACAGCACGGGAACGTGTTGAATATTTATTGGACGAAGGCTCTTTTGAAGAAATGGGCATCCTCGTTACCCACAGAACTACAGATTTCAATATGCAAGATGAAGTCTATTATGGCGACGGTGTGATTACAGGATACGGAACAATCGATGGCCGATTAGTCTATGTTTTTGCTCAAGACTTCACGGTTTTTGGAGGCGCATTATCTGAAACTCACGCAGAGAAAATCTGCAAAGTAATGGATCACGCTGTGAGTGTGGGCGCTCCAATCATTGGTTTGAATGATTCCGGCGGAGCACGTATTCAAGAAGGAGTTCGCTCCTTGGGTGGTTATGCCGATATTTTTTATAGAAACGTTCAGGCTTCGGGAGTAATCCCACAGATTTCGGCCATTATGGGACCTTGCGCCGGTGGAGCAGTGTATTCCCCTGCTATGACCGATTTCACGTTAATGGTTCAGGACAGCAGCTATATGTTTGTTACAGGACCCAATGTGGTTAAAACAGTAACAAATGAAACTGTAACTTCCGAAGAACTTGGAGGTGCTCGGACACACGCAACTAAAAGTGGCGTAACGCATTTTACTGCAGCCAATGACATTGTGTGTTTGGAACAAGTTAAGACTCTGCTTAGCTATATGCCCCAAAACAACAAAATGGTTCCTGAAAAACTTCCTTATGAGATTCAGGAGGAATATAGAGATGAGCTCGAAACCATCGTTCCAGATTCTGCAAACAAGCCTTATGACATGCACGATGTTATAAAAGGAATTATAGACGAAGACTCTTTCTTTGAAGTTCATAAAGACTACGCAGATAACATTATAGTTGGCTTTGCACGACTTGGCGGACGCAGTATAGGTATTGTAGCCAATCAACCAATGAGTTTGGCTGGAGTTTTAGATGTAGATAGTTCTATAAAAGGTGCTCGCTTCACGCGTTTCTGCGACTGTTTCAACATTCCGTTGCTGGTTTTGGTGGATGTACCTGGATTTTTACCTGGAACCGACCAAGAATGGAATGGCATCATTTTAAACGGCGCAAAACTGCTTTATGCCTTAAGTGAGGCAACCGTGCCAAGAGTTACCGTTATTACCAGAAAAGCATACGGAGGTGCTTATGATGTAATGAATAGCAAGCACATTGGCGCTGACATGAATTACGCGTGGCCAACAGCCGAAATTGCAGTAATGGGCGCAAAAGGTGCGAGTGAGATTATTTTCAGAAAAGAAATCGCTGCTGCGGAAGACCCTGCCTTAAAACTTTCAGAAAAAGAAGCCGAATATGCCGAAAAGTTTGCAAACCCGTTTAAAGCTGCTCAACGTGGCTTTATTGACGAAGTAATTCAGCCAAGGGAAACTCGTAGAAAACTCCTGAAAGCTTTTGCTATGTTGGAAACCAAGGAGGTTATAAGGCCAAATAGAAAACACGGGAATATTCCGCTTTAGAGACTAGAGACTAGAGACTAGAGACTAGAGACTAGAGACTAGAGACTAGAGACTAGAGACTAGAGACTAGAGACTAGAGACTAGAGAAAATATTTTAAAAATTTTATTACATCAAATTTTTAATATTATTTATCACTTTAACTCATGTTAATTAACAAGTTCATTAACAGGGGATTGCCGAGTGATTAATTTGAAAAAATAAAGATAGGCTTATTTGAGGTTGCATTGTTTACAGACTCCTTTTACCACTAAATTTACGTCTTTGGCTTCGTATCCATCAGGAAGGTTGATGTGAGGGATTTTATATTGGGTTAGGCAGACTGTTTCATTGCAATTAGTGCAGTGAAAATGTAGATGTAAATCCTGTTCAATTTGGCAATTACAACCTGGTTCACACAGCGCGTATTTTGAAATTCCTGTACCGTCATCAATTTGGTGGACGATTCCATTTTCCTCAAAAGTCTTTAAGGTCCGGTACAAGGTAGTGCGTTCGCAATTATCAAAATATGCTTCAATGTTGCCCAGACTAACAGCGGTTTGCTTTTCCAAAAGAAATCGGAAAATCAATAGGCGCATCGCTGTGGGCCGTACTTTCTTACTTTCGAGAAATTCCTCTATGGTATTCGTTTTAGGCTTACACCAATCGCGTAAAAGGCTTTTCTGTGCGTTCATAATTATTATTTGGAATGTAGTGTTATCCTTATTCAGGAAAATTGCAATTTTATCCTATTCCAAAGATACTAACTATTTCACGGAACGAGTGTTTGCAGCATACTTCTCAACAAAATTAAAATAACAAAGCCGCTTAAATTGCTTTAAACGACTTTATTAATAACTGATTAGAATGGTGTTCTATTACAACAATCGTACTTTTACTGCGCTAAGACCTTTATCTCCTTGCTCAACTTCAAACTGTACTTTATCATCCTCACGGATATTGTCTATAAGATTAGTTGAATGGACAAAAATATCTTGATCTGTGTCTGTTACTTTAATAAAACCAAAACCTTTGGCTTCGTTAAAAAATTTTACTGTACCTTCTTTCATTACTTCTGTTTTTTTATTTAATAGTTTGTTTATAAATTCTTTTAACATGATTCTTTTACTGTGTTTTAATTGAAATTTCTTGATGCGTAAACCCCTTCTCAATCCTTTGCCTTTCGCATTCCAAATTACAAAAGGTATAAGGGATAGCCAGTGCTATAAACAAGAAGCCGCAAATAGTGAATTGATTAAGATGAAAACTTTTGTGGAGAATATTTACTATTAACCCTGCTGGTCTTGACCATAAAACGCCCATTATACTGTGATTGTTTATGTATAAAAGGAAGCGAAGGTTTATTTAAAATTGGGTAGAAATTAAAAAAAGATAAGCTTACTAATTCGTTTATGCGGTAAATGTAACTGAAATTAAGCGGCCACATCCATGTTATATGTTAAAGAATGGACTAAAAGAATGCTTCCTCTCTTCACTTCTACCCTACTAACGCTTTCAAAACTTTCAATCATGAAATTATATTATGCGTGATATGATTGGAATAAACATGTACGCCAATTAAAAAGGGCCCAACTATAACTAGCTCGACCCTTGTTTTTATTCTTGTTTAGAGCGATTACCTTGAATCCTTAATTTTTAAATACTGTTTTTCCGTTTTTAGTTAATTCTACGCTTTCTCCTTTTCCTCTCAATTCGTATTGATCGTTTTTATACCATATTCCAGAGGCCGCTCTCTCTGCCACTAAATCTATCTGCTCGCCGCCGTTAAGGTAAGCTTTGGCGGTGCCTTCGGTGTTGTTGAATGTTATATCGAGTGTTTGTCCGTCTTTGTCCTTCAGGGTAGATTGAACAATATCGTCTTCATGTTCAAAAACTACTTTTCCATCTTTTTTTAACTGAAGGTTATTTCCTTTTCCGCGTAATTCGTACTTATCGTTCTGGTACCAAAAACCCGATGCAGCTTGTTGCTGAGGGAGTTCAACGGTTTCTCCTTCAAATACAAAAGTTGCTGTGCCTTGAGTATTGTTAAATACAACTTCTAATTCTTTACCATCTTTATCGATGGTTGTAGTAGTTACAAAATCATCAGACGTTATTTCAACTGTTTCTGTGGTTGTAACTTCTGCATTTTCTTGTTTTGGTGTTTCTTTACAAGAAGCTAATAATAAAGCTCCTAAAGCTGCGATTGTTAGAATATTCTTTATCATTTTTTTGTTGATTTTTGTTACTGTTTCATTTGTGTTCTTCTGTCAATATACTTATCATTTCAGAAGTTGCCACATCATAGTTAAGCAAGAAGTTTGCCACAAGAAAGACTTTTACAAAAGTTTATGAGTTTAATGAAACAAAAAACAATTTAAACATAAACTACAACCGTTTTTTAGTAATTATCAACTTTAAAATAGCTTAAATGAGATCAGTAAAGTAGCTCAAAAAGTGAAGAAATAGGCTTTCTTACTTTTTTATTGTTTTGAGCTATGTTATCAGCATATCTATATCCCACTGCTAGCAAAGCACTCGCATTGAGTCCTTTTTCCTTTAAACCTAATTTTATGTTGTAATCTTCAGCATCAAAGCCTTCCATTGGCGTGGCGTCAATTTGCAGCTCGGCGCACGCAATTAATGCGGTAGACAATGCCATATAAGCTTGTTTGGCTGTCCAATGAAACATTTCGACATCCGATTTTTCCTTCATTTTTTCTTTTACAAACTCGCCATAGCCAGAAATTTTTTCGATTGGAATGTTATTTGTTTTAGCTCTTAGTTGCATCATCCCATCTACGTCTTCGTCTGTCACCTTAATTTTATTGCAAAACACAAATAAATGGGAAGCATCTGTAATTTGTGACTGATTCCAGGATAAAGGTTTTAACGCTTCTTTTAAAGCTGGATCTTTAATTTCCAAAACTTTAAATGGCTGTAATCCATAAGAAGAGGCAGTTAATTGGACTGCCTCTTTTATGTAGTTTATATCTTTTTCTGACACTTTTTTGGAAGCATCATACTTCTTGGTGGCATAACGCCATTTTAGATTATCTACTAATTGCATTTATCTTATGCTTGCTTAGTGAATTGTACGTCAACCACCAATTTCACCTTGTCAGAAACTACAATGCTTCCAGCTTCTGTAACAGCGTTCCAAGTTAGGCCGAAATCTTTTCTACTAACTTCTCCTCTAATTTCCAACCCAGCTTTTGTTTGGCCATAAGGGTCTACTGCAACACCATTAAGCTCAGCATCTAATGTAACTTCTTTGGTTATGTCCCTAATTGTTAAGTCTCCTACCAATTTATCCCCATTAAATGATTTTGAAACAAATTTCATTTCAGGAAACTTCTCAGAGTTGAAGAAATCGTCCGATTGCAAATGCGCGTCCCTATCTTTGTTTTTGGTGTTTATGGATGCTGTTTTTGCGCTAAACTCTAAAACTGCACCGTTAAAATCGTCACCATCTGTTTTTGCAGTTGCCTGAAAATCTTCAAAATGACCTGTTACGGTTGAAATCATCATATGCTTTACTTTAAAAGCGATTTCTGAATGTGTGTTGTCTAATGTCCAATTTGTGTTTTTCATTTTATTTATTTTTAATTGTTATTAATTAATCTGATTTAATATTTTTTTAATACGTCTTGTATGTCTGGTAACTTCTTAAACATAGCATTAGCGAAAGGGCATAATGGTAAGATTTTAAGGTTTTTTTCTCGTGCCATTTCAACAATTTTATACAACAATTGCTTGCCCACTCCTTTGCCTTCAAAACCTGGGGCTACTTCTGTATGGTCTACGATAATAAAATCTGAAGCAGGTATGGAATAAGTCATTTCTCCAGCTCTTTTTCCGTCCTCACGAGCCATTGCAAAACCTTTACTTTCTTGTTCTTTTATGATTATTTCCATTTTATGTTTTTCTGAAGTTAATGTATGAATGAATTTGTTCGTTATAAAGACATTGGCACTTCCATTAACAGTACGCGCGCGTTTTCAGTTGCTTTTACATTAATAGAATCTGTATCCCAAATGCCCATTCCATCTCTTTTGGAAAGTTTTTGATTATTAATTTCCACATCTCCTTCAAGGATGAAAGCGTAAACACCATTTCCTTCTTTTTTGATTTTGTATTCATCCGAATTGCCCTTGGTGAATTTCCCAATATGAAACCACGCGTCTTGATTAATCCAAACGCCTTGGTCATTTTTGTTTGGAGAAAGTACTTGGTAAAACTCATTATTTTTTGCGATATCCCTAATTGAAATTTGGTCATAACGAGGTGCTAAATTCTTCTTTTTAGGGAAAATCCATATTTGAAGAAACTTCACTTCCTTGTCTTTATTTTTGTTGTATTCTGAATGCGTGATTCCAGTTCCTGCACTCAACACTTGAACGTCACCTTCTTTAATTACAGCAACATTTCCCATACTGTCTTTATGCTCCAAATCGCCTTCTAATGGAATTGAAATAATTTCCATATTGTCGTGTGGGTGTGTTCCAAACCCCATTCCTGCGGCTACCGTATCGTCATTTAAAACACGCAGTACGCCAAAATTCATGCGCTCCGGATTGTGATAATTTGCGAAGCTAAAAGTATGGTGTGAGTTTAACCAACCGTGGTTTGCGCTTCCTCTTGTTTCTGCTTTGTGAATTATTGTATTCATAGTAAGTATATTTATATTGGGTAAATGATTAAATCCTACTTTTTGCATCAATGTATCGTGAGTAGATTTTGTGTATTGGCTATCCGTTGCTTTAAGTAATTGCGGTGCAACAGTCCCAACTATCCCTGTTAAAAGGGCTTTTTTTATAAACTTCTTACGGTCCATATTCTTTGCTTTAAAAGTGTAGTACAAATATATAACCTGCTAGTAGTCTGTGGAATATGAAAAACAGGGATAGACTTATGAAAATCCGATGTTTTAAGACTAAACCGCTACTTTCTTAAAATTTGAAGGAGAAACCTGCGTGTTTTTTTTTGAAGAACGCACTGAAGTTTGCTGGCTCACTAAAACCCAATTCGTATGCAATTTCTTTATTCGCCAAGTCTGTAAAATAGAGTAGTCTTTTTGCTTCGGTAATAATTCTTGCTTGAATATAATCTTTTGCCGTTTTACCTATTCTCGCTTTTACTGTGCGGTTTAAATGATCTGGTGAAATATGAAGTTCATTAGCGTAAAATGTTGTAGCATGTTCCTTTTTATAGTTAGCATCTACCACTTTTTTAAACGCCCTAATTAAATTATCTCCAGAAGAATCAACATCAGATTCGATTGGGTTAATAGAACAAATATTATTACATTCTATTAAAAGAAGCTTTAAAAATGCACCAATAGACAAATTCTTCATTGCTGAATCGCTATTGAATAAATTAAAAATGTTTTGAGCAAAACCTTCTATCGCCCTAAATTGAGTTTCATTTGGCATTAACGGCGGACTTTGACCGTAGTTTTGAAAAAGATTCAAACTGTCTATAAACGATAAGGGAATAGAATTTTCTACTAAGAACTGATTCGAAAATGTCATTGCATAACCAATAGACTTTTCCGTTTCAATAACTTGGTGTACTTGCCCTGGAGCTACAAAGTAAATCTGTTTGTTGGACAAGTCGTAGGTGTTGAAGTCAATTTTATGCTCTCCTTTTGCCTTGTTGATAATTAAAACCGTGTAGTAATTGTGTCTATGAGGCTCGTCAACTTCTCCGTTTCGTTTTGTGTAAATATCCTCCATTTTAGATATCCCAAAACTCACATTCCTGTGATCAGCATTTACTTTTTGATAGGTTTTGACGGCACTCATATTTAATTATTTTTTAGCTTAAAAAACTACATCATAAACTTTGCTCAATCCGTCTATCGGGTATAAGCCACATAATTGCAACAATAGCGTAAAAAGCTATTGATACCAAAGGATGCAATAAAGCAGTTACAATTCCTAGTAAATAAAAAACTATTGAAATTTTTCCTTTTCTATCTGAGCCAACAACTTTTCTTAATGGAAACTCCTCGCCGTGTGATTTTATGATTTGTGCTTGCAAGATAAAATAAGCAATTGCACAAAACAACAATACTACGCCATAGGATAATACCGGTAGCACGTCTGTATAACTTTCGCCTATCCAAGCTGTAGTAAATGGAATTAAAGATAACCAAAAAAGTAAATGCAGGTTTACCCAAAGTATTTTGCCATTCACCTTTTTAAAGTTGATGGCGACGAACCATTAAGTGCTGCAACCGATCGATTCATTATAGGAGCAGAACAACGTTTAGCTATAGACGACAATAGTCTGCTTTCAGGAATCAGCCTCTTCCCTAACCCATTAAATGGAAACCTATTCTATATTAATGCGCCAAATTTAAACGGAGAAGAGCTAACAGTTAGCATCAGCGACTTGACTGGAAGAAGTATCTCTGAAAAGACTTTGGAGTGTCGTGATAATACGATAATTGTACCAATGGGCGATACTATAGCTTCAGGTGTTTATATGGTTACACTGAAACACGGTGGAGAAATTATTACATATAAATTGATTAAAACATAACAATTTAAAAAATAATTGTTATATTTAAAATAAAAATCAAGTTATGAGAACAGAAAAGAGATTTATTAACAGAAAAGCAGTACTCCTATTTACTGGTTTACTGATTGTTGGTAGTTTAACTGCAAATGCACAAATAGGGTTGCCTGGGGGAGATCCTAATATTCCAGATGCCCCAATCGATGGTTTCCTAAGTATTGGATTGATTGCTGGAGCTTGCATTGGCCTGCGCAAAAAAATAAAAGGACTAAAGAATTAACACTTCAAATGTTCACTATTTTAACTGAAGAGAGAAGCCCACCACTGGCTTCTCTCTTTTTTTCGTTACTAGGTGTTGTAACTTTTCTATATTTGAAAAAATGTTTCATCAGCAATAGCGTCCTAAACGTTTTTACTAATCTCTGCAAAACACCTTATTTTATTAATATTTTTGGAGGTTTAATGTTTTAAGGGGTTGAAAATTAAATGTCAAATCGGCCTATCGGAAATTTATCGTAAAATTTGAAATGAGAGCAGCGTTAAAAATTTTAGGCTGTTTGAGCATTATAAATTTTTATATTTAGCAAGAAATATCAAAGCGAGTTCCTAAAATTTAGCTGCCGAATGATAAATTTAGATAAAGTTTCGTCAGCCTAGACTTTTTTGTTTCTTTTTTGGGCGATGCAAAAAAGAAAAGAGGTCGAAAAAAATTAAAAAACTTTTCAAATGGACAACAAAATTTATTTAGGACAGGATTGTTTCATCAGCCAAGATTCATAAAAAACACAAGTTAAAATGATGCAAATCATTCAGCCAATTCAATTCTGAATGAATGATTGATTTAGTGAGTCAAAATTTCAAACATTAATAAAATAGGTTATAAAATAAATTACCAAACGTTAACCCCAGTCCCCTATGTCAGCTAAAATCAGAACACTAAAGATTATTCATATAGCAATTTGTGCTGGTATACTTTTGGTCTATTTATTTATAGGCAACATCTCCTTAGAAATCCTTGATTTTCCATCTATAGGGTCGTCGTCAAGTGTCTATTTATTTATTCCCGTAGCAGCTTTTGCCCTTGGAAATATATTATTCAACCAGCAATTAAAGCAAGTAGATAGAACCCTACCCTTAGAAGATAATTTTGGAACTTATCAAACTGCATCAATTATTCGATGGGCTATTTTGGAAGGGGCTGCCTTCTTAATATTATTTCTAGCTCCTCAATTCACACTCTTCGGACTATTTATAATTATCTATGTGATATTTTTAAGGCCTACAGAAGACAAAATGAAAACAGACCTTCAATATTTAGATTAAGGTACAGACCAGATATTTACATTTTATTGAGTTTATCGTAAATCTGTGTTCAGTTAATCATTTAATTTGAAGCATTTAAATGAAATCCAATGCCGATAAAAAATCGAAGTTTATCTATATTATTGACCCAAGAAACATCAAAATTTATAGGTCCGAGCAGCGAATTATATGAAAATGTAGTTCCTGTTGAAATTAAATAGCTGGATTCAGCGGCTTCAGACCATTTTGCATCAGAATTTATAGCGTTATTAATGTAATCTCCAAAATCTCCAAACCCGATTGAAGCGGCGTTTATATGGGGTGTAATGTAAATATTATTCATCGCATTAATTTGCATTGCTATAGTTAACTTTATAAACTGACTTACAACCAACTCCTCCTCTTGCAACCCAGGAAAAACGTGATAAGCACTTCTCGCTGCGTTTACATTTCCGCCAAGAAAATACTTAGAATTCAAAGTTGCATCAGAAAATAGAATCTCATCACCTGTTTTAGTATCTTCAAAAATAAAATGTCCAGACAATCCGAGAACGGTTACAACTTTATCTGACAAGCCAAATCGTTTATCTGCATCAATTCCCAGACGTGTAAAGCCATTTGTAGCTCCGTCATAATCTGGAATCGTATTATCTGTAAAAACTACATTTAAATTGCCATATAAAGATCTTCCTAGGTAACTTTTCAGGTGTGTTCCCTTAGTTGCAAAATGAACTTGATTCATGCTATTATAGTCATAATGTGCATACAACTCAATATCGTAATTGTTGTAATAACTAAACTTGAATAAGTTCTCGTTAAATTCAGGATTAACAGTCGGTTTAATATTGGTGTTGTCATATTTTAACCCAATCCCAATATAACTTCGAAGTGGACTTATATTCCAATTGGCTTGGTTGTCGAAAAGATGATATCTATTTCTAACATTTTCAACGTATTCCCCTTTTAGAAATACCTTTTGTTTTAGCTGTTGTCCATACAATTCAGCACGCCACCACCAGTTTCTATCGTGCCCAAAATTCTTTTGATACTGTAGTCTTAATTTAGGTTGTTCGGCAATGTCTGCAGTTATCAAAGTTCTCGATGCATTGCCTATAATATTCCTTCCTGTGTAATTAAAAACAACTCCAATGCCGTGGTATCCATCATAATGAAGACCGCCTTTTAATTGATGAGGCGAACGCTCAACACCGTTTAAGTGCAAGGCTACTTCATTCTCATCAATATCTAAATCATACGCTATTTGCGTAAAAAGAGTTGTTCCCATAGCTCTATTAACTCCAGCTATCACGTCTTCAATATAATAAAGTGTATCTACTTCTATATTTGCATGTGCTTTCACCAGTGCAAAATTTTCTTTACTTATACCATTATAAGTAATCGTATCTAAACTAAACTTACCTCGCTTTTTTGGTGCGCTAACCGTACGTTGCTCATACTGCTTTAACATTGTGGACAATGCCGTAAGCGTATCAATCTTTTCACTTAAAGCTTTTTTTCCATCTTCGTATAAAATATTCGCTTTATTAAAATCTGCGGTTGAATAAGATAACTTACCGCTATGATCGATCAAAATATCACAAAGGGCTCTGTTCTCAGGTCTTTTTATATTACTATTCAACATGGTTGCTTGAGACATTAATTTAGGAATTTTATTAAGAGTTTCCTTCGTAAATGGCTTATCTCCTACATCACTACCAATAATAATATCCGCTCCCATATTTTTGGCTACATCTACCGGAAAATTATTTAAAAGTCCGCCATCTATCAACAGAGTTTCTTCATAAGGAACAGCTTGAAACACTCCTGGAATTGACATACTGGCTCGCATTGCTAGGGCTAAGGAACCTTTATTTAAGACTACCTCCTTTCCGTTTACAATGTCTGTTGCTAAAGCCCTAAAAGGAATCTCCAAATCGTCAAAATCGGTTACGTCATACACGGGAAAGGTAAGGATGGAGATAAACTCTCTTAAACTCTGATCATTTACTAAAAAATTACCAAGTCGTAGATTGCCCTCTACCCAATCCATTTCAATGGCATAGCGTCCAAATTCAGCCTTTTCTTCAGGACTCACGTTTTGTAATGAAATACCACCACTCATCAATTCATCCCAGTTTGTTTTTTGTAAAATTCCATGAATACTATCTCCAGAGTAACCCATTGCGTAAAGTGCTCCAACAATACTCCCCATACTATTACCAACAACTAAATCTGGCACAATCCCCAACGAGTCGAGCGCTTGTAAAGTTGGAATATGTGCTAATCCTTTTGCTCCTCCTCCACTAAGAACCAAGGCTACTTTTGGCTTTTTGCCTTGGGGTAAAGTTGGTTTTTCACTCTTAGTATCTTGGGCATTAGCAACAGAACTAGCAAGGAGCCCCATAATTGTTAAAAATAAAATCACTCTATTCATAGATGGTTGGTTTACTGACTGTAATAAACAAATGGTTTTAAATTAATTAATTATTCTTACCACTCTTGATACTTTTATAACTAGTGCTGAAGTAAACATAAACACTATTAGTTAATAAAGTTAAACATTCGCAAAAAAACATATCGCAAATTACAAAAAAAATAAAACAGCAATAGCAATGAACAAAGGGCTTTTCAAGTAAAATATGTTGATATTTCTTGAACAATTTAGAATTAAGGTTTTGTATTTTCGCCCACTTTAAAAAACCAAAAATGATTAACAAACCTTTACTTCTACTTTTTCTAATCCCAGTCTTCCTCACCGCGCAAGAAAATCCAGAAACCCAAGAACAACTTAACGAAGTCGTGGTTTCAGCCAACAGAATCGATATTCCTTTTTCAGAAGATTCACGAACGATTACGGTTATTACAGCCGAAGATATTAAAGCAAGTCCCGCCTCTTCGTTAGTTAAATTATTACAGGAAACAACAGGACTGGATATCCGCCAACGTGGAACCGACGGCATGCAAGCAGATCTTTACATTCGTGGCGGTGGTTTTGACCAAACCCTACTCCTTATCGACGGAATAAAAATGGACGATTCGCAAACGGGACATCATACATTAAACGCCGCTTTACCGCTGGAAGTCATTGAACGAATAGAAATCATTAAAGGTCCCGCAGCACGTGTTTATGGGCAAAATGCATTTACCGGTGCTGTCAATATTATCACAAAGAAAAAAAGCAATAATCACCTTTCTGTAGGATTACAAGGTGGTTCATACGAACAATTAGGGGCTTCTGTTACCGCTAATAGTAATTTTAAAAACTCGAACCATTTGGTTCATTATTCCCGAAACGCATCGGAAGGATATCGCCACAATACAGATTACGATAACCAGAACTATTTCCTGAAAAGTGTATTCAATACTGAAAATAGACCTATTGAACTCTTAGCTTCGTTCTCCGAAAGAAAGTTTGGAGCCAATGGATTTTATGCCACTCCTGCCGCTACAGAACAATACGAAGAGACGCAAACCAGTGTTGTAGGGCTTTCAACAAAATATCAAATTAACAAGTTAACCCTTTCGCCACAAATCTATTGGAGAAGAAATCAGGATCTTTATTTATACAACCGGCAAAACCCAACAGGCTATCGCAACCTTCATATTTCCAACAAAATTGGAGCGCAAATAAACGGTTCATACACATCAAACCTTGGAATTACTGGCTTCGGAGCTAGTTTTGATAAAGTTTATATGTCGAGCAACAATTTAGGAAATCATTCCAGAGTAATGACTACTTGGTTTTTAGAACAGCGTTTTAAGTTTTTAAATGAACGTATCGATTTCACGCCAGGAGTGGCATTGGCTTATTATTCCGACTTTAAGTTTCATTTTTTTCCAGGAATTGATGCGGGAATCGATATAACCGATAACTTCAGAATGTATGCCAATGCAGGTTATACCTATAGAATCCCTACATACACCGATTTATACTATAGTGACCCGAATACTTTAGGCAATGATCAATTAAAACCCGAAGAAGCTATTGCAGAAGAAATTGGTTTTAAGTTTAATTCAACTAAAGTGCGGGCAACGTTGGTATTTTTCAACAGAGATTCTAAGAACCTCATCGACTTTGTGAAAAACACCGAGGAAGAATCGTATCAGGCTACCAATATTAGAAGTTTAAATACAAAAGGACTTGAAGCTTCCATCGATTATAGCTTTAATTTGGCTAATAAAAAACAAAGCATAAACCTAGGCTATACTTATATTGACGATGAGGTGAAGGAGCTAGCATTACCTTTTTCCCGTTATTCGATAAATTCACTAAAGCATCAGTTTGTTGCCAACTTTAAATCGCGATTTTTTAAAAACTTTTCTCAAACAATTCTCTTTAAATATGCTGCTCGTACCGAAGGTGACGATTATAATATTGTCGATGTTTCCCTAAATTATCAACAACAGCAATTTGAATTTTCTGTAACGGGAAATAACATTTTTAATACGGAATATTCAGAAGCCAACTTGGTGCCAATGCCCAAAGGAAATGTGTTGTTTGGGGTTAGTTATAAATTTGAATAACACTGTGAAGATGAAGTCGAAGATGAAGTGAAGTGAAGTGAATTTCAAACTAATCGAAGATATGAATCCGACTCTGGTAGATGAAATTAAAATTCGTGAATTCGTGGTTAAAGGCTTACCACAAATTCACGAATTTTTTTATTGTAATTCTTTAGTAATATAAAAAAAGTAGCGCGTTTACTGAATTGGCTGGCCTACTGCTATCGACCCTGTTCCTGTACACCGAATAATTTCGCCATTGCTAGTAAAAATATCGAAATCGCCATCAAATTGTAATGTATAACTTGCAGCACGAATTGCACTTGACGACTGTTCAATATTTTTACCGGTTATAGTAACTGTTCCTGAAACAGCTCTAAAAATCCGGTTGGTCGCTGTATCGTGAAGTTCTAGCAAAGACCCTTCTCGGCTTTGATAAGCGTTGTAATCCAAATTTAAGGGGTTTCCATTTTCTTTAAGAATAAAACCTCCTTTTATACTGTTGGAATCGTGATTAAAGTTTAGCGTCAAGGCTCCGTAATTTCCTATTCCTTCATCAAAATTTCCAACTTGTATAGCACTAGTTATAGATCCAGCATAGGCATACCTAAATGTGTTTGACCCTGTTTCATTCTGAAATACCATGTCGTAAGAATGAAGCTTGTTTCCTTGATTGTCATTGCTATTATCATCACTTTTACTGCAAGAAGAAAAAGCAACGATTAAACCGACCAAAACCAATTTTACTAAATTTTGATAAACAACTTTCATATAATTTTAAATTAAGTAATTATTTTTTTTGCAATATAAATATAAAAGAATAAAAACGCACAATTTTAAAAAAGAATGCAATAGAAACTTAATTTGTAGATAAAAAATGCAAAGACAATAACGAGTATTAGTAACAAACTCACATTACTTTAAATTCTAAATATACTGGTAGATGATCTGAAATTTTTCTAGCACCTTTTAACGCTACACAAGTTTTTACAAAGTCAACAATACCTGAAGTAATCAATTCAATTCCGGCTGCAAAATATATATTGTCGATATCGTGATTGCGATAGCTTCCGTTTAAACATGTTCGCTTTAAAGTAGTTGCTTCGTTATTTAAAGCACTTTTAAATCCTATATTATAGAACGGTTTCCATACCTTGTTACGTTCATTAAGGTTGAAATCGCCAGCAATTAGAATTTTATTTGAAAGAAACCGTTCGGGATAATTGATAAAATGTACAATTTCCTCTTCTGGTTTATCATCGTACTTTCGTGAATGATAATTCACCACGTAAAACTGCTCATTCTTTCCTTTCACCCTAAAGGCACCTATGTAAGGCTCCCTATAACACAAATCTTTCAAATCGTCATCCAAATAAGCTTTATGAACAATAGTTACTTTTGACGTCTTCCACAAAAAAGCATACCGCTCACTCATATAAACCGATGGGCTTTTGGTTGGATTACTAATTTGATAGTCCCACTTAGCTCCCATTCTGTTAAGTTCATCAGCGATTTTTGCAATGGCCTGTGCGCCAGCGGGATCCTTAGCAACTACTTCTTGTATGGCAACAACATCAAAATCGCGTAGAATGTTTGCAATTTCATAAATGCTTTCAGAGGATTTGGAGCGACCTAAATCTTGAATATTCCACGATACAAGACTTACAGTTTCAGAATTAAAACCATTTAATTTATTTTGAAGCAGCCTATTTTCTCCCTCTTCCTCGTGAATTAAATTATTTGTGATTTCTGAAGAATTCTCCCGCCAATTTATATCAAGGCTTGATTGACCAAACGTGAAGAAACAAAGAAGTGCAAGGAAAATTCCGATAGATAATTTCGAATAAAATCTAGATGATTTGTGTTTCATATATAACGCTATAGCTTACTAGTTAAACGGGATTTATTGCATAGTCTAAAAAATAACTAAGCATAGTAATTTAAGCATTTTCATGTTCAAAAAGCTCCCGAATAATTCCTTCGGAATAGTTACTTGCTATGGAAGCTATAAATTTGGTGAAGTCCATATCTGATTGTGTATCTGCCGCGTCGGATATAGTTCGGATAATAGTAAAAGGAATTCCAAATTCATAACAAACTTGTGCTACAGCAGCACCCTCCATTTCAACACAGGCAATGTTGGGTAATCCTTCTTCGATAATGTTTTTATCAGTATTAGAAGCTATAAACCTGTCGCCACTGGCTATATTTCCAATAATTACTCTTGGAGATTTTATTCTGAATTCTTCTAAATCTTCTGAAGAAATTGTTTTTTTTATATTCTTTAAAAACCTTTCTGCAGCAGCTTTTGCTTCCTCTTGTTTCTCCTGCTCTGTTTCAAAAAACAATTTATTTAATAATGGTATTTCATACTGCGCCATCAACGGTCGAGCGTCCATATCGTGCTGAAATAGTTTGTCTGAAATAACGACGTCGCCAACTTTAAGCGTGTGATTAATTGCCCCGGCCACTCCTGTAAAAATAAGTTCAGTCACCTTAAACTTCAATAACAATGTGCTGACGGTTGTAGCCGCTGCCACTTTCCCCCAACGAGAAAAAACAATGACGGCTGGCTTTGCAAATAGCACCCCTTCATAATAGGTTCTCATACCTATTGTGGTTGATTTTACATCTTTAAGTTGATCGAGAAGATTATTTACTTCTTCCGGCATTGCACCCATTATTCCAATCATTCCTATTTGGCTTTATTCGTTTTAATTATTGTTTTAAAAGAAATTGAAAACAAACTCTTTAATCCTATGTCATGCGTCAATTTACGCTATGCCGTGATTAAACCCCGATATCCTCATTCCACAGACTTGGCTTCTCTTTTATAAAAGTGTCCATGAGTTCTTTGCATCGGGCATCATCAACAACGATTACCTCAACGCCTCTTTCTTTGAGCAGCTTTTCTTCCCCCATAAAGGTTTTATTTTCGCCAATAATAACTTTCGGAATTCCATAAAGCAAGATGGTACCAGAGCACATTGGGCAAGGCGACAATGTAGTATATAGCACACTTTCTTGATAAACCTTTGCTTCTTGCCTACCTGCGTTTTCCAAAGCATCCATTTCGCCGTGGAGGATTACACTTCCGTTTTGCACTCTGCGATTGTGGCCACGACCAATTATTTTACCATTGTGTACCAAAACAGAGCCAATCGGGATTCCTCCTTCCGCCAAACCACGCTCCGCTTCTTTAACGGCTTCTATAAAAAAATTATCCATAAAATTTGTTTTTAAAATTATTGATGTGTTAATCGAGTGATTAATTTTTCATGTTTCGGATATTTAGAAACTAAATCTTTCCTGCTGGGAAGTGTGAAGTCGGCAAAGTCAAATCCTGGTGCCACTGTGCAACCTACAAGAGAATAGCTGTCTTTTTCACTAACTTCAGCAGCAAACCAACATCCCCCTGCAACGACCAATTGTGGCATTTCTCCTTTCGAAAAATTTCGTCCAATAGTATATGCTGAATACTCTCCGTTTTCAGAAATTACGTGAAGCTGAATTGGTGCACCTTCGTAAAAATGCCAAATTTCATCTTGGTTCACCTTATGAAAAGATGAAAAATTATTGGAGGTCATCAAAAAATAGATACAAGTAGAATAGTTTCGCTTTCCACTGTATTCATTCCCAAGACTATCTTTGTTAATTTCTCCAACACTTCTGTACGTTTCTTTAAAGTAACCGCCTTCAGGATGCGGTTGTAGTTCTAATTTTTCAATAAGATATTCAATAGGTGCCATATAGTATTCATTATTTTTTGCAATATACAAATTCTCGCTTTTAATAGATTTATTTTTATTTTTTCTAAATTATTTAAAGGAAATAGCAATAATACACTACAGAATCTTCGAATTTTTAAAATTATAATTTGTCAGACCACCTAATTATGAGTGCTTAGAATTGAAATAGGTAACGGAAATGATTAAAAAACATCGAAGTCTATTGCGCATCCTCAATAATTGATTTATATTTGCAACCGCTTAGAAAGTCAAAAACATTCTTTGCAAAAATGGTGGTTGTAGCTCAGCTGGTTAGAGCGCTTGATTGTGGTTCAAGAGGTCGCCGGTTCGAAACCGGTCTTCCACCCAAAAACCAAATCCTCCTTGAAAAAGGGGGATTTTTTTGTTTAGAACATATTTAATGAAAATAATATAGGTTGAGAAGTTTATCCTGAGCGACATCCTAAGTGCATTTTGAGTCCAAAGCTAAAACGACATTACTATATAAGCAACCTCGATTTATCTTGAGCATGGCCGAAAAAATGACTCTGAGAATATACTATGAAATGAACTTTTCACTTTCCCACTGATCAAAGTAGAAGTGCTTATAGTACCCTTTCTTCTCGGAAATCAATCTCTTTTTAAAATGTCTAAATTTTCAAGAATAATTGGAGTTTATACATAAAATTTTGTAAATTCACCTAGTAGCTTATTTTAAAGGCAGTTACAGCTGTTTTGAAAAAATTGGCAACTTTTCCAAAAAACTAGGCAACTTTTTAAAAAAACATGTGCAACTTTTGAATAAAAGTTGCACATGTTTTTTATATATCTCCCTAGACATTTCATGAAACTTCCTATTAGTTTTGATTATTTAATAGGATAAAACAATTTGAATGTCAAGAAGTAGTTTTAATAGCGTCGCAAAACAAGAAAAAATTGAATAAAATTCCGCTGATATTTAGGATAAATAGATGAAATTAAAAACAGAATTTCAGCAAAAACAAAATCCCCCTAAATTAGGAGGATTTTTAATTTAATGCGTCTAGACGCTAACAATCTTGATTCAAGATGTCCAGAGCATTTTTATCTAATCTAACTTAATCCGCTCATCGCGATTTGCCAATTCCCAAGCTGTTAAAAAGATAAGTTTTGAACGCTTAGCCAGCAAGTCATATTCAATTTTATCAGGCGTGTCGGTCATTTTGTGGTAATCTTCATGTACTCCATTGAAATAGAAAATTACTGGAATATTGTTCTTGGCGAAATTATAATGGTCACTTCTATAGTAAAAACGATTGGGGTCATTTGGATCATCAAATTTATAATCTAGTTCCAAATTGATGTATTTGTTATTAACTTCGGTTGAAACATCTTGCAATTCTTGACTTAACATATTACTCCCTATTAAATAAAGATAATCTGGATTGTCTTTTTTGTCTGGATCTATTCTACCAATCATATCGATATTAAGGTTAGCTACTGTGTTTCCTAATGGAAAAACAGGGTTTTCAACATAATATGCTGAGCCAAATAGCCCGATTTCTTCACCAGTTACGTGTAAAAATAAAATAGAACGTTTAGGGCCGTTGCCATCTTTCACTGCGTTTTGAAAAGCCGCTGCCATTTCCATCATTGCCACTGTTCCACTTCCATCATCATCGGCGCCGTTAAATACATTTCCGTCACTGTCTGTTCCTACGTGATCTAAATGTGCCGAAATAACAATCAATTCATCTGGTTTTTCAGATCCTTTAATATAAGCTAATACGTTTTCAGAAGGCTTATTGTTTGAGCGTCCGTTAAAATAACTAGCCGGAATTTCTTGATAATAATTGTCTCCGCCAAAAGCAGAAGCAACGCCGTTGGCCATGTAAAAATCACGGATATATTCAACCGCCTTCTTTTGTCCACTTGTTCCCGTCATTCTACCTTCCATTTCATCGCCAGCATACACATATAGCTTTTCCATGAGGCTTTGTGATGTAATAGTATTGGCGTAATCGAGATTAGAACTTTTTTCGCTTGTAGTTTGACTAGTTGAGTTGCAAGAAAGAAATAGCATTGCAGATGCTAAATAAAAAAATAATTTCATTGGTTAAGGATAAATTATTGTACAAATTATTCAAAAAAGGTAAGTTCAAATTGGTCTTTGGCAGCCTCAGCATCAGCTTTCTTTTTATAATGCATTTTGTGAACCTTCACTACCTCACTTCCAGATTGGTCTTGAGATTTTACGGTTACTTTAACTATATATTCTACATTTGGGCCATCTCCATCTGCAGGATTCGTTGTTAATTCAACAGATTCGTCACTAAACTCGGTACCTTTAGGAAGGTCTAACTTTTCAATAATATCTTTTTTTGCTAATTCACGAACTGTATCGTGATCTGATTTGGTATCTGAAGAACAGGCAACAATTGCAATTGTCAAAATAAGAAAGAATAACTTTTTCATGATAATTATAGTTTAGATTAGCTGTAAAGATAAAAGAAGTTTGAAGCCCTAATGCAAAAGTTTTGTGAAAATGCATCTTTGTAAAAGCTTCATTTATTTTATGACTTCGACAATCCTTATATTTGCTAAAAAAACAAGAGAAAATGAAGATTGAACAAATTTATACGGGTTGCCTATCGCAAGGTGCTTATTATATTGAGAGCAATGGCGAAGTCGCAATTATAGATCCACTTCGAGAAACCAAACCATATTTGGAACGAGCGGAAAAAGACAATGCAAAAATTAAATATATTTTTGAAACACATTTCCATGCCGATTTTGTTAGCGGACATCTTACACTCGCTCAACAAACAGATGCCGATATAATTTATGGACCTTTGGCAAACCCTTCATTCAAAGCTGTTATAGCCACAGATGGTGAAGTCTTTAAGTTGGGAAACATTACAATTACTGCAATTCATACTCCGGGTCATACAATGGAAAGTACAACCTATCTATTGAAAGATGAAAACGGAAAAGACCATGCTATTTTTAGCGGAGACACCTTATTTCTTGGTGATGTTGGTAGGCCTGACCTTGCCCAAAAAGCAAATGAAGTTACGCAAGAAGACTTGGCCGGGATTCTTTTTGATAGTCTTAGAAACAAGATTATGCCTTTAGCTGACGATGTGATTGTTTATCCTGCACACGGTGCTGGTTCTGCCTGCGGAAAGAATATGATGAAAGAAACCGTAGACACCTTAGGCAACCAAAGAAAGATGAATTACGCGCTTCGTGCCGATATGACCCGTGAGGAATTTATACAGGAAGTAACTGATGGATTGGCTCCACCACCACTCTACTTCCCTATGAATGTAAAAATGAATCGCGAAGGATATTCAGATTTTAATAAAGTTCTTGCCGATGGTACAAAACCATTAAGTCCCGAGGCATTTGAACGTTTAGCGAATGAAACTGATGCAATAGTTCTAGATGTTAGAAACCAAATAGATTTTATCGACGAACATATTCCACGTTCTATTTTTATTGGTTTGGATGGTGGTTTTGCTCCTTGGGTAGGAGCCTTGTTGGCCGATGTGCAACAAAAAATTCTTTTAGTTGTTCCTCCAGGAAGAGAAGAAGAGGCTGTTTCACGTTTGTCGCGTGTTGGCTTTGATAACACCATTGGTTATTTAGAAGGCGGAATTGAAGGTTGGAAAGCAGCTGGAAAAGAAATAGATACTGTAGATTCTGTTGATGCTGAAGGTCTAAAAGAAATTATAGAGGACGATCTTCCCGTTTTTGATGTTCGAAATGACGGTGAATATGTTAATGGTAATTTGTCGTGTGCAGCTCACGTTCCACTCGGATCTTTAAACGATTACGTTGGTGGTTTTCCAAGTGGAAACAAATGTTATTTATATTGTGCGGGAGGTTATCGCTCGGTAATTGCCGCATCAATTCTAAAAAGTAGAGGCATACATAATGTCGTAAATATTGCGGGAGGTTTTGCTGCTATTAAAGAAGCTGGAATTCCAATAGAGGCATAACACCCCATTAAACTAAATTACAAAAGCCCGAAACAGTGAAATGTCTCGGGCTTTTCATTATCAATTTTATTTTTCTGTGCCTATAATTAATCATTATCTGCAAGATCTTCCAATCGTTTAACTTGCGAAAGTGTTTGGTGAATTTCACTCGACTGCTTCTGTAGTACGCTTGACACCTGAGGTGGGAAATTGTACTTCTTAAGTTTTTCATCATATTCTTCTGCGCTCGCTTTTTCACCACGAATACACTCTTCAAGTACTGCTTCATCTTCATTTCCAACAACGGCAGTTTTTAAGTCAATCCAAGTTCTATGTAAATCTCCTGTTACACTTCCACTTTCTTTTGGTTCTTCATTTAAGTTACGAAGTTCTTGTGTTATTTCAGTTGCAAATCGACTTCGTTGAGCCGCTTGCCGTTTAAGGAATTGTTTTAAATTTTCACTTTTGGCGTTTCCCATAGCTTTGGCAAAACCTTTTTCAGCATCATAATTTTTCACCAACAAATCCTGTAGGTTACTAGTAATTTCATCATGAATATTTTGATCTGCAATTTCTTTTGTAGTTTTCATAGTTGTTATTTTTTTGTTTCAATAAATATAATTATCAGCATACGTAAAAGCTCTTATAGTTTTCTTAATTAATATGTGTTTAACGCTATTATCAGGGTTATTCATAAATATATCACAACAGCAAAACAACTTCACTTTCCTTTTTTGTAACTTTCAATAAAAAACTATGGATATACGATCAAACGAGCCGTATTCGCTTATTAAAAATGCTTTACCTCAGAGCTATCCTTCACTTAAAGAGTCTATTTCAACAGAGGTTCTCGTCGTTGGTGCATGAATTACGGGTGCCTTAATCGCTTTTAAACTTTTGGAAGCAGGAAAAAAAGTAGTAATCGTAGATAAACGCGACGTGTGTAACGGTAGCACCGCAGCTAGTACTTCCATGCTGCAATATGAAATTGACGTGCCGCTTCATCAACTAATCGAACAGGTTGGCTTAACTATAGCTGTTTCGAGTTATCAAAACTGTGAGGAAGCTATTAAGGAATTAAAATCTATCATCGATAAAATTAAAAGCGATTGCGGATTTAAACTTCAAAAAAGTATCTACTTCACTTCTACTAAAAAAGACATTTCTTTTCTTAAAAAAGAATTTGAAGCAAGAAAGAAATACGGATTTAAGGTTAAATGGCTTTCGAAAGTCGATTTTGAGAAATTAGGACTTAAAGCTTACGCGGGTATAGAATCTGCCTCGGGAGCAAGAATGGACGTATATAAATTCGCTAACGATCTTTTAGAATTCAATTGTTCCCAAGGAGCAACAATATACGACCGAACAGAAATTGACCTTATTAAAGAGACGGATAACGAGATAATTGCGAAAACAAAAAACGGATTTACCATTGAAGCAGATACTGTAATTCACTGCACAGGATATGAAAGTATAGAAACCGTTAATGAAAATATTGTAAATTTAAAAAGGGACTATCTCATAAAGTGTGTTAGTTAAAAAAATAGCGGGGGCCGGCCCCCGCTATTTTTTTAACTAATTTTAAATTTTTACACATTATGAAGAAAGATGATTTAATTTCAGATGATTTTCTGAAGCAGTTCAAAACTCACGAAGAGCTCACGGGCTTTTTGAAGCAGATCCAGAAACGTGGTATCGAAAAGATGCTCGAAGGTGAGCTCGATAGCCACCTTGATTACGACAAGTACCAAAAGTCTACTGACGCTAATGTGCGCAACGGTCACACCAAGAAGAAAATAAAAACTTCCTTTGGTGAATCCGAGATTGCCGTCCCCAGGGATA
>NZ_FNNS01000040.1 GCF_900106795.1 Aequorivita viscosa | reverse complement strand
CAACCAGGAAAACCAACCCAAAATGCATTTATAGAACGTTTCAACGGCTCATATAGGCGTGGGGTTCTAAACAAATATATTTTTGAAGACCTACACCAAGTGCGTGAACAAACTCAAATTTGGATGGATGATTATAACCATAAAAGACCACACGATAGCTTAGGGAAAATACCACCAGTAAAATATGCTGAAAACAAACGTGTCGCTGCCGCTAGGCTCATTTTAAAATAAAATGGCTTTAAAGAAACAATATGAAGAGAAAGCCATTCTATTTTAAAACGTAAAAAATTATATATTTGGAAAAACTAACAGTTCTAAATAGGGGAAGCTTACAATTTTGTTGCGCATCAAAACCGAAATATTTCACGTTTTCTAGCTTCCAAATCCTAAATAACACCTTTTCAATACTTTATAACCTGTGTTACCTCCCAACTCGACGACGGCCAGGCTTGTTTCGTATCGTGACACGGGCGGTACGGTCTTGTTTCTTATTTTGGATTTTACTGATTCTTAAGATAACGATCATAGAAGGCTGAGAAAAAATTGTTTTCATATTCATTTTGATTGTTATTAAAACAAACATAAAATTCAATAAAAGAACTTTTTTGCTAGTCTCGCAAAATTCAATTTTTATAGAATTTCCCCAACAAGTAATACACGAATTTGGAAGGTCTTACAATAGGATGGTTTGTTTACATGTAGCTCCTATTCTTTCTAAAAACCAACCCTTGTTTTCAATGAAAAAGGTCATTTTTATATTTAAAAAATGACCTCGGCTAATTCTCACTTTAAAAAATAGTCTGGATATTTAGTTTTTGGTATATCTATATGTAAGCGTTTCACCAGGATTTATTCTGCTATTTGTTTCAGAAACTGTAGCCCCATTGTCGCGCGCTACCATTTTCAAAGACACAACTTGAGAAGACTCATAACTAATTACTGTATACGTGTAGACACCCGCAGGCCCTCCATTTCGCCATAACACATTTCGAGAGCTTCCGTCGGGGCAGCTGCTATCACAAATAACATCCATAACACCACCAGTGGGCGAATTTCGTGTGTCTAAATCAATTATGTTACCAAATGGATCTGTTACTATCAGTTCCAAATACACATTCGTGCCGCCCCAAGCAAGATTAAAGCGTGGGCTGCCATCTGCTCCAGAAAGATTTCCGTCCTCTCCTGTAGTGCATTCTGCTCCATCGTTTTCAATACATAGCGCCATTTGTAAGGCACCATCTGGAGAGGTAAATGTGCCTGTGGTAATTTCGCCATTAGACCATTCTGCAGTATAGGTATACTCTGTGTTTTTTGGTAATGCAAAAAAAGCAGTATTGCAATCTTCATCAATAAAATAATTTCCATCTAAACCCTTTAAGCGAAGGGTTTGATAAGATAAGGCAGATTGTTGTCCATCTACATCTCGATGCAGGTTTAGCAATAAATCATACATTGGATTGCAAAATCCCCCTAGCGTATAAAAGTTATTGAGCGGGCTTAAGGTCGTGCCGTTTATCGTAATAGTGGCAAGACAGCTTTCATCATGTGTTACGTACACACTAGAATGTGTTTTGCTATCGCGATACGCTTGGTCAAAAGCACCCACAGTAACAACAGCTCCACTAACCGTAATAGGAACACCATAGGTATAGGTGCCAGAAATTGAGAGATCATACCCTGTTGAGGTGTCAGAGATACTACCGCCTAAATCGATACAATCCTTAAAAAGTCCGTCGTTTTGAGTTACCCTCAGAGTAAGAGAATTGGCTGTAGTTTCAATAGTTCCTCTCAGTACTCCAGAAGGAAGTGTAAGACTGTATGTTTTGTCGGAGCTTGTTTTAAGTAATCCATCCAAAGAATTGGTAATCCCCGTTGTAGTCATTGCTACAGAAAAAGTACCTTCGTAGTCTTTCACAAGATTATCGGAAGCTGGGGCATCATCCTTTTTGCAAGAAAAAAGCGTGAGACTTGCAAAAATTAATAAGACAAATAGATTTGATAGTTTCATAAGTTACTAGTTTTAAATTATTGATCAGTTAGTTGCTATGCCTTGCAGTTTTAATATTTAATTGAAACCGATTTTAAGACCTTAAAAGAATTGAAAAAGAAAATATATTAGTAAAAATAATTCTCTTAATTAAGCTAGGAAACACCAATTTATTGGTAAATTTCTACGAATAACACAAAGATAGAGCGCAGTCAATTTCAATTTTCAAATCGCTGATTTTGTGTACTATAATTAAGGGTTATGGAAGATTCATTTTATGAAAAAGCAAGCCAAATATGGCATTCACTTTCCAAAAATTCTATTGAAGGCGTAGTGGATATGTCGGTGTATCATAAGCTTTTTAATGCTTTTCATATCGGTTCGTACTACTACTATATTTTTAACGTAAAAAACATCAGCTTCGAGTTTGTAAGCCCAGAGATAAATGAAGTATTAGGATACGCCCCTAAAGCTTTGGATGTGGAGTTCTTAATTGATAAAATTCATCCTGATGACAAACCGTGGTTCCTAAATTTTGAATACAAGGTGAATGAGTTCTTTAAGACTTTACACAACAACCAAATCGCAAACTATAAGGTAAGCTACGATTACAGAATTAGAAAGAATAATGGCGAATACATTAGAATGCTTCAACAAGTACTAACCATCGATTACGATAAAAAAGGTGCAATTGTTCGCACATTAGGCGTGCATACCGATATTTCACATATAAAAGCGGCAGATTCCAGCGCCTTAAAGCCTTCGCTATCGTTTATCGGCCTAAATGGCGAACTTTCCTATCATAATATGAATGTTAAGAAAGTTTTTAAAACATCTCAATTACAATTTACCAAACGAGAAAGCGAAATACTCCTAAGCCTATTGAATGGTAGAAACAGCACCCAAACAGCGACGCTTTTAAATATCAGTAAATTGACAGTTGATACACACCGGAAGAATCTTTTGGCAAAAATGCAAGTATGTAATACCGCAGAATTAATAGCTAAATCGATTAAACTCGGAATGATTTGATGCAGCGTGCTTACCTCTCCAACACCCAAAACTTTTACCTTTGAAAAGAAATAAATAAAAAAACCTATGCCCAAAAAAGTTATTCGGATGAAGATATTTAGTTAATTTCTGCATATTTGAACAAAAAATCAACCCTTGAATCACTAACCACGAGAAGTAAAAATATGATTATTACAGATGCTGTAAACATCATTATTAAACTTTTTAAACCATGAAGTTGTTAAACTATTACATAAAACCTTTCAAATATATTTTTGATTTCAATGGTAAATCCTCTTTAAAAGAATTTTGGCTGTTTTTTTTAATAAATATAATTGTATCAATATTTATTGGAATAATCAGAGGTTTAACCGGCTACCACACACTTAGAGAAATATTTCTGATAATTACATTATTACCTTTCATTGCGTTAGGCTTTCGAAGATTAAATGATGCAGGTATAACAAAATGGTTGTTTTTAATCCCTTTTGTTAATTTAGTATTAGCTTGTTTTCCAAAGAAAAAAGAACGTTACTAAAACAAAATGGAGCTACCATATTAAATGTAGAGTATTTAAACTTCTTTAATTTCAATACGCACGCTCTGCATTACCTTCATAAAAATTAATGTAAGCGCGGTTTACAACACGATTTCCTCCTGCGGTAGGGTAGTTTCCTGTAAAATACCAATCTCCAAGGTTTTTCGGGCAGGCCTTATGTAAGTCATCCACGGATTGAAAAATAATTTTCACCTTTGCTTGAATTCCGTTGTCGCCGATTATTTCAGCTATTTTATCAGAAATCTGTTCATCTGTAAAAGGTGCATAAAGCTGTTTAACGTGATTTATTACCACAGCATCTTCCAGCGATACCTGCTCTTTACACTTATGGTATATTTCTTCAATAACCGCTTCCGTTCCTTGGTCTTTATGAAGTTGTAAGGCTGCTTGAAATGCTACTAAATCTTCTAAACGAGCCATGTCAATTCCGTAACAATCTGGATATCGAATTTGAGGCGCTGAAGAAACCACTACAATTTGTTTTGGATGCAATCGGTCAAGCATTTTCAAAATACTTTTCTTCAAAGTTGTTCCTCGAACGATGCTATCATCTATAATAACTAGGTTATCATTGGGTTTTACAACGCCATAAGTAACATCATATACGTGCGCAACCAAATCATCCCGGCTGTTATCGTCTGTAATAAACGTTCGAAGCTTTACGTCCTTCACCGCGATTTTTTCTGTTCGGATTTTATGGGCCTGTATTTGATGTAAGCGATCTAAGGTTAAGGTTTTTCGCTCCTTGATTATGGCTTCGTTTTTCTGTTTGTTCAGTTCGTCTTGGGCAGCATCTAACATTCCGTAAAACGATGTTTCGGCTGTATTTGGTATAAAGGAGAATACCGAATTTTCAGTGTCAAAATCTATTGCATCAAGGACTTTCGGCATCACCAATTTCCCGAGCATTTTTCGTTCTTGATATATTTCGGCATCATTTCCTCTAGAAAAATAGATGCGTTCAAAAGAACAAGAACGACGCTCTAAAGGCGCAATAATTTGGGAGGTTTTTGCATTCCCATCTTTTTTAATAATTAATGCATGACCGGGTTCTAACTCCTTAACTTCATCAAAAGGAACATTAAATGATGTTTGAATAGCAGGTCTTTCGGAAGCAACCACAACAATTTCATCATCTTTATAATAATACGCAGGTCTAATTCCGGCAGGATCTCTTAGAACAAAAGCATCTCCGTGACCCAAAAGTCCAGCCATTGCATACCCACCATCCCAATTGGAAGCCGATTTACGTAGTATTTTAGCGAGTTTCAAATTTTCAGCTATAAACGGTGAGGCTTCTTGTTTGTTTAAGCCTTTTGCCTTTGCTTTTTTATATAATTTACTAACAGCATCATCCAAGAAATGGCCAATTCGTTCCATTACGGTAACGGTATCTGCTTTTTCTTTGGGATGCATTCCCAATTTTATAAGATTGTCAAAAAGCTCATTGGTATTGGTCATATTAAAATTTCCCGCAATTATAAGGTTGCGGTGCATCCAATTGTTTTGACGAAGAAAAGGGTGTACATTTTCAACACTATTTTGACCAAAAGTCCCGTAACGAACATGACCAAGAAGCAATTCGCCTATATAGGGAATGTTTTTCTTTTGAGCGGCAACATCACTTTTATATTCAGGATGGTTTTTAAATTCAAGGTTGATGCGTTCATTTATTTGCGCAAAAATATCTTGAATAGGCTGCGGGTCATTAGAACGAATTCTGCTTATATATCGCTCCCCAGGAGAAACGTCTAGCTTTATACTCGCTAAGCCCGCTCCATCTTGTCCACGGTTGTGCTGCTTCTCCATCATTAGGTACATTTTGTTCACTCCATAGAATGCAGTACCATATTTCTCTTTGTAGTATTCCAAAGGCTTTAACAGTCTTACCAAGGCAATTCCACATTCGTGTTTTAACGCGTCGCTCATAATTTTTTGGAACTATATATGTACAAAAAACGCCCTGAAAGTTTCAGGGCGCGTATTTTAAGTTAATTTAATATCAAATTGTGTCAGACTCTTAAACTGTTGAATGCGCTGATGCACCTCTGTATTTGTAAGGTTCAGTAATCTTTCTGGACCAAACTTCTCAACACAGAAGGAAGCTAAAGCCGAACCGTTAATAACGGCATTTTTCATATTGTTATAGCTATAATCCCCCGTTTTTGCTAAATAGCCTGTGAAGCCACCCGCAAACGTATCGCCAGCGCCTGTTGGGTCAAAAACTTCGCGTAATGGCATTGCCGGAGCAAAAAACACATCGTCATCACCAAAAAGCAAAGCACCGTGCTCTCCTTTTTTAATAACTACGTAGTCGGGTCCCATTTCCATTATTTTCTGTGCAGCTTTTACAAGCGAGTATTCCCCCGAAAGTTGTCTAGCTTCCTCATCGTTAATTGTAACAACATCAACCTTGGCAATTACCTTCATTAAGTCTTCGAGTGCGCTATCCATCCAGAAATTCATCGTATCAAGAACAATCAATTTTGGCGAATTCATTTGCTCGATTACACCAAGTTGGACGAGTGGATGCAGGTTTCCTAACATCACAACTTCGGCATTTTTATAATCTTCTGGAACTTGTGGATTAAAGTCGGCTAGAACATTCAGGTCTGTTATTAGGGTGTCGCGTGTATTCATATCGTTATGATATTTTCCACTCCAAAAGAATGTTTTTCCTTCTTCCACGACTTCCAATCCCGAAATATCCATTTTTTTGCTTTGAAGCATTTCTAAATTTTCTTTTGGGAAATCACCGCCTACGATAGAAACTATAGCGCCATCAACTTTAAATTGAGAAGCGGCCAAGCCGATATAAGTAGCGGCACCACCGAGAATTTTATCAGTTTTTCCGAAAGGAGTTTCAATAGCATCAAAGGCAACAGTGCCAACAATCACGAGTTTGCTCATATTAGAGTTTTGAAATGAGGTGCAAATTTAATCAAATTATTAATAAATGAAGGGCATTTAACAACTTAGGAAAGAGAATTGAAAGGTTTATTTTGCGCTGAAAATATGGAGTTATTCACTCTCTGCTTTAATCATAACACACAAGGCATCGAATTAAAAACACCACATTTTTCACATATAAGAACAGCAATTCCTTAGTTATAAATACAGTTAAAAATATAGATAAATACAACCGTTTGGCAGGTGAGTTAGGAGAGGGAATTAAAACAGCCGCTATAAATCACAATTTTTCTTAGAATTGCTGAATATAAATCGAGGATTTTTCTATAAATTTTTCTATAAGAAGATAAAGGAGAAGCGTTTTACGAGTGAAGAAGTTAAGTTACTTTCAAAATATCTTTATCCTTATGAATACAACGAACTTGAGGTGAAAATAATAAAGGATTTACTTGAGAAATCAAAGTCGGAAATCAAAGCGGGTGCATGTTGTGGTTACGAATCAGTCTCCAAGAGTCGAAAGATAAATATGGTTTAAAAAGATAAATTATAGATTAAATTGACTTTTTCAACCATTTAAGAGTTCTCATTTTAGAAACAAGAGAGATTTTATTTCCGTCCAAAATCTGCAGGAATCTCTCCCCACGCTTTAGTCTCCCACTTTACAATTTTTGTGGTATAGGTGTTTTCCTTAAGCCAGTTTTCGGCTCTTGCCACTAATTCAAAAAGCGTTTTATTTTTGGTATTGACCTTAAGTTTGGTGTTACACTTTTTCCGTTTTACCCATCCCATTGCAATTCTTGAATCGGTATAAATAATGCGATCACTGTTATTTTTTTTCAGAAAAGCTAAGCCGTGAACCAGTGCCAAAAACTCCCCAATATTATTAGTTCCTTGTTGAAAGGGCCCTTGGTGAAACAGTTGTTTGTGGGTTTGTGTATCTACTCCGCGATATTCCATTTTCCCCGGATTCCCGCTTGAAGCAGCGTCTACGGCAATAGAATATAAATTAGGTTCGCCAATTTTCTGAAGCTGTTCTTTTGAAAGTGTTTTCTTTACAGTTTTCCCCTTGTAATCGGCATATTCTTTATTGTAGGCCTTTTTGGCTTCGGCAAAAGTCTCAAAGCTCTTGTATTGCGCACCCTTCACTCCTTGAATGGAGCGTTTACATTCAGCCCAACTGTCGAATATTCCAGCCGGATTCCCGAACCAAACTACATAATACTTTTGCTTTGCCATACTTATAAAGACTGGGGTTTCGTCCTGTCCTTTCAAATTTTAATTGATTCTGCCCTCAACTGATTACCCCTTTGATAATCTTAAATTTTTAACTAGGATTTTTTTAAAATTTCCTCAATTACTTTCGGAAACCATTCGTACTCTAATTGATGTACTTTGGCTGCACAAGTTTCAGATGTATCGGTTTTTGAGAGCTGAACAGTTTTTTGGGTAATGATAGCTCCCTCATCATAATGCTCATTAATATAATGAATGCTTATTCCTGTTTCCGTTTCTTTGTTATTCACAACTGCTTCGTGAACCGCACTCCCGTACATTCCTTTACCACCGTATTTCGGCAACAACGCTGGATGAATGTTTATAATCTTATTCGGAAATTCAGCAATTATATGCTCTGGAAACTTTAGTAAAAATCCAGCTAAAACAATTAGATCTGGCGATACTTTTCTCAAACTGCGCAATATTCCATCTTCTGAAGTCAATTCTTCTTTAGTGAACGAAATAGCATCGACGTTCAGGCTTTTTGCTCTTTCTAACACTTTCGCATTTTGCTTGTTTGACAGCACTAAAACTACTTCTGCGAAATCCGTTTGCTGAAAGTGCTTAATGATATTTTCAGCATTTGTTCCATTTCCTGAAGCAAAAATGACAATCCGTTTCTTTACGTTATTATTAGGTTTATTTAAATTCACGTGCTATTATTAAAGAAGGTATTATTATAAAATTCAAAGTTTACGAACCACTACAGAGTTGATTTAGCGTTCAGCAAAACTTAAATAATATACAAAAGTAACGCAATCGGTCTTTACTTCGCTAAAATTGTTTAAATTGGTTTCGTCGTTTCAAGCAGATAAGAACAGATGAAAAAGTAACGATATGATTGTAATTATGGGTTTGCGGCTTTTATTTTAACGTTCCATTCCGCTGCTACAGTTTCAAAATGAGGTTTTTACAGACGTATAACCTACATTTTAAACATTAAATGGTGTTTTCAATTAAAATATTTTATTTTTGCCAATTATAATTAAATTTAAAAATCAAGATTATGTCAGACATTGCATCACGAGTAAAAGCGATTATCGTAGACAAATTAGGTGTAGACGAAAATGAAGTCGTAAACGAAGCAAGCTTCACTAACGACTTAGGAGCAGACTCCTTGGATACGGTAGAGCTTATAATGGAATTTGAAAAAGAATTCGATATTCAAATACCAGATGACCAAGCAGAAAATATTGCTACAGTTGGTCAAGCAATTACTTATATAGAAGCTGCAAAATAAGTATCTCCAATGAAATTAAAGCGAGTTGTAGTTACAGGCCTTGGTGCTCTTACTCCTATAGGCAACAATATACAAGAATATTGGGACAGTCTAGTTAATGGGAAAAGTGGCTGTGCGCCCATAACCTATTTTGATACTGAAAAGTTCAAAACGAAATTCGCTTGTGAATTGAAGAATTTTAACGCATTAGATCATTTTGACAGAAAAGAGGCTCGAAAGCTAGATCGGTTTGCTCAATACGCACTTGTATCATCCGATGAAGCTATTCTCGATGCGGGAATAGACTTTATTGATGTGGATAAATTTAGAGTAGGTGTCATTTGGGGTGCTGGAATAGGCGGTCTCGAAACTTTCCAAGATGAAATGATTAATTATGCCGAAGGGGATGGAACTCCGCGTTTCAACCCCTTCTTCATTCCAAAAATGATTGCAGATATTGCGCCTGCAAACATTTCCATAAAACACGGTTTTATGGGGCCAAATTACACAACTGTTTCTGCCTGTGCGTCTTCAGCAAATGCAATTATCGATGCGTTCAACTATATTAGACTAGGCACTTGTGATATTATTGTTACAGGAGGAAGCGAAGCAGCAGTAACTATAGCTGGAATGGGAGGTTTTAACGCAATGCACGCGTTATCAACCTTAAACGAAAGTCCAGAAACAGCATCCCGGCCATTTGATGCAACCAGAGATGGATTTGTATTAGGTGAAGGAGCTGGGGCTCTTGTTCTTGAAGAATACGAACACGCAAAAAAGCGAGGCGCTAAAATTTATGCAGAAATTGTAGGTGGTGGAATGAGCAGCGATGCGCACCATATGACTGCCCCACATCCGGAAGGAAGAGGAGTTGAACGCGTAATGCTAAACTGCCTTAACGACGCAAATTTAAAGCCAGAAGATGTAGATGCAATAAATACGCACGGTACTTCTACCCCACTTGGCGATGTAGCCGAATTGAAGGCTATTGTAAGTGTTTTTGGCAAACATGCCAAAGACATTAATATCAATTCAACAAAATCAATGACTG
This sequence comes from Aequorivita viscosa, assembly GCF_900106795.1. Lineage (GTDB taxonomy): Bacteria > Bacteroidota > Bacteroidia > Flavobacteriales > Flavobacteriaceae > Aequorivita > Aequorivita viscosa. Next base: position 4,167 of record NZ_FNNS01000040.1, on the reverse strand, counting down.
GGCATCTCCTTGGTGCCGCAGGAGCTATTGAGGCAATTGCTTCAATATTAACAATGAAACACGGGATTGTACCTCCAACGATTAACCACACTACCGTTGACGAAAACATAGATCAATCTCTAAACCTTACCCTTAACAAAGCTCAAAAACGCGAGGTAAATGTAGCTATGAGCAATACTTTCGGGTTTGGAGGGCACAATGCTTGCGTGCTCTTTAAAAAACTTGATGCCTAAATCTATTAATGCCATCTATTAAAAATATATTTTCATCCCGTCACGACAGGAATGGGGAGTTTTTCGATTCCCTAAAGAAAATATTGGGGTTTAAGCCGAAAAACCTATCGTTATACGAAACTGCATTCACTCATAGATCTACAAACGAAAAAAACCAAAACGGCCAACCTCAAAACTATGAGCGTTTAGAGTTTTTAGGAGATGCTATGTTAGGGGCCGTAATAGCCGCACATCTCTATAAAAAAGTACCAGAAGGAAATGAAGGCTATCTAACCAAAATGAGAAGCAAAGTGGTTAGTCGCGAGCATTTAAATGAACTAGGAAGAGACTTAAACCTAGTGAAATTGGTAAAATCTAGCGTACCGAAACAACAATTTAGCGGGAATATTAACGGCAATGTATTTGAAGCATTAGTGGGCGCTATTTACCTAGATCGCGGAATAAAATACTGTGAAAAATTTATTCAAAAACGGGTTATTAAGCCTTACGTAGATATTAAAAAGCTCGAAGGAAAGGTAATTAGCTATAAAAGCCTTTTCATTGAATGGTGTCAAAAAAACAAAAAAGAATTTCATTTTGAAGTTTATGAAGACAATGGTAAAGATGAACTTAAACATTTTGCTGTCCGATTAAAACTCGACAAAGAAATTGTAGCTAAAGCGCGCGCCACTTCAAAGAAAAAAGCCGAAGAACAGGCTGCTAAACGAGCGTACTACAAGCTTCAAAATAAAATAGATACCCCAAAGCACTAATAAGCGGAAAATTAAAAATTAGCTTATAAAAACCTACTTACCTTCACACTTAATAAATTAGGGAATAATTAAGATGTTTTCTAAGGACTTAATCTATTACTTCCGTATTTTTGTAAGTAGTGGGAATGTGGCCACTTAAATAGCTTTTTTAGCCGTATTTCTGGACCCTTCTAATTTCTAGGAACAATTCTCAAAAATAGTTAATATGGCCAACCTTAAACTTGTTCTTGATGAGGAAATGGACGAACCCTTTGCGCTAGTTGCTATTCATTGCAGTGAAGAAGAATACAAGGTGGCATATTTATTAAATTCCCAACTGGGTACGAAATTAAAAAGAAGGTCTTCAGATCTCGATTTTTCAAATAATGGTTTAATTGTAACCTATCCAATATACGATTTTGAAGATACGCAGAAATACAGCAGTTACCAATTAGTTGCCAATAAATGTCGTTTCGAGAATCTATCACTACATAGCCCTTTAGGTTTGTTTGACACAGGAGTTTCCGAAAAAGAAAAAACTCATTATCTGCTTCCAGAATACAAAAAAGTAGATTACATTCTGAAAATTTATTCAGATTTTGAAGCCTTTTCATTACGACAAATAATTTCAGAAATAAACGAAATAAAACAAGTCATTTCAGCATATACGCTTGATATGAACGATATAAAATCTAAAAACAACTTAATTTTCGATTAATGTTTAATCAAAAAAGAACAAAAATAGTAGCCACCCTTGGCCCTGCGACTTCCTCTAGGGAAATCCTGAAATTCATGATGTTGGAAGGTGTAGATATGTTTAGAATTAACTTTTCACACGCCAATTATGATGTTGTAAAAGAATCAATAGCGACCATCCGAAGCCTTTCTGAGGAATTAGATATGCACGTGGCGATTTTGGGCGATCTTCAAGGCCCAAAACTTCGAGTAGGAATGATGAAGGAAGAAGTAATCGTTCAGCCTGGCGATGTACTTTCCTTTTGCACAGGAAATGAATTTGAAGGAACTAGGGAAAAAGTGTATATGAATTACGACAACTTCCCAAAAGATGTAAATGTAGGAGAGCGCGTGTTGCTAGACGACGGAAAACTGATTTTCGAAATTCTGGAAACCAACAAAGTTGACGAAGTAAAAGTAATGGTAGTTCAAGGAGGACCGTTACGCTCAAAAAAAGGAGTGAATTTGCCAAATACAGATATCTCTCTACCAGCATTAACAACAAAAGACAAAGAAGACGCAATTTTTGCCATTGAACAACAAGTTGATTGGTTGGCGCTTTCATTTGTACGGCATTCAGAAGATTTAAAAGGTTTACAAGCCTTAATTGAAGCGCATTCGGAATATAAAATTCCAATTATAGCGAAAATAGAAAAACCGGAAGCCGTTCGTAATATCGATAATATTATTGCTTATTGTGATGGTATTATGGTTGCCCGTGGAGATTTAGGTGTAGAAGTTCCCGCAGAAGAAGTTCCGTTAATTCAAAAAGAATTGGTACTTACTGCCAAACGCGCTCGAATTCCGGTAATTATTGCAACACAAATGATGGAAACAATGATAACCTCATTAACTCCAACCAGAGCAGAGGTTAATGATGTTGCCAATTCTGTAATGGACGGAGCCGATGCGGTTATGCTTTCAGCCGAAACTTCCGTCGGAAATTATCCCGTTTCCGTAATAAAAACAATGACAAGAATTTTAAAGAGCGTTGAAACTTCAGAATTAATACGTGTTCCACAAGAACCGCCACAAGTTAAAACCAATAGATACATCACTAAATCTATCTGCTATCACGCCGCCAATATGGCAAATGAAATTGAAGCCCAAGCAATTTGCACGTTAACAAATAGTGGTTATACGGCTTTTCAGATTTCGGCTTGGCGCCCATCAGCGTTCATTTTAGCCTTTACTTCAAACAAACGCATTCTTGCCCGTTTAAACTTGTTATGGGGTGTTAAAGCTTTCTTTTACGACAAATATGTAAGCACAGATGAAACAGTTGAAGACGTAAACCAAATTGCTTTTGAAAAAGGATATGTTCATAAAGGCGATTACCTAATCAACCTCGCTGCTATGCCTATTGTAGATAAAGGAATGGTAAATACCCTTAGAGTTTCACAAGTAAAGTAATTTGGCAGTTATAAAAATTCAGTTTACGTAAAATACTGGCCTGAAAGAGTTTAACAAATGATTCTTTCAGGCTTTTTTAATGTTTATTGAAATTGATTTTCAAAACGAAAAGTTTGTATCAACTTGAACAACCTAGTGTTAAAGATAACCTGCTGAAGATTGTGGGCCATGTTGGATTCGAACCAACGACTTCCACGTTGTCGACGTGACACTCTAAACCAACTGAGTTAATGGCCCGTGAAATAAAGAACGAAAATACGAATTCCGCTAGGCAAAACAAACAATGGGCTTTAAGTTATTTCTAGAAAAAGAAAAAGACCCATAATCTGAACTTATATGCAGGATTTTAACAACACATATCCTAAAGAATACCGCGAATCATCAGCCTTTTATTATCCCAAGCCTATCGCTATTAATTTATTACAAATTAAATTGCTATTAAATGCACTGTGGTAAAATCTATAGGCTCAATAAAATTTCATTTTTTCATCAAATATTTTTAATAAATGTTTGCAGGTATTAAAAACTAAACTATATTTGCAACCGCTAACACGAAGGGCGATTAGCTCAGCTGGTTCAGAGCACCTCGTTTACACCGAGGGGGTCGGGGGTTCGAACCCCTCATCGCCCACAGATTTTAAAAGCCGAAAAATACTTTACACAGTAGATTTCGGCTTTTTTCTTTTTGTATATAATAGTCAACAATTTGCTGCACATCCAGGATCAAGTCCAAAAGTTGTGGGATTTCAGGATTATGCAAAAATTGTTGTTAGTCTAAATAGGAAAAAATCTACGTTCCTTACCCCTCTAAATTGTGCTCTGAATGCTTTTATTTTAGCGTTGAATATTCTGCTGAAGCATTAGTACTTCGATTATCAAAGTAGTTTAATATGTTCATATAATGTATTGACATTGTTCTGGCGATAGTATTGAAGCTTTTAAAGGTCGCCTGTCTTACTTTTTCATACCATTTTGCCAAGCGTATGAGTGCGGATGTCTTATCTTTTGTGTTATTAAATATCCAAGATAGGTTCTGGCATAATTTGTAAGCCTTT
>NZ_FNNS01000008.1 GCF_900106795.1 Aequorivita viscosa | reverse complement strand
GAGGGGATTTTGTGATTCCACAGCCTAAAAACCGTGTTTTAATTGTCGAAAATAAGCCCTGACTTTTGGTTGCTGATTTACGGTAAACTTCATTAAAATTTACCTCTATAAACTCTCCCACAACGGTCTAGTATAACCGTCAGTTACGGGTTTAAAGTTACTGTTTTTCGGTTAAGCACAGACGTTAGCAATTCCGAGTGGATTCGGACGAAGTCGAATCCGCCGTAATTGCGGTTATACATTGTTGTGTGCTGGCTTTTTTATTCCATAATGTTCTAACCAATTCAGCGGTTTAGTCAGATTATGTTTATTAAATTCTAAATGTATTACTCGTCTTTTCTTTCCGTTTGTTGTTCTGTTCGAAGCGTGTAAAGTCAAAGGTTTCATTAACATTGCTCCGCCTTTTTCGACTTCACAGATAAATTCATTTTCTAAATTCCAATCTTTTGATTCAGCTCGAATTATTCCTTTAAGATGCGATTTAGGAATTACTTTTAAAGCTCCGTTATTTTTGTCCGTTTTGTCTAAATGAATTCGGATTGTTATCGTGTCTTCCAAAACCTCAATTGGTGGTTGAACTCCGTATTGTCCTTTTTTAAAAGTCCAATTTGTATAATTTTCCAATTCCGTTTTTTGGTCAACCGAAATGCTCAAATCTTGATGATAAGCAACAAACCAATTCGATTCCCTTGGTTTGTCAAAGTAGATTGCTTTGGTCAGAAAATATTCAGATTCGGAAAGTTCGGAAATTAATTCAATCAGCTTTTCGTTAAACAGCAAGTCACTCAATTCAGGTACATTTTTGATTAATTGTCTAATCGCAAATAAATCCTTTGTTTTCATAAACGAATTTCCGTCCTGTTCAGCATTTTCGATACAAGCTATAATTCCACTTATTTCTTTGTCCGAATACAAGTCAGCTAAAACGGAAAATCCATTTTCTTCAAGTTCTATTTTGTTCCTTTCGTAGTTCATTTTTCAGCTTGCACACAACGTTTGGGCTATGAGCAGTGCGCCAAAAATGAATTGATTTTCGAAGCTAGCAATAAGCCAAAACTTTATTTTTTACTTATATTTTTTTCGCCAAAATGAAGTTTTGGCGACCTTGTAAACACACACCTGATTTCGGGTTTAGCACAAAATTAAGCATTGCTTATAGCCTCGTGTTGTGCATAGGCTTTTCATCCTGATAATTTATTACAAGATATTCCTTTTTCAATTTATTGCTTAAAATTCTTGTTGTTTTGAGTCCTACAGGAAAAAAATTAAATTCGTCTTTCTTAGGTTCGGATAAATTATTTAATCTGTTTGAGATGATTGTTTCATCAAAAATTATTTCAATTATGGGGATTATTTTTCCTGATATAAGTTTCGCTGAAATTATACTTATAGATTGGATTTTGTCCAAATCCCCTCTGGTTAACCAACCTTTTAAGGTGTTTCTATAAGTTTTGTCGTATTCGAGTATTAAGAACTCTATGTCACCAGTCAGAATTTTTAAACTTGAAAATCTTTTCTTTATTTCAATTATGTTCTTTTTAGCGTTGTAGTGAAAAACACATTGATTCTCTTGATTGAAAATGTCAATTGAATTGATATCTAAGTACATTTTATTGTTACCTATGATCTCTCTTTTATTCGGGTGAATAAATTGGTCAATACTTGACAGTTCTCTCTCCTGCAATAATAAATTATAATATTTTACTTTCTTATGAATTTGGATTTTATCTAAGTAAAGTGTCACGGCAAAAAGCACTATTCCTAATAAAGCAAAATCCATTTTATTTAGAGTCAACAATGAATAATCAAACCTAACCCACAAGTAAAAAGTCAAGAACCCCAAAAGCGGTATTAAAGTGAATATTACTGTATTTTGAATTGCTTTGTTAATCATTTTTAGCTTGTGCACAACATAGTTATATACGAAGTTTTGATGGAATTATGGCTGTTATATTGACCTTGTACGACAAAACCATCTTCATTTCGATTTATCAAATGTAGTGTTTTCAAATAACGTATCCAATGGACTTTTTAAGGTTTTGTTGCTAATACCTAATACTCTAGTGTAAACTTCGGTTGTTTTGCTGCTGGAATGTCCTAATGCGCTCTGTATATATCGAATGTTCACACCTTGCTGCATTAAGTGCGTTGCAAAGCTATGACGCAGTGTATGCGGCGTGCTCCAAGGGTTGCTATTGGTTTCTTTAACCGCTCTTCTATAAATATTTTGAATACTCTTTGCAGAATATTGTCCGCCATCTTGTCCTTCAAATAACCAATAACTCGGGCGATGTTTCTTATAATATTCGCGTAAAAGTGCTAACAAAAAAGGACTTAACACTGTGTGTCGATCCTTTTTGCCCTTGCTGTCTTTAATAAAAATATAACCATCGTCGCTTCTAATATCGGTTACCCGTAGTCGGATAACTTCACCGATTCGAAGACCAGCAGCGTATATTATATGAAGTATAGCCTTGTGTTTTATGTTTTTAGGATGATTTAAAATTTGGCGCACTTCGGCTTCACTTAACACATTAGGAAGATCTTTACTCTTTTTGGGCCGGGTAATTGTGTAATATTCCCTAGGCATTTCCAGTGTGTGTTCGTAATAGCACTTAATCGCATTAATTAACATATTCTGCTTTTGTTCGCTAATATTGTACTTACTAATTAAATAAAAAAGAAAGCCCTCAATTTGTTCTTTACTGATTGATTTGTAGTCCTCACTTTCAAAATAACTTAGAAATTCAGTTAACCCGTGTTGATAGTTGCGAATCGTGGATTTGCTAAATCCTTTTAAAACCATTTTTTGATGATTTCGGTCTAATTCAAATTGTACCTTCTCAGAGCAAACTACTGTTGGCATTTTTGGTATCGGTTTTAAACTCTCAATGCGCAATTTGTCTCCAAACAAATCTTTAGCCAATGCAATATTAGACTTAGTGTTTACAATACTCCACAGTTTTTGATGCGGATGGTAATAAGAGGTATTCAATTTTTTAAAAGCTTCCCGTTTATCCTTTAATAGGTATGGAATAAAAAACTTTACGCGCCCGGCATTAGGAAGCGGTCGATACATAATTACACTGTTAGTGTCTCGTGTTTCCATAGCAATTAAAATTCTGGTTTATTCAAAACTAATTAGAAAATCGGACAAAAGTGGCGTAGTAGCCGATGGTAAACGACTATAAATGTTTATAACCGTTAAGAACGAATAATGTATATTTGTTTGAAAACGTGATGGGTAATGGAACGAAAATGTAAAATATGCGAAAAAACGCTTCGAGGAAGAGTAGATAAGGTGTTCTGCTCCGTAGGTTGTAAAAACCACTATCATAAAAATGTGCGCTATGCAAGCAAAACAGCAGCTATTGAAATAAATGGTTTTCTGAAACGGAATTATGCAATACTTTGGGAGTTATTAGGCACGAATAAAACGCAGGTAAAAGTGTATCGTAACACGATGGAAAAGAAAAAGTTTCGGTTTAAATATCACACCCATTTTCATATAAATTCAAAAAACAAAATGTTTCATTATGTGTACGATTTGGCTTGGATGGAATTTTCAGACGACGAAATTCTAATAGTCCGTAAGCAATAAAGAGTTTCATTTCTTTTTTTCACGCACAACTTCCAATTCGCTCTTCATCCACTTTTTAAAAGGTACCGAGGGTAGAAAATTAACGCCAAATTTCTTTATACTCTTTTTATCTAATTGTTCCGGGCTGCTGGCGTGGTCGCTTTTAAAAGTTATTTTAAACCTGCCCAATTCGTCAAGCACTACTGTTTCACCGTCGGCCAAATGAAATTTTAGTTGTTTTATCAACATTAGCAGTACGCCATACACATCGCCTTCTGTATGGGTGCTCATATTGCTTATTTCATACGCCAATCTGCGTAAATCTACCTCTTTATGACCAACAGCTTGCATAATATAGGAAGGCTCGCTTTCTGAATCCATAGTGTTTTTACGCCTAGTAATTCGGTATTTTATTGCCATAATTGTTTAGTTTAAATTGTAATAAACTAGAAAGTTACAAGACTTCTTATTAATTTGAAACTTTTATCAGGGAGATTTTTCGAAATTACCTAGGAGTTATGTCAAAAACTTGCACATGTTTTCTGAAAAAGTTGCACATGTTTTTTGTAAAAGTTGGCAAGTTTTTTGAAAAAGTTGGCTATTTTTTAGAAAGGCGCGGTAAAGCCCGAAAAGAAAAGGAATTAAGTAAAGGTAGCTAAAATAATAGTTGTTTGCAAAATCAATGACTGATTAGCGATTGCCGATTAACGATTAACGATTTTTGATTTAGGAGTTCATATTGACAACATAACCCAAACCGAAACGACAAACAATTGATTAACGATTTTAGATTGCCGATTAGCAATTAACGATTAACGATTAACGATTTTTGATTTAGGTGTTCATATTAACAACATCCCAAGCCGAAACGACAAACAATTGATTAACGATTTTAGATTGCCGATTAGCGATTGCCGATTAACGATTTTTGATTTAGGAGTTCACATTAACAACATAACCCAAACCGAAACGACAAACAATTGGTTAACGATTTTAGATTGCCGATTAGCGATTGCCGATTAACGATTTTTGATTTAGGAGTTCACATTAACAACATAACCCAAACCGAAATGACAAACAATTGGTTAACGATTTTAGATTGCCGATTAACGATTGTCGATTTTTGATTAATGATTTTTGTTTTTGGGTATCCAAATAAACAACAAACAACTCAATAATGATTTTTCAATATCCAAAAATTTGTAATTCTAAACAATCAAAGGTAGGTAAGTGAATTTCAGTATGCGCAGCAATACTGAATTTGTACCGAACCTAAACCACAAACCCACCTCAATAGCTTAATTGACAATTGTCATATGTTCCCCGCGAACGATTTGCTATCTTTACCTTGAAAACCAAAAACAACTGCAATGCGAAAAGTATTAATTCCTACTGATTTTTCTGAGAATTCTATAAATGCAATTAAATATGCAACCGAGCTTTTTAAGCACGGACCTTCGGAAATTTATTTGCTATATGCCTATTCCGATGAAGTATATGAAGCCAAAAACCGTTTTGCAGATGTAGTTTTTGACGATTTAAAGGCACAAGCCCATCAAAAGGCAGAACAAGCACTGGCAAAACTCAAAAAACAAGTGTTTGCTCATTCGCCAAATCCTAAACATACAATTCATACGGTGGCCGAGTTCGGTTTACTTGTAGATACGGTTAACGATTGGGTAGAAAAAGAAAATGTAGATGTGGTAGTAATGGGCACCAAAGGCGAAACTGCCAATAGGCAACTAACTTTTGGTAGTAATACGCTGCAGGTTATTAAATATGTAAAATGTCCTGTGCTGGCAGTTCCAGCTGTTTATGGCGATGTGCATCCTAAAAACATACTGTTTCCAACAGATTTTTTATTGCCTTACAGACGGAGAGAGCTGAAACTGCTGGCAACCATCGCCAAGAACTTTGCTTCTGAAATTGATTTCATGCACATTTCAAAATTTCCGACACTTTCCTTGCGACAGCAGGATAATAAGGAATTTCTGCAAGCTTCGCTGGTGGAAAACCAAATTAAATTTATTCAAAAAGACGGTGACGACATCACCAAGGCTATTAATAAACATATAATTGAAAACCCTACAGATATGTTGGTAATGATAAACACACGCCATTCATATTTAGAAAACATACTCTATCAATCAACAATCGAAAAAATAGGACTGCATATCAATATTCCGTTTTTGGTAATGCAGAATTTACCAAGATAATGTAAACTAATATTTTATTTTAGATGAAAAATATACTCGTTCCAACCGATTTTTCTAACAACGCTTATGCAGCTTTGTTCTATGTTTCAAAATTATTTGCAGAAGAAACAACTCAGATTACCATTCTTCATTCTTTCGAAGATGAAGTGAGCAAGTTGACGAGTAGGGTAGACATTGGTCGATCCGATGTTGTAATCGAAAAATTGTTTAAACACGCCGATGAAGATGGCAAAAACCTGTTGCGCAAGCTTGAGCTCGATGTTAATAATAAAGCGCATACGTACGATGTTATTTCAACACCCGCACCCTTAATTAGAACCATCAACAAATTGGTTACTACCGAAGGTGTAGATTTAGCTGTAATGGGAAGTAAAGGGCGTACCGGAGCCGAAGAAGTGCTAATGGGCAGTACAACGGCTAAGGTTATTCAAAGCCTTCAAGGGTGTCCGTTACTCGTTGTGCCACGACAAGTAGATTTTGTAATGCCAGGGCATATAGCATTTGCTACAGACTATAACGAGTTTTATCAGCTTTCAAAATTAAAACCAATTATCAGGTTAGTTAGGCATTTCGATTCTCAAATTCACTTACTTCACGTTGGGTTGGAAAGTGAAATGACAGCAACCCAAAAAGAAAATTTAGAACATTTTAAAAACGATCTTTCAGAATACGATACCGAATTCCATTTTGTCCCTAAAAAGGAAAATGTGTCTAAAACAATTCACCAATTTGTAGACGATAAAGGAATGGATTTACTGGCTTTGGCATATCACAAACATGCGTTTATCAAAGCACTTTTCAGGGAACCCGTGGTTAGCAGAGTTGGAAAACATACACATATACCCACGTTGGTAATTCCTATAACACAATAAAAATTGAAAACTAGTACCTTATGAAGAAACGAATATTAATTCCTACCGACTTTTCAGCAAATGCGTTAAACGCAATAAAATACGCTATGGAGCTTTTTAAATCAGAACACTGCGAATTTTTTATTTTGCACAGTTATTACCTTGCTGGATATTCAAAAGACAACCTTTTAACACCAGTGCCTTCGGATGAAGCAAGAGAGGCCGTAAAGTTAAAAGCAGAAAAAAACATGGAGAAATTCAAACTTCAGATGGGTTTACACGAAGCCAATCCTTTTCACGACTTTAATTATACAACAGAGTTTGGAACGTTATACGACATTATGAATAAAACGGTGCAACAGGAAGACATCGAACTCGTAATTATGGGAACCCAAGGCCAAACAGACAATGCATCGGTTATTTTAGGAAGTAATGCAGTGAATATTATGGAGAAAATTCGCCATTGTCCTGTAATGGCTATTCCATCTAGTCAAAAATTTAAGGCACCAAATGAAATAGTGTTCCCAACCAGCTTTAGAACACATTACAAACAAAAGGAACTAAACACTATGGTCGAAATAGCGCGGTTAACCAACTCGCCTATACGGGTACTGCACATCCGTAAAGATAAGCCACTAACCGAAGCTCAACTTAAAAACAAAGCACTGCTTGATACCATATTAGAACCAGCATCTTTCACGCATCATAGATTGTTTAACATAGCAGTTAATGACGGGGTACGCTGTTTTGTGCAAAGTCGCGATAGCGATATGATTGCCTTTGTAAATAAGAAGCACAACTTCTTTGGAAGCATTTTTTCTAACCCAATGGTTAAGGAGTTGGGAAGACACGCAAACGTACCACTTTTAGCAATGCACGATGTTAGGAGCTAACCGTTCTAAATATTAAAACAAAATAATACTGGGTTTTCATTTTGAAGAATAAAGCCAGAAAATTAAAGATTCAATTATGCGAAAACATGTTTTAATTCCAACCGACTTTTCTTCAAGCGCCTTTAATGCCGTTCAATATGCTTTTGAATTATTTAAAAACCGTGAATGTACTTTTCATATATATCACGCATATTATATAGTGGCATCAAGCAAAGGCAACCCATTATTTCCTGTTCCAGACGAACTTGAATACCGAACTATTCGGCAGAGCAAAAACCGAGAAATGGATATTCTAAAGGAAAATATTAATAGGCTTTCCAATAACGAAAAGCATCAAATAACATACGATTTCGAATACGGATTCCTAACAGATTTGCTAAAGGAAAAAGTTGAAAGCGATAGTATAGATATGATTGTAATGGGAACACGTGGCGTAACTAACAATAAAGATGTTGCCTACGGTCGCAATGCAATTAATGTAATGGAAAAAGTGCGGAGCTGTCCTGTGTTGGCAATTCCTAGAAATATAAAATTTGAAGCACTGAATGAAATTGTTTTTCCAACCGATTTTGAAGCAAAATTTAATTTGGATGAAATGGAAACACTCCGAAGAATTGCTGAAACTGCAAATGCCTCTATCCAATTTCTACACATAGGAAGTGAAAATAATCTAGATGAAACGCAACAAAAAAACAAACAGTTTTTAGAAGACTATTTTAAATCTGTTGAATTTTCATTCCATTGGTTACAGGATGTTGCTTTAATGGAAGGTCTTTTGTTATTCGTGAAACAGCGCAAAAGCTCTATGATAAGCTTTGTAAACAGAAAACATTGGTTCTTTGGCACCATTTTTACCAACCCGTTGATAAAGAATTTAGGAGTGCATGCTACCGTTCCGTTGTTAGCGCTTCACGGCCAATAAAACAAGCAATATGGAAACGACAGGTGAACCGATTGAAATAGTAAAATACTCAGGAGAACGAGCGAAGTTTTCAATTAATAAACTAAAAAACTCACTTCAAAAAAGTGGAGCAGGCGAGGAGCTGGTTGATGAAATAGCCAATCGTGTTCGAGACGAATTGTATCAAGGCATTTCCACCAAAGAAATTTACAACAGAGCCTTCGCTTTGCTTAAAAAGAAAGAAAATGCTTTCGCTTCAAAATATAAATTGAAAAAAGCAATTTACGAACTTGGCCCCACGGGTTTTCCGTTCGAAAAATTTGTTTCAGCATTATTTCTTTACAGTGGCTATAAAGTAAAAACTGGACAGATATTGCAAGGAAAATGCGTAACCCACGAAGTAGATGTTGTTGCCGAAAAAGACGGGCATTATATAATTGTTGAGTGTAAGTTTCACAGCGAAGAAGGCCGCAATTGCAATGTAAAAATACCGCTCTATATTCACTCCCGATATCGTGATATCCGCGAGTTTTATGGTCAAAATAAAAATGAAGACAAACCTAACGAAGGTTGGGTGGCAACAAATACCCGATTTACCGAAGATGCCTTGGAATACGGAAAATGTGCCGGACTTCACCTTTTAAGTTGGGACTACCCGATAGGTAATGGACTTAAAGATAGAATTGACCGATTAGGGCTTTACCCAGTTACCGTTTCAACCCTATTAACGCAGCGCGAAAAAGATTTTTTACTCAGTCGCGACGTAGTGCTTTGTAGGCAACTAATAAACGATAATTTCTATTTAGATCACCTAGGTATTTCTGAAAAGCGTAAGAAACGTATTTTAAATGAAATAAACCTGTTGTGCAAGCATTAGAATAACAAGTTTTTTAGAATAAAGGCTTGTTGCACGCATAGCTATAAATCAATTCTAAACTCAGGAAAGTAAGAAGCTATGAAAACTATAAAAATCCATTTTCTCGGTGCTGCTGGAACTGTTACTGGCTCTAAATATCTATTAGAAACGCCCGAACAGAACATAATGATAGATTGTGGGATGTTTCAAGGCCTAAAAGAACTTCGTGAAATAAACTGGAAGCCTTTGCCTATTGATGTTTCTAAAATAGATGTGGTGCTACTTACCCACGGCCATTTAGATCATACTGGCTATTTGCCGCGCTTGGTAAAAGAAGGGTATCGCGGAAAGATTATTGGCACGCCACCTACTTTAGCTATTACCAGAATTATCCTGATGGACAGTGCGAAAATCCACGAAGAAGAAGCCGAAAAGGCCAATGATGAAGGATATTCCAAACATAAACCCGCCGCACCGTTTTATAGTGTGCAGGAGGCTGAGGTTACCTTAGGGTTTTTTCAATCGCAAGAAAGAGACGAGTGGGTTCAACTTTCAGAAAATATAAAATATCGGTTTCGCTACAACGGGCACATCATAGGAGCTACATTTATTGAACTTGAGATATTCGGAAAAGCATTTGTGTTTTCGGGCGATATTGGTAGGGAGCACGACTTATTGCTTTCACCACCCGAAAAACCAGCTTGGGCAGATTACCTCTTCATTGAATGTACGTATGGCAATAAACTACATCCCACCGAAAGCGTTACGGATAAACTGGTAGAGCTTGTTGAAAAAACCATTCACAATCGCGGAAATTTAATTATACCTTCCTTTGCTGTAGAGCGGTTGCAGACCTTGATGTTTTTGCTTTGGAAACTGTATAAAGAAAATAGAATCCCGAATATCCCTATATTTATTGATAGCCCAATGGGAAATAACGTGCTTTCTGTTTTTCAAAACTTTCCCGATTGGCACAAGTTGCCGATGAAGGATTTTAACGCGATGAACAACCGGATGAACATTATTACTTCCTATAAACAAACTTGGGAAACCATAGACAATCCACAGCCAAAAGTGATTATTGCGGGTAGTGGAATGGTCACAGGCGGAAGGGTTTTGACCTATTTGAAACAAATGATAGACAAGACCAATACCACCGTTTTATTAGTTGGTTACCAAGCAGAAGGTACTCGTGGCAGACAAATGCTGGAAGGAGCGCACGAACTAAAATTCTTCGGAAAATATTACCCTGTTAAAGCCCAGATAGACCATATTGAAACGCTTTCGGCACACGCCGACCAGCAAGGACTTTTAAATTGGACAAACGAAATTAAAAATATTCCTGAAGAAGTATTTCTTATACACGGCGAACCTACAGCCCAAGATGCACTTCGCGTAAAAATGAAAGATACCTATGGATGGAATGTGAGCATTCCCAAACTCTTTAGTGTGAAGGAGATTTTGGTTTGATATTTTTTAGCGAAGTGTTGTTAATAATGGTCATTTTCATTCCATAGGTAAACACTTTAACTTTTTTTCTACTCCTTATAATATATACAATTAACCTAAGGCAATTTCTATTAGTCTAAACTCTCTATTTCCAATTCGGAAACGGGCTGGTTACTGCACCGTTTTACCTCTTTTAAAAAGCTTTGTTTCAGTGACAATAGGTGTTCCCGAATTAAATAAAATCCGACTGCGATATCACTCCTATAAATGACATTGAGTAATCCGTAAAACCTTGTAAATGCTGACAAATGTCATAATTCAGAACCAGGGCAAGCTTTATCTTTACACTAGATAAAAAAAGGAAAATTATGAAGACTTTAAAACAACTAAAACTGGTTTTTGGAAGCTTAATAATGATGGTTTTTGCTTTACAAATTTCGCAAGCACAAACCTATCAGCTAAGCAATACTACTTCAAAATTAGTAGTAGATGGAACATCAAATATTCACGACTGGCAGATAAATGCTGAGAACCAACAAGGGAAGCTATCAGCCATTTTTGTAGATGGACAACTTACTAAAATTCAGAAATTAGATTTTTCTGTAACTGCCGAAAGCTTAAAAAGTGGAAAATCCGGAATGGATAAGAACACGTATAAAGCTCTAAACACTTCAAAGTATAAGCAAATAGTGTTTAAGCTTACCAAGGTAAACAGCATCAACAGTTCTGGTAGCAATAGTTATAAAGTAGCTGCCTCAGGAAATTTAATGATAGCTGGTGTAACAAAACCAATAGACATCACATTTGAATTAAAGACGGATGGTTCTAAAGTAACTCTTTCCGGAAGTAAAACTATCAAAATGACAGATTTTGGTGTAGATCCTCCAAAAGCAATGTTTGGAACAATCACCACAGGAGATGCAATTGATATCAAATTTGAATCCAATTTCACAAAGTAATTAATGCTTGTCCTGATTGAAGGTCAATAAAGAGATTTCACAAAAGACGAGCGACAGCTATTTTAAAACAACCAATAAATTCACTTTTAAATAAATTAACATGAAAAAAATAATCAATTATTCCAGCGCGGTATTATTAATACTGTTTGGTTTCCAGGCATTTGGTCAGGAAATGAATTCAAGAGATTTAGACAACTTTAGGTTCCCAGACCAAAGAGGAATCAACCAATTTGAAGGTAAAAAAGATACAACATCAACTTTTGATGGCGTAAAGGTTCGTATTGGCGGGGCATTTGCCATTCAATTTCAAGCATTAGATCACGAAACTACAGGAAAGCCTTTAAATGATAATGGCGATGTAATTTCACTAATAGAAATAGGAAATAATTTTAACCTCCCTACAGCAAACTTAGACTTTGACGTTCAGTTGTATGATGGAATATCTATGCACTTAAGAACTTACTTGTCTTCGCGTCACCACCCAGAACCTTATGTTAAGGGAGGGTATATCCAGATTGATAAACTAGACTTTATAAATGAAGGTTTTATGGAAGACGTAATGAAGGATGTCCGCATTAAAATAGGACATATGGAGAACAACTATGGTGATGCTCATTTTAGAAGAACTGATAACGCCCAAGCAATCTATAACCCATTTGTTGGAAACCTTATAATGGACGGCTTTACTACTGAAGTAGGAGCAGAGGTGTATTACTTTAAGAAAGGCTTCATCGGGATGTTAGGTGCAACTAACGGAAAATTGAACCAAGGCGTAGATAACCCAGGAGCTACCGATCCGTCTATTATTGCTAAATTAGGATATGATGATTACATCAATGATGATTTACGAGTTAGATTAACAGGGTCTGTATACCACACAAACAAAAGTGCAAATGCTTATTTATACAGTGCAGATAGAGCTGGTTCAAGATACTACCTTGTAATGGAACAAGAAGGAGCAACTACCAAAGGCAACTTTACTTCTGGTAGGTTTAATCCAGGTTTAAAAAACGAACTTACTGCGTTTATGATAAACCCATTTGTTAAGTACAAAGGACTTGAATTCTTCGGAACTTTTGAAATGGCTACTGGAAAAGAAGAAGCAGAGGTTGATTCAAGAACTTTTAACCAATATGCAGCTGAAGTAATTTACCGCTTCGGAAACAACGAAAACCTTTATGTGGGTGGACGCTACAACTATGTTGATGGCGAAATGAAAGGCGGATATGATGTAGATATTTCAAGGTTTAACATTGCAGCAGGCTGGTTTATGACCAAAAACATAATGGCAAAGCTGGAATATGTAAACCAGAAATACGACGGTTTCCTTGCAACCGATCTCCGAAATGGTGGTAAATTTGATGGAATTATGGCTGAGGCTGTTATAAGCTTCTAAGGATTACAATAAAATAAATAAAGGTGGGAGGATACTAATCCTCCCACCTTTAAACTTTCAAGGATAATGAAACAATTTACAATATGCTGCTTGGTGTTTTTGTACAGCCTAAAAGGCTTGGCTCAGGACGACTTTATAGACAAGTCGGTAGAAATACTTCAAAGTAGTGGGCTTTCAATTACTGGAGATACCAATATAAGCAAGTTTGGATGTGAATTTAATACCTTCTATTTAGAGCAGCGTAATGAGATTAAATATAATCAACACGGTAATCAAATTACCTTTAAAGATGCGATCCTTACTTTAAAAAATGAAGGTTTTGACTGTGGAAACAAAGGAATAAATAAAGATTTTCACGCTTTGTTAAAAACGAAAGAATATCCAAAAATCACATTGGAATTGACTGAAATTATCTTAGATAATGATTCAGGAATAGCCTCGGTAAAAATAAAAATCGCAGGCAAGGAAAACACATATCAAGTTCCAGTTGCAATCTTTAACACAGGTGCCAGTCGTTTTGTAGGTAAGTTGAAGTTAAATATCAGCGATTTTAATCTTGAACCTCCTAAAAAGTTTTTAGGCTTGATAGTGATTAAAGAGGATATTGAAATTAATTTTAACCTTGTTGCTGGGTTATAAACGCAAAATGGTTTTTAAGAAGTTCTTAGCCCTTAAACCTCAAAATGTAACCTAACAACTACATTACAAGTCCCTTTTAAAAGTACTGCGCTCTTTATGCTGCACAGGATTGTAATCTTTCCAAAGTAATTGAACAGCAGTGTTTTCTTTCAACTCAGGATTGGTTTCTACAGTTTGAATTCCTTTGGCATTAAAAAGATTCTGCATTTCTTCAAAAATAATGGCGGTAACTCCCTTTCCTTGATATTCTGGATCTATGCCGATTAAATAGAATGCTGCGGTATCATTCTTTTTCTGCGCAGCCAAAATGTGCGACCATCCAAAAGGAAACAGTTTTCCATTCGCTTTTTTCAGTGCTTTTGAAAACGACGGCATTACTATTGAAAATGCGATAAGTTTTCCTTCGTCATCTTTAATACAACAAATATAATCGGGATGTATAAAGCTGAAATATTTTTCTTTATAATAGTCAATTTGATACTGTTGAATAGGAACAAATGTTTGAAGCGTATTGTACGTTTTGTTTAATAAGCCAAACATTTCGTTTACATAGGGTAAAATTTCCTGTTTGTTTTTAAAACGTATTACCGTAAGATTGTACCGTTTACGGATAATCGCTGAGAATTTCGCAACTTTCTCAAAAATTGTTTCTGGAATTTTAAGCCTATATTCTACCCACGTGGCTTGTTTTTCAAATCCTAATTGCGCTAAATGTTCAGCATAATACGGATAGTGATACCACGTAATCATGGTGTTCATTTCATCAAAGCCCACGGTAAGAATCCCAGCTTTCTCCATATTACTGAAGCCTACAGGACCTTCGGCATATTCCAGATTGTGCTCTCGGCCTTTTTCATAGACCTTTTCAAGAAGCGCTTTTGTAACTTCAAGATCATCAATCATGTCGAGCCAACCAAATCGAACCTTTTTCTTTCCTTGGTCATTAATTTCTAGGTGATTGATAATTACTGCAATTCTTCCAACAACTTTTTTGTCTTTATAGGCTAAATAATACCAAGCTTCGGCATTTTTAAAAACGGGGTTTTTATCACGATTTAGCGTCTCTAATTCGTCTTTTATAAGTGGTGGAACCCAATATTTACTATCCTTATATAGGCTGAAAGGAAAAGTGACAAATTGCTTCAAGCCACTTTTTTTCGCTACTTCTTTAACTGTAATCATTTCCAAAATTTTAACGTTCGGCATCCAAATCTGAATCTGATTCTAATTCTTCTTCACGATTCTTCTTTTTGTCCTTTTTATCTTTCGTATCGTCGTCGTCAGCATCAATGTCTTCAATGTATTCATCTGTTTTGTGCAAGTCAAACCTGTATGCCAATCCAAGACGCCCGTAATATTTAGATGGAGTGTCTTTAAAATTCACACTAACAGATAAGTCGAGCTGGAAGTTTGGGTTGATAAGCGCGGCGGCACCTCCTCTTACAATTTGATCTGCATAAAAATCACTTTTAAGACCTTGATTTTCAATAAAAACAGAAAAATAACGATTTGTTGCGTGTGTTAAGGTTACAATATATCCATATGTAGGAAATTCGGTTGTAACACGATCTACAATAATATTGGTAACAAATACCCAGCCTCCAATCCAGTTATTTTGTGTTGCTAATACAAACTTCGGACTTAGGCTACTTTTGTCTTCTGGAGTATAAGGATTATCAGCAAAATCAATATTTGCACCTACATATAACGAAACAGCTGGAATTAAATCTGCCCATTGAAACTTATTGTTTGCATTCCAACTATATAAATTAGGTCCTTTTAACGCCTGCTTTCTATACGGATCGTAAACTAAATATTTGGCGCCAATAGTGTTGCTTTTAAAGTTAGCTACCTTTTGTTCTTGTGCGGGTGTAAAAGCGGTATATGTAATAGCATCAGACTGAAATTCACCCATAATACTAAACTCTAATTGCTCTTTCCAAAAGCCATAACGAATAGCGTAATCCATTCCTAAACCGTTGGTTTCAGTTTTTAAAAGCGTGTGTTTTTCTTTTCCGTAGGCAAATCCAGCTTCAACTTGAATTACGTCAGTTCCAACTGAAAAGGCTCCTTGCGAAGCACCTGGACGGTTTGCATTTATCAGCTCGGTATATTGCGCAGAAACATTGAAAAAAGGTATAAAACAAAGAAAAAAAAGTAAGCGAAATTTAGTGCTCATAGATTATTGGGGTTTAGTCCAAAGATATAAGAATTTACCATTAATTTAATAGTGAATATTCGTCTTTTTCCGCGTCAATCTTTATTTTTGAACAGAATTTGAATATTATGATGACATTCCTTAAAACGATACTGATCGTTCTTCTGGTGTATTATGCCATTAAGTTTTTGTTTAAACTTGCCAAGCCTTATTTAATACGATATATTTCTAAAAAAGCAGGACAACAGTTTGAACAGTTTTTTGGAAATGCTGCAAACGCCAATACACCTCCACAAAAGAAAGGTGAAATTACTATTGAAACCATGCCAAATCAAAACCGAAAACAAGGAAAAAAGGTAGGGGAGTATGTAGAATATGAAGAAGTAGAATAAACTTTTGGTGTATTACTAAAGTGAAATCAATTTAGTTAAATTATTCAATCGTAATTAATTCATAAATCAACCTCCCATCCGTAAACTTTGATTTCGTAAATGAAACTTTCAGACTAAAATTCAGTCTATATAAGTATATTTGCGAAACAATTCACCCACCGCATTTACATTTATTTGCCCATGCAACCATTTAATTTTCAAAAGGAATATACTCTGGAAAATGAAGTGGCAAGGCTCAGCCCCATGCGTTTAACAGCTATTGAAAACTTAACGAATTTTTCGCTTCAACAGCCCGAAATATGGAAGTATTCACAGCAGCCAGCAAACGGGTTGGAGAATTTAGAAAACTATATTCGCATAGCGCTACAAGGCCGGGCAAAAAATGAAGTATATCCGTTTATTGTTTTTGATAAACGCACCAAGCAATATGCGGGCAGTACAAGGTTTTACGATTATTCTAAGAAAAATAGCACAGTACAACTTGGTTATACTTGGTACGGGAAAGAATTTCAAGGCACAGGGCTAAATAAAAACTGCAAATTTTTATTGTTGCATTTCGCCTTTGAAACATTAGGCTTGGAAAGAGTCGAGTTTCGTGCAGATGTACGAAATAAACGTAGTATTGCCGCAATGAAAAGCATTGGATGTATAGAAGAAGGAGTTCTTCGGAATAATTGTGCATCTCCCAATGGTAGGCGCGACAGCATTGTTTTAAGCATTTTAAAAAACGAATGGTTCGAAGGAACCAAAGACAAACTTTTGGCTAAAATTGAAAAGAGTAAAAAAGATACGACCTTTTAATTTTTTGCGTATATTGAAATTATCTATGAAGAATATTATTTTACTTTTGGCCCTTGTTTTAGCAACTGTAAATACGTTTGCACAGGATGAAATCGTGGTGAAAGGAGTCGTTATGAACGATGCGAACGACGACCTGTTAGAAAACGTAAACATTGTAAACCTTAACCAAGTTATAGGAAATGTTACCAATGAAAAAGGAGAATTTGCAATTCGTGCCGCAGTTAACGACACCTTGTACTTTTCATACTTGGGCTTCAAATCGCTTAGGGTACGAGTAACCAATGACTGGTTAAAGTTTGGAGATATTAAAGTGAAAATGACCGAGCTCGGTATTGCACTTGAAGAAGTGGTAGTTAGGCCAGTACAACTTACAGGCTATGTTGAAATTGACACTAAATTGATTCCAGTGTATGATAATTACCGATATCGAATAGCAGGTCTTAACACAGGCTACGAAGGAGGAGGGAACCAACCAGGCGCAGTTAGTAAGGTGTTGAACTCTATTTTCAATCCTGCAGATTTTTTATATAATGTCTTTGGGAAACGACCCAAGCAAATGCAAAAGGTAAAGCAAATGAAGGAGGATGACGAAATTAGAAACCTACTTCAAAGTAAATATGACCGTGAAACGCTAATGGCTGTGCTTCAATTGGAGCGAGTAGATATAGATGAAATATTGAATAAATGTAGCTATTCCAAAGATTTTATTTACACCGCAAACGATCTTCAAATTCTTGACGCCATCAGTAATTGTTATGAGGAATATAAGATTCTAAACAGACAAAAAAGATAAGACATTTAAAATCTTAGTGTCAAAACCGAAATATTTCAATCTTCTCTATCTTAAAACACTAAAAGATACATTTTCAAAGTTTTATAAGCTATTCTTGGCTCTTACCTCGACGACGGGCAGGCTTGGTTCTTGTAGTGACGGCGGCTCGCCCGAAGAGCCATTCCCTTCCCCCGAATGAATACGTTCAGGCGGGTGGTACGGACGGATCTTGTTTCTATTCTCGGACAATACTGATTTCTAATATATTTCCGAGTTCCTAAACTATAGTCTTAGATGTATTTATAGGTCGTTTTTTTATTATCTTGTCAAGAAATTAAAATTAGTTGTCCATGAGGTATTTTACTTTTCTCTTTATAATTCTTACCACACAACTTTCTTTTTCGCAAGTTCGCTTTCAAAATATACCCGATGGAGCAATTTATCCTGAACAAACTTTTTTTGAAACTATAACTGCAACTATTCCATATCAAGGTTATGATGAGGCTCAGGTGTATTATGGGCAAGGGGAATTTGAAATCTTTTTAGATACTTATAACGGAATATTAAATAAGCCTATAATTGTTCTTGATGGTTTCGACCCGGGAGATTCTCGAAGCATTGGCGATATTTATGCAGGGCTGAGCTTTGGTGGTCAAAACTTTGCAGATGTTCTTCGAAGGGAGGGCTTTGATATTGTTATTTTGAACGCTCCCGTGTATACTTCAGAAGGAAAAGTGATAGATGGTGGCTCCGATTATATTCAACGTAACGCAATGGTTCTGATAGCATTAATAGAACAGTTAAATACAGATAAAGTGGGTGAGGAAGAATTAGTGGTTCTCGGGCCAAGTATGGGAGGGCTTATTGCTCGCTATGCACTGGCATATATGGAAGCCAATAATTTAGAAACCGAAACACGATTATTTATTTCGGCAGACACGCCTCATCGGGGAGCCAACATTCCAATCAGTATTCAATACCTGATTAATTATTTTGCCGAGCAGGTAGGGGATGTCACGGCACAACAAGTTGTCAATCAACTTTTAAAATCGCCCGCTGCCAAAGAAATGTTAGTCGATCATTTAGAAGGTCATTTACTGTTAGGGTCTACTTATGAACAAGATCCAACCCAATTACTGCCAGTCGGAGCTCCAGGGTTTAGAAATGAGTTTCAGGCGGAATTGGATAATCTAGGGTTCCCCTCGAATACAAGAAATGTAACTATCATAAATGGTAGTGGTATTGGCATTACAACGGGGAGCCCTGGTATGACTGTAGTTAATACCAACCTTGAAATAGATGCAACAACAGATGTTGACGTCGCACTAAAATTTACACCTGTAGCTGGCGAAACAAATACAGTAACCGACGTTACGGTTAATTTCATAGGATTTCCAGTTAATAATTACCTCGCTTTAAGTGAATCGCCAACCACAACTGATGGTGTAGACAGTGCGCCAGGTGGAACTGGAAGTATTTCTGATGCGCTTGGCGATGGTGGAGGCAATCAAGTTTTAATAGATTTTATTAATGCCCTGCAACAAGATTTGTATTCCTTTATTCCTACTATGAGTGCTTTGGCAATAGATACCCCAGATTGGTTTGCAGCGCCTAACCTAAGCAATTCTCCTTTTGCAGCATTTTCTATTCCTGATGAAAATCAACCTCACGGTACTATGACTCCTGTAAACATTCAATTTACGCTTGACGAAATTCGAAATGGTGTAGTTGGTATTTCAGAAAATCAATTTGATTCTGGTTTTGTGTTAGTACAGAACCCTGTTAAAAATAGTATGGATATTGCTATTCTAGGTAATACATCAGGTGAAACAACAACCACAACAGTTTATAGTGTTACAGGTCAGAAATTGATGGAGCAAACTTGGGATAATCCGCAACAGCAAATAAAGTGGAGCCATAACCTGGCAGGCGGCATCTATTTGTTGAATCTGGATAACGGTATTGCAACGCAAACTATAAAGATGGTAGTTGAGTAATCGCTTTTATATTTTGCTATGCTTCAAACGTTTGTTCATTACAGCTTACACTTTTTGGTGCCTGGACTTATTGCTTTTGTATTCTTTAGGGATCAATGGGTAAAAGCTTGGTTAATATTGTTAGCAACTATGCTAATAGACCTTGACCACCTTTTAGCCGACCCTATTTTTGACCCAAACCGATGTAGTATAAATTTTCACCCTTTACACACCTATTGGGCTTTAGCAGTTTATATAGTATTACTGTTTTTTAAGAAAACAAGAATTATTGCAATCGGTTTAATCTTTCATCTCCTCACTGATTATATCGATTGTCTTTGGAGCCCGGTAAGTTAGCGGTAGCCGAATTCAGTAGGCAGTATTCAGTATCAGTAGGCAGTAGGTGAAAAATAAAAAGTAAAACGGGCATAATTGGCCTTTGGCCTTGTGTCCTGATTCCCTTCAGGCCCGTTTCTACTTTCAAACTGCCACCTACCGACTACCTATGATGATAAGGCTCATTCCGAAGAATGGTAAAAGCTCTATATACTTGCTCAATAAAAAACAAACGCACCATTTGATGTGAAAAGGTCATGGCAGACAAAGATAGTTTTCCGTTGCTGCGCTCGTAAACTTCATCGCTAAAGCCATAAGGGCCTCCAATTACAAATACCAAATTTTTGAGACCGCTATTCATCTTCTTCTGAAGAAATTCCGAAAACTTTTCTGAGGAATAAACCTTTCCTTTTTCATCTAGCAGTATGAGCGTGTCGGAAGTTGAGAGTCGTTTTAAAATTTCGTCTCCTTCAGCTTTTTTCTGAAGTGCTTCACTTAGGTTTTTAGCATTTTTTATGTCTGGAATAATCTCTAAATCAAACGTGACATAATGCCCCAATCGCTTGCTGTAATCGTTCATCAATGCTTGTAAATGGCTATTGTCGGTTTTTCCAATGGCAAGTAAGGTGATTTTCATAACGGGAATTGTAGGTTTTCAGCGATAAAAATACATATATATTATAAACCAACATTTCAATATTAGAAGCGTAGACCGAGACAAAATGCAATTTTTCAAACTTTTTGAAGTATTTTAGCTGAAATTTCTTGCTATGATAACAAAAAAACAATTCAACAAAGAGATAGACCTTATAATAGCCAATGCCATTCGGGAAGATGTAGGCGGGGGAGACCATAGTTCGCTAGCCTGTATTCCTGAAGATGCTGTTGGAACTGCCAAGCTTTTAGTGAAGGATAAAGGAATTATCGCAGGTGTTGAATTTGCGCGCCAAGTATTTGAATATGTAGATCCAGGTTTAGAACTGGATATTAAAATTGAAGATGGCAATCCCGTAAAATACGGAGATGTTTGTTTTTATGTTTCTGGACTTTCCCAATCCATCTTGAAGTCGGAGCGACTGGTACTAAATGCAATGCAGCGAATGAGCGCGATTGCAACCAAAACAAATCAATATGTAAAATTATTGGAAGGTACAAAAACCAAAATTTTAGATACACGTAAAACAACACCGGGTATTCGCGCTATTGAAAAATGGGCAGTAAAAATTGGTGGAGGCGAAAATCATCGTTTTGCACTTTACGATATGATTATGCTCAAAGACAATCACATCGATTTTTGCGGTGGGGTGGTACAAGCAATTGAAAAAACCCAACGTTATTTAGAGCAAAATCATTTAGATTTAAAAATTATAGTTGAAGCCCGAAACTTTGCCGAAATTGAAGAAATTCTAAAAACAGAAGGTGTTTACAGAATCTTGATAGACAATTTTAATTTTGAAGATACTCGTAAAGCAGTAGAAATGATTGGTGACAAGTGCCTAACAGAATCTAGTGGTGGAATAACGCTCGAAACGGTACGATCGTATGCTGAATGTGGCGTAGATTTTATCTCGAGTGGAGCTTTAACCCATTCGGTTAGCAATATGGACCTGAGCTTAAAAGCGGTTTAATGACGGAAAAGGAAGAAGAGGAGATTAATATTCCTGTAATCCGTGATGTAATTCGGCTGGCTAAGAGAATAAAACTGCCTGGGCTTGGCGATTTTTCTCTTTATCACTTGCTAGACGTATATATTAATGGAATTTCAAAAGGATCCTTTTCGCCACGGGCCAGCTCAATAGCATATAGCTTTTTTCTGGCGCTTTTCCCGTTTCTACTTTTATTGTTAAACCTGATACCTTATATTCCTATCGAAGGCTTTCAAACTAGGTTTTTGATTTTTGTAGAAGCGCTTTTACCTCCTCAAACCACACAATTCTTTTATCCAATTATTGCCGATATTGCTGTAAACCCAAGAGCAGGACTATTATCAATGGTGTTTTTCTTGTCTATATTTTTGTCTGCAAACGGTGTAAACGCAATTTTTAGCGCGTTTGGATATTCTTTTCATTCAAAGTCAAACAGATCCTTTGTAAGGCAATACCTAGTAGCAATGGCCGTTTCAGTTTTTCTGGCATTGTTGTTGTTAACTTCAGTGGGGATCATTCTTTACGGAGAATATGTAATCCGGGATTTAAAATCCAGAGCGTATATTGACAATGATGTTTTCTGGATTCTGTTCTTTCAGTTTTTGATTTTTGTAGCTATGATTTATATAATCATTGCAACATTGTATTATTACGGAACCAAAGAAGGTAAGGTGTCCAAGTTTTTTTCTATCGGAGCGCTATTAACCACAGTGCTGTTTATATTAACAACCTACTTTTTTGGAGTCTATATTAATAATTTTTCAAATTATAACGAGTTATACGGATCTATTGGTGCACTTTTGATTTTGATGTTATATATTTGGATAAACTCAAATTTGTTGCTTTTAGGGTTTGAATTGAATATTTCAATTCAGCGACTTAGAGAAAAAATTGAAACTAAACCAAATGAACAACTTAGTAAATAACTGTAATGCAAGATTAAAAAAAACAATATGGGATAGATTATATGGCAGTCTGTCTTCTTTTTTAACTATAAAAACCCACTTAAAATGAAAAAAACACTTTTAACCTTTGCGCTTATAATTTGTGCGGTACTAACAGGAACGGCACAAGACGTTGTTGGAAAATGGAAAACCATTGACGACGAAACAGGTAAACCCAAATCTACTGTCGAAATTTATAAACAGAATGGAAAAATATACGGGAAAGTAATTGAAATTGTAGATCCTACCAAAAGAGACGCTACGTGTGTTGATTGTCCAGGCGATGCAAAAGGAAAACCGATCATTGGACTCGTAATTTTAAAAGACCTTGAAAAAGATGGTGATGAGTACAGCGGAGGAACAATTTTAGACCCTAATAACGGAAAGGTTTACAAATGTCTTATTGCTCTAGAAAGTCCAAATAAACTTAAAGTCCGTGGATATATTGGATTTTCATTAATGGGAAGATCACAATACTGGGAACGGGTTAAATAAAACAATTTAAAAATGTACCTTTAGGCTGCCAATTTTAGGTGGCCTTTTTTATGATATAATTTGTTGAAAACCTCGATGCCTACTAACCCAGATAACTTCTTCGCAAGTGTTTTTTGTTGACGTAATATTACCTATTCCTTTAAATCAAACCTTTACTTATGCTATCAATAAGGACGAAGCCGCATTTCTAAAACCCGGAATGCGCGTTGCAGTTCCCTTTGGCAAAACGAAGATTTATACCGCAATTGTTTATCAGGTTCACGACCAAGCACCAAGTGGGTATGAAACCAAATCTATCGACCATATTCTAGATCGAGTTCCTATAATTACCAATGTTCAATTAAAGCATTGGAAATGGATGGCTTCCTATTATATGTGTTCTGTAGGCGAAGTTGTTAGAGCTGCGTTACCAAGCGCGTTTTTGCTCGAAAGTGAAACTATTGTTAAACTCGTCGCAAATAAAACTATAGATCAAGAAACACTAACAGATGATGAGTTTCTGGTTTATGAAGCTTTACTACAACAATCGTCTATTCATATTAACGGAATTCGTTCTATTTTGGATAGAAAAAATGTCGTTTCGGTCATCCAAAAAATGATAGATAAAGAAATCGTTGAGATTGAAGAAACCATCTATGAAAAATACACACCTAAGTTAAAACGTTATATAAAATTAGCACCTGAACACGCAGCAGAATCTGAATTGAAAGCACTTTTGGAAAGTCTGAGTAGAGCGCCAAAACAACGCGAGATTTTAATGACGTATTTCACCCTAAAAAGTCAATCTCCAAAACCTATTGAGGCTACTGAACTTCAAAAAAACAGCAATGCGTCCGCCTCCGTTTTAAAGTCGTTAGTAGACAAAGGGATTTTTGAAGAATATTTCGTTCAGAAAGATCGGGTGGAATATTCAGGCCAATCCACTCAAGGAATAAAAACCCTTAATGAAGGACAAGAAGAAGCTTATAAACAAATAAAAACATCCTTCGAAACTCAAAATGTAGTATTACTGCACGGTGTAACTTCCAGCGGAAAGACTGAGATCTATGCCAAACTAATTGAAGAAGCTATGGCTTCAGGAAAGCAAGTACTTTATATGTTACCTGAAATTGCATTAACGACACAGTTAATTGCAAGGCTTCAACGATATTTTGGAGAAACCGTGGCGGTATATCATTCCAAATATTCTGTAAATGAGCGTGTTGAGGTTTGGAAAGCTGTGTTAGACCAAAGATCCAAGGCTCAGGTTATTGTGGGGGCTCGTTCGTCATTGTTTCTACCGTTTAAAAATTTAGGCTTGGTAGTTGTAGACGAAGAGCATGAACCTTCGTTTAAACAATACGATCCCGCCCCGCGCTATAATGGTCGTGATAGTGCCATTGTACTCGCAAGTTTGCACCAATGTAAATTGATCATGGGTTCTGCTACACCTTCTTTGGAAAGCTATCACAATGCCAAAACAGGTAAATACGGACTAGTTGAATTGAAAAAAAGGTACGGAAATGTGCTCATGCCAGCTATTGAACTGGTGGACATCCGTGAAAAAAGCAAGAAAAAATTGATGACGGGACACTTCAGCGACCGTTTGTTAGAAGAAATGCGAGAGGTGTTAAAAGAAGGACAACAAGTAATTCTTTTTCAAAACCGAAGAGGTTATTCCCCCGTAGTGGAATGTACAACCTGTGGCGTTGCCCCTCAATGTCCAAATTGTGATGTAAGTCTAACATACCACCAATACAAAAATCAACTCCGATGTCATTATTGCGGTTATCATATAGCAATGATGTTGAACTGTATGGCCTGTGGCAGCCAAACGCTGGACACCAAAGGATTTGGAACTGAGCAGATAGAAACCGAACTAAAAGAATTGTTTCCGAAAAATAAAATAGCGCGGATGGATCAGGACACGACTAAGGGCAAGCACGCTTATTTAAAACTTATAGATGCGTTGGAGAATCAAGAAATCGATATTTTGGTAGGAACCCAAATGCTAGCAAAAGGATTAGATTTCAGAAACATAGGTTTGGTAGGGGTTATGAATGCAGATAATTTATTGCACTTTCCTGACTTCAGGGCGCATGAACGTAGCTTTCAGTTGTTACAGCAAGTTTCGGGTAGGGCAGGACGAACAGAAAAAAGAGGTAAGGTGCTGATTCAAACTTTCAACCCGTATCATCAAATCCTGAAACAGGTAAGCGTTAATGATTATGAAGAAATGAGTAAGGAACAACTTCAAGAACGCTATCAATTTAAATACCCTCCGTTTTTTAGAATAATTAAAATTGAATTTAAGGACAAAAACCTCACTCGGGTTCAGAATGCATCTTTTTGGTTTGCGAAGGCCCTACAAAGTAAATTTGGCGAAAATATTTTAGGCCCAGAACAACCATCTGTAGGTCGGGTGCGAAATAAATTTATCTTTAATATAATGATGAAAGTCCCTCCAACACAGGCGTTAGAAGCTACAAAAAAGTATATCTCTAACGTAGAGCGCAGTTTTTATACTATTAAAGAGTTTGTTAGCGTTCGCGTTAATTTAGATGTAGATAGTTACTAAAAACAGCTTCATTTTTAGACTTCAGAATGTAAAATCGATACAGTTGTGAGGAGCGATTGAATTATTAAAATGTGCTAAATGAGTCGTATTCAATGCCTAATCACTTAGGGTTTTTTAAAATTCAAATGAAAAATGGGTTTGATGGTAAGAAATAAAATAGTATTTTTGCGCCCTCTTGGCAGAAAGCCAAAAGTTTAAACATTAATTATTAATAGATTTTTTATGAATCATTATGAAACTGTTTTCATCTTAAATCCCGTTTTATCTGAAGACCAGATAAAGGAGACAGTACAGAAATACGAAGATTTTCTTGTTTCTAAAGGTGCTAAGATGATATCCAAAGAAAACTGGGGGCTAAAGAAATTAGCATACCCTATCCAGAACAAAAAGAGTGGATTTTATCATCTTTTTGAGTACACCGTTGATGGAGACACGGTAAACGATCTTGAAACTGAATTTAAAAGAGATGAGCGTTTTATGCGTTACCTTTCAGTAAGTTTAGACAAGCATGCAATTGCTTGGGCCGAAAAAAGAAGAAACCGTAATAAAAAATCTGCGTAAGCCATGGCAACACTTCAACAACAAGCAAAAGGAAAAAAAGACGGAGAGATTAGATATCTTACTCCGCTTAACATAGAAACAAACAAAACTAAAAAATACTGTATGTTCAAAAGGTCGGGCATTAAGTATGTCGACTATAAAGACGCAGATTTCTTATTAAGATTTGTAAACGAGCAAGGTAAAATTTTACCAAGAAGACTTACAGGAACTTCTTTAAAATACCAAAGAAAAGTAGCTGTTGCAGTAAAAAGAGCTCGTCATTTGGCACTTATGCCTTATGTAACCGATTTATTAAAATAAAAAACCAGAACGTATTATGGAACTTATATTGAAAAAAGACGTAGAAAATCTGGGTTTTGCAGACGATCTTGTTACAGTTAAAAATGGCTATGGCCGGAATTACTTAATTCCACAAGGCTACGCTACTTTGGCAACGCCTTCTGCTAAAAAAGTATTGGCAGAAACGCTTAAGCAACGTGCTTTTAAAGAAAAGAAAGTTGTTGATGAAGCTAAGGCTCAAGCTGAAAAGCTTAATGGTCTTGACATTAAAATTACTGCTAAAACAGGCGAAGGCGATAAATTGTTTGGTTCGGTAACTAATGCCGACCTTGCCGAAGCCCTTGATAAAGCAGGAGTTTCTATCGATAAAAAATTCATCGCTATTGCTGGAGGTATTGTAAAACGTGCTGGACAGTATGATGCTACAATCCGTTTCCACCGTGATGTTATCAGTAACTTCGCTTTTGAAGTAGTTGCTGAAGCAAAACCGGAATCTAAATCTAAAGCGGCTGCAAAGCCAAAAGCTGAAGTTAAAGAAGAGGTGAAAGCAGAAGATAATTCTGAAACTGAATAACTTTCTTAGTTATAATAAAATAAGCCTTTCTCATTCTGGGGAAGGCTTTTTATTTACAAACTGTTTTTTGCAATACAATTTTTTAAATACGATAAAATGAAATACGCCAGATTGACTAAAGAACAATTTGAAGAACTTCATAAAGAATTCATCAACTTTTTAGCGACTCAATCCATAACAGCCGAAGAATGGGCGGAATTGAAAAGCACCAAGCCCGAAGTAGTGGAACAAGAACTAGACATTTTTAGCGACCTTGTTTGGGAAGGTGTTTTAAATAAAGTAAAGTTTCTAGAGCATATTTCTCCTCAGCAATTAATGTTGTTTCGTATTTCGCAAACCCACATCGACTTAATAGCTATTAAAATTGAAAATACCAATATAGACATAACAACCAAATATGGCTATAAGTGGCTACAACAAAATATTCAGGATGATTCTGTGGTACTGTACACTTCTACCAAAGCATTAAAAGAAGATAGAAATAAAGATATTTTTGTGCTGATTCAACAAGGAGCTTCAATAACTAAAGGCGAACTTTTTACTTATTTCAGCGATCTTCTTGAGGAATAGCCAAAACAATATTCTTCAAAAGAATATCGATCTCTTTTGAAGCGCAAAGTTTGTTGTTTGAAATTTGTCATTTGGGTTTTACTCCTATTCGTGTCTTAAACTCTCAATGGGATCCAATCGAGCTGCTTTTGCCGCTGGGTAAGAACCTGCAATTACAGCTACAATAAACGTAATTATCGTTGCCCAAATCATTGCTGCCCACGGAAGACTAAAGTCGAACTCAAAAATTTTGGCAAACGCAAAACCTGTTAGTACGCCTAATATAATTCCTAAAATACTACCAAACTGGCCAATGACAATTGTTTCAATAAAAAACTGAGTCGAGATGGTGGCTCGCTTGGCGCCCAGGGCTTTACGTACGCCTATTTCCCGTGTTCGTTCGCTTACAGAAACAAGCATTATGTTCATTAACGCAATAGACGATCCTAGGATTGTAATAATGCTAATTATCCAAGCAGCAACCGACAAATACCCTGTGATTGAAGTAATTCGGTTAATCAAATCGTCACTGCGCTCAATCCCGAAATCATTGTCTTCTAACGGATTCAAACCTCGAATATTCCTAAAAGTAATAATTGCTTCATCTTGTGCGGCTTCCATCATTTGTTTGTCGCTAACTTTCACACTAATGTTGTAATTGATATTGGGTTCTGTATAAATCCCCCGTGCTACTTGTACTGGAATAAGCATCTTTAAATCTTGGTTATTACCAAAGGTAGATCCTTTAGATTCTAAAATGCCGATAACTTTAAATCGGACACCTCGAATACTTACTGTTTTGTTTAAGGGGTTTTCATTTTTAAACAAATTCTTCATAAAATCCGATCCCAAAATGCAAACCTTATTGTTGTTTGTAATATCAAAAACCGTAAAGTTCCGTCCGCTGTCTATTTCTGTCCCTGTGTTTTCAAGATAATGCTCGTTAACACCGTACACTTGAACCTCTGGATCGGTTTTTTCAGAGCCGTATTTTACTTCAGCATTTGAAGTTCCGCGAAAAGAAAGCGAGGTTTTTGTCATAGGGAAGTCGTACGTATTAATAAACTCACGTACGTTATTGTAGCTTATTATAGGGTTTATCTTTTCACGCTCTCCGCTGTTGCGCGTCTGAACCGTGAATTGATATCGCTGAATATTAAAAGTATTTGCACCCATCGAAGCAAAATTGGTCGAAATCGTGTTTTCCAAAGCCTTAACGGCACTTAGAATACCTACCAATGCCCATATTCCAATACCTATAATTACTATGGTTAGGATGGTCCGGAGCAACTGACCTTTAATGGAATCTAGGGCAATTCGAACATTCTCGCGAAAGAGTGAAAACATATTTTTAATTTGTGTTACCCATTAGACTGTAAAACTTGGATAAAGTTACTATTATTTAGGATATTTGCATTTTTAAAATTTTAGACTTGCGAGTTTTTAGTTATGAGCAGAGTTTTTGTTCCCTACTCTCTAGTCTGAAGTCTAACATCTAACATCTCAAATCTATTTTGAAGCCATCAATTCCCAAAGGTACTCGCGATTTCAATCCAGTAGAAGTAGGCCGTCGTAATTATATTTTTGATACTATAAAGAAAAACTTTGCGCTTTATGGGTTTCAGCCTATAGAAACGCCTTCTTTTGAAAATAGTGAAACCCTGATGGGGAAATATGGGGAAGAAGGAGATCGACTTATTTTTAAATTATTGAACAGTGGTGATTTTCTTTCCAAAGTAAATGACACTCTTTATTCTGAAAAAGATAGTACTAAAATTACCCCAAAAATTTCCGAAAAGGCGCTGCGTTACGACTTAACAGTTCCCTTCGCGCGATACGTGGTGCAGCATAGAAATGAAATTACCTTCCCTTTTAAACGCTATCAAATACAGCCCGTGTGGCGTGCCGACAGGCCTCAGAAAGGTAGGTTCCGCGAGTTTTATCAATGTGATGCCGATGTAGTGGGATCTAAATCGCTATGGCAAGAAGTTGAGTTTATACAACTATACGATGCGGTTTTTACTGACCTCGGATTGAAAGGCGTTACCATAAAAATCAATAACCGAAAGATTTTGTCTGGAATTGCTGAAACTATTGGCGCAGAGGACAAATTGATTGACTTTACAGTTGCGCTCGATAAACTCGATAAAATTGGGGAAGAAGGCGTTAAAAAAGAAATGCGCGAAAAAGGTATTCCAGAAGCCGCATTAGAAAAACTACAGCCTTTATTCTCTTTGAAAGGAAGTGCTATTGAACAATTGCAGAGTTTGAGAGAATTGCTAATCAATTCTACTATGGGAACTCAAGGAGTAGAGGAATTGGAATTTATTTCTAAAACAATTGAAACATTAGGTCTGAGAACTGCCAGTCTTCAAATAGATGTCACGCTAGCTAGAGGTTTAAACTATTACACAGGAGCCATTCTTGAAGTTTCAGCACCTGCGGAAGTAAAAATGGGAAGTATTGGCGGAGGCGGTAGATACGATGACCTAACGAGTATTTTTGGTCTGAAAGATATGAGTGGAATGGGAATTTCTTTTGGCTTAGATCGTATTTATTTGGTATTGGAAGAATTGAACCTTTTTCCAGAAACCATTTCAGAAAACAGCAAAGCACTCTTCCTAAATTTTGGCGAACAGGAATCTTTGTACGCAATGAAAGCCATTAAAGAGTTACGTGTTAACGGAGTTGCAGCCGAATTATATCCCGATGCCGCAAAAATGGGGAAACAAATGGGCTATGCCGACAAACGTGATATCCCATTTACTGTGTTAGCTGGAGAATCAGAAATAGAGCAGCAAGTTTTTACGCTAAAGAATATGAAAACTGGAGAACAAAGAAGTCTTGATTTAACTGCGCTTAAAAATGCATTAAAAAGCTAGGCGATTTTATGAGTCGAAACAGATTTTGATGCGTTAATTCTTCTTTTCTAGTTTATATAATCTTTTGCCGTACTTAACAACATTGCAGTATTTGCCGTCGCCATCGGTGCATTTGAGTTCGTAAATCAACAATTTGTCATTTTTGAACTTAAATCCGTACAATTCGCTGTTTTCGTAACTTTTGCCAAGTCTAATTTGATCAACTTGCATTCCAGCATCGTAATAATCAATTAACACGGAATAATACGAGAAAGAATCGAGTCCGGTAACTTTTCCGTTTGGAGTAAATTCAACTTGTTTTCCATCTAAATCATATTTTCCGGCAAAAAGCAGTTGCTCAGCTACTTTGTAGTCGTTTTTGTTACCCTTAAACTTCAGTTTTATAAATTCATCATTCTTAGTTTTAAGCCCTCCTTTTACATATTGAAAAGCGTGGGAAGGACCATCTTCTTTTTTAGATTGAATTTCGTAACCATTGTTTTTCTTAACGAGTTTTCCTGTTCCGCCTTCGTGAAATTCCAAAACAACCGTCGCATCCTTATGTAAAGCGTTTGGTAAAATCATCATAGTGATAGGCGTTGCATCTTGGGACTTTTTAGGAGATTTTGTGGCTAGAAGTTTATCAGTATATTTTTTGCTTACCCATACGCCGTCACCAGTAAAATTTGTGGCAGCAGCTTTTTCGGGTCTTGGAGCTTTCGGTTTTACATTAGTATTTTCAATTTTAATTTCAGATTCTGTACCTTCTTCATCTTTCTTTTTCTCATTACACCCCAAAACAACAGTTAGAGCAAGTAGGGCGGCGAGTATTTTTATTCTTGAAAACATAATATATACAGCTGTTTAATATTAAATTAAGGTTAACAATTTTAAGAGTTTTTACGCCAATTAAAATGGTTGGATAATCTCCCAAATATAGTAAAACTCTCAACCATAGGTATAACCCAATGACTGTTTTTGAATTTCATATAGTCATCAAGTTTTAGGTGTCAAATATGAGGCGTAAAAACCATTGGTGGGATTGTCAATGATTTTTTTAATACCTTTTATATTAGTATCTTAGTTCTATTATTAACTTAAAACTGTATCAATGAAAAAAATTTTACTTTTATTAAGCGTGATGTTGAGTTCCATGACTTATGCTCAAGGACACGAAACATTTGACAATTTAGATCTGACAGGTAACTCCTATACTGACGGAACTTTTGTAGGCCAAGATGGAATTACTTGGACTTTCGGACAATCTCGTGGAGATTTAGAATTAAACGGAAAAGCAATTACGCTAGGGCGAAATAGAGACAACCCAATGTTTCTCGAATCAGAAACCTTATCTAACGGTATTGGAACGCTACAATTTTCATATTCTCAAGCGTTTTCTACCAACGTTGGCTTAGAAGTTCTTGTTAACGGTGAATTGGTTTATACTGCAACTAGCGAGGATGAGCTAGATGTTATAAAAGATTCTGGAGTGATTGAGATTAATCTTGAAGGAGACGTGGTTATTACCTTTAACAACCCAGCAGATCCGGCAATTGGACAAGTAAAAATTGATGATATTATTTGGACTGCAGGGGGGACAGTAGGGATTGACGACAACAGTGACGTTCGATTTAATTATTTCCCAAATCCTATGACCGATGTGTTAAACATTACTTCAAATTCTTCAATTGTAAGTGTTGAAGCTTTCAACTTGTTAGGACAAAGAGTTATTAATAACACGAACTTCAATAAAGATCGTGTAAATGTATCTTCACTATTAACAGGGGCTTATATTTTCAAGATTAAATTTGAAAATGGAACTCAAAAAACATTCAAGGTTTTTAAACAATAATGTAAAGAATTTACTAAATAACTTAGAAAAAAGCTGCCCCATTGTAGGCAGCTTTTTTATTCTTTTTAAATTGAATTATTGGTGTAGATATCTTTTCCTAAACTCTGTGAGAATATCGGCCTCACTCACTTCCGAAATATCTTTATCTTTTAGAAGGTAAGCCAAAGCGGCAATATAGGCTTCTCCAAAAGCGACTGTTAACGCGGAAGCTGTTGATGCTGAAATAGCTCCACCTGCTACGCTTCCTATTCCAGGAAACATTTTAAATAAGTTGGAAACAATTGTTTTGCCAATTAAAGTAGCGCCACCTGCCGTAATGGTTGAAGAAACTAATGTAGATAGAAAGGCCTTTTTTAATTCAAATCCGAAAACTGCGGTTATTCCAGCCAACATGCCAACTTGAATTGGTACTAGTGCAAAAGCGTCTGAAAATGGAATTGGAATTGCACCAGTTGCAGCGGCCGATGTAGCAGCAGTAGCAACTATGGCGTGCGATTTATTTTTTTTTTGCTTAATGCTCACCTTTTGTGCAGCAACAAAGGCATTTTTTTGGCCTTCGGGAACAATTTCCATAGCTAATTCCACAAGCTCATTAAGTCCAGAAGGTTTTATAACATAGCCGTCATCCAGTATTTTAGGAATTGAATTCACCCGAACAACATTTTTTGCAGATTTTAAAATGTCGATAACTTTTGCCCTAAA
Organism: Aequorivita viscosa; assembly: GCF_900106795.1. Classification (GTDB taxonomy): domain Bacteria; phylum Bacteroidota; class Bacteroidia; order Flavobacteriales; family Flavobacteriaceae; genus Aequorivita; species Aequorivita viscosa. The sequence goes on along the minus strand of NZ_FNNS01000008.1, from coordinate 118,115 downwards.
ACCTTCATCCGAAGATGCTTTGGTAATTACGCCAATAACGGGCATATAACTTGCTAGTAGGTCGCACAGCTCTATTTCGGCGTCTTCAACACGTCTTGAGCCTTCGTCGATACATATCCAAGCCATATGGATATGGTTCATTGGGTTAGCGTCATCGTTTTTATTTTTAACAAAACTCTCTAGCTCACGGAAGGTTTCACGATAATCCTTTAGTTCTAATCCTCTCGTGTCAAATAAGGTTAGCGGAATTCCTTCTTTCTTTATTTCACGCGTTTTCTGTGTTACCGGCCGTCCTTGTCCTGTAGTGGCAAAATTCCCCTGAAACACAGCGTTAATCAATGTAGATTTACCAACGCCAGTTTTTCCTGCAATTAATATGTTTACTTCCCCTCGATCAGTTATAGCACTGTTTATCGATTCCTGAATTATTTTACCAATATCGTCTTTCATATACTTTTTAATTCTGTTCATTCATTTTTCAATAAACTAAGAGATTTGAAGGTGGTTAAATTAAACCAATGATGTGTTATCTTATTTCACGAAAACAATTCCATAGTATTGAATCTGTCTCTGGAAAAATAATCAAAATTTTCTTCATTTTAATACTGTATATAATACTTATTGCACATTATACAAAAAGTATTATAAAGCTTAAAATTTGATGTGTTTTATTGAATTAGTACTGTTTTAATAAACTTATATTTTAATCGTTTCGTCTTGGTTTGCTTTTTTATTTTCAGCTTTAAAAACAAAAAAAGAATATCGGATTATTCCTGCCAATACTTATTAGAATCTTTAGAAATTAGTTGTAATTTGCACTTTGTAATCACAATCTACAATGAGTTGATTATCAATTGTTGAAATTTAATAATAGCACATTAATTGTCTAGAACACAGATTCGAATTCAATAAACCCTAATTATGCGTACAAATTTCTATATAATTTCGAGTATTTCGCTCGTAGTAACATTTGCGTTGGCATTTTTTTTAAGTTCTAATTGGTACGTGGTTTTTGCAATCACGTTGGCGATAACTATTTTAGGTTATTATGATATATCGCAAACCCGACACACCATTATGCGAAATTACCCAGTGTTAGGTAGGTTGCGTTATGTGTTGGAAGAGTTGCGCCCAAAAATGTATCAGTATTTTATTGAATCTGATATCGACGGGCGTCCATTTAATAGAGTAGATCGTTCTACAGTGTATCAAAGAGCGAAATCGGTTCGTGATACGATTCCTTTTGGAACACAGCATGACGTTTATGCAGAAGGATATGAGTGGATTTGTCATTCAATCGCACCTAAAGCTTTTGACACATTAAATCCAGACCCTCGTGTAATGATAGGAAATAAGGATTGTAAGCAACCTTATTCGGCTAGTATATTGAATATCTCGGCAATGAGTTTTGGGTCTCTTAGCGCGGCTGCTATTGAAGCTTTAAATGGTGGGGCGAAACTTGGGAATTTTGCTCATAACACTGGTGAAGGAGGGTTGAGCGATTACCACTTAAAGCACGGTGGCGATATTATTTGGCAAATTGGAACGGGTTACTTTGGATGCCGAACCGAGGATGGTAAATTTAATCCTGAACTTTTTGCAGAGAAATCGAAACAACCACAGGTTAAAATGATTGAGATAAAAATTTCTCAAGGTGCAAAACCTGGACACGGAGGTATTTTGCCAGCCGAAAAAAACTCTGAAGAAATTGCGAGAATACGACATATAAAACCGCATACCAAAGTAGTTTCGCCACCTTATCATTCGGCTTTTGATACGCCATTGGAAATGGTGAAGTTTATTAAAAAATTGCGAGATTTATCTGGCGGCAAGCCAATTGGTTTTAAACTGTGTATTGGTTATAAGAGTGAGTTTATTTCCATTTGTCAAGCCATGGTAGAGTTGGATATATATCCAGATTATATTGCAGTAGATGGAGGCGAAGGAGGAACGGGAGCAGCTCCACCAGAATTCAGTAATTACGTTGGTGCGCCCTTAATAGACGGTCTTGATTTTGTTCATAATATCCTTAGAGGTATGGGAATCCGCCAACATATTAAACTTATTGCTGCTGGTAAAATTACTTCCGCGTTTCACGTTGCTCGTGCTATAGCATTGGGTGCCGATGCGTGTTATCAGGCACGTGCTATGATGTTGGCTTTAGGTTGTATTCAGGCGTTAATTTGTAACACAAACAAATGTCCTACAGGTATCGCAACACAAGATCCTAAATTAACTAAAGGACTGGTTCCTGCAGATAAAATGACAAGAGTTGCGAATTACCACCAAAAAACTATTGAAAATTTTGTTGAACTTCTAGGAGCCTCTGGTTTAGATGAAACTGGAAACCTAACGCGTTCTCATATTTATAGACGAATTTCGTTTAATGATATGATTACGTATGAAGAGCTTTTCCCATCTATTAAACCAGGATCTATGCGAGATGGAGATATTCCTGCGAAGTATCAATTAGACTTTGCATACGCCGATAGAACACGTTGGGGGATTCATCCAGACGTAAAGTTCTAAAACTATTAGTCGTGTCCGATTAAGATGGAAGACCGCTTCGCTGAAAGACGTAGGACATAAGACTTGCTTCTTAATGGGTTGACAGTTAAGTTAAATGGATTAAGTATACTTTTTAGTTGTTACATTTTAGTGGTGAGCTTAATAGCAAGCTATCGCTTTAATAAAAATTCTTTCAGTGCCTGTCAGCTTTGGCTGAACGGAATTTTGAAATATTTTAATCGGACACTAATGTAAAGCTATAAGTTTTTATCAGTCAAAGTTTAACGCTAAACCTTATGTTTGATTTCCAAACGGGTTTAGCGTTTTTTGTTGGCTTCGATTTGTATTTACTTTTTAATGATTTTCTTGGTCTGAATTTCGCTCCCGCTAATTAATTTCAGAAAATAAACTCCATTTGAAAAATCTGATAAATCTATTTGCGTAAGATTTTCCGATTGTGATTTTTTCAATCTTCCTAGGGAATCGTAGATTTCTAAATATTCCACACTTGAGTTCTTTGATTCAATATGTAAAATGTTTTTGGTAGGGATAGGGTAAATATTTACATTTTGGGTTTTAAAATCATCTGTGCCCAAGAGATAAATAGTACCTATTGTATCTATCTCAAAATCCCCATTTTCATATGCACCATTAAATGAAATTTCTGGATTGTGGATTATCCACATCTCGCTCACATTGGTCAACACTTCCGCAATTGAATTCTCGCCTTCAATCAATGAAAAAAACTGTGGGGATGTTTCAAATTCTACAATCGACCATGCCCCAGTGTTTGCGGGTATTATTGTCGGTTCGGTAAAAACAATTTTTGAACCTTCAAAATCTGTAAACCCTAGGCGAAGATGGAGGTCAAAGGAATTATCATTCTTTATTTCCATAAATATCTTTGCAGCTTCCCCGCTATAATAGTTATCCTGAAAATAGGCGGGATTTCTAATGGCCATTTCGCCATTAACAGAGTTGCTGCCATCACAACTTTTTTTCAAGCTAAATGGATTTCGTTCCGCTAATGATAAATTTGCGGTCGACCCATCAGAGTTTGTTCATGCCTCCAAAGTTCCAGAATCAAAAAAAGTGTATCCAAAAGTTTGACTATAGCCAAAGGAAACGGACAAGAACAAAATATAAAAGTATAAGTTTTTCATAGTTCAGGGTGTTTGAGTTATCAATCTTATTTAGTCTAAAAAGCTGTATTGAATTATTCATCACAACTTTCTTTATGCTTCTTTTTAAAGAGGTTACCAATCCGTCTAAAAATGCTCTGTCTCTCAACTACAACCATTCCCGTAGTAACAACTTCTCCATTATCTTTCATTTCAATATTCAAAAAACCTGTTGTTTCGTTTACTCCTATTTCTTCGGTTTCAAAACCTATAAATGAGACTATTAGAATAGGATTTGCTTTTAGCATTGTCTTACTTACAGATAATGAGAAGTTTCCGTCATAATCGGTTTGTGTTCCGTAGTGCGTACCCATAAGGTGAATATTTACTCCTGGTAATGGGTAATGAGTATCGCTTACAACTCCTGAAATACGTATTGAATCGTTAGGTTTATCAATTTTATGTAATTCTCGCTTAACTTTTTCAAATTGTTGTGTTTCGAACGTTTTTGGAGTAGCATCTTGTCCATACGAAGGTGTTGCCAAGGTCAATAATGATGATATTCCTAAGAAAAAACCAATTTGAGAAACTTTGCTGTTTTGTGCTGAAAGTATAGGCACGTTTAATTGTTCTTGCCTAAATTTTCCACAAGGATTTTTACTTTGTTTTATAAGTCTTTCAATTTCTTGATTAGATTTACCGGTGAAATCAAGTACTTCTTTTTGGCAATTTGAGCAATAGGCACCTCGTGCAGTAGGAGTCATTTCGCTCCATTTTTCATTACAAGGTTTTGGTACTTTAATAGTGTACTTCATTTTATTTCGGTTCAATAAACAATTAAATTGAGCCAATTTGTACTTGAAAACTTGACTTATAACTGAATTTAATAAGATTTTCGAGTTAAAACCCTAGATATTAGCTTACTGTTCGCTACAATTTAAGGAATAATTTGAAACATTGAACTAGTCTACTTCTATTTATTGTTTGCTTTAACCTTTTTAAGAGGAAATAGGTGATAGTGAGATGATTTCGAAAAACATGTAGTAGAAGTGAAGGGCTTATTTTTCTTTAGAGTAATCTAATTTCCCATTTACTAATTTAGCAGGTGAAGTATACGGATGTTCTGTAGCTGTATTCTGGTTCATGATATGAAGAACCTCCCAGCCTTGTACTTTTAGGGCATCAGAAATCAAGGAGCGGTGGCAACTCCACCAAACAGCTTCGGCACACATAATAGCAGTTCGTTTTTCTGTAGCCAAGGTTTTAAGTTGGTCTAAAGCAGTGTTAAACTCCGTAGTTTCCATATAATCTGCGTAGGCACGAAACGAAGTCAGTCGCCAACCATCATTCTTTGAATTGGGCTCCATTTTTCTGCGACCGCCTAAATCTATAATATGTTTGTAATCGAAACCATTTTCAGGAAGACTTGTCGCTAGATTATCTTTATTGAAATGTGGAAATTTCCGTGAACCTGGATAATGGCGTACATCCACAAGTAATTCTATTTCGAAAGTTTTGAGCAATTGCAAAAATTCGGTTAGCGATCGAGTAGAATGACCGATTGTCCAGATGGTATACATTTTAAATAAAAATTGTTAACGTTATAAAATAAGACGCTATTTTGGTGTTCAAACCTTGGTCTTTTTGGCTTAGTGAAGTTAGCCTTCTAGTTATAAAGTTATGAAAACAACCAAGTTTTATAAAATATATAAAGTGTTTTAACGGAAGTTTAAAATAAAAGAAGCTGTTTCAAAACCAAGATATTGCTAACTTTTCTGTTTAAGTGGAGGTGGAGGTTATCGATTTCCAACGCTTTAAAACAGCTGCAATAAATCAATTTTGAGACAGCTTTACATTACGACTCAATGAGTATTGAACTTTGCTATTTAACTAGAATGCCCATAAATTCGCTCATACAAGTCTTTGTACATTGCTTTAATCACCTTTCGTTTCATTTTCATTGTAGGTGTAAGTTGTCCGTCTTCAATGCTCCAAACATCGGGTGTTATTTCGAATTTTTTAATTTTTTCCCATTGGCCAAAACGTTCGTTGTAGTGGTCTACTTCTTCTTGGATTCGTGCAATAACCTCTTTATTATTGACTAATTCTTTAGGGTCTGAAGGTAAGTTATGGCCTTTTAATTTACCCCATTCCTTGACAAATTCGAGATCGGCTTGAATTAGGGCAGCAGGCATTTTTTCACCTTCACCTATCACCATAATTTGTTCGATAAAACGCGATTGCTTCATCACATTTTCAATGATTTGTGGCGCAATATATTTTCCGCCACTTGTCTTGAACATTTCTTTTTTACGATCTGTAATTTTTAAGAACCCTTCGCTGTCTATTTCACCAATGTCGCCAGTATGAAAATAGCCTCCTTCCATTACTTTTGCGGTTTCTTCTTCATTTTTGAAATAACCAACCATTACCTGTGGTCCTTTCACTAAAATTTCGCCATCGCTTGCAATTTTTACTTCAGTTTCGCGAAGTGGCTTGCCAACAGTCCCAATTTTAAATCCTTTATTTCTCATGTCATTAACTGAGATTACAGGAGAGGTTTCTGTTAGACCATACCCTTCCATAACTGGAATTTGTCCTGCGTTAAAAACACGAGCCAAACGAGGTTGTAGTGGTGCGCTACCAGATGCGATTGCCTTTATGTTTCCGCCTAAAGCTTCACGCCATTTGCTAAAAATAAGTTTGTTGGCAAGTTTAAGCTGAGTTTCGTACCACCATCCGTTTTGTTCGTAAGGTTCGTAGCGCAACCCTAGGTCTATAGCCCAGAAGAATAGTTTCTTTTTAACGCCTGTTAGCTCAGTTCCTTTAGCATAAATTTTATCGTACACTTTTTCCAATACTCTTGGAACAGCCGTCATTACTTCTGGTTTTACTTCATTTAAGTTCTGGCTAATGGTTTCGAGCGATTCCGCGAAGTAAAGCTCTACACCACAGTATTGATACATATAGTGAAGCATCCGTTCGTACACATGACATACTGGTAAAAAGCTGAGTCCTTTAGATTTTCCCATTTCAATTGGCAATCTTTCAGAACTAAAAATGGCGTTACTTGCAATGTTTTTATGCGAAAGCATTACGCCTTTAGGCTTTCCAGTAGTTCCCGAGGTGTATATTAAAGTAGCGATATCATTTTCGCCTATCGCTTCTTTTCGTTTGTCTAATTCGCCCTGGTTGCTTTCGTCCTTACCTTTCTCTAATACTTCCGACCAGTTTTTGGCGCCGTCAATTGTATCAAATGTGTAAACTTCCTTTAAAGAAGGAACATTATCCTTAATCGACATAACTTTATCGTAAACCTCTTTATCTGAAACGAAGCAATAAACGGATTCACTGTGGTTTAAAACGTATTCATATTCTTCTTCCGAAATCGTTGGATAGATAGGAACGTCTTGTGCCCCAATTTGCATAATTCCAATGTCGCATATATTCCATTCGGTTCGATTGGTTGAAGATATTAATGCAACTTTATTATTTGGTTGTACGCCCATTTGTATTAGTGCACGACTAAGCGCATTTGCTTTGTCTATATACTCTTGAGTAGATGTAGGTACCCATTTACCGTTGTATTTGGTTACTAAAGCATTTTTTTGTGGGTAATGCTCAAGTTGGTAGTATGGGAAGTCAAAAAGTCTTTTCGGGTTTGTCATGATAGTATAGTTAAGGAGGACAATTTAACAATAATTTTTGAGGTTTTTGTCTTGAATAAAAAAAGGAATGCCACTTTGTAACATTCCTATAAAATTAATGTATTTTTTTCACCTTTTCAACTGCGCTATTAACGAAACATTCGAAAAAGGTAAGAACATATTGTTTTTTGAATTTTGTATTCTATAAAATCATCCTCAAGCAATTTCATAATGCAATTTCATAGTTCCTGTAAATTTTTCTTTTTGAGCGCTTACTGCTATTGTTACGAAAGTGCAAATAGCGAAAATAATGTGAGTTTTCATAAGTTTTTGTTTTTTAGTAGATTATCGAAATTTTTCAATAAAAGTATGATTGTTCCGATTGCCAAAACATACCCATTGACGGGTACTTTTTTGTATGAAATTCAAATTTAAATACATGCATTGATTTGCTTTACAATTGGTTTCATAATTTTGTTTGGCTGTAATAAATAAGAGATTAATACTGGTAGCACTTAGTCTAGTCTTTTATACCGAAATCCGTTTTTTAATTCTTTCAAAAATGTAAATTCGCATTAAATCAAAACCTTTAATTCACTTGTATTATGAAGTTTTTTAAAACCTTAGCCCTTAATTTGTTTTGTCTCACTCTTTTGGTATCCTGTGCAGAATCACAAGAAAAAGTTTCTGAAGACAAGGAATTTAAAGTCGATTTCGAAACGTACACTCTAGATAACGGTTTACAAGTTATCTTTCATATAGACCGTTCAGACCCTGTGGTGGCAGTAGCCTTAACAAGTCACGTAGGTTCAGCTAGAGAAATTGAAGGTAGAACTGGTTTTGCACATTTATTCGAGCATTTACTTTTCTTAGAATCAGAAAACCTAGGAAAAGGTGGACTCGATAAAATGAGTGCTCGTATTGGAGGTTCTGGCGCAAATGGTTCTACTAGTAGAGATAGAACAAATTATTTCCAAACCGTGCCCAAAGATGCTTTAGAAAAAATGATCTGGGCGGAAGCTGATAAGCTTGGCTTCTTTATCAATACAGTTACAGAACAAGTCTTGGCAAAAGAAAAGCAAGTGGTGAAAAATGAAAAACGCCAAAGAGTAGACAATGCTCCTTACGGTCATAATTTTTACGTAATTCATAAAAACCTTTATCCAGAAGGGCATCCTTATAGTTGGGAGGTCATCGGGTCTTTGGAAGATCTTCAAAATGCAACCCTTCAGGATGTAAAAGACTTCTATAACCGTTGGTACGTGCCGAATAACGTAACCCTGACCATTGCTGGAGATATTGATGTTGATCAAGCAAAAAAATGGGTTGATAAATATTTTAGTGAAATTAAACGCGGCGAGGATATTCCTAAAATGGAAAAGCAGCCTGTTACGCTTTCTGAAACTAAAAAGCTGTATTACGAAGATAACTTTGCCCGTGTACCTCAATTAACGCTTACTTGGCCAGGGGTTTACCAATATCATCCAGATTCGTATGCCTTAGAGGTTTTGGCGACCTATTTGGCAAAAGGTAAAAAAGCTCCTTTATACCAAACGCTAGTTGAAGATAAGAAGCTAACCGACGAAGTGGATAGTTATCAATACAACTCTGAAATTGCGGGTCAGTTTATGATGCAGGTTACTGCATTTCCAAACACAAGCTTGCAAGAGGTTTTAAATGGAATTGAAGAAGGATTAAAAAAGTTTGAAGCTGAAGGGATTTCTGAAGCCGATTTAGATAGAATTAAAGCGGGGCAGGAAACTGCTTTTTATCAAGGACTTTCAAGTGTATTAGGAAAAGGATTCCAGTTGGCTCAATATGAAATATTTGCAGGAGACCCTGGATTTGTAAATCAAGATGTGAAAAACATTCTTGCAGTTACGCCTGATGATGTAATGCGAGTGTACAACCAATATATTAAAGGTAAGAATTATGTGGCAACAAGCTTTGTTCCTAAAAATCAAAAGAATCTTGCCCTAACAGATTCTAAATTAGCAGACGTAGTGGAAGAGCCAATTGTTGAAGGTGCTGAAGAAAGTTTTGATGCAAGCGTAGTTGCGGAATATGAAAAAACACCTTCAAGCTTTGACAGAAGTGTGGAGCCTCCTTATGGTGAAAGTCCAGATGTGAAAGTTCCAGAAGTATGGAAAGACGAATTGTCTTCAGGTATTAAATTATTTGGAATAGAAAACAATGAAGTGCCTTTGGTGCAGTACAGAATTCAACTTGATGGCGGAATGCTTTTAGAAAATTCAGAAAAAATTGGTGTTTCAAATTTACTAGCAAGTCTAATGACTCAAGGAACTGCTACTAAAACTCCTGAAGAACTGGAAAATGCAATTGAAAGTCTCGGGGCATCTATAAATACTGTAGCTACAAAAGAAGCTATTATGATTTATGGAAATACATTGGCTAAGAATTATGATAAAACGATGAGTCTTATTGAAGAAGTTCTACTTAAGCCAAGATGGGATGAAAAGGAATTTGAACTTCAAAAGCAAAGTGTTCTAAGTCAAATTGAACGTCAAAAAGCCAATCCAAATAGTATTGCAGGTATTGAATTTGACAAGTTGATTTACGGTGAAAGCAATATCTTATCGCACGACAATTTTGGAACTAAGGAGTCTGTAGAGGCTATTACTTTAGATGATTTAAAAACATATTACAACACATATTTCTCGCCAAACATTACTAAATTTCACATAGTGGGTGCTGTGTCACAAGCTGAGGTTTCACGCTCGCTAACGTCATTAAATGATAAGTGGGCATCAAAAGAAGTATCGTTTCCTGAAATAGCTGAAATTAAACACCCTGAAACTTCAAAAATTTATTTTTATGATTTCCCAGGAGCAAAACAATCTATTCTTAATTTTGGTTACCCGGCTATAGCTGCTACACACGCAGATTTTTATCCTGCTAATTTAATGAATTACCGATTAGGCGGTGGTGGTTTTGCGTCGCAACTTACTCAAGAATTACGCGAAGGTAAGGGTTACACTTATGGTGTTCGTTCTGGATTTACAGGTTCAAGTATTGAAGGAACGTTTATGATAAGCAGTGGTGTTCGCTCTAACGTTACTTATGAGTCCACAGCCTTAATAAAAGAGATTTTAGAAAACTATGGTAAGAATTTCAATGAAAATGATTTGGAAATTACCAAAGGCTATATGCTAAAAAGCGGAGCAAGAGCTTTTGAAACATTAAATAGCAAGCTGTCTATGCTTTCAAATATTAGCAACTACAACTACCCAGTTGATTATGCAAAACAACGCGAAGCAACTGTAAAAGCGTTGACAGTAGAAGAAGTTAAAGCCTTAGCTGAAAAATATATTCGTCCAGATAGAATGATATATGTAGTAGTTGGCGATGCAGCAACTCAATTGGATAAACTAGACCAACTAGGAATGGGAAAGCCAATTCTATTGAACAAATAAAGAAGTTCTGAACCAGACATTAAATGCAAAACTTCAATCGTATGCGAACTTTTTGTGAAACTTACTCAAGTAAATTCACTTAAAGTTCGTAAAGGTATTTCAAAGCTCAAAAGGTCGTGAAATTAATTTTCAAGACTCTTGCACTTTACCCAGAAACCGTTTGAATTCAACCCCGATTTCGTTTTATTCGGAAGCGAGAAGCGGTTCTTTATCCTTCGTAGGCATAATGGTTTGCAGTAGGATTGCAATTCCCATCACCAAAGCGCATCCTACTAAATTCAACCATAAGTAGGGCATCAAATCTATATACCAAAAATAGATAATTACTACTTGGGTGATGAGGGCAGCTATAAAAACGGCTCTGCTTTTTACATATTTAATAAAGAAAGCCAATAAGAATATTCCCAGAACATTTCCGTAGAAAATAGAGCCAATAATATTTACTAGTTGAATCAGGTTGTCAAACAAATTTGCAGTACAAGCTACTAGAATGGCAATTATTCCCCATAAAAGAGTGAACCCTCTAGAGGCTGCTACATAGTGTTTTTCTCTTTTTCCCGGTACGTTTCTTTTGTATAAATCTATAGTTGTTGTACTTCCCAAAGCATTTAATTCGGAAGCGGTAGACGACATTGCAGCACTTAGAATTACGGCTAGCAACAATCCAATCAAGCCACGAGGAAGGTTATGCAGAATGAAATGTATAAAAACGTAATCCTTATCATTGGTTTCGGCATTTGGATTCGCCTTTTTAATAACCGCTACAGACTGGCTTCTAAGTTCATTTTCTGCTGCATTTAATGTTTTAATCTCGGTAGCAAGTTTTTGTTTTTCAAGTTCGTTTTCGGCTTTTGAATAACTTATTTGTGAAGCCGACAGTTGTTTGTCCAACGCTTCTTTTTGGGCTTCCAGATCATTGTATTCACTGGCGTACTTAGATTCCTTGACATCTTTTACCGCCGATGGATTAAAGTGAAGTGGAGAACTATTAAATTGATAGAACACAAAAACCATAATTCCCACCAATAGAATAAAGAACTGCATCGGAACTTTCAATAAGCCATTCATAATTAAACCCATTTGGCTTTGCTTCACGCTTTTCCCTGAAAGGTAGCGCTGCACTTGACTTTGATCTGTCCCGAAGTAGGAAAGGGCTAAGAATGTCCCTCCAATTATCCCACTCCAAAAAGTATATCGATTATCAAAATCGAATGAAAAATCTAGAATATCCATCTTTCCATTGGCTCCTGCAATTTCAAGAGCCTTGGAAAAAGTAATGTCCAGCGGTAAGTAATTTAGAATTAACAGAAACGCAATTGTCATTCCTAAGAAAATAACCCCCATTTGCTGCTTTTGGGTAACGCTCACAGCTTTAGTACCTCCACTTACGGTGTAAATAATTACAAGCACCCCAATAATAATATTGAGATAAATTAAATTCCACCCAAGTACAGCCGAAAGTATAATAGAAGGCGCAAAAATAGTAATACCACACGCCAAGCCACGTTGGATTAAAAATAAAATGGCGGTTAAGGTTCTTGTCTTTTTATCAAAACGGCTTTCGAGGTATTCGTATGCGGTGTAAACATTCAGTTTATGGTAAATTGGGATAAATACCATACAAATAATCACCATCGCAATTGGCAGTCCGAAATAAAACTGAACAAAGCCCATGCCGTCGTGAAAGGCCTGTCCTGGGGTTGAAAGAAAAGTGATGGCACTAGCTTGAGTTGCCATAACACTCAACCCAATGGTCCACCAATTCGCTGAATTCCCTCCTTTTAAAAAATCGCCTACATCTTTTTGTTGACGAGACTTCCAGGTACCGTAAAGCACGATAAAAAGAAGTGTTCCGATTAAAACAACCCAGTCAATTTGTTGCATTTAGACGAAATTTTGCATTATTAGATAAAACAAATAAATGTATATAGCGTTGAATAGAAGCACGAATGTAAAGCTCCTTTTCCAGACGAATTTATGTTTTTCTTCAGTCATTTTTATATGTGTTATTTTCCGATTGAAAGCATATTTGCAAACAGCCTATATGCTCCCGGGACTCCCGCTGGAAGTTCTCTAAAAAAGCTCAAGCCTGTATAAATATAATACCCTTTTCCGTATTTCGCGACAAGCAACGATCCTTTCGTTTTTGGGTCACCTTTGTCGTTCATTCCAAGGATAGGAGTAAATTCCTTTGCCCATTCATCAGGGAAGTACAAACCTCGTTCTTGAACCCAACCTTCAAAATCTCTTTGGGTTATTTTGTTAGGAGTATTTAAAATCGGGTTTTCTGGAGCAAGTAGTTTCACTTTAGAAAACTCATCGGTAACCCTGTCTCGAGAAAGTTTTAACGAATAGGGGGCAAGGTCTTCGGTCACCAAACCACGACTTGTGTTGTATTGAACAATTACCGTTCCTCCGTTTTCAATGTATTTGTTTAGAATGGGTTGAACAAAAGCTAGTTCCGCAACGATATTATAAGCACGAATTCCTACTACAATAGCGTCAAAACCTTGAAGGTTTTCTGCCGAAATATTCGCAGGATCAATCGTTGTTACTGAATATCCAATTTGCTTTAAACTTTCTGGAATTGCATCGCCAGCGCCATTTATATAACCTATGTTTTCACCTTTTTTCTGAATGTCAATTTTAGCAACTTTCGCTTCCGAAGGCAATAATACACTTTGATAAGGAATATGCTCGTAGTCGATTGTTACCAACTCTCTGTCAAACGTTTTTCCTTCAACATCTATAATCGTTTTTAAATATCCTTCACTTTGTCCAGTTGGTGGAATTACCGTGAAATTTAAAGTTTTTGTTTCCCCCAATCGTTTTAGATTAAAGGTTTGTTGTGTTGGTGAAACCTTCCAACCTTTTGGATGTTCAAGACTTACATTGCCAGAAATATCATTTTTTCCGGCGCGAACCATTACAGAAACATTTTGAGATGCATTATCCGCGAAGATTAAAACCTTTTCAGGAATTGTTGCCGTTACTTCGGGTAAAACTTCTAACGGGCGATACACTTCGCCCTTTACAGGATCGTTAAATTTATATATTATATTTCTTGTATATGGAATTGTAATTATTCCAAAATCTAACTCGAACACTAATTGTTCAAGTGGCGGAGTAACGGGGAGACCGCGTAATTGTTCTGGTGCTGCATACATACCGAGGGTTCCTTCTTCGTTTAACCAATAAGGAGATGAATACATGGGATTATGAATTCCCGAACTCACTGTTACTTCAAATTTCTTGCCTTCATTAAAAGGTAGCACTCCACTTTGGTTCCATAGAATATTGCCTTCAAGATTTTTTACAGATTTCAAAGTCACATTTCCTATGCCTCGGTTGATGGCTTCAAGAGTTACTTTAAAAGTGTCATTAGGATTTATTGTATTTACTTCGGAAACGGCTTCGAGAAAAATTCCGCTACAGTCAATGATAAGTTGTTTAAGTTGCTTTAACTTTATTTTTTTCCAGTGTTCATCTTTTAAATTTGAAATAAGTGGATACGCTTTTAATAATTGCGGAAGCATTTTGGAAGGATTTGAAAAGTTGAAGTTTGTTTCCAACGGATTTAAAATTGCTCCAATTTCCTGTCCGCCTTCAAGTCGTGTCCAATTTGTATTTATACCTTCAAATAAATTGTTGTTTTGAGGTTTTGATCCTTTAAGTAGTTCTAAATATTCTGTTTCTGATCCTCGCGAGCCCGTGCTTCCAAACCCTTGCGATTTGTGCATACTCCTGCTCAGGGAAGCTATTTCGCCATTGGAGAGACCAAGGGAAGGGAAATAATTGCCTGTTTCCACGGTAACGTGTTTCGATTTGTCTGCTTTTTCAAATTTTTCTTGGCTGCCATAAAACCACCAAGATGTGTTGAAAAATAGACGCTTCGGTTGCCAGATTCCATATTCCTGTGCAGATTCTGGAAATTTCGAAGCGTTGTTTACATCATCAAAAGCTTCTACGCTAAGCATTGCCGATGCGGTGTGATGGCCGTGCGTCGTCCCAGGACTTCGGTGATCGAACCGGTTAACGATAATGTCAGGTTTAAACTGTCTGATGGTTCTAACTACTTCGCCTAGAACTTCTTGTCGGTTCCAAAACTCAAATGTTTCATCTGGGTTTTTACTGTAGCCAAAATCATTTGCACGTGTGAAAAATTGTTTGCCCCCATCAATTTTACGCGCTTCCACAAGTTCTTCGGTGCGAATTACGCCTAGAAGCTCGCGCAATTCAGGGCCAATAAGGTTTTGCCCGCCATCGCCACGGGTTATGGATAAGTAGGCTGTATTTGCGTGAACATCATTTGCTAGGTAGGAAATTAGACGCGTATTTTCATCATCTGGATGTGCTGCAATATATAAAGCAGAACCTATAAAGTTTAGCTTTTGTAGGTTGTGATATATCTCTGAAGAAGTTGGTTTTTTGGGTGCTTGAGCCGAAATTGCTATGGTGAAAAATACAAATAGAAACTTGAAAAAGGATGATTTTTGCATAGAACTAATTAATTTTTACTCACAAAAGCTTCAAAGATACTTATAAGCAATAAATCTACTTTACGAAATTCGATGTTGAACAGCTAACTATGTGTTAAATTATGGCGTTATAAGTTTTTGGCTGCCAAAAACACTACGAGCGCAATTTAATCGTGTGGTAGGTTTTCAGTGTTTTTATCAGGCGTTGGCTGAGGTTCAGGAATTACTTTAGGCTTCACTATGCTAACTCCTTTTTGTAACATCATACTGTTTGGGTATGTTATAATTTCGTCATCGGTAGCGTGAAGAATAATGTGAAAGGTTTTTATGTCTTCAATATAGCCTTCGCAAGGTATTTCTTTGTCATGAATTTTAATATAATCGCCAATTTTATACGGAAAGGTAAAAAACATAATAACCCCGCTAGTAACATTGCTTAAAATAGACCATTGTGCAAAGAAAGCAATCCCAATTACCGCAAAAATAGACGACATTACAAGTCCGAGGTTTTTAAAATCTACTCCCCAAATAGTAATCAGTCCCAGAATCATAATAAATAAAACAGCAAAATCTACATGTTTCATTATTAAACCCGTTCTGTGTTCTAAGCGTTCAATTTTGTTTGCAAAGTTCCGGATAGTACGTTTTAAAGCCCACCGTATTATTAGGAGGACAATTATTAAAGCGCTGGACTGAATTAATTGTATAGAGTATTCTGTTATTTCCTTCATGTGTAATTAGTTACATTAAATCTAATGAATCCCTTAAATGCGTAAATTCATTTCGGTTTTTGTTCCAATAATCAATTTTCATTCGGTTACGCTTTGTAGCTGTGGTTCGTAACCTTAACGTGTCATTTTGTTTTGAAACATTTACCTCTTCCCACTTTTCAATTTCGTAAGGAAATCTACTTTTAAAAAACAGTTGCAACTGTCGCTGTAAGTCTATATAATTTAGGGTATAGACTGTAATGGAGTCTCCTTGCTTCAGATTAGCGAAAGCTTTGTACTCTTTTATTTCCTTATGTCGAAGTCGAATGTATTCAAAAGATGGAATTACAGATAAATCGCCTGTGGGAAGCTCTTCTGGATTAATTCGAATTAGATTCCAAAGTTCATCTTCAAGCCAGGTTTTCTGTAATGATAGTTTTTGGTCTGCTTCACCTTCAAAGTAGGAGTGCGCTTCAATCTCAAAATCATTTCGGTTGTTGAGCTGCATATATACTTGTCCGCACCATTCTTGAACGCTATTGCTTATTTTTAAGGCATGGCCTGTTGTGGAAATAGGGCTAAAGCTACTGCTCATAATAGCATAAGGGTAAATACCGGTATTGAAATTTTTCATCTGATTTAATTTCATAACCAGGCTATTCGTAGTGGATGAGGTATTTGCCTTAACCTGCTCTTCAGGCAAAAATTCTTCGGTAACAAAAATATTTACAGCCGTTCCTTCCCTAATTTCGCCATAACGCTCTTGCATCAATTTGTACGAAGTGATTTCAGCCTTTCCATCAAACCAATAATCTTTAAACTCTGTAGAAATGTTACGTGAAGTCTTTGTTTGAAGGTCGTTGGTTTTGTTTTCAACCCCTGTCGGACTGTTTTTTTCTTCGGAAGAATTGCAGCCGCTAATGAAAATCAATAAAATAAAAAGTAGTGTGTAGTTTGAAACATTCATGCAACAGCAGATTTCTTGCTAAATTACCAAAAAATCAACGGGTAGCCATATCACTTAACGTTTTATAAACAAGTCGAATAGGAAGACCCATTACATTAAAATAACATCCTTCAATCTTTTCAATTCCAATGTAACCAATCCATTCTTGAATACCGTAACCACCCGCCTTGTCAAGAGGTTGATAGTTTTTTATATAATAATCTATTTCTGAATCTGAAAGGGTTTTAAACCACACTTTGGTAACATCGTGCACCGTTTTTTGAAACCCTGATGTGGTAAAGCAAACCGAAGTTATTACCTCATGCATTTGACCGCTCAATTTGCGCAGCATTTCTTTGGCTTGTTCTGTGTTTTTGGGTTTTTCAAGTGCGGCTTCATTTAGCCAAACTATGGTGTCACTTGTAATAAGAATCTCGTCTTTCTGTAATTCGGTAAAAGCAGCAGCTTTTTGCTGCGAGATGTAATCTGTTATTTGAGAATGAGTTAAATGTGAAGGGTAGGTTTCATCTATTGCTTTTACTTGAATCTTAAAATCTAAATCTAATTCTTTAAAAAAATCTTGCCTTCTAGGAGAGCCTGAAGCAAGAATGACTTTGTGATTTTTAAGTATTTCGCGAAGCATACATGATGTTTTAAAATGAATAATAAAAGGATTCTAATTTTTTGATGAAATACATATACAAAGTACTACAAAAGGGCAATTTGAAATAAAAGCAACGAACAAATTCCTGTAAACATCACTATTTTAAGTAATGTAGAAAGAAAACCATACTCTTTTTTAGTTTCTGCACTCCACGCTTTGATGCAAAAAAACAATAGTGGCGCAACTATAGCAAAAAGGAAGTATAGCAATAAAACTTGTTGTTTATAAAGGTATTCATACATATAAAAAACCACTCCCATAACCAATAGGGCGCCGAGGATAAAAGTGATAGTTGTTGTTCTTTTTCTTCCTAAAGCAATGGCCAGCGTATTTAAACCTCCTTTTTTATCGCCATTGATATCTTGTAAATCTTTAACTATTTCTCTTAAAAAATTGATGGAAAAAGCAAACAGGGCATAGTCTAAAACAATACTGAAAATAGTAGATTGGGTGGCCTGATTTTCGGGGGTAACGGCAGGTAAAAGATCAAAAAGTGCGACAACAATAATGCTCATAGCCACTAAGGCGGAAATAAGTAAGTTTCCAACTAACAGCATACCTTTTAAATAGGAAGCATATAAATAGAGCAATGCCGAAAAGGCGATAAATAATGCCGAAAATCCAGGTCTGCCTATTATATTAGCAAGATAAAACCCAATTGCAACCCCAATTACGTTTAAAATTATAAACAGGTTATTGGCACTTTTTTCGGTGATTGTTTTTCCAATAAGAACTTTTTCTGGCTTATTGATTTTGTCGATTTCCACATCGTAAATATCATTTATAATATTTCCTGCAGCCGCAATGCAAAGTGTGGCAACTACTAGAAGTGAAAACCCGAAGCCGTTGAGTGTTATTTCAATTCCAAACGGATGAAATAGCCCGTATTTTATGAAAAACTGCACAAGTGCAATAAATATTAGGTTTTGATAGCGGATGAGGTGGAGGTATTTCAATTTTTAATTATAAGTTTTTTGGTTAGTTATAAGTTCATGGTTATGAGTTCGAATCCAGAATTGTCATTGAATATATTCTATCAAATTTGATTGAATGTTTTGAAAGCAATTCAGAATTTAGAATAAGAAAGTTGTTTTTAGTTTTCAAAATGTATCGAAGGCCAAGATGTACTCAATACTAGTCATATTTAGCACTTATACCTTTCGTAATGCCCCATTTACCTTGCACTTTCATTACTTGTTCCAAGACATCACGAACGCAGCCTTTTCCGCCTTTTTTATGCGATACATATTTTGATATCGCTTTTATTTCCTGAACAGCGTCTTGAGGGCAGGTGGGGAGACCAACTTCCTGCATTACTTCATAATCTGGTAAATCGTCACCCATATACAGCGTGTTTCTTAGTTCTACGTTTTTTTCTTTTAAATAATCTTCAAGAATTTCAGTTTTGTTATGAGCACCCAAAAACACATCTTTAATTCCTAAATTTTGTAATCGAACGCGCACGCCCTCATTATTACCGCCAGAAATAATACAGACGTGATATCCTTTTTCCACAGCAGTTTTAAGTGCATAGCCGTCTTTAATGTTCATAGTTCGGTACATTTCGCCTTGGGTTGTAACCATTATAGTGCCGTCGGTTAAAACGCCATCCACGTCGAAGATGAAGGTGTTTATGTGTTTTAAGTATTCTTTATAACTCATATTTTGCTTTTTACGGATTCACGATTTCTACCTTTACGTTTTCCAGATTCTTTTATACGTTTTTCAACGCTTTTGTAAATAGTTCATAAAACTCTTTGTTGTCACTGTTTTCTAGCAATTTTAAATGTTTGTCTATAGTCTTTTGGTCCTTTCGTCGGGCAGGACCGGTTTGTGCTGCTTTAGGCGAAAGGGTTTCAATTTTTAAAGCTGTTTCTGAAATAAGAGGCTTTAATAAATCGAATGGTAAGTTTTCTTTGTTCAAAATATCGCTTCCTATGGCGTATAAATGGTTCACAAAGTTATTTACAAAAACGGCGGCAAGGTGTAGCTTTAATCGTTTTTCTGATATAATCCCTACAACATTTTCTGAAATACATTCCCCTAGTTTTCTAAGAAGTTCTAAATCACGCACGTTTTCAGCTTCAATACAAATTGGAATGTTTTTAAAATTCACCTCCCGTTGCTTTGAAAATGTTTGTAACGGATAAAAAACGCCGCGTCTGCTGTTGTTTGAAAGCTCACTCATATTTACCCCACCCGAAGTATGGACAATCAGTTTATTTTGAATGGGCAGGCTTTCGGAAAATGGTGCTATTGCATCATCGGGGATACCTATAATATATACATCGGCATCCATTAGTTTTGAAATGTCTTGAGTACAAGGAACATTTTTCAATAGGCTAGAGGAAGAGTCGACGGAACTTCTATTGAAAACTTGTTTTATAACAACATTTTTGGCGCTGCTTAAGGCTATAAAGAGATGATGGTTAAGATTGCCAAACCCTAAAAACACTACATGTATCATAATGCGAAAATAAGGTAAATTTTAAATTTCAACGGAACACTTTACGATTTATCAATTCAATTTCGCTTTCTTGCTCCAATTGTTTTACGGCCCTAATAACCGTTTCCACCCTAAGTCCTGTAAGATCGGCTATTTGCTGTCTTGTTAGTTCTACTTGAAAGCGTTCTGTTGAACCGTATTTTCGTTTTAAAAAATCAATAAGGGTTAAAATACGATGTTCTGGCGTGTGAACAGAAATTTCCTTAAGGATAGTTGCTTTGTAATACAGCCTTTTGGCAAGCGCTTTTGTAAATTTTAAATGAACCTCGGGATTTTCTGTAAGAAGCTTAAAAAGTTTGGTTTTAGATAATTTATAAACCTGGGTTTCTTTTATCGCAGTAGCCGATGCAGGATATTTAAAATCGCCCAATAACGGAGGTTCTCCAAAACTATCTCCATCATAAAAAATGCCTTGAACAAACTCTTTCCCTGTATCGTTCAAATTAAACATTTTTATTTCTCCCGTTTTAATTTGGTAGTAAAAGTCTGCACGGCTGTTTTCAGAAAAAATCAACTCGGCAGGGTTATAAGTTTTCAGCGCGCAATTGTATTTTGAAAGTAAATTTTCAGGAATCATGTCTATATGATTAGCCTCATAAAATCTAGGCTATTAGTATGGGTAAATTTACCCATAAAACAATTAAAGATTAAATATTATGAAAATATTATCCTTAAAGGCTATGCAAGCCGAATTTGAATACGATTACTATATGTATGTACCGCTTACAATTATTTTAAATAGTTGTTTGGGATCTATTGCCGCTATGACCATTTTAGCCCAAGGTACATCATTACTTACGGGCATTGAGTTAACGCTTTGCGTGTCTCTATGTATGGGTTATAATGCTGCGTTATTATCGGGAGCTAGTAAAAAACTGAGCTTTTGGTTATTGGTGATATCATTAGTAGTCAATATGTTGTTGCTTTTGATAACTTTGCTGTAAAAAAATATGGCAAATCGTAAAATCAATTCTAGAGAAGACGTTTCCTTATTGGTTAGAACTTTTTATTCAAAAGTAAGAAAGGACGAACTGCTCGGCCCTATTTTTAATGGAATTATAACCGACTGGGAAAGTCACCTAGAACTTTTAACAGATTTCTGGGAAACCAACCTTTTTTTCAACCGTAAATACTTCGGAAATCCAATGCATGCACATGTTGAAGTTGATAAAAAGGTTGGTAACTCTATTAACGAAATGCATTTTGGAACTTGGATTAACCTGTGGGTTGAAACTATCGATACGTTGTTTGATGCTGACGATGAAAGAGCTCAAATTGCAAAAAACCGTGCACGAAATATGGGGACTTTTCTTCATCTTAATATTTTTAATTCAAGAACTCCTAACGCGGGGAAATAAAGCTTTCATTAAAACCTGTTTTTTATGATTACTTCTACGGAATAATCTACGTTTTATAGGTTTCTGTTATTCAAACTATTTAGCCGAGAATTAGGTGAAAAACCTTACTGCATTTTCAAATGTTAGAACAAGGTTTTTAGTAGCTTTAATGAGTACAATTACCTAAATTTGCCCCAAAATTATTTATAATGCTAAAAAAGATAGCTTCCGTTCTTTTCTCAACCCGATTAACCGCTGTTCTTTTCATTGTTTATGCCGCCGCAATGGCCGTAGGAACATTTTTGGACGCTTCCTCTCAAACCCCTCCAACTCCCTATACGCGTGAACTTATATACAACGCTTGGTGGTTTGAAGCAATCATGGCCATTTTTGTAATTAACTTTATTGGAAACATATTCCGGTATAATCTTCATAAACCGAAGATGTGGGCATCACTTATGCTTCACGTTTCTTTAATTCTTGTAATTTTTGGTGCTTTCGTTACCCGTTATATTGGTTTTGAAGGTGTAATGCACATCCGCGAAGGTCAAACAGAAAACTCCATTCTTTCAGAAGAAACTTATCTAGACGTTTTTATCGACGGCGATTATATGGTTGATGGTGTAGCGCAACGAAGAAAGTTGAAACCAAAAAAACTTAGACTATCCGAGCGGTTAAACAATAATTTTGAAATTAATACCGACTACAAAGGGCAGGAGGTAACGATAAAATATAAAGACTTTATAAAAGGAGCTAAAGAAGGCTTAACTCCAGACGAAACGGGAGAGGAGTATCTTAAAATTGTAGAGTCTGAAGGTGGTGAACGTCATGACCATTGGGTTAAAAACGGTGAGGTTTCCAATATTCACAATATACTTTTTGCAGTTAACAAACCTACTGAAGGAGCTATAAATATTACGACTCACGACGATGGAAGCTACACAGTTTCCAGTCCTTTTGAAGGAAATTATCTGCGAATGGCAGATCAGTTTGAAGGTGCCGTTGTTGCAGATAGCGTTCAAACATTTAATCTTCGATCTCTTTATCAATTAGGCGGAATTGGTTTTGTAGTGCCGGAACCTTTAACCAAAGGAAAATTTGGCGTTGTTAAAGCCGAAGCAGACGAACCTGCAAATCAAGACGCTCTTATCGTTGAAGTTACTTCAAACAACGAAACCGAAACGGTTGCATTGCTGGGTGGAAGAGGTACAGCTCCAAATCCTAAGGAAACCGAAATAGCTGGTTTAAAAGTATATATGAGCTACGGTTCTGAAAATATTGAGCTTCCATTTAGTATAACCTTAAACGATTTTATAGCCGATAAATATCCAGGAACAGAAAAGGGATATTCATCATTTAAAAGTAAGGTTACCGTAATAGATGAAAACAAAGAGCATTTCGATGCCGAAATTTTTATGAATAATGTATTAGATCATCAGGGATATCGGTTTTTTCAATCAGGTTTCGATCCAGATGAAGGGGGAACTATTCTTTCTGTAAATCACGATTGGTGGGGTACTTGGATCACTTATATAGGATACTTCTTTTTATACATTGGTCTAATGGCAATTCTTTTTAGCAAACACAGTCGTTTTGGGAAATTAGAAGTAATGCTCGATCGAATTAAACGTAAGAAAAAGAGCATGATGACTGTTTTAGTCTTGTTTTTTACTATTTCTGGAATGGCTCAAGAACACGACCCTTCACGACACGTTCCCGTACCCAGGCAGCAAATAGACTCTTTGATTGTCGCTAATGCCGTAAGTAAAGAACACGCCGATAAATTTGGACATTTATTGATACAGGATAATGGTAGAATGAAGCCTATCAATACCTTTGCTAGTGAACTCTTAAGAAAGGTTAGTAGAAGCGATCATTATCAAGGTTTGAATGCCGACCAGGTGTTTATTTCAATGGCGGAGTTTCCTCGACTTTGGGTAGAAGTGCCAATTATTGCATTAAAAAGAGGTAACGATAGTATTCGCCACGTAGCTGGCGTTCCTGAGGGGCAAAAAGACGTTGCCTTATTGGATTTGTTCGACGAAAAGGGAAACTACAAACTCGAACCGTACCTTTCTGCTGCCACGCGAACAACAACTCCTAACCAGTTTCAAAAGGACTTTATTAGAGCTCACGAAAACTTTTCGTTGCTTAATGCAGCACTTAGTGGAAGTATCTTAAAAATATTTCCAATTCCAGGGGATGAAGGAAATAAGTGGGTGTCGTACCCCGAATTGGGAGAAGTTAATTTAACAGGAATGGATTCGCTTTATGCCAGAAATATTCTTCCTATGTACTTTGATACATTAAAGAAAGCACGCGACACAGGCGATTATAAACAAGCTGATGAACTATTGGAAAGTATCACCAATTTTCAAAAGAAGTATGGTTCTGAAATAATGCCATCAGAAAACAGGTTGAAAGCGGAAGCCTTTTATAACAAAGCAGATATCTTTAATCGTTTGTACAAATATTTTGCGGTATTTGGAATTTTAATGTTCATCTTTATTATTGCGCAGCTTTTTAAAGATAGAAAAATCCTTCGTACGCTTGTAACGGGTTCTAAAGTTATAATGTGGATATTGTTTGCATTAATGACGCTCGGGCTTGCGCTTCGTTGGTATGTAAGTGGGCATGCACCGTGGAGCGATGCTTATGAATCGGTTATCTACGTTGCTTGGGCTACTGTTTTCTTCGGACTTTCCTTTGGTCGCAAAAGCGATCTAACTGTGGCTTCTACTGCTTTTGCAGGAGCAATTATATTATGGGTAGCGCACGAAAACTGGTTAGATCCTTCAATAGCCAACTTACAACCCGTTCTGGATAGTTATTGGCTAATGATTCATGTTGCTGTTATTGTAATGAGTTACGGCCCATTCACACTAGGAATGATATTGGCAATGATTTCATTGTTTTTAATGATTTTCACAAACAAGAAAAATTATAGCCTGATGGAAATTAACATCAGTGAACTTACGGTTATTACCGAAATGGCACTTACTGCTGGTTTAGTATTGCTGACCATTGGAAACTTTTTGGGTGGCCAATGGGCGAATGAGAGCTGGGGGCGTTATTGGGGCTGGGATCCAAAAGAAACCTGGGCACTTGTTAGTATTATGATTTATGCATTTGTTATCCACGCAAGGTTAGTTCCAGGCTTACGCGGGCGATGGACTTTTAATGTACTGGCAATGTTCTCGTATGCATCGATTATGATGACGTATTTTGGCGTTAACTTCTATCTAAGCGGTTTGCATTCATACGCTAGTGGAGATGCGCCAGCCACGCCAACTTTTGTTTGGTGGATCACATTATTTGCGGTAATTTTAAGTGTAGTGTCTTACTTCAGGTATAAGAAGTATTACGGGAAGAAAAAGAAACCTAAAAAAGCTTAAAGCTGAATAGAGGATAAAATATAAAAACCCCAGAATAACTTTGCGTATTCTGGGGTTTCTATTTATTTGTAAAACTATCTTATTAAAGCAAAGAGTCGAAAACTTCTTTTAATTTTAAATCGGATGGACGGGGTGCATCGGCATTTACAATGTTGCCTTTCGGATCTAGCAAGATAAATCTAGGGATTCCTAAAATGCCATATTCTTTTACAAACTTAGATTCCCAATTGTTGTCGGCCATGAGTTGAATTCCAACTAGAGATTTTTCTGTTACCATAGCTCTCCATTTTTCGTAATCTTTAGGTTCGTCAATAGAAATACTCACAAACTGAATGTTTTTTCCTCTATATTCTTCTTCTATTTCCTTTAACGAAGGAATTTCGCGTAGGCAAGGTCCACACCAAGTAGCCCAAACATCTATATAAACATATTTTCCTTTTAAATCGTCTAGGCTAGTAGTGCCTCCTTTATGATTTTCAAAATCGAAAGTAGGCGATGGTTCACCTTGCATTAGCGACTTTAGAAGATTGTAACGCTCTGTAAGTTTAGCGAGGTTTTTTGGGTTTGGATTAGACTTTACATAAATATCATAATTCTCGCCTAAATGTCTGTCGGCCTTAAGACCAAATTGAAGATGGTCGTACATTAATTTATCTTTAGCATAACCGTCGGGTAGGGCTTCGTCTACACTTTTTAGAAAGTATAAAGTATGTTCTGAATTATCTCCTTCTAGTGCTTCCTTACTCGCTACACGATTGAAGTGTACAGAAAGTAAATTTTGATAAGAAGCCGAATTGCGAAAAGCTAAGGTGTCTGAAAAATTAATATCGTTTAAAGATTCGTAAAACCCTTGACTAACTTGAAATTCGGGTTTCATAGTGTAATAACTATGTGCACTCTGATAGTTTTCAATTAATGAAGCTTTTGAATACTTATCTTCTTCAGCTAACATTTTTTTGAAATTATCGTTCTTGATATTATGTGAAGCATAAAGACTATCTAGTGCTTTTTGATCTTCATTTAGTTTGTTCAAAAAGCTATCTTCATCTCGTGTAAAGAGATATTTAAAATCTAGGTTTTTTTCGTTCCAAAGATATTTCTGTGCTAAAAAGTTATTCGGATTTGCAAGATCTCCCGAATATTTTAGGCTTTCGTCAAACTCTTCTGTGTTCAGGTTTACAGTAAGGTTCTGACCTTTTTCCAAATAAATTTCAGCTCGTTCCCTACCTACATATAATTGATAAAATCCATCATTTTGTAGGGTAAGTGTATCCAAAAATGTGCCCTCGAGCGATATAGGAAGTTTGGCTTCAAAATCAGTTCCACGTATTACAACATTTTCTGCTGTATTGTTTTCAACGGTGCCGCCAACTACTGTGTAGGTTTGTTTCTTTTCTTGCTCGCACGAAAAAAGCGCCAATGCTAGCAGAAGTATTGTAAATTGCTTCATTTTTTAATAAAAGTTTTAAGTGTTGATTTGATTCGTGGTAAATTTAACAATGTGCGCTGATATCTACGATACTAGTTTGTTAATTTTTAGGAATGTAAAAGTTTGGTTTTGACACTTGATTTTAAACTTTTACAAAACTCTTTTTAGAGCAGTTTACCTACGCTCACCCGTTTAAAATTGCTTACTTTTGCACAAATTTAAATACCATGGAAGGAATACATTATATTAGTTCTGACATCTTAGATTTATCCATTATTAAAGAAATATTAGATAGTCAGAAAAAGCTTGCATTATCAGAAGAAGCCCAATTGAATATTAATAAGTCTAGGGACTATTTAATAAACAAGATGAAAGACAACGAAACTCCCGTATATGGTATTAATACTGGTTTCGGTTCGCTTTGTAATGTGAAAATAACTTCAGATAATCTTTCCAAATTGCAAGAGAATTTAGTGATGTCGCACGCCTGTGGTACTGGAAGTTTTGTGCCGAAGCCGATTGTGAAACTAATGCTTTTACTAAAAATCCAGTCGTTGAGTTATGGGTATAGCGGCGTTCAATTACAGACCGTAGAACGATTGATTGAGTTTTATAACAATGAAGTGCTTCCTGTAATTTATACACAAGGAAGTTTAGGTGCTTCGGGAGACTTAGCTCCGTTGGCGCATTTATCATTACCATTATTAGGTAAGGGAGAGGTGTATTATGGAGGAAAGCGTGTTGCTTCTGAAAAAATAATGAAAAAGTTTGGCTGGGAACCCATAACACTTCAAGCAAAGGAAGGTTTAGCACTCTTAAATGGAACTCAATTTATGACTGCTTATGGTGTTCATTGTCTATTAAAAAGCTATAAACTTTCGTATATGGCCGATTTAATTGGGGCAATTTCAACAGATGCCTTCGATTGCAATATGAGCCCTTTTAATTCTTTGGTGCATTTAATTAGACCTCATAGAGGGCAAGTAAAAACTGCCGAACGATTTCTTGAGTTCCTTGACGGTAGCGAAATTGGGAATTCAGAGAAAATAAATGTGCAAGATCCGTATTCTTTCCGATGTATTCCACAAGTGCACGGAGCAACAAAAGACACTCTCAATTTTGTGCACAAAACGTTTAAGACTGAAATGAATTCGGTTACCGATAATCCTAATGTTTTTGTAAAAGAAGACGTTATTATTTCTGCAGGAAACTTTCACGGACAGCCGTTAGCATTGGCTTTGGATTATTTGGCAATTGCAATGTCTGAATTAGGGAGTATTTCTGAAAGAAGAACATACCAATTAATCTCTGGGTTAAGAGGGCTTCCGGCATTTTTAGTAAACAATCCAGGATTGAACAGCGGGTTTATGATTCCACAATATTCTGCAGCGAGTATTGCAAGTCAGAATAAGCAACTAGCATCGCCAGCGTCGGTAGATTCTATTGTTTCTTCTAATGGGCAGGAAGACCACGTTAGCATGGGAGCGAATGCAGCTACTAAATGTTTACGCGTTATCAACAATATTGAAACAATATTGGCTATTGAATTGATGAATGCTTCTCAAGCATTAAAATTTAGAGAACCTAAAAAAACTTCGCCATTTATAGAAACCTTTCTAAAGCCTTATCGCTCTATAGTTTCGTTTATTGAAGAAGATCGAGTAATGGCAGACGATATTCATGCAAGTGTATCATTTCTTTCTTCATTAGAAGTAGATCCAGAAATAATGTTTGAATAAGAAATAATGCGTTAACAGATAATCTGAATCTAAGTGCTGCAAGTGAATGCTGCTTACTGAAACAAGCAAATATTTAAAATAAAAAAATCCCCAAGATTAATCGTTCTTGGGGATTTTCATTTTTATGAATCTTTACACTCATTAAGATTCGGTTGTCTTCTTTTGTTTTTTGATATTAATAGTCAACTCCTTTTTCTCTTCGTCTAAGTCCATTGTAATGGTATCGCCTTCGTTTAATCCGCTGTTAATTATCTCTTCGGCCAGCGCATCTTCAATATACTTTTGGATAGCTCGATTTAAAGGCCGTGCTCCATATTGTTTATCGAATCCTTTGTCGGCAATAAAGTCTTTAGCCTTTTCAGATAAATTCAAGGTGTATCCAAGATCGTTAATACGAAGGTAAAGCTTGTCAAGTTCGATGTCGATAATCTTATGAATATCGTCTCTTTCTAAAGCATTAAATACCATAACATCATCAATTCGATTTAGGAATTCTGGTGCAAACGTTTTCTTAAGTGCGTTTTCGATAACACTTTTGGTATACGTTTCCTCTTGGCTCTTTTTCGCCGAGGTTCCAAAACCAACGCCTTGCCCAAAGTCCTTAATTTGGCGCGCTCCAATATTGGATGTCATAATGATAATAGTATTTCTAAAGTCAATTTTACGACCTAGACTATCTGTTAAATAACCATCGTCTAAAACTTGAAGCAGCATATTGAATACATCTGGGTGTGCTTTTTCAATTTCGTCAAGCAGCACAACAGCATACGGTTTTCTTCTAATTTTCTCAGTTAGTTGGCCACCTTCTTCATATCCTACATATCCTGGAGGTGCTCCAATTAAACGGGAAATAGCAAATTTTTCCATATACTCACTCATATCAATACGTATAAGCGCATTGTCTGAGTCGAATAATTCACGTGCCAATACCTTTGCCAATTGGGTTTTTCCAACGCCTGTTTGACCAAGGAATATGAATGATCCAATCGGTTTATTTGGGTCTTTTAAACCAGCTCGGTTACGTTGAATAGCCTTCACTACTTTAGTAACTGCTTCGTCTTGCCCAATTACCTTTCCTTTAATTCGGTCAGGAAGCGCAGCTAATTTGGTGCTTTCGGTCTGTGCAATTCGGTTTACAGGTATCCCTGTCATCATAGCTACAACTTCAGCTACATTTTCTTCGGTAACTGCAATTTTATTGAGTTTAGACTCAGCTTCCCAATTTGCTTGTTCTTCTGCCAGTTCTTTTTCAAGATTCTTTTCGTCGTCACGCAGTTTAGCAGCTTCTTCATACTTCTGCTTTTTCACTACCGAGTTCTTTAATTCGCGAACTTCTTCTAATTGGGCTTCAATTTTAAGAATTTTATCAGGAACGTGTATGTTCGTAATGTGTACGCGGGATCCTGCCTCATCTAAAGCATCAATGGCTTTGTCTGGAAGGAAACGTTCCGTCATATAGCGATTTGTGAGTTTTACACACGCCATTATTGCCTCGTCGGTATATTCTACGTTGTGATGCGTTTCGTACTTATCCTTAATATTCATAAGTATTTCAACGGTTTCTTCCACGTTTGTAGGTTCAACCAATACCTTCTGGAAACGTCTTTCTAAAGCCCCGTCCTTTTCAATATACTGGCGATATTCGTCCAACGTGGTAGCTCCTATACATTGAATTTCGCCTCTGGCCAACGCAGGTTTAAACATATTTGAAGCATCGAGCGAGCCAGTGGCACCACCTGCGCCTACTATAGTATGAATTTCGTCTATAAAAAGAATGATGTCATCGTTCTTTTCAAGCTCGTTCATTACTGCTTTCATTCGTTCCTCAAACTGTCCTCTGTATTTTGTACCCGCAACTAAACTCGCCAAATCTAAAGTAACAACGCGTTTGTCGTATAAAATCCGCGAAACTTTTCGTTGTATAATTCTAAGTGCAAGTCCTTCAGCGATTGCAGATTTTCCAACTCCTGGTTCTCCAATTAAAAGTGGGTTGTTTTTCTTTCTACGACTTAAAATTTGAGAAACTCTCTGAATTTCATTTTCCCTTCCTACAACCGGATCTAACTTTCCTTCTTCTGCAAGTGCGGTAAGATCTCTTCCAAAATTATCTAATACAGGGGTTTTAGATTTTTTATTGGACTTAGAAGCGCCACCTGTGAACAGATTTTCTTTTCCGCCCTCGCCTGGTGAAAAATCGTCTTCGTTCGGAAGTGCATTGGAGGGGGGGGTATCTATAAAATCATCTTCATTAGTTATCATAAGCTTAAATTGGTCTTTTACAGCGTCATAATCAATCTTCATTTTGTTCAACAATTTTGTTGTTGGATCATTTTCGTTTCGAAGAATGCATAAAAGTAAGTGCGCTGTGTTAATTGAAGTACTTTGAAAAAGCTTGGCTTCCAAAAAAGTAGTTTTCAATGCCCTTTCGGCCTGTCTAGTTAAATGCAGATTCTTTTTGTCATTTGTGGTTGTTATTACTGCGGAATTAGCAGGTCTTAAAATCTCCACTTTTCTACGTAGATGGTTTAAATCTACCGCCAGTGAATTTAAAATTGTTACTGCTTTTCCGTTTCCATCTCTTAATAGCCCTAGCATTAGGTGCTCCGTGCCAATAAAATCATGGCCCAATCGGAGTGCCTCTTCTTTACTATACGCTATTACGTCTTTTACTCTCGGTGAAAAATTATCCTCCATGTTTTAAATATCCTTTCTTCTTTAAAATACTAAATTAATCAATATTAAGTCAAAAACCATTCCTCTTTCAATTCATTTTAGTAAAAGGACAAAATCTAAATCGAAATTCAAAGTTTTCATCCTTATACTTATCAACGGTTCTACCTCCTTATTTTGTTAATAAATTCGTGATTTTGACCTGCCGAAAACTACGTAAAACCTATTGAAATATGTATCTTGCTCCGTAAATTTTATTAACGATAAATAAACTTATATTTTTATGGCTGACGGTGAAAAAGTGATTCCCATAAACATTGAAGATGAAATGAAATCGGCATACATCGATTATTCGATGTCGGTCATTGTGTCACGTGCTTTGCCAGACGTTCGCGATGGTATGAAGCCCGTGCATAGACGGGTTTTGTTTGGAATGCACGAATTGGGTATTAGGGCAACAGGGGCACATAAAAAATCTGCTAGAATAGTCGGGGAAGTTCTCGGTAAATACCATCCACACGGTGATACTTCTGTGTATGATGCCATGGTAAGAATGGCGCAGGAATGGAGTTTACGCTATATGTTGATAGACGGACAAGGTAACTTTGGCTCGGTCGATGGCGATTCTCCTGCTGCAATGCGATATACTGAAGCTCGTATGCAGAAGATTTCTGAAGAAATGTTAGCAGATATTGATAAAGAAACCGTTGACCACCAACTTAACTTTGATGACACGCTAAACGAACCTACAGTATTACCAACAAGGGTTCCTGGATTGTTAATTAATGGTGCAAGTGGAATTGCAGTTGGTATGGCAACGAATATGCCACCTCACAACCTAACGGAAATAATTAATGGAACCATAGCTTATATTGATGATAATGATATTGATGTAGATGGTTTAATGCAGCACATTAAGGCTCCAGATTTTCCAACAGGTGGAACAATTTATGGCTATGAAGGTGTTCGCGAAGCATTTCATACTGGTCGTGGCCGCGTTGTAATGCGTGCTAAGGCTACTTTTGAAGAAGTAAACGGTAGGGAATGTATTATTGTTACCGAAATTCCATATCAAGTGAATAAGGCTGATATGATTAAAAAAACAGCCGACCTTGTAAATGAAAAGAAAATAGATGGCATTGCCAACATCCGTGACGAAAGTGATAGAAAGGGAATGCGAATCGTTTACATATTGAAGCGCGATGCAATTCCGAACATCGTTCTCAATACATTATATAAATACACCGCATTACAATCTAGCTTTAGTGTTAACAATATTGCTTTGGTCAAAGGAAGACCGCAAATGTTGAATTTAAAGGAGCTAATTCATTATTTCGTGGAACATCGCCACGAAGTAGTAGTGCGTAGAACTGAATATTTACTTCGAAAAGCTGAAGAACGCGCCCATATTTTGGAAGGGTTAATAATTGCTTCAGATAACATTGATGAAGTAATTAGGTTGATTCGCTCGTCCTCAAATGCAGATGAAGCAAGGCAGAAATTAATTGAAGCCTTCAAGCTTTCAGAAATTCAAGCAAAAGCAATCGTTGAAATGCGTCTACGCCAGTTAACTGGATTAGAACAAGATAAGCTGCGATCTGAGTACGACGAATTAATGAAAACCATAGCCGACTACAAAGAAATTCTTGCCAGCGTAGAAAGAAGAATGGAGATTATTAAAGAAGAGCTTGTAGAAATCCGTAATAAGTATGGTGATGAGCGCCGTTCTGTAATTGAATATGCAGGGGGTGATGTAAGCATAACAGACCTTATTGCCGATGAGCAAGTGGTAATTACCATTTCGCACGCAGGATATATTAAGCGTACATCGCTTACCGAATACAAAACTCAAAATAGAGGAGGAGTAGGCCAAAAAGCTTCTGCTACCAGAAATGAAGATTTCTTAGAGCATCTATTTGTAGGTACAAATCACCAATATATGTTGTTCTTCACCCAAAAAGGGAAGTGTTTCTGGATGCGGGTTTTTGAAATTCCAGAAGGCACCCGTACTTCAAAAGGTAGAGCAATACAAAACTTAATTAATATTGAGCCGGACGACAGCGTAAAAGCGTTCATCAACACACAAGATTTAAAAGATGAAGATTACATAAACAGTCATTATGTAATCATGGCAACTAAAAAAGGTCAGGTTAAGAAAACACCTTTGGAGCAATATTCACGTCCTAGAACTAACGGTATTAATGCCATTACTATTAGAGAAGATGACGAGCTATTAGAGGCAAAACTTACAACCGGCGATAGCCAAGTAATGTTAGCTGTACGATCTGGAAAAGCCATTCGTTTTGAAGAAGAAAAAACGCGACCTATGGGAAGAAATGCTTCTGGAGTTCGTGGTATTACACTAGGCAGTGAAGATGACGAAGTAATAGGAATGATTGCTGTAAATGATTCAGAGTCTGATATTCTTGTGGTTTCAGAGAATGGCTACGGAAAACGATCATCTATCGAAGATTACCGAATTACAAATCGAGGTGGAAAAGGTGTAAAAACCATAAACGTTACTGAAAAAACAGGTAAATTAGTCGCCATTAAAAACGTAACTGATGATGATGATCTTATGATTATCAATAGATCTGGAATTGCAATTAGAATGGCTGTCGATTCACTTCGTATAATGGGAAGAGCCACACAAGGGGTCCGTCTTATTAAAGTAAGGGAAGATGATGCTATCGCGGCCGTTGCTAAAGCAATGAAAGACGAAGATGAAGTTACTATGGAAAACGATCAAGAACAAGAAAGTGAAACAAATGGCACTATTCTTGACTCAGATGATGAACAAATAGAAAACAACGAATAAATTTTAAAACATGCGAACACGATTTTTAATAGCCGGACTGGCATTAATGACAACTGTTTCCTTCGCTCAAAAAAGAGAAATTAGGAAAGCTGAAAAAGCAATTAAATCAAATCAGTACAATGAAGCTTTAGACTATTTAAAAGAAGCAGAACCCACGCTTGGTTCTGCGGATAATAGTATGAAGGCACAATTTTACGCTGCAAGAGGCGAAGCAATTTTTGGCGTTGGTAAGAACGATCACGCTAAGTTACTGGCGGCTACCGAAGCTTTTCAAACCGCAATCTCTCTTGATCCTGCTATTGAGGGACAGCTAAGTGCGCAACTTCAAAATCTTAGAGCATCACTTATAAACGGTGCTGTTAAAGATCAAAATGCTCAAAACTACAAGCAGGCAATTGAAAAACTGTATGCTAGTTATGTTACTTCAAAAGACCCTTCCGATTTATACTTTGCGGCTGGAAACGCTGTAAATGGGCGTGATTACAAAACGGCTTTAGAGTATTATCAAATGCTTTTGGATATGGATTATACAGGTGAAGAAGAAGAGTATGTAGCTACCGATAAGGTTTCTGGTGAATTAAAGTCTTTTGACAACAAAAATCTACGTGACCTAGCAGTAAGAGCCGGTGAATATATTAAGCCAGAAACTCAAAAAACTGAATCGAAAAAAGGTGAAATCCTTCGAAATATGACACTTATATATATTGAAGAAGGAAACACCGATAAAGCAACTGCTTTAATGAAAGCAGCACGAGCAGAAAGCCCAGACGATGTTTATTTAATGCGTGCAGATGCTGATATGAGTTATAAAATGGGGGATGTAACTAGATACAACGAAATAATGAAAAAAATCGTTGCTTCAGATCCAACAAACCCTGAATTATATTTCAATCTAGGCGTAGGAAGCGGTGAGATTGGAGATAAAGAAAAAGCTATTGAATATTACGAGAAAACCTTAGAGTTAAAACCAGATCACGAAGGAGCACTTATTAATATTGCTGTGGTAAAGCTTTCAGGCGAAGATAAGTTGGTTGAAGAAATGAACAGCTTAGGAAACTCTGCTGCAGATAACAGAAAGTATGACGAATTAAAGAAACAGCGTCAAGCTATTTATGCCGAAACCGTACCTTATTTAGAGAGAGCGCATAAACTTAATCCAAACAATAAAGAGGTTATTCGTACTTTGATGAACATCTACGGTCAACTTGCCGACGATGATAAATATCAAGAAATGAAAGCTAAATTAGACTAGAAATTAAACTCTTACAACCTGTGTTTAAAAAAAATCCCTCGGAAAAAATTCGAGGGATTTTTTATTTTTAAATAATTCGTTTTATAACGCGCAGTCGGTGTGTGTGGTTGCCAACATCGTAATTGAAAATTCCACTATGGTCTAATCGGTCAATTCGTACTTTTCCGTGAGCATGGATAATGTAGTTGTCTTCCATAATGATTCCTACGTGGGTTATTTTTCCTTCGTCGTTATCAAAAAATGCTAAATCTCCAGGTTCGCTTTCTTCAATAAAACTTAAAGCCTCTCCCTGAGTTGCTTGCTGACTGGCATCACGAAATAGCTTGTGCCCATTTAGCTTGTAAACCATCTGAGTAAATCCGCTACAATCTATTCCGAAAGGACTTTTACCGCCCCATAGATAGGGTGTATTTAAATATGATATCGCAGTTTCAATTATATTTTCCTTCGGAAGCATTCCAAAAACAGATCTTCCTTCATATAAATGGTTTAAGAATTTCGCTGATGAAATACTGCTTCCCATACATATCGACAATAATTGATTCTTTTCATTTGTAACGAAGTCAACCATGTCTGAAGACAAAATAAGTTGTTTAGACTCAAGTTCTGAATAGTTTTCTTCGCTGATGTTTAGGTACTGCTTGTTATCTAGCCAACCTTCGTATTTGTCAAAAGAAAGTCGGATATAGCTCCATTTCTTTCTTTTTTCCAATACTTTAAAATGTTCGCCATACAGCACCTGAGTAACCATTTCACTAGAGTCATTTGGCTCTGCGCGAAGTGGGACAATGCTTAGATTGCATACACCGTATTCCATTCAGGGTTAATTGTGGGTTTGCTAGGAAACGGATTAGATCGATTCAATTACCATTGCCGAAGCACCGCCTCCACCATTACAGATAGCCGCTGCCCCAATTTTAGCATTGTTTTGTTTCAATACATTCAGAAGTGTTACTAAAATTCTAGCACCGCTGCAACCAAGTGGATGACCTAATGATACGGCACCACCGTTCACGTTTACGTTGCTATCGTCTAGACCTAAAATCTTCATATTTGCAAGTCCAACTACTGAAAAAGCCTCGTTAAATTCAAAATAATCAACGTCTTTAATATCGACGCCTGCTTTTCCTAATGCTTTAGGTAATGCTTTTGCAGGAGCTGTAGTAAACCATTTTGGTTCGTGTGCTGCGTCTGCGTATCCTTTTATGTACGCCAAAGGGGTAAGGCCTAATTCTTTTGCTTTCGCTTCACTCATTAAAACCATAGCGGCCGCTCCATCGTTGATAGTAGATGAGTTGGCAGCAGTAACAGTACCGTCTTTTGTAAATGCAGGACGTAACGTTGAAATTCTATCCATTTTCACATTCTTATACTCTTCATCTTCCGAAACGATAACTGGTTCTCCGCGGCGTTGGGGTACTTCAACTGGAACTATTTCTTCCTTAAATTTGCCTTCAGACCAGGCTTTTGCAGAACGTTCGTATGATTGTTTTGCGAATGCATCTTGATCTTCTCTTGAAAATTCATACTCGGTTGCGCATAAATCTGCACAAGTTCCCATTGCATTTTGGTCGTAAGCATCTACCAAACCATCTTTTTGCATACCATCAACTAAGGTAGCTGGGCCAAATTTATTTCCATTTCGCATGTGTACGTAATGAGGAATATTACTCATACTCTCCATTCCACCAGCTACTATTACATCGGCATCGCCTAAAGCAATAGATTGTGCAGCTTGCATAATAGCTTTCATACCCGAAGCACATACTTTGTTTACAGTTGTACTCGGTACAGAATCTGGAAGACCAGCTCCTAAAGCAGCCTGACGAGCGGGCGCTTGTCCCACACCTGCCTGAACAACATTACCCATAATCACTTCCTGAACTAAGGAGGCGTCTAGATTTATTTTCTCAATGGCTCCTTTAATAGCAGCCGATCCTAATTGGGTTGCGCTAAGTGAAGAAAGACTTCCTAAAAAGCTTCCGATTGGGGTTCTAACTGCCGATACTATAACTACTTTATTACTCATGCTATTATTTTTTACGATTAAAATAAGGTTTGCGAAATTACAGATTTATAACTTAAATGTCAATAATTGCATAGATAGGTTTTGCAATATTCCGTTCCTTATTTATACCTTTACTCTAAGTTATATTTTTATGAAAGATCTTTTTTCCTTCTTTGCCAAAAATCAATCCCTGATTTATAAGGTTTTTCTCTTTATAGTGTCCACGCTTTTGCTAATTTATTTATTGCCAAAGGGCGGACAGTTTAAGTACAACTTTCAGAAAGGTAAACCTTGGCAATACGAGAACTTATACGCACCCTTCAGTTTTTCAATTAAGAAAAGTGATGAAACCATTAAGAAGGAACAGCAAGAAATTCGTGTAAACTCTATTCCCTATTTCGATTTTAACACTGAAATCATTCAAGATGTTTCTGAAAAATTCCGGAACGACGTTGAGAAAAAATATATCGATAGTCTATACACAACGTCAAAAACCGTAGTGGCACGATTAGGAGAGCGAATAATAAAAGATATTTATGAAAATGGTGTCTCTGATGAAATTCATCCTTTCGAAAAAGACAAGCTCATTTATTTAAAAAGAGGGAATGAAATTGAAGAACGCACTTATTCACAGTTATTTAATAAAGAAAACCTTAATAAGAAAGTTCGGGAAATAGTTGAAAAAAATAACACTGTAGATGTACAACCACTCCTTTATACATTGCTGAATGAAGCAATTTCTCCAAATGTTAGCCTAAATACAAAACTTACAGAAGCCTCTATTAATGCTGAGTTAAAAGCACTAAACCCCAATAGGGGCGTAATTGAAAAAGGCGGAAGAATTATTGCAAAAGGGGAAGTGGTTGAAGGAGGCAAGTTCCAAATTTTGGAATCCCTAAAAGCCGAATATCAAAGCCAAATTTGGAGCAAAAACAATTACCTATGGCTATTAGTGGGCTATTCATTGTTGGTTTCATTGGTGTTTTTAATGTTGTTTTTATTTCTAAAAAAGAACCGTCCCGAGATTTATCATAACAATACGAAGGTTACATTTATATTTTTCAATATATTTTTGATGGTGTTTTTAACAACGCTCATCGTAAACGTACACGCAGATTATGTGTATGTAGTGCCAATTTGTATTCTTCCACTAATTCTCAAAGCTTTCTTTGATCCTCGATTGGGGCTTTTTGTACACGTGCTTACTGTGTTGCTCCTTGGTTTTATTGTGCCTAATAGTTTCGAGTATATGTTCTTGCAGTTTATCGCCGGAATTGTAACTATTTTAACTGTTTCGGAACTTTATAAAAGAGCGAACCTATTTATTTCTGTTGGGCAAATTACGTTGGTTTATGTTGTTGGGTATTTTGCTTTTTATGTAATTCAAGAAGGAAATGTACAAACCTTACCAATTGAAAACTTCGGTTATTTTTTTCTATGTGGGTTGGCAACTCTTTTTGCCCATCCGCTAATTTACTTTTATGAAAAAATATTCGGACTGGTTTCGGATGTATCATTATTAGAACTTAGCGATACCAATTCAAAACTATTGAAAGAGCTTTCCAACAAGGCACCTGGTACTTTTCACCACTCATTGAATGTGGCAAACCTAGCTGAAGCATCTGCTAATGAAATAGGAGCCAATAGTATGTTGGTGCGTGTTGGGGCGTTATATCACGACATTGGTAAAATGCACAATCCTACAATGTTTACTGAAAATCAGGTAAACTCTATTAATTCCCACGATGAGATGGATCCGAAAGAAAGCGCTCAGATTATAATTGATCACGTTATAAAAGGAATTGAGATTGCCCGGAAAAACAACCTTCCTGATAGAATAATCGATTTTATACGCACTCATCACGGAACAACTTTGGTGTATTACTTTTATGCCAAAGAGCGTGAGCTTCAAGGTACAGCAGACAAAGAAGATTTTTTATATCCAGGGCCAATTCCGTTCTCTAAAGAAACGGCTATTTTAATGATGGCAGACAGTGTAGAAGCGGCAAGCAAGAGTTTGAAAGAACCGTCTTCTACAATTATTGATGAGTTTGTGGAGAAAATAATTAATAACCAGATGGATCAGGGACAATTTTTAAACGCAGATATCACTTTTAAAGAAATTCAATTGATTAAAAAGGTGCTAAAAAAGAAATTGAACAATATATTTCACCTTAGAGTGGAGTATCCTGAATAATTTTCACCATTCAATAATCCATAAAATCAACGAATTAGATAATATGTTTAAAAAAGGCTGTTTTTTGTTTGCGTTATTCCAAATGAAGACATACATTTGCAACCGCAATTTAAAGCAACAAGTTCATTACATAATTGGAGAGGTGCCGGAGTGGTAACGGAGCAGATTGCTAATCTGTCGACGGGTAACCGTCGCCAGGGTTCGAGTCCCTGTCTCTCCGCATTGACATAAAAACAAATAGTATTCTAAGTTGCCGGATTTAGAATATGTTTTTTAATGTTAGAAAAGTTAAAGTTCTAAAAAAACTTTTTCGGGGTGTAGCGTAGCCCGGTCATCGCGCCTGCTTTGGGAGCAGGAGGTCGCAGGTTCGAATCCTGCCACCCCGACAAAAAGCCGGACAATTGATATTGTTCGGCTTTTTTATTTTAATGGTCGCATAGCTCAGCTGGATAGAGCACCTGCCTTCTAAGCAGGCGGTCGAAGGTTCGAATCCTTCTGCGATCACTTAGTAATCAAGCATTTATAGATGAATTCTGTAGATGCTTTTTTTGTTAATCAAACATTTTTCAAACAATTTATATTTAAGAAAAGTTCCTCTCTAGGGGTAAGGATTGGAT
Organism: Aequorivita viscosa; assembly: GCF_900106795.1. Classification (GTDB taxonomy): domain Bacteria; phylum Bacteroidota; class Bacteroidia; order Flavobacteriales; family Flavobacteriaceae; genus Aequorivita; species Aequorivita viscosa. The sequence goes on along the minus strand of NZ_FNNS01000008.1, from coordinate 78,639 downwards.
AAACAACCTAAACTTTAAGCTCAGAATTTTTCAAATAAACTTGATGTCACCTTCCAAATGTCGTATATTAGTACACTGTGAACAGTTAATAATAAGAGTGTTAAGGTCAAACTTGTTGATCAATCAAATTAAGTAAATCGCTTCTTTATTTCTTCCCAAAGCCGATCTAATGCCGACCGAAAGCCGACTCAATGCCGACTCAATGCCGACTATACTTCACAGATACTCCTAGGTTATCCCATTGCCAACCTATTTTCCTCCTTACTATTTTTGATGCACTCCTTCCTTTTAACGTTGGATAATCGATTCACTATAGGTTTCTAATTTAACCCCAATCGTTGGGCGATTTTAGCCTTATGCTAAAATTAGTGTCAAACTAAATAGACAAAAATCTGGGTTCCTATTTCCTCTCCATAAACTGTTATATTTAAGCTTAGATTGGTTCATCAGAAACGTTTGTGAATTGGTTATGAATGGAATTGAGTATAATCTTAGGGTAGATGTAATTGCACTGCTAATATCTGCTGTGTGCAGCTTTTGGATTCTTTCAGATGGCGTGGGGTTAAAGTCGCCTAAATAAGCGCTAATAATCAACCCTAAGACATCAAAATACTTGTTTCAAGGATTTCGCCTTTATCATTAATCCATGGCTTTTTTGACGATGTCTATTCTTTTTCCAAAGACTAACCACAACAGTTTTTTTGATAAAAGATTCACAAATATTCACCTTTTTAAAAGTGGTTTTAGAAAACAACTAGACCTTAGAACAAATCAGCATTTCCTTCTTATCGTTTAAATTCGTTACGAAGAACAAATAAACATTCCCGCCATCGGCAATTTTCCATTTCTTTCGAAGTGTAGCTACAGATTCAGGGAAGTTTCGTGTCGCAATATTTGCTTTTCTAAAATTCAAAGCTAACCGCATTTCAGATTTAGTGTAAGGAATCACTTTTTCAATTAAAAATCTTCTTCCAGGGAAATCTTTTAATGTCTCGCTCGTATAAAGATGCGTGTTTCTGTTTAGCTTGTTCAGTTTCAGTTTGTCCGAAAGTAAATTGAAAGCACCACTCTTTAGAATTGCAGCATTGGGTTCATAAAGATACTTTTGAGCCAAACTATAAGTCGCCTTTGAAGTTTCCTCCCATTCAAAATCAAACTGTTCTTGACCAGACTTTGTAAAGTTTATGGTTTTAACTTTCAAGGGCTCTTCATTGTTTTTCTGAAGCAACCACAACAGTTCTTTTACTTCATTTTCAACTGCCACAATATGAATTTCTGAAACATTTTGCAACTCATCTAAGCCGACCGATATATCTAACATCGGAGAAGTTTTTAGAAGGAATGTGTTACAGTGGGTTAATATTTCAGAAATATGTTTTGGAATATTGGGCAAACAATCGTGTAAGAAAAAAACTTTGCCTTTGCTATCGTGGCGGCGGGATGGATCCGCGTAAATAACGCTGTATTCGTTGTTTAGAACACGGTTTAATCCGTCTTCAGCTTTACAGCGAATATTCGGCCTGTCTAATATTTTAAAGTTGTTTTGGGCGATTTCCGAAAGATCTGTGTTGACTTCAAAATGATGAACGCTAGTAAACCTTTCAGCAAAGAAAAAGCAATCAACGCCAAAACCTCCTGTTATATCTGCCAAAGTTTCACCGCTCACTAATGAAGCTTTGTACTTGGCGGTTGTTTCGGAAGAAGTTTGCTCTAAGTTTAATTTGGGAGGATAGATAATATTTGATGTTTCAAACCAAGTGGGAAGTTTTTTTTCAATCCTTCTTCTACTTTCAATTTGCTGCATCAGCTCTTGAACGGCAATATTTTTGAAGGGGCTTCCTGCAAAGGCAAGTTTTGAAACAGCCTCGTTATAGCTTCTTATAAATTCTTGAACCGCACTATGTAAAAGACCTTTATTAATCAATTATTAAAGATTACGGGTAAGGTGTTTTACAATTTTTTGTTCCGAAAGAAATTCCTTTGCAATTACTTTTATACTTGTGTATGTTGGAACTGCCAATACCATCCCAAAAATGCCAAAAACGAAGCCTCCAATTAGTATTGCAACAAATATTTCCAGCGGATGAGAGCGAACACTTCGTCCAAAAATTACGGGTTGTGTGATAAGGTTATCAAAGAGTTGTGCCACGGAATACCCTATGGAAGCTATGATTAATAGAGGCAACAATCCTGTGGAAAAATCGGCTCCCAGATTGTTTGAAACTATTACTAAAAGCATTATTCCCCATCCAATTAACGGTCCTAAGTATGGAACAATGTTTAGGAATGCACAAATTAGTGCTACGGCAATAGCATCGTTAATATCTATGTAGAGTAGGATGACCGAATAAAAGAGAAAAAGAATTATAATTTGTAATAACAGCCCTATAAAGTATCTAGAAAGCAACTCGTTAATTTTAATTAGTATTCTTTTAAACTTCTCCTCATCTCTATTTCGCGCAAGAGCTAAAACACTACGGGCAATGAGGCTTTCATCTTTTAATAAGAAAAAAGAAATAAACAATACAGAGAAAATTCCAACAATAACATTGCCTAATCTTGCTAAGAAAATTTGCAAAAAACTTGGTATTATATCTACATTGAAATCTTGAACATAGGAAGATTGCTTTATTGCTTCTACCAACTGAAAATGATCTACACCAAGATAATCACTAGCCTGAATGTTAAGTTCGTTTAAATCTTGTTTTACCTGATTAAAATCTATTCTGGAAATATGCTTGCCTTGCTCCACAATTACGGGAAAGAAAATACGCATCATTAAAACAATAGTGCCAATAATGACCAAGAGTGTTAAAACAGAAGCTAAGGTGTTTCTTAATTTTAAACGATACTTTAGAAAATGTACCAAAGGTCGTCCAATAAGGGAGAGTACAATTGCCAACCCAACAAATAATATTAGGGCTTGTATTTTGTAGAGAAACCATAGTAAAACAAAAATCCCAGCCACAACGGCTAGGGCCTTAAGTATTCCTATAGTGATTGCTTTTGCATTGGTTTTCACAGGGTAAATATACTATATTCTTATTCGGAAAATAATAAAAGTTATGTTAAGGGATTTGTGGTTTCAACATAAATTTTGGTTAATTGTAGCTACAAAAAAACCGAAACTATTATTGATGATTGTACTGTATATTGGAGCTTAAAGTGAATTAATTCTCAAACACATACTTTATCATATTGGCACCCATTTGTAGCGCCTTTAACCGAACTTCTGGCGGGTCATTATGCACTCCAGGGTTTTCCCATCCATTTCCTAAGTCAGATTCGTAAGTATAGAGCAAAACCAATCTATCTTCTACATAAATCCCAAATGCTTGTGGTGGCATGCCATCATGAACGTGGATTTTAGGTAAACCTTGTGGAAACTTATAGAAATAATTGAATATAGGATGGTTTACAGGAAGCTCTTTTAATTCTTTGTTTGGAAAAACTTTGACAATTTCTTTTCTAATATATTGATCCATCCCATAGTTGTCGTCTATGTGGAGAAACCCGCCGCTCATTAAGTATTTCCGTAAGTTTTCGGCTTCTTCTGATGAAAAATATACGTTTCCGTGCCCAGTCATATGTACAAACGGATAGTCAAATAAATCTACGCTTCCAGGGGTAACGGTTCCAATTTTTTCTGCAATTGCAGTATCGATGTGCTGATTACAAAATTTCGCTAAATTAGGAAGTGAAGTAGGATTCGCATACCAATCGCCTCCTCCGCCGTAATGAAGCACTGCAATTTCCTGAGCTGAAATATTTCCAAGCCCAAGCGCAATGTGAACGAAAAGGGAAACTAAGAAAAGTTTTATTCGCATAGCTTTCAAAAGTACAAATTCAAGGGGAATATAGGTGTTATATTTTTTAGAAGACCAAAACGATTTAATACAGTAGGCCGTTGGGCATAGAACAGAATAAATTTGATAAACATGCCTTCAGGTAAATATTGATTTACTCCCATGTCATATGTCCTTTCGTCCTATTTCATTTTAATTGATGGTTTAAAAAATCAAGGAAAATTTCAGACTTCATTTACAAATGCAACGCTGTGGCAAGCAACGACAGCCGCTGTTTCTGTTCGTAAGCGACTTTCACCCAAAGCAACTGGATTAAAGCCATTTTTTATAGCGAGATCGATTTCTTCTGAAGAAAAATCACCTTCAGGTCCGATGAGAATAGTGATGTTTTTTTTAGGCAGTAAAAGGGACTTTAAAGATTTTTTGTCGGTCTCTTCACAATGGGCTATAAATCTTAAAGAGTCCGTGTCATTTTTTGTTTCAATGAACTCTTTAAATGAAATCGCTGGATTTAAAACAGGTAAAAATGCTTTTAAAGATTGTTTCATCGCGCTTTGAAGAATCTTTTCATAGCGTTCTACTTTAATTACTTTTCGTTCGCTGTGGTCGCAAATGATTGGGGTGATTTCAGAAACACCTATTTCGGTAGCTTTCTCTAAAAACCATTCATAACGGTCGTTCAATTTTGTTGGCGCCACCACAAGATGAAGTTTGTAGGGGAGTGGGGATTGATTTTCTTCTGATAGAATTTTAACCAAACAGCCTTTTGGATTGGCACTTATAATTTCAGCATTAAAAAAAGTCCCTTTTCCATTCGTAATTTTAAAGGTATCACCTTCTTTCATTCGTAAAACCTTGACGATATGTCGACTTTCTTCCTTGTCGAATGTAACTTCTTTTGTATTGCGATAACTATCAGATGCTGAAATGTTGGGGTTGTAAAAAAGTTGCATGAGTATTTAATTTGTGGTGTTTTTATTTTCATTCAGGACAAGTCCATTCAGACCTATAAGGAGGTTTTCTTTCTACTGCGAAATAGAAAACAATACTTCAACAAGCCTTGCACAGCGACCATGCAGGTTGGTTTGAACTTTTGTCATCCAGCACCCACCATTTTAAAATTTCATCCTGGCCGATGCCATTACATTGCTTTCAGCAAAGTTTTGATCTTTGTATTTCAATTCGCCTACAATTGCAATCATTGCTGCATTATCTGTACAGAACTCAAAATCTGGAATGTGGGTTTTCCAGCCGTATTTCGCTTCGGCTTCTTGTAATGCCTTTCTAATTCCACTATTTGCTGAAACCCCGCCGCCAATTGCAATTTCTTTTATTCCCGTTTCTTTAACTGCGTTTTTCAGTTTATCCATTAAGTACGAAACAATGGTAAACTGCAAGCTCGCACATATATCCTCTATGTTTTCTGAAATAAAATCGGGGTTTTTACGGGTTTCTTTTTCAACAAAATACAGTACCGAAGTTTTTAATCCGCTAAAGCTAAAATCCATTGGCCCAACTTTCGGTTTTGGGAATTTAAAGGCTTTGGGGTTTCCTTTTTGCGCATATTTATCGACCAATGGACCGCCTGGGTAGGGTAGTCCTAATATTTTTGCACTTTTGTCAAATGCTTCGCCTACGGCATCATCTATGGTTTGCCCAATTACTTCCATTTTAAAATAATCGCTCACTTTCACGATTTGCGTATGTCCGCCACTAATGGTCATTGCTAAAAACGGGAAGTTTGGCATCTCCTTTCCGTCGGTTTTAATAAAATGTGCTAAAATGTGCGCTTGAAGGTGATCCACATCTATCAAGGGAATCCCCAATCCAAGGGCTAAAGATTTTGAAAATGAGGTTCCTACTAATAAAGATCCCATAAGCCCTGGTCCGCGTGTAAAGGCAATGGCAGATAACTGATTTTTGTCGATATTTGCCTTGTGTAACGCTTGGTGAACAACGGGAACAATGTTTTGCTGATGGGCACGTGATGCCAACTCAGGGACAACCCCTCCATATTGTTCGTGAATTTCCTGGGTAGCAACAACATTGCTGAGGATTGAACCGTTGTTAATAACGGCTGCAGCAGTATCGTCGCAAGATGATTCGATACCAAGTATATAACAGTTTTTTTGTGCCAAAGCGTGAAAATTTTGTAACGGGTAAAATTAAAACATTAAAAGCGTATCAAAAAACTTCGTAAAATAATACTTCGAATCTTTGCAATCATTGTGTTGCTGCTTTTGCTTTTGATTATTGTTTTCTCAATTCCATCGGTTCAAACGTGGGCTGCCAAAAAAGTTACAGACAACCTGAATGAAACCTATGGTACCGATATTCATATTTCCCGAGTCGGTTTAAATTGGAAAGGCGAGGTAGATATTCGCGATGTTTATATTGCAGATCATCATCAAGATACCCTAATATTTAGCAAAGAAGTACAAACCGATATTCTCAATTTCCGCAATTTAATTAATGGTAGGCTGGATTTTGGTGATATTGCGCTAGACCGAGCCAAACTGTATGTGAAAACCTACAAAGGCGAGAACAATGACAATCTCTCTATTTTTGCCCAAAAGTTTGATTCAGGGAAGGAATCTACTTCTACCTTTTTTCTTTTTGGGAATGATGTTAGCATAAAAAACACTAAAATTACTATTACTGATGAAAACCTTGACAATCCCGAAATCTTTGTTTTTAACAATGTAAATGCCAATGCCAACGGTTTTAGTATTCAAGGAACCGATGTGAGGGCAAATATTCTTAACCTCTCAGTTGATCTGGATCGAGGTATTAATGTAAAAAACTTAAAAGCTGATTTTCTGTATTCTGAAACTAATATCACCTTAAAAAATATGGTGCTTGAAACAGATAAATCAGAAGTCGTGGGCGATGTAGATTTGGATTATTCCAAAAATGGAATGTCAGATTTTGTGAATGACGTTGTGATAACGGCTAATTTTAAAGATTCGAAAATTGCTACAAACGACCTTAATGCTTTTTACGACGAGTTTGGTCCCGATCAAATATTGCAGTTAACTACAGAAATGCAAGGAACCTTAAATAACTTCACTGCGAACAACCTTAGTTTAACTACAAGTGATACTAATATTCAAGGAGATTTTGCATTTCAAAACATTTTAAACGATGAAAAGACTTATAGTATCGTTGCAAGTAACCACGATATAAGCACCAATTATTTCGATTTAAGACGTTTTATGCCTAGGGTTTTAGGCGATGTTATTCCTGTTGAACTCAAAGAATTAGGCAGTTTTACGTTAAACGGAAATACTTCTATAGTAAATGCAGAACTCAATACTAAAGGCTTATTGCAGAGCAGGATTGGCCAAGCCAGATTGGATTTAAAAATTGGCAATATTGAAGATATCGATAATGCATACTACAGGGGAAATGTTGTTTTAAGGAGTTTTAACCTTGGAAGACTTTCAAAAACGGCTTCTGTTGGAAGAGTTTCTGGTAATTTGAATTTTAACGGAAGAGGCTTAAATCAGTCCACCGTAAATACCGAAGTTTCCGGAGCTATTTCATCTTTTACCTTTCAAGGTTATAAATATCAAAACATAAAACTTTCCGGAGTTCTCAAAAATCCGCTTTTTAACGGTGAATTGAGTATTGATGACCCAAATTTAAAATTGGATTTTACAGGAATTATAGATTCTTCTTCCGATACCAATAAATTAGATTTTGAAGCCGACGTAGAGTTTGCGGAGTTGAACAAATTGAACCTAGTAACCCGTGATAGTATTTCTGTTTTTACCGGGAAAGTCGTAGTCGATATGAAAGGAAAAACCATAGATGATGTGGTTGGCACCATAAACTTCAGTCAGACATTTTATCAGAACGAACGTGAATACTACTATTTTGATGATTTTACTGTAACTTCTTCTTTTGACGATAAAGTCAGGACAATTGAGGTAAATTCCCCAGATATTATTAACGGAAAGATTTCAGGTGAATTTTTAATTGAAGATATTCCCAATCTCTTTCAAAATGGAGTTGCTAGTATTTATGCCAACTATATTCCGCGAGAAGTTACTACCAACCAATACATTAACTACGAATTTGTTGTCTATAACAAAATAGTTGACGTTTTTGTCCCACAATTAAAGTTAGGAGACAATACACGGGTAAAAGGCGCTGTGTTTTCAGACAAATCAAAGTTTGAGCTGGATTTTCGCTCGCCCGAAATAATGTTATTTGGTAATTACATTGGTAATTTGAATGTTCAGATGGATAATGACAATCCTCTTTTTAATACCTATATAGCTGCAGATAACGTTAATTTGGGCTTCTACGACATAACCGATTTGAACGTGATAAACAAAACCTTGACCGATACCATGTACGTTCGAGCAGAATTTAAAGGAGGCGAAAAAAAGGAGGATCTGTTTAATCTTTCGCTTTATCACACTATAAATCCGAAAGGAAAATCGGTTATTGGCGTGAAAAAATCTGACATTACTTATAAAGAAAATGTTTGGTACTTAAACGAGCATAACAATAGGCTTAACAAGGTTGTTTTTGACGATAACTTTAAAGAATTACGAATCGATTCATTGGTGCTTAGTCATCAAAATGAGCTAATTCAAATGGCGGGGACCATTCGCGATTCCACTTATAAAGATTTGAAACTGCGCTTCAGAGATGTAAATATTGGAAATATTACCCCTGAATTTGACAGCCTTCGCCTTCAGGGAAATATGAATGGAAAGTTTGATTTTTTACAAAAAGATGGCGCCTTTTACCCAAATTCTTCAGTTACTATAGACGATGTCATTATTAACGATATTCCGTTTGGCGATTTAGTTGCAAACGTAGATGGCAATGAAGATTTAACAAAATACGATATAAACGCTTCCCTTACAAATAACAACATTAGATCCATCAATGCCGTTGGAAGAATTGATGTAGCTCCTAAAAATCCACAAATTCAATTAGATGTAGATTTAAATCAATTTAACCTTCAGGCTTTTAGTCCGTTTGGAGGCGATGTTATTACAGATATCCGTGGATTGGTAACAGGAAGTGCTACAGTTTCTGGAAATTATAAATCGCCAGACATTAATGGTAGGCTTCTTTTAGAAAATAGTGGCTTGAAAGTTCCATATTTAAATACCGACTTCGATATTGAAAACAATGCTCAAATAATAGTTTCAAAAAATAAATTTGAAATTGGTAATACCGTAATAACAGATACGAAGTATGGCACGAAGGGAATATTATATGGAAATGCTTCTCATCGAGAATTTGGAAGCTGGGAACTAGATTTACATATCGATTCAAACGACAGAATATTAGTTTTAGATACACCTCACGATGAAGATGCACTGTATTACGGAACTGCATTTATCAGTGGTTTTGTTTCCATGAAAGGCCCAGTAGATGAATTGGTAATAAAGGCTGATGCAACGACTGAAAGAGGAACTTCATTCAAAATCCCGATTAGTGAAACAGAAACAATTAGCGATGATTCTTTCGTGTATTTTCTTTCACCTGAAGAAAAACGAGCCCGGATTGAAGGTGAAACAGTTGTATCTGCCGATATTAAAAAAATGACCCTTGAATTTGACCTTAACCTGAATAAAAATGCGGAGGTTGAAGTAGTAGTAGATCAGGTAAATAATTCAACTTTAAAAGGAAGGGGAAGTGGCACGTTGCTTTTACGAATAGATACTGCAGGAAAATTCTTGATGTACGGTGATTTTGTGGTGTTTGATGGGCAATTCGACTTTAAATATGGTGGGATTATTCAGCGGAATATAGAGGTGGTTCCTGGTGGGAGCATAGTTTGGGATGGAGCGCCAGAAAAAGCAAACCTTGAACTAAGTGCACTTTATAATACTGAGGCAAATCCTTCAGTATTATTGGATAATCCATCGATTAATCGTAAAATTCCGGTAGAAGTTTATGTGGATTTAAAAGGGCTATTGGAGCAACCAGAATTGAATTTTAAAATTGAATTCCCAAGGGTAAGTTCTACTTTAAAAAGTGAACTTCAGTTTAAATTACAAACGGAAGAACAACGACAAAATCAAGCTTTATTTTTATTAGCTTCAAATTCATTTGTAAACGATAGTTACTCAGGAACCAATGCCTTCGCAGGAACAGTGGCAGACAGGGTTTCGGGTATCGTAAACAGTCTTTTTGCCGATCAGGACGGAAAGTTTAGGGTTGGTTTAGATTATTCTGTAGGAAGTACAACACCTGATCAAGAAACTGCAGATCGCTTCGGAATTACTTTGAGTACGCAAATAAACGAACGAATCCTTATAAACGGAAAAGTTGGGGTGCCTGTAGGCGGGGCAACAGAAACTGCTGTAGCGGGTGATATTGAAGTGCAATGGCTGATTAATGAAGATGGAAGCCTTAGAATGAAATTCTTCAATAGGCAAGCCGATCTTCAATTTATTGGGGAAGATCAAATTTTTGAGCAAGGTACGGGAATTTCATATTCGGTCGACTTTAACACCTTTAGGGAGTTGATGCGTAAACTATTTCAGAATAAGTCAACTAAAGAAGAAATAGTGCTTCCAATTGTTCCAGACGACAATACCTATCCAGTAGATTTTGAGCCGTAAATTTACTGTTGAATGCTACAGGTTTATAGAATCGTTATTTAAGGATGGACAGGATAAACAAAAAAATCACACCCTTTTAAAAGATGTGATTTTTCTTGATTTGAAAAGCTTACCTGAATTTATCATTAACAGCAACCCGTTGTTGGCGAACAACAAGATGGTTTTTCTGCATAAACGGTAATGCTGTAAATAACGGTCGGACTGCTTTTATAGGCTGCTATTTCGGTTTCATTTAAATAATCTTTTAAAATATCGTCTGGAACAATAATAGGTTTTTCTTTTTGAAGCGTGATGTTTTCAAAACCAGTTTCCTTAATATAGCCTAAGTATTCATCTTTGTCGATAGCGCTAGCAACACAACCTGCATACATCTCGGCTGCCGATTTAATTTTTTCTGGAAGCTCGCCTGTTAATACAATATCCGAAATACTGAAATGTCCGCCAGTCTTTAGTACTCGAAAAATATCTTGAAAAACTGCTTTTTTGTTTGGAACCAAGTTCAAAACACAATTGCTCACTACAACGTCGGCTACTTCGGAAGTTACAGGCATGTTTTCAATATCGCCTAATCGGAATTCAACATTGTTCATTCCTAGTTTTTCTGCGTTTATTCTGGCTTTATCTACCATAGTGGGCGTAAAGTCGATCCCGATTACTTTTCCGGTTTCTCCAGTTTCTACTCTGGCGATAAAACAATCATTTCCGGCACCGCTTCCCAAATCAATGACAGTGTCTCCTTTTTTGATTTTAGCGAACTCTGTTGGCAATCCACAACCTAAACCTAAATCTGCATCTGGGTTATAACCTTCTAATGAGGTGTAATCATCAGACATAATGTTGTAAACTTCAGTAGAACAACTTCCTGCACCACAGCAAGAGGACTGATTTGCTTCCTTTTCTTGTAAAGCAATTTCACTATATTTCTGCTTTACCATTTCTTTTAATTGTGTTTCGTTTGTCATATAATTCGTTGTTGAGTTATTTGTTATTGAATTATTAGTTTTTGTCGTTAAAAGTGATATTCAGACCAAAAAAATGAATAGCCACGTTTAACAACAGGTGTTTTTGGTTACTAAAATTTCTTTAGCTCGATCAAAGTAATTCGCTAATTTTTCTACCCCCTTTTCATCTAAGCAATAGCAAATCGTATTTCCTTCTACCGTGCCTTTTATAAGCCCGGCATTTCGTAATTCTTTTAAATGGAGTGAAACAGTAGGTTGTGCAAGAGGAAGAACATCTACAATCTGCCCGCAAATACAGGCTTTCACTTCTAATAAATGTTCTATGATTGCTATTCTGGCAGGATGACCTAAAACTTTCATAATCGTTGAAATTTCAATCTGCTCTTGGGTATATTCTTTTTTCATTATATCACTTAATATCTATATTGCAATATTACAATATAGTTTTTTAATAGTGTATAAATTGCATGTTTTTTTGCAATATTAACTGTCAATTATCTCTTGTGCCCTTTGGGAAGCCATTTCAATATTTGAAGTAATATTGTCTTCGTTAAGAAGGGTGTAAATATTTGCTACTTCTAAATCGTGCAAAACTTTGGGGTTTACTCCTGAGAGTATAATATGTGTATTCTGCTTTGCGAATTTTTTGATAATCTCCATCAATCTGTAAATTCCTGTCGCGTCGATAAAGGGAACGTGTCGCATTCGTAAAATCAGTACTTTAGGTTTATCAGGAAGGCGCGCCATAGTATCCTGAAAAGTTTGAGTGGCTCCAAAAAATAACGGTCCACGTATTTCGTACATTGTGGCTCCTTTAGGGAGCATAGGCAGTTCGTCATCAAAGATTTCTTCCGGTTCATTTTCCTGATTGTTGAACATATTATTCGCTTCCTTTACGGTTGTGGCGTCGCTCATTCTTTTCATTAATATGAAACTTGAAAGGATAATTCCCATTTGTATCGCAATTACTAAATCGAAAAATACAGTGAGGAAAAATGTAACAAGTAAAATCATTACATCGGCTTTATTTCCTTTTAGTAACGCTTTAAACTGTCGCCATTCACTCATATGATAGGCTACTACAATCAAAATTCCAGCTAGGCAAGCCATTGGGATTAATTTCGCAAAGGGTGCAAGTGCCAACATAATAACTAGAAGCACCACAGCATGCACTATTCCAGCAACAGGGGTTCGTCCACCGTTATTAACATTGGTAGCTGTTCTTGCAATGGCACCAGTCGCCGGTATTCCGCCAAACATTGATGAAGCACAATTTGCTATTCCTTGTCCAACGAGTTCAGCATTCGAGCGGTGGCGGCCTCCAATCATTCCATCACTTACAACAGCAGAAAGCAAGGATTCAATTCCTCCGAGTAGCGCAATGGCAAATGCCGGTTGTATCAACTTTTGAACAGTGGCAAAATCTATATCTGGAAAGGTGGGCATAGAAAGTTTACTAGGAATATCGCCAAAGGAAGTTTCAATTGTACTTACCGGAATATTGAAGAAGTAAACGGCCAAGGTGCTAATTAAAATGGCGACAATAGAGCCTGGAATTTTTTTACTTATTCTTTGAAAATTCAGGGCTAACAAAATTGTGCCAACAGCAATACCTACCGCTGCCCAGTTTATACTATCGAAATTTGCAGCATAAACTTTCCATTTTTCAACAAAATCGGCAGGCACGGTTTCAATTGAAAGTCCGAAGAAATCTTTTATTTGAGACGAAAATATTATTACGGCAATTCCGCTTGTAAACCCTACAATCAACGGATAGGGAATAAATTTTAATAGGTTACCGAGACGTGCTAGTCCCATTCCTATTAAGATAATTCCCGCCATAAAAGTGGCAACTATAAGTCCGTCAACACCAAACTCTTGTACCACGGCATATACAATTACAATAAAAGCACCGGTTGGCCCACCAATCTGCACACGGCTTCCTCCTAATACGGAAATAATTAATCCAGCAACAATAGCCGTAATTAACCCTTTATCTGGCGACACACCAGAAGCAATAGCAAAAGCAATAGCCAGTGGTAAGGCAACAATACCGACAATTACGCCTGCAATAATATCTTTTCGCAACTGTTCCTTGCTTATTCCTTTCTTCAAAAGCGAAAAGAACTTAGGTGTAAATTGAGATTCTTTCATGAATAGGAAATATGACTTTTAATATACTACAAACAGTGAGGGATTCCAAGCTTAGCAGAAGCAAAGGTATTTAAAGAATTAAATGCAGGTTTTTATTGCGAGCTAAATTTAAAATGTTTTCAGTTTGTTGTATTAGATTCAATTGAAAATTACCTCTTAAAATTTCTTGAATAACTCAAAAATTGAAGTTTTAAAGTTTTTAGTTGAAAAACAAAACAGTACTTTTATAGTATGATAAAAAAACTAACATTTTTCCTATTCGTCATTGTTTCTACTTCGCTTGTGGCTCAAGAAATTGATCGTGTTATAGTAGAAGGAAAAATCCATGTTCCAAATGATGAAGACGCCGAAGGTATTTCCGTTTATAATGTTTCTGCTCAAAAAGGGACAGTTACAGCTGCAGACGGCACGTTTAAAATTGCCATTGCAGAAAATGATAGGCTTCAAATATTTGCTTTGCAGTATAAATCGTTTACAGTGGTTGTGGATAAGGGCGTTGTAGAACAGAAAAAATTGAATATTTTTTTAAATCCTGCGATTACGCAGTTAGATGAGGTTGTAATAAAACCTTATGATTTGTCAGGTAATGTGCGAGCCGATATTGAGAAAATTCCTACTTATTCCATTGGTCATGATTGGGATTTAAGTTACAAAAGCCTGGAGTTTGGATACAACTTTACTCGTGATCAATATTCTTCCATTGAAGGAAATGCTGCCGAAGAAGCTTTAAATAGTAATAATTTGACTGATGGACTCAATTTTGTTTCGCTTCTTGGAGGGGTGAGTAATTTGTTGTTCCCTAGCGGGAAAAAGCTGAATAGCGTAGAAAAACAAAAGGTTAAAGAATCTCTTAGCAATAATATGCAACGACGTTTTAGTCAGGAATTTATTCACGATAACTTTGATATTCCAAGAGATAAAACATTCGATTTTTTATTTTTTGTTCAAGAAAATGGATTACAAGAAAATCTTTTAAAGCCTGAAAACGAAATGCAATTGATGAAATTTCTGCACGAAAAAAGTAAAGAGTACAAGAAGCGGAATGAGTAAAAACTCACTGTTGTTTTAGTATAAAATTCTTCAAGAATGTAAATTTTTTGTTTCCAACGGAATATCTTCTAGATTTGTCTTTTTATGGCAATAAAATTATCTAACCTATCTTGTGTTCGCTACAATATTTTTTTCGCAACTCACTACCTTTAACTCGTATCAGCTAAGTATATTTGCACAATGATTTCACAGGCAATTTTTCTTTTTATAAGTGGTGTCGAAATAGGGTTTATCCTGTTTGTCGTTCTTTTGGTTTTTGGAGCAGATAAAGTTCCAGATATTGCTCGAGGTTTGGGCAAGGCTATTCGACAAGTAAAAGATGCAACCAATGATATAAAGTCAGAAATCACGAAAGGTATCGATAGGGAAGGCGAAAATATTGATATTTCTAAAGATGTCCGTAAAGAAATAGACAAGGTAAAAGAAGATGTAGAAGAAATTACTGGACCCATAAAAAGGAAGTTTTAAATGTTAGAAACTTTAAAAAATTGGGACAGAGAGATTTTTATTTTTCTGAATAGTTTAGGCGTAGAAAAATATGATGAGTTTTGGATCTTCGTAACTCAAATTAATACTTGGATTCCGCTTTTTATTTTATTTGCGTTCCTGATTGTCTATTACTATCGAGGCAGAAAAGGATTGATTGTGATTTTCTTTTTATTGGTTGCTGTAGGGGTAACAATGCTCTTCACTAGTGGAGTAAAGGGTTATATAGCACGTTTACGACCCAATAATGTAGAAGCCTTAGGCGAGCTTATTCGTATTCTTCAAAAACCTACAAGTTATAGCTTCTTCTCAGGTCATGCTTCGTCTAGTTTTTCGATAACGACTTTCATGGTGTTATCCCTACAGAAATATACCAAATGGATATACCTTTCGTATCTATGGCCACTTATTTTCGTTTTAAGTAGGATTTTTGTGGGAGTACACTATCCGAGCGATATTCTTGTTGGCGCTTTGGTGGGAACTGGTTTTGCGTTTTTATTTCACTATATATGTCAGAAGACCTTACAAGGTGAACTTCTAACCAATAACCCTTGAAATACTGAGTCCATCGCGAATAGGGAGGATTACAGTTTCTAACATTGGCTGTTCATTTAAGAGCTTGTTATACTGAAGCAGCGCCTTGGTGTCTATATCATCGTCTTTAACTTTTTCCACTACTTTTCCGCTCCAAAGTACATTGTCGCTTAAAATTACGGCACCTTTATTCAATTTTGGAAGAATTAAATCGAAGTAGTTTGGGTAATTGCTTTTGTCGGCGTCAATAAACACAAAATCGAAAGTTTTATCGAGAGAGGGAATAATCTCCAAGGCATTTCCTAAATGTTGAAAAATTTGTTTTCCATAAATGGAAGCATCAAAATATTTACGTTGAAAATCTACTAATTCTTCATTGATGTCAATAGTATGAAGTTCACCGTTTTCCTGCATTCCTTCAGCCAAACAAAGCGCTGAATAACCCGTATAGGTACCAATTTCCAGAATGTTTTTTGGTTTAATTAACTTGGAAAGTATACTTAGTACGCGCCCTTGAAAATGTCCGCTTAGCATTCTCGGCGCAATCATTTTCTGCCAAGTTTCACGATTAAGCTTCTGAAGCAACTCAGGTTCAACTTGAGAGTGTTTTTCAACGTATTCGTTTATTTTATCGGGTAGAATGTCCATTTTTTTAGTATTTCAGTAATTCAGTAGTCAGTACGCAGTACTCAGAAATTAGAGTAAATTGTTGATAAGTATTTGGTTTTCAGTTTTGAGAGTGGAATATATTTTTTTTCAGAAACTCATAAACTCATTCCCCTGTAATCCTAGCTCTTAATTTCTTTTTAGCTTCGTCATCATCTCCGCAGAGCCATTGAATAACGTTATCTTCCCACATTTTATCAGCTTCATCTTGATTAATTACATTGCGTTCTAACGCTAAATCGAGAATTTTTCCAGGATAAGAGGATTGCGGGGCGCTTTCCATTTCGCCTAATGGATATGGATCGTCTAAACCAACAAGAACTTGTTTAGAGCCTTGATTTCTAATTACCAAATCTAACGAACCTGTATCGTGAACTAGAGTGTCAAAGAAAATATTTTTGTGACCAACCGATTTTCGAGGATGTGTTTTACCTTTAAATAAGTCAGGGCGACCGTCAAACCCTTGTATTCTTCTTCCTAAATTTATTTGCGCCAATTGCCCTCCGTGTGCGAAACAAGTTCGCATATTAGGGTATTTATCGGCATAACCATTTAACGTTAAAAAGTGATAAGCATCTGCGCATTGGGCTAACATCCAAATTAAGTGAAAACGCCAAGCGGTATTTTCCAATTTGATGAATTTTTCACCATCGTAAGGATGTATTTCTACTGCGAGGTTGTATTTGGAAGCCATTTCAAAAATGGGTTCGTTTTCTTCGTCAAAAATACAGCGCCACGTGCCTATAGAGTCCATATAATGCGTTGGCAAACATAAAAGTTGAAGACCAAGTTCTTCTACACAGCGTTCAATTTCCCATAATGCACCACGAACAAAACCAGGATGAACTACAAAACCACAAGTGAATTTTGAAGGATGGTTGTGTTGAACCTTAGCGTTAAAATCATTTTGAAAACGGAGTGCTTTTTTCATTTCTTCAACACGGAGGCCATTTCCATAGAGTTGTGAAAGATTTAGTACTACAGCGTGATCTATTTTGTAGCGCTCCATCCATTCAAGTTTTTCATTTAAAAAGAAACTAGAATCGGTAACGGGACGGCTCCAATCTTTCTGAAGCATATACTTACGCTCTGGGTCTACCCAAAAAATTTCTTTATCCTGCATAAACTGAGGAATTTCTTCAGGATAGGGTAGAAGGTGAGAGTGACCGTTAATGCGTAGTTTTCGTTTCGTATTCATGTTGTAAAGCTAGGATTGTTGTGGCTGATTTAATTTTTTAAAGTTACAAAAGTTTTGAACGGTAATAAGGCTTAAATCGCTCCCGGTATGAGGACATTATAAACTCTTAGTACGTCCGCCGTCTACAGGAAGATTCACGCCATTAATGTAACTCGCGGCTTCACTTGCAAGAAATGCTACGGCACTGGCAATTTCGCCTGGTTGTGCAAAACGTTTTGCAGGAACAAGGTTCTTCATAAATTCGCTAGCTTCTTGTTCAGTTTTGTTTGTTCTTTTAGCTGCATTGCCAACAATGTCTTCAAGTCTATCTGTTGCTGTAAAACCAGGTAAAACGTTATTAACGGTGATTCCGTACTGTCCCAATTCATTTGCTAAGGTTTTACTCCAACTTGCAACCGCGCCACGTATAGTATTACTCACTCCAAGGTTATCTATAGGTTGTTTTACGGAGGTAGAAATAATATTAATAATTCGTCCGTAATCTGCATTTTTCATACCAGGAACCACTGCTTGCACCAAGATTTGATTACAAATAACGTGCATCGAAAATGCTTTTTCAAATTCTTCGGTAGCTGCAGAAAAAATAGGTCCTCCCTTTGGCCCTCCGGTGTTATTGATTAAAATATGGATTGTTTTGTTGGAAGCTGCAACATTAACTTTTTCTTTTACCTGCTGTGGGTTTGTGAAATCGGCAACGTAATAATTGTGTTTTTGACCTTTTTCGTGAGGCAGTTCTATTAAAGTTTCTTTTAACTTCGATTCATCACGGGCAAACAAAGTTATCGTTGCACCTAATCTGGCAAGAAGTATTGCCGTAGCCTTACCTATGCCAGCAGTGCTTCCACATACAAGAGCATTTTTATTGGTTAAATCTAAATTCATATATGTCTATGTTTTGTATTGTTCTGATAGTCATCAACTATGAAAAACTTATTTCTTTTAGTATAATGAATACCTACAAAGTAAGGAAAAATTTAATAAAGAAGAGGATGTCATATAGCTTTATTCTTAAGTAAGAACAACTAATTTCAATAAAAACAAACAGTTCGTAGACTCTAGTAGGTGATATTTTCTAAAACTTAACTTAAAAGCATTTGCATCATAGGATTATTTAATAAATTTGATAGATTGTAAAGTTTCAAACGAAGATTATTTGGAATTAATTTTTTTCACACTTAAAACCCCGATATTATTTAAGACTGAAACCCCATTTGAAGCGTAACCTCTTCATAGAATAATTTCAATTTTTAGTGAAAATCTTTTAAAGTCAACTTTATATTTTAATAGCAAATCTAGCCTACTTATAGAAAGCAAATAATTTAAACAAATGAAAACACTTTACCTTGTAAGACACGCTAAATCCTCTTGGAAGCACGATGTAGACGATCACAAGCGTCCCTTAAAAGAAAGGGGAAAAGGAGATGGAATGTTAGTTTCTAAAAAAGCGAGCACCGAAACAGAAGCTCCTCAAAAAATAATTAGTAGCGACGCTACACGGGCATTAGCTACGGCACATTACTTTAAAGATGCTTGGAATATAGATGAAGCACAGTTTGAAACAAATCACGACTTATACGATTTTAGTGGTCAAAATGTAGTAAGGGTTATTAAGGAATTAGACGATAACTTAGACCGCGTTATGATTGTTGGTCATAACCACGCATTTACTTCAATTGTTAACATGTATGGTAACAAATATATTGAAAACATTCCGACGTGTGGTTTTGTAAAATTAGAGTTTGATGAAAATCATTGGAGCGATATTACTACTGGCAGAACTGTTAAAACAATTTTCCCACGGGACTTAAAATAATGGCAGATAAAGTAGTAACACATCCTACTAAGGTTGAAAATCAATATGTTAATAGGGAATTAAGCTGGTTGCAGTTTAATGCTCGGGTTTTGCAGGAAGCCTACGATAAAAAAATTCCGCTACTTGAACGATTGCGTTTTTTGGGAATATTCTCAAATAACCTAGACGAATTTTTTAAAGTCCGTTATGCTACTATTAGACGAATTGAAGAAGCAGGAAAAACGGGGCGTAGTTTTTTGGGAGGTTTTTCGGCAAAGGAATTATTAGCAGAAATCACTCAAATAGCCATTGAGCAACAGGCGCAAAGTTTGAAAATTCTTAGTGATATTCAACGTGAATTGAGAAAGGAGAACATCTTCATTATCAACGAAACCCAAGTTACCCGAAAACAGAGTAAATTTATTTCAGATTATTTTGTGCGTCACGTTAGCCCCGCCATGATGACCATTATGATTGGAGAGGTTGATGAATTTCCAAATTTGCGGGATAATGCCGCTTATTTGGCGATTCGGATGGTAATGAGCAAAGAAGACGACACTTTCGAAACCAAATACAACTACGCCCTAATTGAAATTCCGAGAACGATAGATCGTTTTGTAGTGCTTCCCAAAGAAGGCGAAAAGCAATACGTAATTATTCTAGACGACCTGATTCGCTACTGTATGAGCAGTATTTTCAGCATTTTTAATTATGAAACCATTTCGGCCCACATGATTAAAATTACCCGAGATGCAGAACTCGATATAGACAGTGACTTAAGTAGAAGCTTTATTGAGAAAATCTCTAAAAGTGTCAAAAAGCGAAGTATTGGAGATCCCGTTCGGTTTGTTTATGACAAAAACATAGACACAGAAACACTGCAATTTTTATTAGAAAAAATGGGGATTGATAAAACCGATAGCATTATTCCTGGGGGAAGATATCACAATAGACGTGATTATATGAACTTTCCAAGATTGGGAAGACCCGATTTACAATATGAACCCAAAGAGCCACTGCCCATTCCTGGTTTGAGTATGGACGGAAGGTTGTTTGATAAAATATTGGAAAAAGACTATTTGCTTCACACGCCCTACCAAACCTTTATGTATGTTATAAAGTTTTTGAGAGAAGCAGCTTTAGACCCCAAAGTTAAATCT
Organism: Aequorivita viscosa; assembly: GCF_900106795.1. GTDB lineage: Bacteria > Bacteroidota > Bacteroidia > Flavobacteriales > Flavobacteriaceae > Aequorivita > Aequorivita viscosa. The sequence continues at coordinate 58,235 of NZ_FNNS01000008.1, read as the reverse complement.
ATAAAAATCACTATTTACCGTTTGGCGGAGGTTTCGCATATTGCCAGTTCGCTTATCAACGCAAAGAAGAACGGTAAAGATGTAACGGTTCAAATTGAACTTCAGGCACGTTTTGATGAAGAAGCGAATATAAAATATGCAGAATTGCTTCAAAGTGAGGATATACGTCTCATTTTTGGCGTTAAAGGACTCAAAGTTCACTGTAAAATGATTTTAGTAGAACGACTTGAGAATAAAAAATTAATCCGATACGGTGTGATAAGCACAGGAAACTTTAACGAATCTACGGCTCGAGTTTATACAGACTACACGCTCTTTACAGCCGATGAACGAATTTGTAAAGAGATGAACAAGGTATTCGACTTTTTTGAAGTTAATTATCAAGTCAAGAAATATCGCCATCTCATTGTTTCACCTCATTATACCCGAAATGCTATAACTCACTTAATAGATAATGAAATAAAGAACAAAAAAGCTGGTTTGCCTAGCGGTATTAAGTTGAAAATGAATAGTCTGTCGGATTATAGAATGATTGATAAACTTTACGAAGCCAGTAGGGCCGGGGTACAAATAAAATTGATAATTCGAGGTATCTGCTGTCTTATTCCTGGAGTAAAAGGAATGAGCGAAAATATTAAGGCTATTAGTATTGTTGGTAAACATTTGGAGCATCCGCGCGTGTTTATTTTTGAAAATGCTGGAAGACCGAAAATTTATATCTCTTCTGCAGATTTTATGGGAAGAAACCTAGACAATCGTGTTGAGGTGTCATGCCCAATCTATGATGAAGATATTAAAAAAGAAATACTAGAAAACTTTGAAATTGGATGGAGCGATAACGTGAAAGCCCGTGTTATAAGTATTAAAAACGACAATGCTTACCTAAAAAATAACAAGCCACCAATACGCTCACAATTTAAAATGTACGATTATTATTTAAATAAACTTGAAGTAAACTGATTTGCTGAACATTGAAAAATACGGTGCCGTAGATATAGGTAGTAATGCCATAAGATTGCTAGTTGTAACTGTAATTGAACAGGAAGGAAAAGATCCAATCTTTAAAAAAACTTCCTTGGTTCGAGTTCCTATCCGTTTAGGGGCAGAAGTCTTTCTAGACGGAAAAATTTCGGATGGAAACGCAGCACGAATGATCGATGCCATGTCTGCTTTCCGGTTATTGATGAATACACACGGAATAAAACGATATAGAGCGTGTGCTACTTCTGCAATGCGGGAAGCTTCTAACGGAACTCACATTGCCGATGTTATCAAAAAAGAAAGCGGTATCGTAATAAATATTATAGACGGAAAAGATGAAGCCAAAATTATTGCTTCAACAGATTTAAAAACACTAATTCAAGATGATAAAGTGTTCCTCTATGTCGATGTTGGCGGTGGGAGTACAGAGCTAACGGTTTTCGCAAATGGTAAAAATGTTTGCTCTAAAAGCTTCAAAATTGGAACTGTTCGACTTTTAGAAGGGTTGGTAGACGAATCTGTTTGGAATGAAATGAAGACGTGGATAAAAAGTGAAACCAAAGATTTCAAGAAATTATCAATGATTGGAAGCGGAGGAAACATCAATACAATATTCAAAAAAAGTGGAAAGAAACTGGGAAAGCCACTTAGTTATATTTACCTGTCTTCATATTACAAAAAACTGGAATATCTTTCGTACGAAGAACGAATTACCGAACTCGATATGAACCCAGACCGTGCCGATGTTGTAGTTCCAGCTACTAAAATATACCTTTCTGCTATGAAATGGAGTAAGGCGAAAAATGTTTTTGTTCCAAAAATCGGACTTAGTGATGGAATTATTAAAAGCCTTTATAATGAAAAAGTGGCAGCCGAGATAACTAATAATGAATAGTTTTGAGTAAACTGAATCAATTCAAAACTTCATTTAATTATTCAAAGTGGGCATTAAACTACAAAAACATTGAAAACAGCAATTCATTTGTTTACAGCACAGACTTCGACATATCGAGCGCTAAACCGATGTAGGTGTTATTATTAAATTGGAACTCATCAATTATCTCCCAACCCAGTTTTTTGGTATGTGCGTTTGTAGAAATAGCATTGACTTTGTTTATGAATGTAATTGAGATAGGATATTTTTTGAAAAACTCAAGTCGCATTTCTTCAAATATCTTATTTAATAACCCCGTTCCCCTGTGTTTTTCATCAATACAAATGGGGCCGTATTGAAAACTGTTTAAAGTTGTAATTTCCTTTCCCTGAAACGATAATTTTGGAAATCGGGAAACCATAAAATTGAAGATTTCCCATTGTTCAAAATATTTCCAACTTCCAGCAAAAACATACGAAACGATTGTTCCGTCTTCAGTTTCAGCAATAAACAATCCATTTTGTAAAAGAATTTCTTCAAGCTGACTTACGGTAAATGGCGTGGTTACAAATCCTTTTTTCCGCTCTTCATCACTTAAGTTACGGTAAAGATATCTTGATTGAAGTGCTAATACACCTTCAAAATCTGTCTTATTTCCTAATCTGGTTGTTATCATTTGCAAGAATTTTTAAAGAAATACAGAAGTTTATTTGTTGTAATACCATAAAAAATGTTTGTAAGAAATCCCTACTTGGGTTGAACTTATCGTTACTATGTCGAATCTGTCGGCGTTGGTGTTTACGTAATCTAAAAGATCTTGCTTTTTATTAAATTCAGCTACTTTTAATTTTTGTTTCCTTTTATTGTTACAGCGTTTTATTTTCTAATAATCCGTATTGTTTCATTTTCTACACGTACATAATACATTCCTTTTGCGAATTGTGAAAAGTCGATTTGTTTGTTGCTTTGGTCGATTTCACCAGAAAGTAAAAGTTGCCCTAAAGCAGAATACACTTTATAGCTGGCAATAGTAGGAATACTAACGGTTATAAAGTTATCGGTTGGATTGGGGAAAATACTGATGTCGATATTGTTTTCAGCAATACCAATAATTGGCTCACACTCAAAACTAGCTTCAACTTTAGACGCCGCAGGAGGATCGACTAAAAGTGAATCGGTTAGTAAAGGACAATAGCAATCATTATCATCCAAATATAATTTAAGCCACGAAAGTGCGATTTTTCCCACTACACCATCTCCACCGGTTGGTGTATTAGCAACAGAGTGACTTCCGTTTGCAACTTCAAAAAGTAGTTTGTTAGTAGTGTCTGGAGTCACATTGTAGTGAACATCGGCGTGTATTCCTGGAGGAGCAACCGTGTCATCCTGGCCGCTAAAAATTAATACAGGGCTGTTGTGGTTAAAAGTTGCTTGTGGATACCACGGGCATAATGCTAGAACTGCTTTAATCGAGCTATCCATTTGTGCAGCCAATTGTGCGCCACCACCGCCCATCGACCACCCGCTTACGGCAAATTTGTCTACATCAAGTTGGTTTTCTAATGGCGAATTTTGGCGTTCATTTTCTTGTCGTAATGTCTCTAATGCATCTAACAGTGCAGTGGCTCTCAGATCGGGGAACTCAAATGGTGAGTTAGTGCCTATTATGATAGTTACAATGCCGTGCGAAGCGTAAAACGGCCCCCATTCTTCCACACTCGAAGGTTGTGCAGTAAAGCCAGGAACAATAGCGATACTTGCATACGGTGGTGTAGCATTGGTTGGATAATATACTGTTGCGTCTAAATAATCTGGACCGTTTCGAATACCGTCATCTTCTGTAAGTGTAGCAACTTCATACGGACCTGGGTTTGTTAAGCTTTCAATTGTTACATCTTCACATTGTGCAAAAATTGTATTTGGAGCAAGTGAAGTAATTAAGAATAAAACAGCTAAAGGGTATATTATTTTCATATCGTTCTTCCAGATTAATGTAGATTTTTAAGCAAATCAATATTTAATTGAGAAAAGTAAAGTTTTTTATGGGTATGTAAAAGTTATTGATAATTAAAATTTGTTTTTGATTAAAATATTTAAACTTTATAGATCAATAGCCCGACATTGAATTCTAATTTTTATTCTTTTACTATTTTTTGAACGTAAACGTTGTCGTCTGCAAGAACTTTTAAAATGTATAATCCTTTACTTAAAGTAGAAATGTTGAATTCAAAGTTAGTTGAATTTTTGATAGTCGTTTTTAGCAAGGTCTTTCCAGAAAGACTTGAAATTGAAATGTTTACTTGTTTGTAATGTTTTACCAAATTTACGGTTAATTTGCCCGCAGTGGGGTTGGGATAAACGGCAAACTGCTGTTTGTTAAAACCCTCTGTATGTAAGGTTATAATTTCAATTGTTTTTGTTTTAGTATCAGATTTTTCGCATTTTGTAATGGTTTGTGAAACTTCATAAATTCCATTTTCTATAAATGTATGAATTGGGTTAGTTTCTGTAGAAGTATTTCCATCGCCAAAATCCCAAAGAATTGATTCGAAGTCACTTCCAGTATGTGTGAATGAGGCCTCACCGTTATTAATTTCTTCAGAAAAATCTGCAATTGGCGATAGTGTAAAATCCCAATCGGATATTTCGTTAAAAACGATTGTTTTAGCAGCCATTTTTATAAGATTGGCTTCGGTTTCATTTAAAGTTGAATTCCAGGAAATAAAAGTAGGGTCTTTTTTGTAAATCATAGTGTAAAAGGCACACGCCACGGCATACGATCCTGCCAATGAAGGATGCGAGCCGTCACCTGAATACAAATTAATATTCGGATAATTTTCCCTGAGAAAACGCCAAACAGCTCCTGCTGGTGCGAGTTCGGCTGCGTTACTTTCAGACATAAAAATATAGCTTGCCCTAATAGCATCGTCCATTCCTTCATAGGTGCAAACCCAAGGAATGAAAGAACAATTAGTTGCATCGCCATTTTCGCGTCCCCATGTCATATAAAATAACGGTTGCGAACATTCGTTGTTTGTTCTAATAGCATTGCTTAATGTTTCGGCAGGAGGGTACACTTCTGCTTGCATTTGCGCTTCACTAAATGATGTTTCCTGACTTTGCCCTTGAAGCGCAACATAATCCCAATTATCTGAGTTGATTTTTGAAAGCGTGGTTTGGTCAGAAGCGTGATTCATAAATCGGTAGCCTCCCGGTGTGTACGAGTCGTATATCAATGCATCGCCAGTACTGTTAGCCATGTTTTTTACGAGTAACGGTAGGTTATTGGCAGCGGTGTAGCTATTGCCAATGAACAAGACTTTTTTAGTGCTTTGGCCGTGAATCGAGAAGCTGACTATGGCGAAGGAAATTAAGAAAAGCAGTTTTTTCATTGCAGGGTTTCTTTTTGAAGTCTCACTGTGATAAAAATTAATACGAAATCTCAATTTGTAGTTGCCTACCTTCTTCCTGTGCTTTATTGTCCATTTTAGTCCCTACAGCAATTCCTATAGCCATTCCAATAGGTAAGCCTATGGCTAATAACCCCATATTACTAGTCATTAACCCGAAGACGACACCGAGTGGTAACCCAAAAGCCGACATTCCTAAAACTAACCATAGATTACGGTAATAGTTTTTAGGTACAATTTTATGTTCTTTTTCTAATAGCCTAATGATCTTGGTTCGCTTCTCCTTGGCGAACTTTAACAATCTAGAATCAGTAAGGGATGAAGTATTCAATTCCTTAATTTCAAGATTTATATGCTCAACAACTTGTGGCGAAAGCTTCTTCTTATTTAACTCCTTTAAAAGTTCTTCTAGCTGAATATAAACTTTGCATAACTTGATGTTTTCAGTTAAATTTTCTTTTTTGTGGAGTTCGAGTAGGTTCATGGTATGTTTTAATGCTATAAGGTTGGTGAGGGTTCTAATTGAATCATATCAAATATATTAAAATTCGTTTTGGTTATTGTTTCAGTATTGTAAATAGTCAATTATTTCAGCAAGTGCTTCATTAGATTTTATCAGAAAAAAGTCTTTCGAATTCCGATAAAAACCAATACCATCACAGTATATCCTAAAAAGAACGGAAGAATAATGTTTTCTAAATTCAAAACGAGCATAATGGCTATTAACAATAATTGGAAACCCAATCCGAATGTAGAAACACTTGTCATAAACCATTTTGGAAATGCTTTTCCTTTATGTGCGTTTCTATCTAGGGCATAAATTGATTTGTCAAAAGGGCCGTATAGCAGCTTATACAGTCCGAAAAGAAAATTTACGTGCGCTTGTTTTTCTCCTTTAAGAGCTTTGGGTGATGAGGTTTCAAACACACGACTAGTAGTGTTACCGTCATATTTATTTCGTAGAATTACATAATAGTAATTGTAAAGTGTGCCTTGCAATTGAAGCCCTAAAAAGGCTAGAAGGCAAATCCAAAGTGAACTATTACTTATAAACCAAACCGATAAAAATATTAGAGCATTTAATATAATATCTGCTACAGAATCTAAATATCGACCTGTATATGATGGCTTTTGTGTTACGCGAGCTAGTTCGCCGTCGGCAGCGTCTAAGATAGACTTAAGAATTAAAAACAATGCAGCAAACCAGTAATAGCCTTTAATTATGCAGTAAATTCCTATTAATCCAGCAATAATAAAACAAATGGTAACGTGAATAGGAGTGAAAGAAGTGTTCTTTAATGAATTCGCGATGACCCTAGCTATCGGTCTTCCATAATCTGAAAGGTCTATAAACTTATGTTCTTTGGGTAGTTTAGACATGCAATATTATAGAAAGCTGAAATAAGGAATATACCTTCAGAATTACAAATATAGTATTAAACCAAGGTTCATGAAGCACTAATTGAAACAGATTAAGGTGAAACGGCAATGTTATATGCCGTTATTTTGTTGAAGTGTTTGACTCAATTTTTTGTAAAAGGTAAAATACTATTCCACCTAAAGAATAACAAACCACGTCCCAAATATCCCCAGTGTACCTGAACGATTGCTTTGGGAGATAATATTCAAAAGCAATGGAATACATTATTACCAAACTTAAAATAGTGAAAATATTTAGACGAATGGAACTGTCTTTTTTAAGAAACCATACACCGTGTAGGCAAATGGTGGCAACCATCGGAATCGTTAAAAAGTCATTTAAATAATGGAAAACCCAATTAGAGCGAATGCCACAAAAATATTTCCAAGCCTGCACGCAAACAAACAGAGCTAAGGAAAGGAATACATAACAATGCAAAACCTTCAGCGGAAGCCTGCGCATTAAATAAATAGGAAGGAAATTAGCCATAAAATAAATCCACCTATAACCATAACTGTCATCCAAATGGAACGCAACACATAAAAACTACCTCTAATTAACCAAAATCGGCTAGTTTTCCACTTATCAATAAACGAATCTTTTTCTTCAGCTTTAAGTTCTGTTTTTATAGGGTCGTTAACAGAAAGCGATCCCGGGTTTTGGTTTTTTATATCAGAACCATCAATTTCAGAATTTTCAGAATTTTGCTGTTGCGACATTATATGCCAATTTAGTTATGTGTTCTAAGTCTCATGTAAAGTTCAAATTACAAGAATACAAATTATATCTGACGAAATAGAGTAGAATAACTTTTAGAAGCTGTGAATTACTGCTTTGAGGTTTTTTTTCGTTGTAATAAACGTCGTTCTTTTTCTTCCATTTGAGATTTAATAAATGGAATTCGCGGGGCAAGAAAGTAGCCTGTTAAACTTGCAAAGAGTATTGGGATAAAGTAGGTAAACCCAGTTAAGGTAGCCAACAAAATTGTGGTGCTCATAGGTGTTCTGGTTACACAGACATTGATGGCTGCCATACAACTTACAATGGTTAAGGATAAATTAATAGAAGGAAATATAGTGTGAATAAGCATTCCTAATGCAGTGCCACAGAAAAACAAAGGAATGATAAACCCTCCCCGCCATCCTGAGGTAATGGTAATTGCAATAGCAATAATCTTAAAAATTAATACGGCTGCCAAAAACTGGATAGATCCCTCTGCTTCTAATAGTTCATTAATCTCAAAGTGGCTGAAATATCGTGTAAGAGGAATATAAAAGGCAATTGCTCCTAAAAGGATTCCACCGATGAGTGTTTTAATATAAATAGGAGTCGTTAATTTTCCGAATAGGTTTTTGAAGAACTTAGTACAGAATATGAATCCTCAACCTACCAGTGTAGCTAGTACTCGAAAAAACACAGCCTAACCAAAGTCGAAAAATGTTTCCATTTCGTAGGATGGTAAATTCCACATAGGGCCTAATCCTAATTGAACAATTATGGCGAAAATTACGTAGCTAAAACCGCTAGCAACTAATGCGGGAATAATAGCCTTATAATATTGTACAGAGTGTTTGTGGTGTAAAATTTCTAAAGAGAAAAGACTACCGCCCAAAGGAGCGCCAAACAAGGCTGTAAATCCAGAAGCCATACCGGCAATACTTAAGGAGCGCAATTCTTCTCCTTTAATTCCCAATAACTTTCCAAGTAAAGTGCCTGTAGACCCTGTAACTTGAACTAATGGCGCTTCAGGTCCTAAGATTCCACCTGAGGCAGCGCAAAGTAGCGATGAGAGCACCATTGATGGATTGTTTTTCGGATCTAATTTGCCTTTGTTAAAACGAATGTTGTTCACAATTAATTCCATTTCGCCAGGATCGCCAATAAAGTAAATAACAAGACCTGCGAGTAAGCCACTAATTGCCATAACAGGAATGACTAACCAGCCTTGCCACGTTCCTAAGAAATCCGTCAACAGCATTAAAACAACCCAATAAGATCCAGAAATAATTCCACCAATGAGCCCAAGAATAGCCCATAGAATAAACATTCGACTAAAAACGAAAGGATTAAAACGGATTGGATGATCCAAAAGGTTTGTGTAGGAAACCAATTTTCTTCTGCGCCCGATTTTCATTAGTTGAATTTTCTTTAACTTATTGCTCAGTTAGGGTTTTAACCATTGTTCGTAAATTTTCAGATAATTGGGGCAATAGCGAAACGGTTATCATTAAAACTTTTAGCATTATTAGTTATCTTGTTGATAATAAATAACCAAGTACCTACCCGTGAATAGATTGGTGTTTTCCTAAATCTTTCATTACTTCTGCTTCAAAGGATAACAATTCATTCCACTTTTTATCAACCTCATCACGATTGCCATATTGCCGAGCAAAGCCTAGAAACATGGTGTAGTGGTTTGCTTCACTAACCATTAACTTTCTGTAGAATTCGGCGAGTTCCTTATCTTCCAATTCTTCGCTTAACAATCGAAAACGCTCACAACTTCTTGCTTCGATTAGTGCTGCATATAACAATCTATGCACTAATTGGGTTGTTCTACTGCCACCTTTGGGGAAAAACTGAACTATTTGTAAAACGTATTCGTCTTTTCGATCGCGACCTAATATCCAGCCACGCTCCAAAATTTTGTCGTGAACCATTTTAAAATGGCTTATTTCTTCCTTCACCAACGCTATCATTTCCTGAATAAGATCAGGGTATTCCGGAAAACTTACAATCAAAGAAACGGCGGTTGAGGCTGCTTTTTGTTCACACCAAGCATGATCTGTGAGAATATCCTCAATGTTCTTTTCAACAATATTTACCCAACGCGGGTCTGTGGGAAGTTTTAAACCTAACATTTTGATTTACGTTTAATGATTTATTAATTTTATAACTATAAGATTTTGATTTCGCCTTTTTGGAATAAAGGTTTAAATGTCCAAATCAAATTCTTGACGAAGCTTTTCTATTGCTGGATTTTTCTCTTTCAACTTATCAAATTTCTCTCTAGGGGAATAAGCATACTTTTTTTCAACCTTCTCGTTAACGGTAATATCAAGGTCGATGTTGTGATTGTTTAAATTCTCTCTTAAAAACTGAAGCAGTTCAAACTTAGCGCGTTCTAATTCTGTTTTTATAGTATAGTTCGGAAATTCAAGATGTATTATGTGGCCATTCAATTTTGGTACGTTCATACTCAAATGAGAAAGTAGATTATATTTTCCTTCTTGCTCAACAATTTTTGAATACGAATTCCACACGGCTATCATTTGTTCTTCAGAAAACTCTTCTTTCGGCAGAATTCTCTGTTTGGGTGTGTTTGCTTCAATCTCTTCTTTTAGTTCCTGCTGTTTTTGAATGCTTTTTAGCGAAAGTGCTGAAACTTTTCGCGCATTTCGTTCCATCAAATTTTTAGAGCGTTGAACTATTTTGTCGGTGTTATCCTCAATTGCTTTTTCTTGGTTATTATCTACGGAAGTTTGGGCGTTTGAAGCCGTTTTTATAGTTGAATTGTCTTCGGAAGAAAGTTTTTGAGGGGGTTCATTTACGTTGCTGTTCGTTGCTCCCAATTCATTCGTTTTAATGGATTTTGAAGCACTACTTCCAGCCGAGGTTATCTGCTTTTCTTTTGCACCTGAAAGAATAGCGCCAGGTTTTTGAGCCTTAAAGTGGGAGGGAGGAATTACGAAACGCTCAGGGTTTATATTGAGCTGAGTTAAAGTTTGGTTATTGGAGTTTTTTTTTTCGCCCTGAAAAGTCAAGGAAGCTAATTGCATCAGGCATAGTTCGACTAATAGTCGTTGATTCTGACTAGTTTTATACTTTAAATCGCAGGTGTTGGCTATGTTAATCGCGTCTATTAAAAACTGCTGACTTGTTTTTTGGGATTGTTCAAAATACATTGTTTTAACCTGTTCCCCAACTTCTAAAAGTTCAATTGTTTCTTGATGTTGGCAGACCAAAAGATCACGGAAATGTGAAGCAAGTCCCATTACAAAATGGTGACCGTCAAATCCTTTTGATAAAATTTCGTTGTAAGCTACCAAAACCTGTGGAATATTGTTTTTTAAGAGTAAATCTGTTATATGGAAATACCAAGTGTAGTCGAGAACGTTGAGGTTTTCAGTTACAGCTTCACGCGTTAAATTTGTGCCAGCGAAACTAACAACGCGATCAAAAATAGATAGTGCATCTCGCAAAGCGCCATCTGCTTTTTGAGCAATTATATGAAGCGCATCGTCTTCGGCTTCAATTCCTTCGGCCATGGCAACTTCGGCTAAATGGTCTTTAATATCACGAACACCAATTCTTCTGAAATCGAAAATTTGGCATCGAGAAAGTATGGTAGGGATTATTTTATGCTTTTCAGTAGTTGCCAAAATAAAAATGGCGTGTTTTGGAGGCTCTTCAAGAGTTTTTAAAAACGCGTTGAAAGCCGCAGAAGAAAGCATATGGACCTCATCAATAATATATACTTTGTAATTTCCTACTTGTGGCGGAATACGAACTTGATCTATTAAGTTTCGTATGTCGTCTACAGAATTATTTGAAGCAGCATCGAGTTCAAAAATATTAAAAGCGAAATCTTCGTCTTCTTTTTGAGTTCCGTCTTGATTTATTTCTTTTGCAAGAATTCTAGCGCAGGTAGTTTTTCCAACCCCTCGCGGTCCAGTAAAAAGTAGGGCTTGCGCTAGGTGATTGTTTTTTATGGCATTCTCCAAAGTATTGGTAATAGCCTGTTGTCCTACAACATCCTTAAAAACGGCAGGGCGATATTTTCGGGCAGATACAATGAATTGTTCCATAGTGTTTGTGTCGGTAGCTTATTGCTTGCTTGTGTATTGTACTACTGAAAAGGAAAATCAGAAACAAGCAAACAAAACAGCTTACATTTAGTAAGCCAAAACTAGCAATTTTTTATGTACTGTTGTTTGCAGTATTTATTTAATTCGTATATACTTCGTTTTCACTTCAAAATCCCGAACTTTTAGCTCAAGATTCAAGGTATCATTTTGTAATTTTATTAACTTAACGTTTAGCACTTCACCGATTGGAAATTTAAATTTTGGCCAAGTAAATTCTGTTACTGTAGCATTATATTCACAGTCATTAATCCATTCCAATTTTGAATTAATGTAATACTTTTCATCTTCTACATACTCAGTATGTATGGAATCTTTGATTATAACGAATCCATCATTTGGAGCAGAAATCCTGCGCATTTTGATGTTTTTCAAAATGGAACAATCCGTTTTATTTTCTGTTTGGGAATATAAAAAGGAATGAGTGAATAAAAAGAATAACACTAAAGTTAATCGAATCTTATTTAACATCTAGTCCCGTTTTGTCATACTACACACCAGTTACCTTTAAATACTTAAGAAGTGACTTAGCAGCAAATATAAAGATGAACTTTGGGTTTTAAAAAAATAGGGGTTCGTATTTTACCTTATTTATTAACATTAGACTACTTTTGCACAGCAGGCCGCCTTATCGTCGAGATTCCCGCCTTCGCGAGGATTTGGGAGGAAAGTCCGGACACCATAGGGAAGCATAACGGCTAACAGCCGTCGGGATCCCCGCCTTAGCGGAGATTTCAGGACAAGTGCAGCAGAAAGGATGTACAGGTAATGCTGTAGTGAAATCAGGTAAACTCTATGCGGTGAAATGCCACGTAAACCTGTGCTTGAGGGTTCCCGCCCGATGCAGGAGGGTAGGCAGATTGAGCGTTTCGGTAACGGAACGTCTAGATAAATGATAAGGTACCGAACTAGCTTCGGTAACAGAACCCGGCTTATAGGCCTGCTTTTTTTTATTCTCGCGAAGGCGGGAATCTCTTTTCTGAAGATTGAAAATTCTTTAATTAATAAGGATTCAGGGAAAACTTACCAAAATATAATTTCCATCGTGGTGGTGGTGCCAAAATAAATTCAAGAATAATTAGTGGGTTCGAAACTCATAAAAACTCTTAAAAATTGGTTCTAAAAATCATAGACCAAGTAGCGATAGGGTTTTCAGTAACTTAGGATTCGCGCATTCGTGGTTTCTCTATGTCAGACTAAAAAAACTAAACACACTGCCCCCGTATTTTCTAGCTTCTGAGAAATTTGGCATTTCGGAAAGGTTGTTTTCTTTTGAATGTTCGATAATTAGTGTTCCTTCTTCGTCAAGTAATTCTTTTTCAAATACTAAATTTACGATTTTTTCAAACTTTGAAATGTCAAAATCGTAAGGTGGATCGGCGAAGATAATGTCGAATTTTCCAGAAACACGTTCTAAATAATTGTCGGCTTCAGATTTAATAGCTGTTATGGGAAAGGAAAATTCTTCCGAAACTTTATTAATATATTGAATACATCCATAGTTTGAATCTACAGCGGTAATGGTAGGCACTCCTCGAGAGGCAAATTCAAAACTGATGTTTCCAGTTCCTGCAAATAATTCTAAAACCGAAATTTCATCAAAATATAGGCGTGTGCGAAGTATATTGAACAGGGCTTCTTTTGCAAAATCGGTTGTTGGTCTAACGGGAAGGTTTTTTGGGGCTGTGAGTCGTCTTCCTTTGTGAGTTCCTGATATTATTCGCATTAATTTGAGTTTTTTAGTGTGAAATGACGGTGCTCATCTTCGGCTTCATCAATTGTCAAAGCAGTCATTTCCGATTTTACAAATTCAATATTTCGAATGTAAGTGTAGGCTATTTTATACGTATTATCATTCTTTCCTATATCCCCACAAAGCATCACGGGAAGCGTTTCTGGGTCGAGATTTAATTGCTCCATACAAAATAATGTATAATAGATAAAATCTTCCGCAGTTTTATAGTTGTAAGTATTACAGAGTTGGAGTTTTCCGTGTTTTAAAACAATACAATCAAAACTGTTTGGTTGGAAATGTAAATACATTTTTGGCAAAGCGTACTTTTCCTTTTCAAGAATGGTTTTCAATAATATACTTACAGAATGATAATAATTAAAGGAGCCGTATTTTTCAAATAAATAATTATTTATGTTCATAAATGGAACATAAACCACAACAATTTCTTGACGGTCTAAAACATCGTGCGCAATATAATCATTCGCTAATATTTTAGAATTAAATTTGAGGTATTCACTTGCTTTTGTTTCGTCAAAAAGAGATGTGGGAATGAGGCTATAAATTGATGTTGAGTAGATTACTGTAACTTCAATAAAGTTGTTTTGTAGAATTTCATTGTTTGCAATAAGTTCTTCTAATTCCATCAGAAGTTCTTCTGGTGTAGTACTATGGATTAGCTTTTTCTCCTTAAAAAACTGTGTTTTACCATCATTAGAATCTACAATCAAAAAAGAAAGCCCGTTCAGGGAAACCTGAACGGACAGTCTACTTGAATATAAATTTTCAATATTTTTATTTGATGACAGTGTCATAAATTTTAGGCCAGTTTCCGGTAGTGTTTACTTCGTCCATAGAGCCTACTTTTATATAGGGCCCGTTTACACCATCTACAGATTGAACTTGCTTCTCTTGAATTAATAAATCTTTGTCAAGATCGTGTAAAACAACATCTTTTGAAACTCTAGCTTCAAAAACTGAATAATCAGCATCGTTTCTTGTAATTGTTCCTGCTTCAAGTTCAAATTTAGCATTAACACCTTCAATAGGAACATTCATCATTGTTTTATATCTATCAGAACCGCGAAATAATGAATCTTTTACAGGTGTAAATCCTAACGTGTCTATTAGTGATCTTTCAATGTAGTAACCTTCAGTGATTCCAAAAGCCTTGTTCTTTTCGACATCGGCATAGCTAGTGTCTCTTCGTTGTGTTCTTGCAAATTTGGCAGTATCTACAAAGTTTATCAGGCTGTCCCAATCTCCTGTGAAGCTCCCTGTAATTTCTTTGTGAGCCAATTCAGCTGCTTGGATATCCTTCAAACTTTTAATTACTTTGGTATAACGGATTTCTTTTACTTTGTTGAACTCTACTGGCCCCATAATAGAGGACCAAAGCTTCCAACCCAAAAAGACGATAACAATCCAAAGAACAATCTGAATTACTAATTTCATTGTATATTTTGTTTAAGTGTTGATTTACTAAAAGGTCTATCGCAAATCTACAATTTTTTTTTGTTCGCAAAAGTTTATTCCGAAAAAATGATAGCTATCTTTAAACCCCCATTGACAGTTGAAAATGATGAATGTATCAGAATTTTATAGTTTTTTAAAGAATGAATTCCCCCATAACACCACTCCCAAACAGGAAATTGCGCTCCAATTATTGGCGAAATTTGTGTTGGGTACTAACAAAAATGAAACCTTTTTATTGAAAGGGTATGCCGGAACAGGAAAAACCACAATAGTCGGTACACTTGTTAAAAACCTTCCAAAAGCCAAAATGAGGTCTGTACTTTTAGCGCCAACTGGCAGAGCGGCGAAGGTTATTAGCTACTATTCAAAAAAGCAAGCCTTTACCATACATAAAAAGATTTATTTTCCAAAGAGTGAAAAAGGTTCAGTTTCGTTTACGCTTCAAAACAACAAACACCGAGATACTATATTTATAGTTGATGAAGCTTCGATGATTCCTGACATAAACCAAGATTCCAGATTGTTTGAAAATGGTTCGTTATTGGACGATTTAATGCAATATGTTTACAGCGGCCACAATTGTAAGCTTTTATTAATTGGTGATACGGCACAATTGCCGCCAGTTCATCTTTCTGTTAGCCCAGCACTCGACAGCCAAATATTAGAATCGCAATACAGTCGGGAAGTTATTCATATTGAGCTAGATGAAGTAGTTAGGCAGCAAAAAGACAGCGGGATTCTAGAAAATGCCACCAAAATTAGAGAACATATAGAAGATGGCTTTTATGACACTTTTAAATTCTCTGGGATACAATTCCCCGATGTAATACGCCCTATTGATGGTCAGGAAATAATGGATGCTATTAGCGATAGTTATTCCGAATTAGGAAATGAAGGTACGGTGATTATCGTTCGTTCTAATAAAAGAGCGAATCTTTATAACCAAAGTATCCGTGAACGAATTTTGTTTCAAGAGTCTGAACTTTCCTCTGGAGATTACTTAATGGTAGTGAAGAACAATTATTTTTGGGTGGACAATGCCAGTGAGGCGGGCTTTATTGCCAATGGCGACATCGTGGAAGTATTGGAAATATTTGCGTTTAAAGAATTATATGGTTTTCGATTTGCTGAAGTAAAAGTGCGCATGGTCGATTACCCTAACATGCAACCTTTAGAAACCGTTTTACTTTTAGATACGTTATCATCAGAAACACCATCGCTTACGTATGAAGAATCAAATAGCCTTTATCAGGAAGTTATGAAAGATTATGCTTCAGAAAAGTCAAAGTACAAGAAATTCATGGCCGTAAAAAAGAACAAGTATTTTAATGCGTTACAGGTGAAGTTTAGTTACGCAATAACCTGTCATAAATCTCAGGGTGGACAGTGGAATACTGTGTTTGTCGAACAACCTTATCTGCCTAACGGAATAGACAAAGAGTACTTACGTTGGTTATATACAGCCATCACTCGAGCTCAGGATAAATTATATTTAATAGGGTTTAAAGATGAGTTTTTTGAAACGTGAAATTATGTAGTAGGCTGGTATTCAGTTAGGTTTTAATAAGGTCCGTGGGGTCTAAACAACCACAATGGTTTTAGAGCGTTATAGGTTAAAATTCGTTTTATAAAAACCTTCTGGAAAAAGCGTCGCCAAGAACTTAATCTTCTTATTTTTGGGGAGATTTTAAAAAAAATATTTATTTTGAAAATTATAGCAATGATCCCTGCTCGCTATGGAGCTTCAAGGTTTCCAGGTAAACTAATGCAAGATTTAGGAGGAAAGCCAGTAATAGTTAGAACATATGAAGTAACTAAAGCTACAGGCTTATTTGATGAGGTTTATGTCGTGACCGATAGTGAGGTTATTTTTGATGAAATAATCGGAAGCGGAGGTAAAGCAATTATGAGTAAGAAAGAGCACGATTGTGGTAGCGATCGAATTGCTGAAGCGGTAGAAAACATGGATATTGATATTGTGGTCAATGTTCAAGGTGATGAACCTTTTACTAGCCGTGAGGGCTTAGAGAAAGTTCTGGCTGTTTTCAATGAGCCAGATGCTGATAAAATCGACTTAGCTTCCTTGATGACTGAAATCCACGATTGGAAGGAAATTAACGATCCAAATACTGTAAAGGTTATCGTAGATAAAGACAATTTTGCGCTTTATTTCTCCCGTTCTCCCATTCCTTATCCGCGTGATAAGAATGTTGACATCCAATACTATAAGCATAAAGGTATTTATGCTTTTAGGAAAGAAGCAATTATGGATTTCTATCGCTTGCCAATGCGTTCGTTAGAAGCGGTAGAAAAAATAGAGTGTATTCGTTATCTTGAATATGGCAAGAATATTAAGATGGCTGTGTCTAATACGGTTGGGGTTGAAATAGATACTCCCGAAGATTTGGCACGTGCCAATAAACTGCTCAAGGAAAGCAAACCAAACGGCATCAATAATAAATTTCGAAATTTTCCTATGGTTCCAAAGGTTGTTTTTGGTGAGGGAAGCTTCGATCAGCTGCCATCTATTCTAGCAACTCAAAGACAAGAAAAAGCACCGTTTATATTTTTGATTGATGACGTTTTTAAGGATAATAAAGCCTTTTTAGATCGCATTACACTTCGATTCAATGATAAATTACTTTTTATCCCTACCGAAGAAGAGCCTAGAACTGCTCAGGTAGATAGCCTTGTTCAAGATATTAAAGCTGAATTCACTAAAAATCCTTCAGGAATTATTGGAATCGGAGGTGGAACGGTTATGGATCTAGCAAAAGCCGTTTCTATTATGCTTACAAATCCAGGGAGTGCTGCAGATTACCAAGGATGGGATTTGGTCGTAGAAAAAGCCGTATACCATGTTGGAATTCCAACAATATCAGGAACTGGAGCAGAAGTTTCACGCACTACCGTTCTTACAGGCCCAGTAAGAAAATTGGGTATAAATAGCGACTATACGCCCTTTGATCAAGTAATTCTTGATCCAGAATTGACTCAAGGAGTTTCTAAAAATCAATGGTTTTTTACAGGAATGGATTGCTTTATACATTGTGTGGAATCGTTGAACGGAACTTTTCTAAATGCCTTCAGTCAGAGTTATGGTGAAAAAGCTTATGACCTTTGTAAGGAAATTTTCTTAGAAGATAACCTTGCTGAAAGTGAATCAAGAGCGAAATTAATGATGGCTTCGTGGCATGGAGGAATGAGTATTGCTTATTCACAAGTAGGGGTTGCACACGCGTTGAGCTATGGATTAGGATATGTTTTAGGAATCAAACACGGTGTAGGAAACTGTATTACGTTTCAGTTTTTAGAAGAGTTCTACCCAAAAGATGTAGCTTTATTTAAAGAAATGGTGAAAAAACACAATATTGAGATTCCGCAAGGAGTGTGTAAAAACCTCACCGATGAACAAATGGACCTAATGATTGAAGTTGCCATGAGCATGATTCCTCTTTGGGAAAATGCCTTAGGTGCTGATTGGGAAAAAGTAATAACTCGTGATAAACTTAAAGCATTGTATCAAAAAATGTAATATAAATCTAAGCTCCAACTAATGGGTGTTGCTAAATTTTTATTTTATAAAATAATGGGTTGGAAAATCAAAGGAAACTTCGATCCAGCCATTAAGAAATCAGTTATTATTGTAGTTCCGCATACCAGTTGGCATGATTTTTATATCGGTGTCTTTATTCGAAAAATCCTAAAGATTAATATTAACTTTATTGCCAAATACGAACTTTTCCGTTGGCCGTTTGGAGCTTATTTTCGTTGGATGGGCGGAGTTCCTTTGGATCGTACCCCTGGACAGAACAAGGTTGAAGCTATTGCAAATATTTTTGAAGAGCGCGATGAGTTTAGATTATCACTTTCTCCCGAAGGCACGCGCAAGAAGGTTACAGAATGGAAAACAGGATATTATTACATCGCCCTTGCAGCAAAAGTGCCTATTATTTGTGTGGCTTTTGATTACGGAACAAAAGCGGTTATTATAGATAAAGCGTATTATCCAACGGGTGATATTGAAGCGGATACTAAAATATTCCGATCGTTCTTCAAAGGTGTGGTTGGTAAGAAAAAGGAATTTTGTTAAAACTATTTTGAAGTAAGGGTAATAAATATTTCTATTCATATAATTTCCTTCGGAAATACATCTATCACTCTAAAGTTAATAAAGCCTGGAAGTTTTGCCTACAGCTTAAAAATTATAATTATAGTATATTTGATGAATATTGAAATTTGTAACCTAAATAACGAACAATGATAGAACAAATAATAGGAAAATTAAAATCTGAAATAGGAGGGCAACTAACGAGTCAAACAGAACTTTCATCTGGAAATCTAGACAGTGTATTTTCAATTGTAGGCGATGTAGTAAAGTCTGAAGCAACAAAGGAGATGTTGGGCGGAAACATCTCAAGTTTAATTAACCTTTTTTCAGACAAACCAAATGATGCTGGAGCTAACAAAATACAGTCACAGATGAGTTCTGGGATTGTTGGTGAATTAATGGGCAAACTAGGAATTTCTCCAGAACAATCAAATAAAATAGTTGCAATTGCCTTACCAGCTTTGCTTAATATGATTGCAAAAAAGAAAGATGGTGACTCTAACGATGACTCCTCTTTCTTGGGCGATTTACTTGGAAATGCCGGTAGCGGTGGAATAGGAGGAATGGCAAAAGGCTTGCTAGGTGGCTTCCTAAAATAATTTCTACTCTGTTTATATAGATTAGATTACAGTGAAAAACCAAAAAACCATTCCGACTCGGAATGGTTTTTTGAGTATAGACAAAGTCTCAAAATATTATTTAATAACGCCACCGCAGGCTACTCTTCCTCCTGCATCGCCAGTTGGTTGCGATACAAAATCATCTGCTCCTTCGTGAACAATTACTGATTTTCCAAGAATGTCTTTATTATCGTCTCCACAACCAATACACCATTGGTCTGTTTCCATAGTAATACTAGCGTTTCCGTCATTATCTGCTTCTAAATTGCCAATATCTCCTTTGTGATAACCTTCGGCATCACCCCATTTTCCATGTTTTTCGTGAGTTGGATTCCAGTGTCCACCAGCCGAACTTCCATCTGGAGCACTGCAATCAGCTTTTTCGTGTATGTGAATTGCGTGTACGCCTGGCTTCAATCCTTTAAATTTTGCTTCTAGCTTTACAACGCCGTTACTTTCTGAAAAGTACACTTCACCTTGCGCAGTACTATTACTTTTAGACTCCATTAATACACTTATTGTTTTGGGAGCTTCTTTCTCATCTTGTTCTATAGTAGTTTCTATTTCTACAGATTCATTCAATTTATCGGTGCTATTAGCATCCTTGTTACTGTTGTTACAACCCACAAAAGCAAATATTAGCGAGGCTGTAAATAAAATTCCTAGTTTTTTCATTGGTAAAAAATTTTGTAGTTATTGTTGATTTTTCGGTATTAAAGGTACTATATCGATTTTGCTCAAACAAAATTTTATTAAAACCTTAGCATTACATCCTGTTATTTAACGAAAGCCTTTTATTGAGCTGTGTTTTTATTGGAACGAAAACCCTATACGAAAGATAACACCTGTAATACTAGTAATATTCAAAATCTAACTAATCAATTCGTTTGGTTAAAACTTGAGTTGCACTGGTTAATGTTTTATGAACCGGGCATCTTCCACCAATTTCTATCAGTCTTGCTTTCTGTTCTTCGGTAAGGTTGCCTTCTAATTTTATTTCTAATGAAAACGTATCGATTTTAGCCGATGAATCTTCACAATTTTTACAATCTACTGCGTGGTCTCTGGAATAGTCTACATTTACAGTAACATTGTCTACTGCCCATTTTTTACGTCTTGCGTACATTTGAATAGTCATAGCTGTACACGCTGCCAATCCTCCAGATACATACTCATAGGGAGAAGGTCCAAAGTCGTTACCTCCAAACTTTGTAGGTTCATCGGCAATTAAATTGTGGCTTCCAACTTTTAAATTAGTTGTAAATATTTGTTCGCCATCCAAGCTAGCAGTCACTTGACTTTTACTACGTATTTGTTTTTTTTCAGGAAGCTCTATGTATCTTGAAGCCCACCCAGCAATCACCTTTCCTACATATTCAGAATCTTCTTTATTGGAAAGCATGTGGTTAGCATCATCTAATGACACAAAGCTCTTTGGATGATGTGCCGATTTATAAATTTCTTCAGCGTTATCAATCCCAACAACTTTGTCGATAGGAGAGTGTAGAATTAAAAGTGCTTTTTTAAAGGTTTTAACCACTTCCTGGAGGGGTTTATTTTTAAGATCGTCTAAAAATTGTTTTTTAATAGTGAAATCTATGCCTCCTAAATTCACTTTTGCCTTTCCGTTTTGAGCTATTTCGGCCGTGCTACTTTTTAAAAGGTTGGTAACATGTGAAGGGTGGCTAGGAGAATTAATTACAGCTACAGCTTTTATCGACGAAATTCGATCTGCAGCAAAAATAGCGGCGGCTCCGCCTAATGAGTGACCAATAATTAAAGTAGGAGCTATGTATTCTTGTTCTAAAAACTGGGCAGCTTCTACAAGGTCTTCTACATTTCCAGAAAAATTGGTGTTTTCAAAATCTCCTTCACTTTCACCAAGGCCGGTAAAATCGAATCTTAGAACTCCAAACCCTTCTTGAATTAATGCGCGCCCAACATTTTTTATGGCAGTTAGGTTTTTTGTGCAAGTAAAACAGTGCGCTAATATTGCGAAGTTGTGCGGTTTTTGATCTATTGGTAGCTCTAGCCGACCAGCGAGTTCTTCCTTGTTTTTATTTTTAAAACTTACTTTGTGAATACTCATGGTTTCTTATTAAGATTATGTGATTGTAAAAAAGATTGTGGAACTGCAATAGATAAAATTTCGTGCTTAATATAAGCATTTACGGTTTCAATCTCGTTAATATATTCTCCATCTACCTGAAAAGGAACTTTTGATTTGCTGATGATTTTCGCTTTGTGCATTGAAATAACTTTGACAAAATCTGATGACATTTCTGGATTCTCCTGCGTCGTTTTCAATATTTCGAATACATCGAGATTCTTAAACACCAGAACTTCAAATTTTCCGTCATTCAATATTCCATTGGGGTTTATATTGGCTCCCGTTCCAAACTTGTTAGCATTTGCAATTGCCAGTAAAATACCAGTTTCTTTAAAAACTTCATTATCGGCTTCAATAGTAAATTCAAAAGGGAAATCAGAATTAAAAAGTGTTGGAAAGGATTGAATAAAATATCCTAATTTTCCTCGAATACCCGAATTTTCATAATTTTTAATGAGTTCTGCGTTTATTCCCAAATCTGCAATATGAAGGCACATTATATCATTTACAAAAATCACGTCAGTTTTCAATATTTCACCAGAAAGCGCAATGTTAATCTGTTCTTTGAGAGCTGTTGGAAGCCCTATATTCACTGCCATTCCATTTGCAGAACCAGCAGGAATTATACCCAAACAAATTTCTGTTCCGTAAATACAACTTGCTACTAGCGAGATAGTACCATCGCCACCAGCCACTAGTATCCGCGAAGGATTGTGATTTGCTATGAACTCAACTATAGCTTCTTTGTCGCCTTGACCAGTGGTTTTAAAAACTTCTAAATCTAGATTTTTCGCCTTAACTTCAGAGGTTACCAAATTGATTATTGGTGTTTTGTCCGAATCGCCCGCAATAGGGTTTACAACTAGTAGTATTGAATTTTCAGATTTCATTGGGATATATTGATTTTAAAATTAAGTAATTTGGAAACGATAAATCGTTAACAAATTCTCAATTGGTAAAACTCGACTTAAAATTATATCGCGGATATGTAAATAAAGAAGAATTAATTGTATTTGGGCACGTATTTCAGTCGTGGTCGCCAGATCATTACAGTTTGGATCGAAAAGGAATTAAGCACGCCGTTTCAATTATTCATATGTTCCGGATAAAACCTCTGAATAATGTGCCTGTTACCTTAAAGTTTAGAGGTTTGGAAGTAACCACAAAAACTATGGATGACGGTTATTTTCGTTTCACAATTCCTTATAATAAGGAGCTAGAGCCTGGGTGGCATCCATATCAAGTGGTTTGTAAAATATATGACTTTGGAATTGTTGAATGCGCAGAACTTTTAAAGCCTTTTGAAAGCAAACTAGGAGTAATTTCTGACATTGATGATACGTTTTTAGTATCGCACAGTGGTAATTTTTTTAAGAAGCTATACGTACTGCTTCTTAAAAATATAAACAAACGAAAAGTTTTTGAGGACGTAGTACCTCATTATCAATTTTTAAGTAAGGCAGGACAGGAGAGTGCCCAAGCGTCCAATTCATTTTTTTACGTTTCCAGCAGCGAATATAATTTATATGAATTTATCGATTCATTTATTAGAATTCATGAACTTCCAAAAGGAGTTATGAAATTGAAGAAAATTAAAAAAGGAATTTCTGATTTTCTATTTACAGGAAGAGGAAGTCACGATCATAAGTTTGAAAAAATTAAAGACATTATCGGATTTTATCCTACTTTACAATATGTTTTATTGGGAGACGATTCTCAAAAAGATCCTTATTTGTATGAGCGCGTTGTGAAAAATTTCCCACTTAATATTAAAGCCATTTACATTCGTCAAACCACACATAAAAAAAAGAGAAAGGTTGAAAAGGTTTTAGAAAACATTAAATCTATGGATGTGGCAATTTGCTATTTTAAAGATAGTAGCGAAGCAATTGCGCACTCAAAAAAAATGGGCATTGCCTAAACGCCAATAGGCTAAAATTTTACTTCTTGAGTTTTGATATTAGTTTAACGTTTCAGCTTTTATTTTAAACAAAGATTACACTATTTTTAAAAAATGAACTACAAAGCAAATAAGAGCGGATTTGTTTTCACCAAACACATTCCTCAAGATCAATCACCATTCGAAAAATTATTTGATGTTTTTCAAGAATTAATTACCCATACTGCGGGCGATTTTGATGAAGCCATGGATTGGTTGCAACAATTGGATGAAGAATACAAGTTAACAACCGAAGATTATACCTTGGAAGACTTTGTTGAGGATTTAAAAAAGAAAGGGTATTTGCGTGAAGAGGTTAAACCCGATGGAAAAAACGGACTGGCAATTACAGAAAAAACCGAACGCGCATTACGAAAAAAAGCCTTAGAGCAAATCTTCGGAAAACTTCGAAAAAGCGGTGCCGGAAACCATAAAACGAAATTTACGGGCAGGGGGGATGAGCAAGCAGGAGAATTTAGAAATTATCGGTTTGGTGACTCTTTAGAACAAATTTCAATGACCGAAAGTCTAAAAAATGCTCAAATAAATCACGGAATTGGCGAGTTTACACTTTCTGAAAACGATTTAGTTGTCGAGGAAACGATGTACAAAACTCAAATGAGCACTGTATTAATGATTGATATTAGCCATAGTATGATTTTGTATGGTGAAGACAGAATTACACCCGCCAAAAAAGTGGCTATGGCACTCTCCGAATTTATTGCTACACGTTACCCCAAAGATTCATTAGATATTTTAGTATTTGGAAATGATGCTTGGCCTATTAAATTAAAGGATTTACCTTATTTAAAAGTGGGACCTTATCATACCAATACAGTGGCTGGGCTTCAATTAGCAATGGATATGTTGCGTCGGAAAAAAAATACAAACAAACAGATTTTTATGATAACAGATGGTAAGCCTAGTTGTATTCAGTTGCCAGATGGTCGTTATTATAAAAATAGTATGGGTTTAGATCCTTATATTGTTGAAAAATGCTATTCTATGGCTGCTCAAGCAAGGAAGCTTCACATTCCAATTACTACATTTATGATTGCCGAAGATCCGTATTTAATGCAGTTTGTTGAGCATTTTACGGCTGCCAACAAAGGCAAAGCATTTTATACAGGATTAAGAGGACTGGGTGAAATGATTTTTAGTGATTATGAAACGAATAGAACAAAACGAATTAGATAGAGACAGGTCGCGTACAGACAGGTCGCATAGAGACAGGTCGTGACCTGTCTGTACTCGCGTAGAGTACCATTAAAAAAAAATAGCATGAAAATAGAAAACATAAAAACATTCGGTGAACTCAAAAGAGCGGGTTACCAGCCAAAATCAATCAAGGAAGAATTACGTAGAAATTTACTTCAGAAAATATTGAAGAAGGAGCCTTCGTTTGTGGGTATCCATGGTTATGAACTGACAGTCATTCCAGAATTGGAACGTGCGATTCTTTCAAAACACAATATTAATTTGCTCGGACTTCGCGGGCAGGCAAAAACGCGATTGGCGCGCCAGATGGTGGGCTTGTTAGACGAATACATTCCAATTGTAGAAGGGAGTGAAGTGAATGACGATCCCTTTGCACCAATTTCCCGTTATGCGAAAAACCTAATGGAAGAAAAAGGAGATGACACACCAATAGACTGGTTGCACCGTAATAGTCGTTTTTCAGAAAAATTAGCCACACCCGATGTAACAGTGGCCGATATTATTGGCGATGTTGATCCTATAAAGGCAGCAAACCTAAAATTGAATTATGCCGATGATCGTGTAATTCATTTCGGGATGATTCCTCGAAGTAACCGTTGTATTTTTGTTATAAATGAATTACCAGATTTGCAACCCAGAATTCAGGTGGCACTTTTTAATATTCTTCAGGAAGGTGATGTACAGATTCGCGGATTTGCATTGCGATTGCCATTAGATATTCAATTTGTATTTACAGCAAACCCCGAAGACTACACAAACAGAGGTAGCATCGTAACGCCGCTAAAAGATAGGATTGGCTCACAAATATTAACGCACTACCCCGACGATATAACAACTGCCAGAGCGATTACCGAACAAGAAACAGCAGAAGCTATGGAGGAAAAATCGAATATTTATGTTCCAGATTTAGCTCGGGATATTTTAGAACAGATAAGTTTTGAAGCACGCGAAAATGATTTTATAGATGCCAAAAGTGGGGTTAGTGCACGTATGAGTATTACTGCCTTCGAAAACCTAATAAGTACTGCCGAAAGAAGAGGACTACAAAACGGCGACGAAAAAACTACAGTGAGATTAGGCGATTTTGTAGGCGTAGTGCCTGCAATTACAGGAAAGGTAGAATTGGTTTATGAAGGAGAACAAGAAGGGGTTTCGCAAGTTGCCCAGCAATTAATTGTGGATGCGGTAAACACAATATTCTTACAAAAGTTTCCTAAAATTGAAAAACTCAGCAAGCAGGATGATCAAGATCCGTATGCCGAAATTGTTGCGTGGTTCTTTGAAGAAAATGATTTCGAATTGCTCGACGCATATTCAGATTCTGAATACAAAAATGAATTGGATAGAATAATTCCATTGCAGCAACTAATAGACAAATATCAACCCGAGACCACAAAAGAGGATAGTTATTTCCTTAAAGAAGTAATTCTTTGGGCTTTAGCCGAAAATAAAAAGTTAAGTAGAATGAGTTTGGGAAATGGGCTACATTTTAGAGATTTGTATGGTAGTTTTATTAGCGGGCTGTAATAGCTTATAATAAAATTTAGAAGAGAAAAATAGTTAATCACAAATTGTTAATTGGTTAAAAAGCAAATCCATCTGCATTATGAAAATAGTTTCTTGGAATATAAATGGTATTAGGGCAATAATAAAAAAAGACTTCTTTGAAGATATTTCAAAAATAGAACCTGATATTATATGTCTTCAAGAAACAAAGGCGCAAGATGCTGAGGTTGAAAAAGCGTTGGCAGATCTAACCCAATATCATCAGTTTTTTAACTCGGCAGAGCAAAAGGGATATTCGGGAACAGCAATTTTGAGTAAGACTAAACCACTCTCAGTTACAAACGACATGGGAGTGGCAGAACACGATACAGAAGGAAGGGTGCAATGTGCCGAATTTGAAGATTTTTATTTGGTCAATGTTTATGTGCCTAATTCAGGTCAAAAATTGGAGCGGTTAGATTATAGAAAAAAGTGGGATAAAGACTTCCGTAATTACCTAAAAAATCTTGAAAAATCAAAACCCGTTATTCTTTGTGGGGATTTAAATGTGGCGCACAGAGCAATAGACCTTAAAAACGATAAATCTAATTACAATAAAACTGCAGGGTACACCCAAATAGAAATTGATGGTATGGATAATCTAATTAACGCTGGTTTTGTAGATACGTTTCGGCATTTTCATCCAGAGGAGGTGGCCTATACCTATTGGAGTTATCGATTTAAATCTCGTGAGCGCAACACTGGCTGGCGGATAGACTATTTCCTTGTAAGCAAATCCTTAATAGAAAAGATAAAGAACGTGGAAATTCTATCTCAGTATTACGGCTCTGACCATTGCCCTGTACAGTTGGAAACGAGTTTTTAGTGAGTCAGTTTGGAGTAGTCAGTTTTCAGTCGTAGCCGCAGTCATCAGTATAAATTGGTGATATGTATTTGGTTTTCAGTTTTGAGAAAGGAAAGTAAAATTTATTTTTCATAACTTATAACTTATAAATCATTTACTCAATAAAAAACTTCACTTCCAACTTCTTAAATTTATTTTTGCATCTTTATAGGCATCTAAAGCCCTAATATGCGGTGGAACCTAATATTGTTTGTTTTCTTTCTTTCAACTACTGTTTCGGCACAAATTGTCGGAAACATTACAAACACTGCAGGTGAGCCTTTGTCGTATGTAACCATTTATCTTCAGAAAAGCTATTCTGGAACTTCTTCAAATGATGACGGAGATTATTCGTTAACGCTGCCAAAAACTCAAAAATACAATGAATATAAAATCAGTTTCAAGGCTTTGGGTTACAAAACAGTTTCATATAACATTGCTCCAACGTCATTTCCATACGTTCTAAATGTAGTTTTAGAAGAAGAAACCACAGCATTAGATGAAGTAGTGCTGAGTTCAGAAGAAGACCCGGCTTATCGCATCATTCGAAAAACCGTCGAAAAACAGAAAGAAAATCTTAAGAACTTAAGCGAGTACACAGCTCATTTTTACTCTAGAGGCATGTTGAAAATGAAAAACGTGCCTGAAAAATTATTCGGTCAAAAAATAAGTGATTTTGAAGGTTCGTTAGATTCTACTCGTTCGGGAAGTATTTATCTAGCTGAAAACATTTCAGAAATATCCTTCCAAAAACCAGATAAGTTTATAGAAAAAATAATAGCAAGCAACGAAATAGGGAACGACAACGGTTTTCGCATTAACAATGCCGAAAGTTTGAATTTTTCGTTTTATGAAGATAATGTGGTTTTCAGGATACCGTTACTGTCTCCTATAGCTAGCACTGCGTTACATTATTATAAGTACAAACTTGAAGGCGTTTTTTATGAAGGGTCTAAATTGATTAATAAAATTCAAGTAATTCCACGACGACCCTATGAAAGAGTTTGGCAAGGCTATATTTATATTGTCGAAAACGATTGGCAATTATACGGCGTAGATCTTTACACTACGGGCAGTGAGCTTCAGATTCCATTCTTTAATACATTAGAAGTGAAACAGAGCTTTAAGTTTGATGTAGAAAATAACTTTTGGGTAAAAATGCTGCAAACCATTGAGTTTGATTTTGGCCTATTGGGAATTGATGGTGAAGGTAGTGCGCTCGGTGTTTATAGCAATTACAATTTTACCCCCAAATTCGATAAAAATTCTTTTACGAATGAAGTAATCTCTTTTCTTCCTCAGGCCTACGATAGAGATAACAAATTTTGGAAAGAAATGCGCCCAGTACCTTTGTCTGCAGAAGAATCATTTGATTATATAAGAAGAGAGAAAATTCAAGATTTACGTCAAACAAAGCCCTATTTAGATTCGTTGGATGATGTGGGTAATAAACCAGATTTACTTAGCCCTTTCTTTGGTTATAAATATCAAAATTTATACGAACAATGGTTTTTTAACTATGAAGGCTTGCTACCAGTAATTAATTTCAACACCGTACAAGGTTGGAATGATAATGTAGCGCTTAGTTTTAATAAATGGTACAATAAAAAGCGTACCAATACCCTTA
The DNA here is from genome assembly GCF_900106795.1 of Aequorivita viscosa. GTDB lineage: Bacteria > Bacteroidota > Bacteroidia > Flavobacteriales > Flavobacteriaceae > Aequorivita > Aequorivita viscosa. The sequence goes on along the minus strand of NZ_FNNS01000008.1, from coordinate 29,463 downwards.
CTGCCAAACTAGTTGGAAATTATGGGCTTTCGGAAGATCGATTTAGAGTAAATGGTAGTGTAATTCGTGTTTTTAACCAAGTGAATAAGCAGACAATTGCTATTTCGGGAGGAAGTAAGCCTACACAATTTAACGATTCTAAACCAATTTCACCTATTAAGAATACTGTTTCAACGCTTCTTTATGAGAATAACCATATGAAGCTGTATGAACTTAATTTTGCACAAATAGCATACGGACAGGAGGTTTTTAATGGTTTACATTTATATGGACGTGTGAGTTATGAAAACAGACAGCCGTTGTTTAACAATTCCGATTACGTTTTTATACAGCATAAAAACCAGCACTATACCAGTAACGATCCGTTGGCACCAGATAATTTTAATAGTGCGGCTATTGAAGAACACAATATTTTAAAAAGTAAATTTCGAATTAAAATAAACTTTGCACAGCAATATTTCTCTAATCCAGATTACCGATACAGCGTAGATAATGAAAAATATCCTGAATTTAATTTAGTGGTAACCAACGGAAGTTTTCCATCTAAAAAACAATATGAATTTACACAATTTGAAGGAAGGCTAGGGCAGTCAGTTACTTTCGGAAATAAGGGAAGCTTTTCATATTTATTTAAAGGTGGTGGCTTTGTAAATAGCGATGGAATTTCCTTTGTCGATTTCAAGCATTTTAACGGAGATGAAACTTGGTTAGGAACAACCAGAACATATATAAATATATTCAATCTTTTGCACAGTTACGAATACAGTACCAGACAAGCCTATTTTGAAGGACACCTTGAACATAACTTCCGTGGGTGGATATTAGGTAAAATCCCAGGAATCAATACGCTTAACCTAAACTTAGTTGTAGGTGCGCATTATTTAAGTATTGAGGAACGAAAACCTTACTCCGAATTTTCTGTGGGTCTAGATAACATCGGGATTGGAAAATTCAGAATGGTTCGTGTAGATTATGTTCGCTCTTTTTACAGCGGAAAGAGCGACAGCGAAATTGTACTCGGTTTAAAGTTCTTAAATATTCTGGGAATATAGGTTGAAGCTTGTAAAGTGTTATTCCAAATGGTAAGGTGAGACCTTTGGCTGCGCTCAGGGTAAACAAAGGTCGACTCCCCTATGGTTAAAACCATTTCAATTTTTAAATGCAAATTACTTTTTCCGTTTCATTTCGTCTTTGATTAGAATTTGATACAAGAGGTAAAGTCCGATAATTGCAGCGATAATAAATAGAAAAAAGGCAAAGGCAGGATAGCCGCCAATAGTCCAAGAGCTGGGCACACGCACTAACATTGCGGCACCTACAATTAGCGCAGCAATAATTAAACCTGCCGTTATTCGGTTTGCTACTTTCTGAAAGGCTTCAGTAAAACGATGCTCATCTATAGCATCAACTTTTACTCGAATCTTATTTTCAGCTAAGTTTTCTGTAAATTTATTGAGTCGAAAGGGAAGGTTTTCAGTCAGTTCTTTCATTTCTAAGAACAACTCCATCAAATTTGCTGGTTTCAGGTTGTCTTTCATTCGCTTTTGCATCAACAAATGCACATACTCCTTAACCGTGTTGTGCATATCGTACTCAGGGCTAAGGTGCGCAACAATCTGATCCATATTTAATAATATTTTCCCAAGTATATTAAGTTCAACAGGAATATGAATCCCTTCTTTTGCGGCTATTTGATTAATTTCGATAATCGTTCTTCCAGTTTGTAAATCCTTTGCCTTTTGGTTTTCACTTTCTTGCACTTTTCGAGCAATCATTTTTCTAAAAAGGTCTAAGTCCACATCATTTTCATTATACGTGCTAATAGAGAGTAAAATATTCGTTACTCGTGCACTGTCGTAATTGCTTAGGCCAATCATTAATTTTAAAATCGTTTCCTGCAATTCATCGCTAAACTTGGCTACCATTCCCAAGTCCATTAAAGCTATTTTTGTGTCTGGAGTGAGATATACATTGCCCGGATGCGGATCTGCATGTGCAAATCCGTCTACAATTATTTGACTTAGGTATGCTTTAACCAAGTCGTCTACCAGCGGTTCGAGATTAACTTCCAATCGTTTTAGTGGAGAGATTTTGGTTATTTTTCCACCTTCCACAAATTCCATTGTGAGTACGCGCGATGAGCAATAGTCGTTTATAGGCGCAGGAATAAAGATATTAGGGAAATCTTGAAGATTGCTTTTTAACGTGCTGAGGTTTTGTGCTTCCAAGGTATAATCCAATTCTTTTAAAAGAATATAACGCAACTCTTCAATAACGTCGTGAACAGCATAGTTTCGAGCAGTTTCACTAAATTTTTCAGCCTTTTCAGACAATGCCATTAAAGCATCTAAATCCTCTATAAACCGTTTTCGAATTCCAGGTCGTTGTATTTTTACTGCCACAACTTTCCCCGAATGCATAACGGCTTTATGAACTTGCCCAATGGAGGCACTCGCTAACGGTTCTTTTTCAAAAGAAGCAAAAGCTTTGGAAATACGTACACCAATTTCTTCTCTGAAAATTTGTTCTATTACTTGATAATCTACTACTTCTACATCGTCTTGGAGGGTAGCTAAAGCTTTCATAAAGTGGGGCGGAAGCAAATCTGGACGGGTAGAAAGTAATTGCCCTAATTTTACATAGGTAGGTCCCATTGCTTTTAAATCTTCTGCTAGTTCTTCAGGGCTGTCACCAAATTCATCAGGCTTATTATCATTATCAGACCCTGAAACTTGTTCTTCCGGAATGGAAAACACATCACTATTCCAATATTTAATCATAAACTGAAAAAAGCGAAGGTATTTATCGTACTGATCTGGCAATAGACTCATAATGTAGTTTTTCCTGAAAGCTACGAAAAATCTTGTGTTATAGAATTAACTTTAATTAAATTATAGCATTTCCGGCTCGGAGTGGTATAAAAAATTATGTTTTTACTGGCTATTCTAGATGTCAAGTTGAGTGCTTCGACTGCGCGCTGGATAAACCGAGGTCAAACCCTGCATAGTCGTAACGAAATAATGTTTAACATCATTGTCGTTCCAAAACATGAAGCACTTGTTATAAATATTTATATTTTCGTCTCAAAAAATTGACGTGAGTTTTTTAAGAAAATATCTACTCTTCGTATTTCTCATTATTGCATCCCTCGGTTATGGTCAATCCATTAACCAAGAGCAGTGTGATAAGCTTGTAGAAGAAGGAGTAGCCCTGATGTTTGAAAAACAACACGTGCAATCTCTGGAGGTGCTCCTTCAAGCGTCGACTATAGCCGAAGAAAACCAATGGCATCAAACTGCATTCAGGGCAATTTTGAATACGGGCTCCAATTATTATTTAATGTCCGATTTTGGAGAAGCCTTAAATTATTATTTAAAAGCCTACGAAATAGCCATTGCCCATCTTGAAACCAAAGATGAACTTACTGTGCTCAATAATATTGGAATATTATACTTTCAGGAAAGTGAGCTTCCTAAGGCAAAGGAATATTTTGAAAAGGCCTATAAGCTTAGTTTTGACCAACAGGACAAAAGCAAACACGGCTATTATGCCATTAACCTAGCGCTGGTTTCCAACAAATTAAATATTCCAGATGCAGCTCTAGAATACATTCAGGAAGCCTTGCCACTGGTTAAAAACAAGCCCGATATTGTTCTAATGGCGAATCTTGCTATGGCTGAAAATCTATTTATTAGAGAAAAATACCGGGAATCAAAAAATTTTGCTCTCAATCTATTGCCACAAATGAAAGGGGAAGCAAATACAGATAACAGGGTTTTTATTTTACTGTTGTTATCTCAAATAGCCGAAAAAGAAGGCGATGCAAGTAAAGAACTCGCCTATGCTCAAGAAGCTCGCAATACGTCTATTCGCCTAGAGAATAGAGAAGATATTTACAATGCGCTCTCGCGCGCCCAAGCAAATTTGGGAAATTACGATGCTGCGTTAATTTTTAAAGACAGTGTGCTGATATCCAGAGATATTCTTCAGCAAACCAGAAATAATACGCTTTATGAAAACAACAAAATTAAATTTGAGCTTCAAAATTATGCCCACGAATTAAGTGAGAGCCGGAAATTGTTACAAAAAGAAAGACGTTTTTTTTATGCAGTTACTATTAGTGTTGGGTTATTACTGATTTTGTTAGTTTGGATATTCCTAAGTTATCTAGCACGCCACAAACAACGCAAGAAAATTTCTGAACTGGAATTAGAGCAGGAAAAAAACAAGCGACTTTTGGCAGAAAGGCAAGTACGCGAACAACAAACTCAAGTTCTTTTGGAGCAGGAGCGTCTTAGAAATGAATTGGATAAGAAAAACAGAAAACTAACTTCTAAGGCGCTATACCTGTCTAGTAGAAATGAATTAATTCAAGAAGTTGTGGATGTCTTGACGGTAAATCCTCAGATAAAGGCCCAACCAGAAATTCTGACTCAGATAAAGGAATTGAGTAAACACTTAAAGAAAAACCCACAATTAGATAGTTTCTTTAGTCATTTTGAGGAAGTGAATCCCGATTTCACTAACAGACTTCTCCAGTTACATCCACAATTGACTCAACAGGATATTCGTTTTGTAATCTATCTCTATATGAATTTAAGTAATAATGAGATTGCTTCACTTCTAAATATTACTCCACAGTCGTGTAGAAAACGAAAAGAACGAATTAGCAAAAAACTAAACATCCCTGAAGAAATGAGCCTGAGCGCCTATATTTCCAATATATAGTTGCTTGTCACACCTTCTTACCTCCATGTCACGAAATGTCACGCTACTTTTTGTGGCCTAATCCCTTGTAGATACTAATTTTACCCTACAACTAAAACAAAAAACTCATGCTACGAACTATTACACTTTTTACATGCCTATTAATGGGCTTTGTATTTACTGCCAATGCACAAATGGAATTTTCTGCTAATCCAGAGTATGGGCAAATCTTTGACATCGTTTATGATAACGATCAAGAAAATACCCTGTATGCGCGAACAGTGGGAAACCATATTGTTAAATCTGAAGACAGCGGACAAACTTGGGAAATCTTATATAGTGAACCAATGGATCAATACTGCACGCTGAGTGCATTGCGACTTATGAACGACGGCGATAACTTAAGTTTTATTGTAAAAGCAGAAGGTACTGATTATAACAAGGTGGTTATAATTAATCCAGAAGATGGGAGTGTAGAGCGAACTTTTAGTGCCCCCAATTCTCATCAATCAGATATCCTAATCGCCAGCTATGACGTTTACGAAGCAGATAACGATATAGCAATACTACACACTACCTTTTCAGTAGATTTTAATTTCACAAGTGAAGTGTTTTTCACCACCGATGGAGGTATTTCCTGGGAGAGCATTTATTATGCACCTCATAATGGTGGAATTTCAGTCAACAATGTGGCAATTGCTCCAGATGATGCTAATAAGCTATTCATTATGCGCGGAGTTGCCACGGGTAGAGATTTTGGAGGCTTGTACCTAAGTCTAGATGGAGGCGATACTTGGACTGAAAAAATAGCTGGAAATAATTACAGTGCCATAACATTTAATCCCAACAACCCCCAAGATATTTTGCTTGGTACCTTTTATGGCTTTGACAGCCACCAAGAAAATCTTTATCGATCTTTAGATGGAGGCGATACTTGGAATATAGTGCCTATTACTTGGACTTCTATGTCTTCAGACCATATTAACCAAATAGCTTTCAATCCTACCAATACAGATAATATCATTGTGTTGGAAGAAAATGAAATCGCGATTAGTACCGACAATGGTGTTACTTGGGAAAATCACGTATATCCTGAAATTAATCCAGAGGCTTATCATTACGGGCTTTCTGTTACATTTAATCCATTTACAGCAAATGAGGTTATTATTGGAACCGACTTTTATCCATTAAAATCTATTGATGGAGGGGTTACACTTGAAAAACTTGAAAATCCACTTGTAAACAGTACTGGACGAATAGATTTCTTTACAAGCCCTACAGAAACTCACTTATACTACGGTTTAAGAAATGGATATATCCACCGAAATATGGACACTGGGGAAGAAGCTGAGGTAAGAATGCGTTCGCTTAACAACAGCTTTGGCGCTACTACTTTTCCATACGCTGATAAAGAAGTGGCAGGCAGAATCTTCAATAGCGCCCGATTTGGATGGGACTCGACACTTGAAATGAGCACAGATCACGGTCAAACCTACATGGCGTTGTATACTACCATGGAGTTCTTAAATATCTATGAACTTGCTACTGCCCCTACCAATTCTAATATTGTTTGGTTTTCTTTTGGAGACAAAATTAAAAGAATAGACGTTACCGACCCAGCTGCGCCAGTAGTTGATGATATTACACTTCCTATTATGGAGCTATGTCACGGCCTCGTAATTGACCCAATTGATGAATCACGTGTAGTAATTGCACAAGGTTCTAAAGTGTTTGTTACTACCGACGGAGGTTTAACTTGGGATGAGGCTTCTGAAGGATTAGAAAACTTGGAGGAAGGAAGAGATACAATTCTAAAAATAGCGATTAACCCGCTAGATTCTGATGAATACGTATTAACATCAACAAAAGGTATCTTTTTATCTGAAGATGCAGGTCTTACTTGGACTCAAGTATTTGAAGAGTTTGTAGAGAACATTGCCTTCTCTTCAGAAACTGACGGTCATATAGTGGCAATCAACCATTATTCTGATGGGTTTTTATTTCCTCAATCAGAAACTAGAATTATCTATTCTACAGATAGTGGTGAAACTTGGGAGATAATTCCAGGTGAAGCCTTAGAATATCTAAACGCCGGTAGCTCAGCAATTCAGTTTCATGAAGATAATGCCGATGTGTACTTCGGAACTTTTGATACCGGACTTGTTAAATACAATATTGAACTGGTTACTCTTGGAACAACAGATATGGCGCAGTCCCATGAAGTATCCCTTTTTCCAAACCCAGCAACCGATTTTATAAATGTTTCAAGCGAAAGTAGTGCTGTAAAAAACGTAACAATTTATACCGTTACGGGTCAGGAAATTCTTCACGTTTCAGGGAACACACAGCAAATAGATATATCTATGTTGCGTGCTGGAATGCATTTAATTAAGATTGAAACAGAGAAAGGTACAACCTTTAAGCGCCTTTTAAAGCGATAATAATCTAAATCAACCAAAAATGAAAACACAAACTATTTTACCAAAATTACTTCTTATTGGCAGCCTACTGTTTGGGTATAATGCTGCTGCTCAATATACGCAACAAGCAAAAGTTGTAAGTCCAGACCGCGAATCTCGTGATGAATACGGGACAGCTACCGACATTAGAGGCGATTATGCTATCTCGGGAACACCCCGATATAACATCGCTGCCGGAGCCGCTTATATTTACGAAATAAACAGAGATGGTGAATGGAATCATTTTCAAACGCTGATACCAGTTGATGCGCAAGAGATGGCGGAATTTGGAGGGGCCGTAAAGATGGCAGAAGACTATATTGTAGTGGCTTCAGGTAGAGCCGATATTGGCACCACCGTTCGCGCAGGAGCCCTGTATGTTTATGATTATAACGGAAGTTCGTGGGACTTCAGCACTAAATTAGTTGCGAGCGACTATAGCAGCGATGCGAAGTTAGGAATGAACAATACTACTATCGATGCCGAAGGCGAAACCATTGTTAGTGGCGCCCCAGCAGATGGCGGATGGGTAGGTAGTGTCTATGTTTTTGAGCGTTCTGAAGATATTTGGAATGAAGTTCAGAAAATTGAAAACCCAACCGGTTCCAACGATACTTTTGGTATTTCTGTGGCCCTTTCAGGGGACACCATGGTTGTTGGAGCAAACGAATCGAATGGTTTAAAAGGTGCTGCCTATGTATATGTAAAAGACAGCAATGGTCTGTGGGTAATGGAACAGGAGATTGCAGCATCCGATAGCGCATCTGGCGATTATTTTGGATCCTCGGTAAGTATCGATGGAGAAACGATTGTAGTAGGTGCCTACGGAAATAACTCGGTTAAAGGAGCTGCCTATGTTTTTAAGAAGGACACCTCTGGCAATTGGGTTGAGGTACAAAAGTTAGTTTCTTCTACTCAAATTACAGATGCCCATTTTGGCTGGCAATGTGAAATAAAAGGAAACAACGTAGTAGTCAGCGCACCTCATATTTACGCTTTTACCCAAGGCGAAGTGTTTATGTTTCAGGAAAATGCTTCGGGTCAATGGATGGAAACTCAAATTATCCAAGGTGAAGACAGCGTTTCAGAAGATTTTTTCGGCTGGGCAGTGTCTATGTATGAAGACCAAATAATGGTTGGTGCTCCTTGGGAAGATGAAGATGAAAATGGCGAAAACCCTGTAGATAGAGCAGGTTCAGCATATATTTTTAAATCCACCACCTTGGGAAGTGAAGACTTTAATTCAAAAATCAGTGAAATAACAGCCTTCCCAAATCCAGCAGAAAATACATATACTATTGAAAGCAGTATTAAAGCTATAAACAACATTTTTGTTTATTCAATTAATGGCGTCGTTATTCAAGAGATGAAGGCCATAAATAACCATAGATTAACACTAGACGTTCAAGGATTTTCTAAAGGAATCTATGTAGTAGAAATTGAATTTGAAAACGGCTCAAGCACCATTCAAAAATTAATTAAAAAGTAATTTTCAAAAGATTAATTGCATCCCTAAATTCCCTTTTTTAATGTATTCCCCATCCCCCAATTCCTAACTGGAATTAGGGGATTTATTTTTTTATCTTAGAATACTCAGTGTGACATAGGGAAGTTTATTAAATAGAATGTATTTCAATTTATGCCCCTCTGTTTAGCATAGATGTTTGATTATCATAATGCTTACCTATAGGTCGTCGTATCCTTTAAATTTCAGGCTTACTATACGCTTCCATTCTGGATGCTTCTTTATATATGCGAATACATAAGGACAAAAAGGGAGTAATTGGATATTATTTTCATCGAGGTAGTGCAAGGTTTTTTCTACTACAGCAGCTGCAGCGCCCTTTCCTGCCAACTCAGGGTCGGTTTCGGTATGAATTAATGCAATTTTATCACCAGGTTCCTTGTAATCTATAAAGGCATAATGGCCATCGATTTCAATTTCGAAGCGTTTTTTAGCTACGTTTTTAACTAAGGGGATGTTAAAGTATTCGGTATTCATAATTTCAATTTTTTTAATTCAGACTATCTTTTCAATTGCACTAGGCGTAAAGTTATGATTTGTATTACGTAGGACTAACCACTTACAAGTCAAATAAAGGCTTCAAAAACTTGTTTTTATTAAATAGGGTAGGGTGTAGACCTATTTCAAAAACACTATTTTTTATTTAGTTTTAGTTTTAATTTATCTGTGTCCCAACCTGCGAGATTGGCTGCGGTGCTGTAACTACTTTGAAGAAACTCCATTAACATCTTAGAAGGATTGTCTGCCTTTTGAACATCTTCATAGTTCAAAACGAATTCTCTAAGGTTTTTGTGAAAGTAGGCGCTGCTGGGTTTTATGGTTGCTTCCTCAAACCCTTCTGGCGCTGGGTAGATGTAGCTATAAAATGCGGCAGACGGATTGTTCTTATCTCCAGGCCAAAAACCACAACTCATTACTTCGTGTGAATACGCCTCCTGTGTTACCCAATCAGGAAGATTAGGAAAACCTCCTGGGTGCAATGGTGCTTCCTTGCCTGAAAATCTGGAAACGACTAAATCAAAGCTGCCCCAAAAAAACATTACTTCACTGCTTTTGCCTAAAAACTGAGAGCGGTAGTCATAAAAAACTTGGTTGATTTTTATCAATGCTTTATGCAGATTGGTAGCTGCTTCTTTATTGTATGTGCCGGTATGATTTTCGTGGAAATGGATGGGGTCTACCATTTCGTTGGGAAGCGTATTTATTTTAACTTCAATACCTATTTCGTTTAGATAGTTTAAAACCTTGTTGTAGCAACTTGAAACTTTAAGGTTTTCTAGTTCAAAACTTTTCTTTTCGTTTTCACTCGAAATTATAGTTAATTGGTGTTCTAAAAAGTTCAAGCTAATCTCAACTTGTTTTCCTTCGGCAAAAATGGGACCGCTAGTCAAGCCATTGGTGTTAACTCTTAAGGTGGTATGCCACGAATGATTAACCCAAGGGTTTAGTTCCAACTTAATTTTTCCGATTATTTGCGTCCACAGATGTAATGTTTCGTAGGTTTCTTTGCCCTTTTCAAACGATTATACTGGCCATTTTTTAGTTCCCATAGTTGATGTTTTAAATTTTTAAAATCAAAATTTAGATGATAAGATAATCAATCTGTGGAATTTCATCAAAAAAACAGCTGGGTAATTTTGTGTTTGGGACGTTTGATGCACTTGGACGTAGTTCATATTGAGCCCTTCGGCTACCCTCAGGATAAACCAAGGTCGAACCCCGCCATAGTTATAACGATTCTATTTTTTGCGCACAGTGCACTTCGCAAGCAGCTCTATAATTAAAGTATGATTACAGTATCTTTATAGCGTATTTATAGCGTGTTTGTAGCGTGTTTGTAGCGTATATTAAGCGTATTATATTCATATATCATATATTCAACCTTGCTTTTATGTTGCGTAAAAAGAGATTTTTAGAATACGCTTTGCTATCGTAAACCAGGAACATAAATTGCCATAAAACACACTGTTTTAAAACTTACGTATATCAGAGTAGCGCAGTCGAATCCGCATAGTTCAGAGGAGCTAAAAACATATAATTCTTTCTATTTAGATTAACTACAATTTTTGCATAAACACAACAATTGTTCTTGATCCATTTTTTCCTATTTAGACTAACAACAATTTTTGCATAATCCTGAAATCCCACAACTTTTGGACTTGATCCCAACTTTTGGACTTGATCCGCTATTTCGGCTGCGCTCAGTGTGACAGTAGAAATCCTTTAAACAAAAAAATCCCGACTTTCGATCGGGATTCTTTTTAGTTCTATGTGACTTGGCTGGGGCTCGAACCCAGGACCACCTCCTTAAAAGGGAGGTGCTCTACCAACTGAGCTACCAAGTCATTATTTTTTTTGAACTTTTCTTACGAATAAACTTCTGTGCTGTTGTTCGTATGAGGGTGCAAATATACTATCAATAAATACATATTTCAAAATGAAAATGAATTAAATTTCAAGAAATTTCAAATTCGCTGAATTTCAGGGGCTACCGAATAGCATTTTTATCTTTATTTTCGCCAACAACAGCTAAATTGTAAAAATTACAGTGATGAAAGACCCTTTTAAAGCTCAAAATTTATGAAAATCGTACTTATTGGATACATGGGAAGTGGAAAGTCCACCATCGGAAAATTACTTGCCAAAAAACAAAATCTTCCTTTTAAAGATTTGGATCAAGAAATTCAGATAGCGGAAGGGATGTCTATAAGTGAAATATTTTCAAAAAAAGGAGAGATTTACTTTCGAAGAGTAGAAAACGAAACACTTAAAAATCTTTTGGCACTAAATGAAGGTTTCGTGCTTGCTACTGGAGGAGGAACGCCGTGTTATGCAGATTCGCTCGATGCAATGTTGAATTGCGCCGATGCGGTATCAGTCTATTTAAAAACCCCGTTGCCAATATTATGTGATCGATTAATGAATGAAAAAGGGGTGCGACCCTTACTGAGTCATTTAAACACAAGGGAAGAAATGTTAGAATTTGTAGGGATTCATCTTTTTGAACGCGCGCATTTTTACAATCAAGCAGAGGTGATTGTAGAAACAGCAAATGATGCTCCCAAGGAGGTTGTAGCTAAAATAGTAGAACGCTTACTCTAAAATAGCTCTGTCATCGTCGTCTTCGAATATCACATTTATGTTTTCATTAAATGAAGTGGACAGGGAAATACCTTTAAAATCTGCTTTTATGGGGTACTTCTTGTGATTTCTATCTACGAGTACAGCAGTTTTAAATTGTTTTAAGGGGACTTCTAAAAAATGTTTTACACCATAAATTAAAGTAGTGCCCGAGTGCAAAACGTCATCTACGAGCAAAAGTGATTTGTTTGTATATTCATTTGCCGATAGGGAAGTAGTGATTGGGTTTGTGGGATCTTTCTTATCAATTATAACTTCACACAACGTAACCTTTATAGGTGAAATACGCTCAACTTCTGTTTTAATTTTCTGCGCAAGAATGTAACCGTTTTCTTTAATTCCAGCAATAACAACCTCTGTTTCGTCCACATTGGTTTCATATACTTGATAGGCCATACGTTTAATTTTATGGGCTATTTGCTTTTTGTTCAGAATAAGTGAGTTTAGCTTTTGCATAGTGGCTTGCAGTTTTTTCAAAGATAATTAAAGTGGTTCGCTTTCGGGATTTTCAGGATCGGTAAAATCGTCTAAATCTCTACGGTCTTTTTTGGTAGGTCTTCCTACACCTTTTTTGCGATAATAACTTTTAGCATATTGTAACAACTCGTTTGTTTCAAAGGCTTCCTTAGGAGTTTTATCTATTCTGTAAATATCAACAAGTTTTGCTCCCACACGACTTTCGGGAATATCCAAAACCTCTATTTGGTAATTAATTTGGTTTTTCCGAAGCGTAATAATATCGCCTGGATAAACCTCTCGCGATGGTTTTACAACGCTACCATTAACCCTAACAGCTCCTTTTTTACAAGCTTGGGTAGCAATATTTCGCGTTTTGTGATATCGTATACACCACAAATATTTATCTACTCTCATAAATTATAAACCTAAAAACAACGTTAATAGCGTGTACAAAAATAACCGAAAATTGTATCTTGCGCCCTCAAATTAGCGATGATGATTAGATTTAAATACATATTTGTTTTATTGGTAGCTTTGTTCGCCTTTACTGTTTCTTGTAAAAAGGATGATGACTCGCCCGAGCCACCACCTCCGCCAAGAGAACGTGGGCCAGAAGCAGCACGTGCTCAAGCCGAAATTGAAGAGTTCTTAGAAACGCACTTCTATAACTATGAAGACTTTTTAACGGATCCGGATAACTTTAAAATTGTTTTTGATACAATTGCAGGTGAAAATGCATCTAAAACGCCTTTAATTGATCAAGTTTCTTCTAAGGTAGTTACTGATGTGATTGATTCTAGCGTTGAATATAAATTATATTATTTGAAAGTTCGCGAAGGTGAAGGTGATAGACCTCACTTTTCTGACAATACAACAAATACTTACGAGGGCAGAACATTAACCCTAGAAATGTTTGACAATGCGGTAACTCCAATTCGCTTTAACTTAGTTGATGAACAAAACGATCAAGGGCTTAGCGCAGGTATAATTAGAGGGTTACAACAAGCTTTAATTGAGTTTAGAGGAGCTTCAAACGTAACTACCAATCCAGACGGAACTCTGACTTTTGAGAACTTCGGAATTGGAGCTGTTTTTGTGCCATCTGGCTTGGGGTACTATCAATATCCTCCAACAACAGCTAATATTCTTCCGTATGACCAGCTAATTTTCTCATTCGAATTGTTCTCAAGAGAAATTGCAGATCACGACAATGACGGAATTCCTTCGTATATGGAAGATTTAAATAACAATCAGTACTTGATGGATGATGATACCGACGGAGACGGAATTCCAAATTATTTAGATAACGATGATGATGGAGATCGCCGCTTAACTCGTGATGAAATAATTATTCATGAAGATGGAACGCTAGAATTTCCAGATAAAAATGGAAATGGTATCGAAGATTACTTAGATCCAACGATCTAGAATAAAAAAAGAAAATAAATAAAATGCCCCTTTCATAACGAGAGGGGCATTTTATTTTTAAGAAATTATAAAATTATCGAATATCAATTTAGTAAACTATAATAGTAATACCATCAATCCAATAAAGAACAACGCGTTATTTTCGAGCAATAACTCTATTAACAGCGTTTACAATTGCTGAAGCGTTTAAGCCGTATTTTTCCATTAATTGTTCTGGAGTACCCGATTCGCCAAAGGTGTCTTGTGTTGCTATAAATTCCTGTGGTGCTGGATGCTGTGTTGAAAGTAATCTAGCTACACTTTCGCCTAAACCACCAAGGAAATTGTGTTCCTCTGCGGTTACTACACAACCAGTTTTTTTAACGCTTTTTAGAATTGCATCATCATCCAAAGGTTTTATTGTATGGATGTTGATTACGTCTGCTTTGATACCTTTCTCATTAAGCGTTTCTGCTGCCTGTAAAGCTTCCCAAACTAAATGTCCGGTAGCAATTATTGTAACATCAGTTCCTTCTTGCAGTTGAACTGCTTTTCCTATTTGGAAGTTTTGGTCTTCAGGAGTGAAGTTAGCCACTTTTGGTCGTCCAAAACGAAGATATACTGGGCCTTCATAATCGGCTATAGCGATAGTGGCAGCTTTGGTTTGATTGTAATCGCAAGTGTTAATTACAGTCATTCCTGGAAGCATTTTCATTAATCCGATATCTTCTAGAATTTGGTGTGTTGCACCGTCTTCACCTAAGGTTAATCCTGCGTGTGAAGCGCATATTTTCACGTTTTTCCCACTATAAGCTACACTCTGGCGAATTTGGTCGTATACCCTTCCTGTAGAGAAGTTCGCGAATGTACCTGTAAACGGAATTTTACCGCCGATGGTCATTCCTGCCGCCATTCCAATCATATTAGCCTCGGCAATCCCCACTTGAAAGAATCGTTCTGGATGATTCTTTTTAAAGTCGTCCATTTTTAGCGAACCTGTTAGGTCTGCACAAAGCGCTACTACATCCTTATTCTTCTTCCCAAGTTCGGTTAATCCATCACCAAAACCAGAGCGAGTGTCTTTTTTGCCTGAATCTGTATATTTTTTCATATTTATTGCCCGCGCAGGCGGGTATCTTTTAGTCCTCTCCAACCTCTCCAAAGGAGGGGTTTTCTTAGGTCGTTTTTACAATTAATGTTTTCATTGAGTTTGAGTTCCCCTTAAGGGGTAGGGGGATCAATAATCCCCTAAAGTAACTGGATTCTGCGATAGTGCATTTTCTAGTTGTTCGTCGTTAGGTGCTTTTCCGTGCCAGTCGTGTGTGTGCATCATAAAATCAACACCATTACCCATAACAGTATGTAACAAAACACAAACAGGCTTACCGTTGCCAGTTCTTTCCTTTGCTTTTTGCATTCCTGGAATAATTGCTTTCAAGTCGTTTCCTTCTTTTATATCTAAAACATCCCAGCCAAAAGCTTCAAACTTAGCTCTTACATTTCCTAAAGGAAGTACATTGTCTGTTGATCCGTCAATTTGTTGCCCGTTTAGATCTACGGTAACAATTAAATTGTCCACGCTGTTTCCGGCGGCATACATAATTGCTTCCCAATTTTGTCCTTCTTGTAATTCACCATCGCCACAAAGAGCATAAACTATGTGGTTGTCGTTGTTTAGTTTTTTAGCCAATGCAGCACCAATAGCGGCTGAGATTCCTTGCCCCAGTGAACCTGAAGCAATTCTAACCCCTGGTAAGCCTTCGTGTGTGGTTGGATGACCTTGAAGTCTAGAGTTTAACAATCTAAAGGTGTTTAGTTCTTCAACTGGAAAGTATCCAGATCGTGCCAAAACACTGTAGAACACAGGGGAAATATGTCCGTTGGAAAGAAAGAAGATGTCTTCATCTTTGCCGTCCATCGCGAAGGAATCCTTGCGCTCCATGATTTCGTTGTAAAGGGCTACAAAAAATTCGGCACAACCTAACGATCCTCCAGGATGCCCTGAGTTAACTTTGTGTACCTGTCTTAAAATGTCTCTTCGAACTTGAATAACCAAATCTTCAAGAGCTTTATAATCTGCCATAATGAGTTTTTATTTACACTGTAAAAGTAATGCTTTTAAGTTTGGTGGTCAAAAAGGAGAAGAAGGGTTTATTAACGATTTTGGAGTTTTGTTAACAGATGGGTGCTAGATGCTGGGTGTTGTATGACAGATATTAGCCATTAGATGCTAGATGACAGGTGCAGAACTTCCCTAATTAGCGTTGACCGTTTTTATTAAATTTTCATTCTTTACTAATAGAGACTCTTTAGGAAGTATCGGGTAATGTCTTAAATGAAAAACCATCAATCTAAATTCGACTATCCAAAATCGTCATTCCAAAATCTAAAATCTAAAATCCATAATGCTATCTTTGCGACTTACTAAAATTAGCTGAATGCAATTTAAATTAGAAGCTACAGATATAAATAGCGACGCTCGTGCGGCAACAATAACAACCGATCACGGAGTAATTGAAACTCCAATATTTATGCCTGTGGGAACAGTGGGCTCGGTAAAAGGAGTTCATCAACGCGAACTTAGAGAGGATATAAATCCAGATATAATTCTTGGTAATACCTATCATTTATACCTACGTCCGCAGATGCCAATTCTTGAAAAGGCAGGAGGACTTCATAAATTCATGAATTGGGACCGAAATATTCTTACCGATAGCGGTGGGTATCAGGTGTATTCGCTTTCGGCAAATAGAAAAATCAAAGAAGAAGGGGTGAAGTTTAAAAGCCATATAGATGGCAGTTATCACCTGTTTACTCCAGAAAATGTAATGGAAATCCAGCGCACAATTGGTGCGGACATTATTATGGCCTTTGATGAATGTGCGCCTTATCCGTGTAATTATAATTACGCAAAACGATCTATGCATATGACGCATCGATGGCTAGATCGATGTATTAATCATTTAGGGAAATCACCTGTAAAATACGGTTTCGATCAGTCTTTTTTCCCGATTGTTCAAGGGAGTACCTATAAAGATTTGCGAAAACAATCGGCAGAATATATTGCTTCAGTAGGTGCAGAAGGAAACGCCATTGGCGGACTTTCTGTTGGAGAACCGGCAGAAGAAATGTACGAAATGACAGCTGTGGTTACAGAGATTCTTCCAAAAGATAAGCCTCGATACTTGATGGGAGTAGGAACTCCGGTCAATATTTTGGAAAATATTGCTTTGGGAATAGATATGTTCGACTGTGTAATGCCTACGCGAAACGGACGTAATGGAATGCTTTTTACTTCTGAAGGAATTATAAATATCAAAAATAAAAAATGGGAAGATGATTTCTCTCCTATAGACCCCATGGGAATTACTTGGGTAGATACCGAATATAGTAAAGCCTATTTACGACATTTATTTACCGTAAACGAAATGTTAGGAAGACAGATTGGTAGTATTCATAACCTTGGATTTTACCTTTGGTTGGTTCGCGAAGCCAGAAAACATATATTAGCGGGAGATTTTGCTTCGTGGAAGGAAAGCATGGTCAAGAAACTAGATCAACGACTGTAATATGCTCAGCATACTGGATAGATACATATTGCGAAAATACTTGGGCACCTTCGCCCTTTTGTTGCTGCTTTTTATTCCTATAGGTATAACAGTTCACCTTGCTGAAAAGATTGATAAAATTCTCGATAACGAAGTGCCAATAATAGAGGTGATAAAGTATTTGTACGACTTTACCATCTATTTTGCCAACCTCCTTTTTCCTTTATTCCTCTTCTTATCAGTAATCTGGTTTACTTCAAAACTCGCTAACAACACCGAAGTTATTGCATTTTTGAGTAGCGGTGTTTCCTATTATCGATTTTTACGACCTTATATAATTGGAGCTACTATTGTATGTATTTCAGCCTTGATATTCAGTATGTATTTAGCGCCCAAGGCGAGTAAAGGCTTTAATGAGTTTTCATATAATTATTTAAAAAAAGGGAAGCAAGATCGAGATCAGAACAACGTCTATACCCAAATTAATGATAACGATTATATCTACGTGAGCTATTTCAATGTAAATGAGAATATTGGAAGTAATTTTACTTTGGAGCATTTCGAGGGCAACGAAATGAAGTATAAAATTGCGGCTACACAAATTAAATACAACCCTGAGGACAGTACGTATACACTTTTCAACTATACAAAAAGAGAAATTGGAAAAACTTCTGATATTTTAGAGCGAAGTCAACGATTAGATACTGTGTTTTCTTTTGATTTGGAAGATTTAACCCCAGTAACCTACATAGCTGAAACACTTAGTTTTACAGAATTAAACGATTTTATTAAAAAAGAAAAGGCACGGGGATCATCGAATATTGGAAGGTATGAAGTTGTTCGCTACAAACGCTGGAGTTTACCTGTTTCTGCATATATACTTACCATTATCGCAGTAGCTGTATCTTCTGTAAAAAGAAGAGGAGGGATGGGCGTAAACCTCGCCATAGGAATCGGTATTGGAATGATTTTTATCTTTTTTGATAAAGTCTTCGGAACAATGGCCGAGCAGAGTTCATTCTCACCTTTTATTGCCACTTGGTTTCCGAATATTGTGTTCGCAATCCTGGCAATTTATCTTTTAAGAAATGCAAAACGATAAGCTCCTCAACTACCTTCATCTCCATTTTATAGTTTTTATTTGGGGATTCACTGCGGTTTTAGGAGCATTGATAACTCTTGAAGCAATTCCACTAGTTTGGTATAGAATGTTACTGGCTACCGGATTTGTGTTTTTGTACTTAAAAATTAAAAAGGAGAACCTTAGGTTCTCAATGAAGACGCTAGGCGGTTTTGCCTTGGCTGGAATCATCATTGCTTTACATTGGCTCACTTTTTTTGGTGCAATAAAAGCATCAAATGTTTCGGTAACGCTTGCTGTTATTTCTACAGGAGCATTTTTTACATCGCTACTAGAGCCATTACTTTATGGAAGAAAAATTATTTGGTATGAGGTGTTTTTTGGACTGCTAGTAATGGTCGGACTTTATATCATTTTTGATGTAGAGGCTTCCTATACATTAGGAATTGTTTTAGCCTTAATATCTGCATTTTTAAGCGCATTGTTTTCTGTAATTAATGGGAAATTCGTTTTGAAACATAAGGCTTCGGCTATATCGTTTTATGAATTGCTATTTGGTGTCATCGGAATCTCCATATATCTCGCTATCTCTGGCAGTTTTACCACCGAATTTTTTAGTGTTTCTACTCACGATTGGATGTATCTAGCCATTTTAGCTTCGGGTTGTACTGCGTATGCTTTTATAGCTTCTATTCACGTTATGAAATGGATAAGTCCCTATACCGTAATGTTAACTATTAATATGGAGCCGGTTTACGGAATAATATTAGCTTTGTTGGTTTTGGGAGATGCTGAAAAAATGGGGTCTCAGTTTTACTACGGAGCTATCATTATCTTGTTGACAGTCATAGCTAACGGAATTATTAAGATTACTCAGGAAAGAAAACGAAAAAGATTATCAAAAACCTAAGCACAAAATTTTATCTTTGTGAATTAATAAATTTTAAAGAAAGGTAGTTAATATGGAATATCTCGATTTTGAATTGCCTATTAAGGAACTACAGGAACAATACGAAAAAGCTTGTCTTATAGGAGAGGAGAGCGATGTAGATGTTAGCAATACCTGTAAGCAAATTGAAAAAAAGCTCAAGGAAAAGAAAGCAGAAATATATAAAAATCTTACGCCTTGGCAGCGAGTGCAGCTTTCACGTCATCCAGACCGTCCTTATACTATGGATTATATTAACGCCATGTGTGGGGATTCTTTTTTAGAACTTCACGGCGATAGAAACTTTAAGGATGATAAGGCAATGGTCGGCGGTTTAGGTAAAATTGGAAATCAGAGCTATATGTTCATTGGCCAGCAAAAAGGATACAATACTAAAACCCGCCAATACCGAAATTTTGGTATGGCAAATCCAGAAGGCTACAGAAAGGCGTTGCGCTTAATGAAATCTGCCGAAAAGTTCGGGCTTCCAGTTGTTACTCTTGTTGATACTCCAGGTGCTTTTCCAGGACTTGAAGCTGAAGAAAGAGGACAAGGAGAGGCGATTGCTCGAAATATTTTGGAAATGACTCGATTAAAAGTGCCTATAATTGTAATAATAATAGGTGAAGGTGCCAGTGGCGGCGCTTTAGGTATTGGTGTAGGCGATAGAGTCCTTATGCTTGAAAATACTTGGTATTCGGTTATTTCTCCAGAAAGCTGTTCATCTATTTTATGGCGAAGCTGGGAGTATAAAGAACAAGCAGCTGAAGCCTTAAAACTTACAGCTACCGATATGAAAAAACTCAAACTTATCGATGAGATAGTAAAAGAACCTTTAGGTGGCGCTCATAGCAATCGCGAAAAAACATTTTTGACCGTTGCTGAGGTTATTGAAAAGACTTACAAAGAATTAAAAATGTTATCCCCAACAGATTTGGTTAAAAAACGGATGGACAAATATCTGGACATGGGAGCCTTTAAAGGGTAGAAGTAACTATAGTATACAATACCGCAAATCCGAGGTTCGTGCTTCGGATTTTTTTTGTGGTTATAAACATAAATTTGAAGTTGTTAACAGTTAGATTGTTGACGACATGTTAATAGAGAATCCTAAAAAATAATGGATTCATCTCATCATTTTCTTTACATTCGCTCAATGGAAAAAATTAAACCCCACACTAGTTTTTCACCCCGCAGTTCGCAGGTTATCTCGCTTGAAAAAGGGAAGGTTCCTCCGCAAGCAATTGATTTAGAAGAGGTTGTTCTCGGCGCATTGATGATTGATAAAAAAGGAGTCGATGAGGTTATTGACATTTTAAACGCCGATGTTTTTTATAGACCAGCGCATCAATACATTTTTGAAGCGATTTATGCATTGTTTGAAGATAGTCAACCAATTGACTTATTAACCGTTTCGTCACAACTTAAAAAAGCTGGAAAATTAGACTTGGCAGGAGGTGAGTTTTACTTGATTCAACTCACTCAAAAAGTGTCTTCTTCGGCACATATTGAATTCCACGCACGTATTATTCTTCAAAAATATATTCAGCGTAGCTTAATTAAAATTTCGAATGAAATAATAGAGGCTTCATACGACGAAGGAACCGATGTTTTCGATTTGTTAGATAGCGCAGAAGCAAAACTCTATGAGGTAACTCAAGGAAATATTAAAAAATCTTCTGAAACGGCGCAAGACTTAGTTATTCAAGCGAAGAAAAGAATTGAAGAAATAGCCAATAAAGAAGGACTTTCTGGAGTTCCTTCAGGTTTTTCTAAACTTGATGAACTAACTTCGGGATGGCAACCAAGTGATTTGATTATTATTGCCGCTCGTCCAGGTATGGGTAAAACGGCTTTAACGCTATCTATGGCGCGAAATATGGCTGTAGAACACAATATTCCTGTGGCATTTTTCTCATTAGAGATGTCCTCAGTTCAGCTTATCACGCGTTTAATTTCGTCAGAAACTCATCTAAGTTCAGAGAAACTACGTACTGGAAATCTTGAGAAGCACGAATGGGAACAATTAAATGTGAAGGTGAAAAATTTGGAGAAAGCACCATTATTTATAGATGATACCCCTTCGCTTTCTATTTTCGACCTTCGTGCAAAAGCTAGAAGACTCTCATCTCAACACGATATTAAACTAATTGTAATTGATTACCTTCAATTAATGACAGCAGGCGGAAGCCAGAAAGGAGGAAATCGTGAGCAGGAAATTTCTACTATTTCTCGAAACTTAAAAGCACTAGCTAAAGAATTAAGCATTCCAGTAATTGCACTTTCGCAGCTTTCTAGAGCAGTAGAAACCCGTGGAGGGAGTAAACGCCCGCTGCTTTCCGACCTTCGTGAGTCTGGTGCAATTGAACAGGATGCCGATATTGTATCATTTATTTATCGTCCAGAATACTACAAAATTGATGAATGGGATGATGAAGAACATTCACCAACCGCTGGCCAAGCTGAATTTATTGTCGCGAAACACAGAAATGGTGGCTTAGATGAAATTAGACTTAAGTTCGTTGGGCATCTTGGTAAGTTCGAAAACCTCGATACTTTTGATACACCAACAGAAATTTATTCAAGAATGAATGATGCTGCAAATGACGATTCTTTTAAAACTAAGAATTTGCCATCAGCTAATGAAGCGTTTGGTAGCTCAATGAATGATGATTTTGGTGGAGGGCATGAAAACGATGTTCCTTTCTAAAGGAGAATATCTCAACAATTACAGGACAGAATAAATAGAAAAGGGTCGAGAAATTTCTCGACCCTTATTTATTACCTACGTTTTATTTTAAAACATATATCCTAGACCAGCTGAAAATACTGATGTATGGATATCATTGTTTTTAACCAAGTCAGAAAACCCATACGTATATCGTCCTTGTATAAACAATCCGTTATCAAACTTATATTCTAAACCACCAGTTCCTTGAAAATCGAATGTTTGAATTTTGTCAGTTTCAATAGAACCAACAACTGCGGAAGAATCATACGCAACTTTTTCACTTACTTTAAACCCAAATTGTGGACCAGCAGCGATGCTTAGCCCTTCTACTATATAAAATTTAGCTAATAGAGGTACTTGAATATAGTCTGCCTTATTCGTGTACGCTATTTTTTCGTTAGCTACTAAAGGAATGTTTCGCTCAAAGCCTTGCCCAGAGTAAAAAACCTCTCCTTGCAATGAAAAGCGTTCCTGTAAAGGAAGTTCTGCTACCAAACCTGCGTAGAAGTTTGTTCGGCTCTCTGGAGAACCTAAATCGTCGTTTGTTGTAATATTTGCAAAGTTTACACCTCCGCGAACACCAAAGTCAAAACCCGATTTATCCGATTGTGCTGATGCTACAGCAATACCTAAAAATGTTGTTAGAATTAAAAATGTCTTTTTCATATCTATAGTTTTTTATTGTAATTTACAGACAAAATTAGGAGAGGATAATGCGCTGTCAAAGGCTTTAGAATAACTTTAGCTTTTAGATTTTAAGCTTTTTTTCTTAATTTGTTTACTATCAATACTTATCCTTTGAATTTAACTTATCTTTTATTTTTTTAACCTTTTCTTGCTCACGAATCGAAATATAATTTGAAAGATGACTATTTTTCACTGTATTCTGAATAATTATGTGGCCAAAGACTTGGCTTAAAATTTGTTGCTATATTTACACTATGATCAAGAAAATCTCTTTACTGTTTTTACTTTTATTTTCAATTAATTCATTTGCTTCATACATTCTTATTCCAATGGATGCAAAATTTCAAAAGGAACATTTGAAAGCTTACGGAATAACCTATTGGGTTTTGGAAAAGCAGCTAACTGTAAAATGGTTATTGAACTATCGAGGTGGTTCATTTTTGATGCCCGATACTCCCGAAATTCAAAGAGAATGTCAAATTCGCGGTGTTTCTTTTGAAGTGCTTTCCAATAGTAGAACGGAACAAATTTTAACCGAGATTAGTAGTCCTTCAAAAAATATGGACGCTGTGGTTTTGGAGAAAGCGCCTAAAATAGCAGTCTATTCGCCTAAAAGTAATTTGCCGTGGGATGATGCAGTTACTATGGTTTTGACTTATGCTGAAATTCCGTATACCGTAATTTATGACGAAGAGGTTCTAAGCGACCAGTTAATTTTATACGATTGGTTGCACTTACATCACGAAGATTTTACGGGTCAATATGGAAAGTTTTACAGGGCCTACCGTTCGACTCCTTGGTATATTGAAGAAAAGAAACGAGCAGAAGCGCTTGCTGCCAAATTAGGGTATTCAAAAGTTTCTGAAGAAAAGCTGGCTGTTGCTAAAAATATTCGAGATTATGTAATTGGAGGTGGATTTATGTTTGCTATGTGTAGTGCAACTGATAGCTTCGATATTGCTCTTTCTGCTGAAGGGGTGGATATTTGTGAACCCATGTTTGATGGTGATCCTAGCGAGCCAAACTATCAAAGTAAGATTGATTTCAATAAAACCTTTGCATTTACTGATTTTACGTTAGAAAGAAATCCGATGGTTTATGAGTTTTCAAGCATTGATACGACCAACAAACGAAAAGTTCCAAAGGAATCTGACTACTTTACGCTTATGGATTATTCTGCAAAATGGGATCCTATTCCTACCATGCTTTGTCAAAATCATACCGCTCTAGTAAAAGGATTTATGGGGCAAACTACGGCATTTGAGCGCGACCACGTAAAGGCTAATGTATTGGTGATGGGAGAAAACAAATCAAATGGCGAGGCAAGATACATCCATGGAATAAATGGGAAAGGCTTTTTTACTTTTTACGGAGGTCACGATCCCGAAGATTATCAGCATAGAGTAGGGGATGCACCTACCGAGTTGGCCCTACATCCTAACTCACCAGGCTATAGGCTTATTCTAAACAATGTGTTGTTTCCAGCAGCTAAGAAGAAGAAGCAAAAAACTTAATTTTTCTGTATACTTTCATAGTATTCCTTAGGTGGTAATATCATAATTTCTACCCTTCGGTTTATTTGTTTGTTTTCGTCTGTGTCATTTGGAACTTTAGGCTTGCTTTCCCCAAAAGCTAGCACTTCATAGTCGTAGCCAACAGATTCGCCTAAAATTTCAGATAGTCGTTCTTTAACTGCGACACATCTATTTTTTGAAAGTTCCATATTCATTTCTTCATTTCCATCACTATCGGTATGCCCTTGAATTACTATGGTAGCTTTATCTACAATTTGTATAGATTTAGCTAGCGAATCAATGCTGTGTTTGGCTGTTTCTTTTAAATCGAACTTTGCTACGTCAAAAAGGACATCGGCTTCAATGGTTAGTTTTATAACACTATTAATAGCTCCGATGGCATCAATATCAGCACCAGCACTTATACTTCTGCATAGGCTTTTTAGGTCTGTAATACGTAAAAAATAGAAAACGGTATCTTCATCAATTCCTACATCACTTAAATCTATGGGTGATTTTCCTCCAGTAATTAATCCTGCATATAGCCAATCTTCGCCGTCTTCAGAAATTTCAACCTTTGCTGCTTCACGCGAGGGGCCAACTTCAAAAATATAAATGTCATCGCCAGGTAAGTTCATAAAACCATTGTCGGTAAATTCAACAACCAAAACGCCTCCACATCCTAAGGATGCAAAATTTGGAGTGTGGTAATTAGAATAGTTAGGTTCGTGAAGGACTTGGGTGCTATCTCGATATTTTTTATTTGGAGCGGGATGTCCCACTTGGTATGTAACCAATCTATCTGCAAAAGATATTTCCCCCATTGGAAGATATACCTTATCGTATCGATCTATTCTGTAATATTTTCCAGTAATTTTTTGAGCAAATAGAATACTTCCTGAAAGCAATAGAAATAGAAGAATCAGGAGTTTTGTTCGTTGCATTAGAAAGGTTTTTAACGAAGATAAGAAATCTTCCTTATTTCGTCTAAATACATAAAAAAACCGCCTCATTACTGAAGCGGTTTTAGAGCGAAATAATATAGTTAATGTCTTATTTTACTTTTTTTACGATTGCTGCAAAAGCTTCTGGATGATTCATAGCTAAATCTGCCAAAACCTTACGGTTAAGTTCTATTCCGCTATTTTTCATACTTCCCATAAACTGTGAATAAGACATTCCATGCTGTCTTGCACCCGCATTAATACGAGTAATCCATAAGGATCTGAAATTTCTCTTTTTTACACGACGGTCACGGTATGAATAAAGCATAGCTTTGTCCACAGCGTTTTTTGCTACCGTCCAAACGTTTTTACGTCTTCCAAAGTAACCTTTGGCTTGTTTAAGAACCTTTTTACGGCGGGCTCTCTTCGCAACTGAATTTACTGATCTAGGCATAATTTTAATTGTTTTTGTAGTAGGCGGTCTTTATTTTAATGACACTTGTTTCAAACTTCTTAAATCAACAATGGCTAATTTAAAATTGTGTTGGCGCTACTCCAGGGTGTAAATAATAGTTTTAACCGGTTAAACAGTATTACTTCAAACGAAGCATTTGCTTAACATTACTTTCGTCAGCCTCATGAACTAATGCATCGTGAGTTAACGCAAGCTTACGTTTTTTGCTTTTCTTTGTTAAGATGTGGCTTTTAAACGCATGCTTTCTTTTAATTTTACCTGTACCTGTAAGCTTAAAGCGCTTCTTAGCACTGGATTTTGTTTTTTGTTTCGGCATGTTTTCCTACTTTAATTTAGTTATTATTTCGCTTTTTAACCCTCCAGCCATTGTATGATAGGAGGGGTTCCTTTCTATACTTCCTTTGCGTATAAACAAAGAAAGATTATTAATCCTTTTATTGGATTTAATATTTTTTAATAAAATCTAAGCAAACAGCTTGAAAACTGTTTTTACTTCTTTTTAGGGGCAATGAACATAATCATACGCTTCCCTTCAAGTTTCGGCATTTGTTCTACTTTTCCAAACTCTTCCAAATCCCTGGCAAGACGTAAAAGCAAAATCTCACCTTGGTCTTTAAAGATTATAGAACGACCTTTAAAGAACACATATGCTTTAAGTTTAGAACCTTCCTGCAAAAACTTTTCAGCATGTTTTTTCTTAAATTCGTAATCGTGATCATCGGTGTTCGGGCCAAACCTGATTTCCTTAATGGTTACTTTGGTTGCTTTAGCCTTTAGTGCTTTTTCACGCTTTTTTTGCTCGTACACAAACTTTTTATAGTCTATGACTTTGCATACAGGTGGATTTGCATTTGGTGAGATTTCGACAAGGTCTAGTTCTTGTTCTTCGGCAATCTCACGCGCTTTTCTTAAAGGATAAACTCCTACTTCAACATTCTCTCCTACAAGGCGTACTTCTTCGGCACGAATCTTTCCATTAATTCTGTGCTGATCTTCTTTAATCACCCTTGCAGGGCCTCTACTTCTTTTTCTTCGTATTGCTATGGCTAATATTATTTTAGTTAAACATTAAATTCTTTCGATTCGGCTTTAATTGCATCTTGAATCAATTCTGAAAAGGTTTCCAGAGGCATTGTGCCTATGTCGCCTTCTCCGTGCTTACGTACAGAAACCGTACCATCTTGTTCTTCTTGCTCTCCTACGATAAGCATATAAGGGATTTTATTCATTTCAGCTTCCCTAATTTTCTTACCAATGGTTTCGTTTCGATTGTCTGTAAGGGCGCGAATTTCGTCATTTTCAAGCAAATTTAAAACTTTTTGGGAGTATTTTTCATATTTTTCGCTGAGTGACAAGATGGCTACCTGTTCTGGCATTAACCATAAGGGGAAATTTCCTCCAGTGTGCTCCAATAAAATAGCTATAAATCGTTCCATACTACCAAAAGGAGCACGGTGAATCATTACTGGTCGGTGCATTTCATTATCACTGCCTTTATACTCTAATTCAAATCGTTCAGGCAATGTATAATCTACTTGAATTGTTCCTAGTTGCCAGCTTCTACCCAATGCATCTTTTACCATAAAGTCGAGTTTTGGCCCGTAAAATGCGGCTTCTCCTTCCTCTATTACATAGTCAAGTTCCTTGTCTTTTACAGCACTGATGATGGCTGCTTCCGCCTTTTCCCATAATTCCGGGTTGCCTATATATTTTTCAGGTTTATCGGGATCCCTTAACGAAACTTGTGTTGTAAAGTTATCAAAGCCTAATGAACCAAATACATAGAGTACTAAGTCAATTACCTTTTTGAATTCGGTATCTAATTGATCCGGAGTACAAAATATATGAGCGTCATCTTGCGTAAATCCACGTACGCGAGTCAAACCGTGAAGTTCGCCACTTTGTTCGTATCGGTACACTGTTCCAAATTCGGCAAATCGTTTGGGTAAATCTTTATATGACCAAGGCTTAGTTTTAAAAATTTCACAGTGATGAGGGCAATTCATTGGTTTAAGTAAAAACTCCTCGCCTTCATGTGGAGTTAGTATGGGCTGGAAGCTATCTGCACCGTATTTTTGGTAATGTCCAGAAGTTAGATATAATTCTTTATGACCAATATGAGGCGTTACTACCATTTCGTAACCAGCCTTTTTTTGAGCTTTCTTTAGGAAGTTTTCAAGTCTTTCGCGAAGTGCAGCGCCTTTTGGTAACCAAAGCGGTAGACCTTGCCCTACTTTTTGTGAAAAGGTGAAAAGTTCAAGTTCTTTACCAAGCTTTCTGTGGTCGCGCTTTTTAGCTTCCTCTAATAACTCAAGATATTCGGTTAATTCTTTCTGCTTAGGAAAGCTGATACCATAAACGCGCGTTAATTGTTTATTGTTTTCATCACCTCTCCAATAGGCGCCTGCAATACTCATTAATTTAATGGCTTTAACAATGCCTGTGTTAGGAATGTGCCCGCCGCGACAAAGATCTGTAAAGTCGTCGTGATCGCAAAAAGTAATGGTTCCGTCTTCTAAATTTTCAATTAACTCTACTTTATATTCATTACCTTGCTTCTTGTAATAATCTAAGGCTTCTGCCTTGGAAGTTTCTCGAATAGAAAATTCGTGCTTTCCTCTGGCAATTTCTAACATTTTAGTTTCAATCTCTTTAAGGTCTTTATCAGAAAGAGTTGTGTCGCCAAAATCAACGTCGTAATAGAAACCGTTTTCTATCGCGGGTCCTATGGTTAGTTTAATATTTGGATAAAGTTGTTCTAATGCTTGCGCTAGAATATGAGCAGACGAATGCCAAAAAGCTTTTTTACCTTGATCGTCCTTCCATGTATATAATACTAGGTTTCCATCTTGGGTTAATGGGGTGGATGTTTCTACAGTTACTTTATTGAAGGCTGCCGAAATTACATTCCGAGCAAATCCTTCACTTATGCTTTTAGCTACATCCATTGGAGTAACACCTGCTTCAAATTGCTTTACACTTCCGTCGGGTAAGGTAATGGCTATCATATGCTGAAAAATTTTAGGGTGCAAAGATAGTGTTAGTTTCGGCAGTTTGCAATAATTGATTTTGGTTATTGTTGGCGAATTAAATGAAAGCGGTAGGGAGTTCCTTATTAAGGCTGTTAGTTGTGCTTAGTTGGTTTGTTAAATTGATTATAGGGATGCGAGGCATCGGAGTGAAATTATAGTCTATATATTAAGGTATACATTAAATAAAATTAATTTTAGGTGTAAGTATTTTTGTTATAGTTGGTTGGTGATATTTGGATTAAAAAGTTTTAAAAAAAGGTTGAATTAGTTTGTGTGTTTTAGAAAAGGGTTCTACATTTGCAGCCGCTTAGGACGGGAGCTTAGGTTCCCTTACAAGTTAGGAAGCAGTTCTTTAAAATAAATTAGGAAATACTTTAAAAAAGTGTTGCGAGTTACGAAAAAGGGTTTTACATTTGCACCCCGCTAACGACAGCAGAATAATGGTTGTTTAAATTAGTTAGTAACACGTTCTTTTTTTTAGAAATACTTTTCAAAAAGCCTTGTGGGGTTGCAAAAAGAGTTTTATGTTTGCAGCCGCTTAGGGAAACAGCAAAAGTGTTTAAAAAGCAAAAACAAGTTCTTAATTTTTTTTCAAATGTTTTTACAAAAAGCATTGCAGGATTAAAAAAGAGTTGTATATTTGCACCCGCTTAGCGATAGGCGCGTTCGTAAAAACACGGTGAGGGGCAGTGATAGTAACGGTTCAACTCCGTGCCACCGACAAAAAGTACTTCTCTAACATATAGGGAAAAGTTCATTGAGATATTGAGATTGACAGCGTAGATTAACTTTCGAAAGGAAGTTGGTCAACAAAGAAACTAAACT